>SKRM01000072.1 GCA_007118495.1 Bacteroidales bacterium
GGTTGCTCAGCCTGGCCTTCAGCATGGACATGCTTCGGGTGCCGTTCCATATCACCCATCAGACCTATGCCTTTGCCGCCGCCGGAGTGATCCTGGCCTCGTCGCTGTCGGTACTGATGATCGTGCGGAGGCTGAAAAAGCTCGACATGGTCTCCGCCCTTAAGAGTATTGAATGACGGGAGACCGGGAGACGGAAGCCGGAAGACGGAAGTGAGTCGTAGGTCGGCCCTACGTGGCCGACGGTCAGAAGCCGAATTTCTGGAAAGGCTTTGGTTGGGGAGACAAAGGACGTAATACGGACGGAAGAGAATGGTTATGAAACAGAAACGACGCTGGATTGTTCCGCTGGTGGCCATTGGCCTGCTGGTTGTGCTGGTGCTGGCCTTGCGGCCTTCGCCGGTGCCGGTCAATAGTGCCAAGGTACTGGCCGCCAATTTTGTCGAGTCGGTCGATGAAGAGGGCCAGACCCGACTGCGTGACATTTATACGGTCTCGGCCCCCATCGGGGGTTATCTGCAACGGGTCCAGCCCGAGCCGGGGGATTCGGTGGAGCTGGGAGAAGTGTTGTTTCGAATGGAGCCGCACCCGGCCCCGGCCCTTGATGCGCGCAGCCTGAGCCAGGCGCGCGAGAACCTGTCGGCCGCACGTGCCCGGCGCGGTAATGCCCTGGCCAACCTGGAAACCGTGGAAGCCGATGCCCGTTTTGCCGAAAGCGAATACCAGCGCTATCGCGAACTGCACGAACGCGGCCTGGTCTCGACCACGGAAATGGAGCGGGCCCGCTCGACCCGGGATCGCCAGATTGCCGCACGTCGTGCGGCTGAACATGCCGTCGAGGTGGCCGGATTCGAGGTCGAAAGTGCCCGGGCGGTACTCGATATTGCCAGCGGCGAGCGTCCCGCCGAAGAGCAGGGCGAACTGGATGTGAGATCACCGGTTGGCGGGGTGGTGCTGCGTCGTCACCGCTGCTGCGAAGGGGCGATAGCGGCCGGCGAGGCGGTTGTGGATGTTGGCAGTCTCGAGGATCTGGAAGTTCAGGTCGATCTGCTGTCGATGATGGCCGTGCGGGTACGCCCGGGCATGCGTGTGCTGATGACCGGCTGGGGCGGTGACGAGACGCTGGAGGGCACGGTACGGCGCATCGAGCCCGCCGGATTCACGCGTGTGTCGGCGCTCGGCGTGGAAGAGCAGAGGGTGCCGGTGATCATCGATTTCGATGACCCCGAAACTGCCTGGCAACAGTTGGGCGTGGGTTACCGTGTCGAGGCTGAGTTCGTGCTGTGGGAAGGCGCGGACGTCATCCAGGTCCCGACCAGCGCATTGTTCCGGGTCGACGGGCAATGGACCGTGTATGTCATCGACAACGGCCGGGCCCGCCAGCGGTCCGTCGACCGCGGCCGTTCCAGCGGTCTGCTTACCCAGATTACCAGCGGCCTGGACGCCGGTGAGGTGGTCATTACCCATCCGGGCGATCAGATCAGCGAAGGCACTCGGGTGCGAGCCGATTGAGGATGGTCAGTTCTCGGTTTGGTTGAGCAGTTGATTCACACGCTCGGCTTCGGCTTTCCAGTATGCGGCCTGTTCCTCATGGCCGCCCTCAGGCTCGGCCTCGTGCCAGGCCTGGTAGGTTTCAGACAGTTCGGCCGCGGTCGAACGTGCCCGACTGTTGGGAGCTGTCTGATTCAGCGCTTCCCATGATTGCATCAGCGGTTCTATGGCCTCATAGAAGCGTTGCTGTTCGACCTCCAGCCGGGCCAGGTTGATGGCCGCGCCCACCGCACCGTAATGGTCGGCCCCGCTCAGTTCGATAAAGGCCTGGCGGGCGCTTTCCAGGTAATCGCGGGCCTCATCGATCTCGCCCAGTGTCCACAAGACCATGCCGACATTGTGCTGGGTGCCCAGGGTGTCCGGGTGATTCGGACCGATATTGGCACGCATGCCTTCAAGCGCATCCAGTTGCAGCTCCCTGGCCTCGACCAGACGGCCCTGGGCACGATACAGTGCTGCCAGGTTGGACTGGGTGCGCAGGGTGCGCATGTGATTGCGACCGAGCACGTTTCGGTAGCTGTCCAACGCCTGGCGGGTGTAATGCTCCGCCTCCTTGAAGTTTTCCTCGATCTGGTAAGTGGCGCCAATGTTGCTGAGTGCATTGATGGTGCGCAAATGATCCTCGCCATGCACGCGACGGCTGGCTGCAAGAGCATCCTGCAGCATTGTCCGGCCGGCTGCGATCTCACCGCTGCGAAGCAGGACGCCGCCAAGATTGGACAGGGCGCTGATGGTGGTTGGGTGGTCATCGCCGACGACTTCCCGCTGGGTGGACAACAGGTCTTCCAGCAACGACCTGGCCCGTTCCAGGTCGCCAAGGCCGATATGCACCAGCGCCAGGCTTTCCATCGCTTCCAGGGTGGCCGGATCCTTCTGGCCGAGTTCTTCCAGGCGTGCCTGGTTGACCGCTTCGATCAGCTCCAGGGCCTCGTCCAGGTTCCCCTGGTCGTTTCGCAGCAGTCCCAGCGCGTGTCGCGAGGTCAGGGTCTCGGGATGATTGTCACCCAAGTGGTGCGATCGTAATGCCAGCGCTTCGAGCTGGGCGATCTCGGCCCGCCCGTGCAGGCCGATACTGCGCAGGCTGTCGGCAAAGGACTGCAGCAGGCTGGCGCGCAGCAGAGGCTGACCCGGAAAGCCCTGATCAATGGCCGTTGCAGTGTGGTCGAACAAACCGCGGTCCAGCGTGACCAGGGCCAGGTCTGTGAAATTGACCCGGTCGAGGCCGGTGCCGCTTGCTTGGGAAAGCGACTCATCAGCCAGTTGTTCCAGCAGACCATCGCGAATGCGAAGTCCAAAGGCCTGTGGGTCGAGCGCGCCGAGCTGCTCGGTCTGGAATTCCGCGACCCGGGCCAGGTCCTCGGCGCGTTCGGCAGCCGCCTGCTCGGCCGTCAACGCCCGATTTCGCTGTTCGATCAGCTCGGCGTTGACCAGTGCCAGGATGACAGTCGCCGACAGTACCAGCAGCGCGATCACGGTAGTTGCTCCAACCGCCAGGGCATTGCGGCGGATGAACTTGCCGGCCCGGTACCAACCACTGGTGCCGGCCGCCTTGATCGGCAGCCCCTCGCGATGGGCCTGGAGATCGTCGAGCAGGCCGGCCACCGTGCGGTAACGCTCGTCCGGCTCCTTGCGCAGGCATAACATGCAGATGGCATCGAGATCGCCGGCAAGACGCCGCGCCAGTGCACGCGGGCTTGTACCGCGCAGCTCAGCTGCACGGGATGCTGATTCCACCGTCAGGTGCTTGCGCTGTGCCGCCGTGCTGGGATTATCGGGTACCAGCGAGGTGATCATTCGTTCGGCCTCGCTGGCCCGAGTGCCGGAAACGTCCTGGCCTTTGGCACCGGTCAGCAATTCGTAAAGCAGCAGGCCCAGGGCATACACATCACTGGCGGTGGTCACCGGCTCGCCGCGGATCTGCTCGGGGCTGGCATA
>SKRM01000047.1 GCA_007118495.1 Bacteroidales bacterium
CCATGGGTATTTATGAAAAAATGACCTCAGTTGGCATTTTTTGATCAGATCCGCATCAATGCCCCGGTTGCCCATGCTTACAAATTCATCCCCGCCCCAGCCACTAAATATCAGGTTGATTTTCTTTTCCCTGACAAATTCCACCACCTTTCGTTCGGCCAGGTAGTGACAGGTGCTGCGCCACTCGCCTGAAAACCCCAGGCAGTCTTCAGCCCCGAAATCGGCGAAAAAAGGAATCATGTAATGGCGTTCACACATGGTGCGAACAAGTACACGCTCATCATAGGCCAGGTTATCTTGCATGGGTGCCCGCAGGGGTGTCCATGAAAGCCCGTAAAAGGGATGCTGCCGGGTGTAGGCTTTTCTGGCCAGCACGGCCACCACACTGCTATCCAACGCCCCACTCATGTGGGCCGATGCCCTGAAACGATCATCGCAGCGGATTTTCACTGCGTCATGCACCAGGGTTTTGATGTCTGCCAATACCTTTTCCCTGTTCAGGCTTTTGTCTTCATAAATATTCCGGGGATGCCAGTAGCGAACCGTTTCCCACTTCCCTCCAATAATTTTCAGGTAGTGGCCGGGTTTGAGCTTTTGCACTCCGGGGCGGGGCATCAAATCCTGGTTGTATCCATCCCAAAGAAACTGATTCAGTAGATAATCACGGCTGATGGGCTCATGGGGAAACAAAGCCTTGCACAAACCCATGCCATCGGTTGCAAAGTACACATGCGGTTCAAGTACGGCAAAGGCCAGGGGGCGGATGCCCACATGGTCACGGAACAGGTAACTTTCTTTGCTGCCGGCCAGGTGGATGCAGATGGCAAAATCACCGTTGAGCTTTTCAACGAATGCCGGCCCCCACTGCTTAAAAGCCCCGGCAACCAAATGGGGTGTATGCAGCTCATCAGATCCAAGCCCCAGATCAACGGCCAGGGCTTGCTGATTGTAGATGCAGCCATCCACCAAAACCAGCAAACCAGCCTCCTGATCATGGAAATGATGGTCGGATGGCTGGTAAGGAAGGGCCGTATTCAGCAGCACCTGGGCCCAAAAACCTTCAGATTCTACAGGGTGCTGGCTACATCCATCCCAGGAGAGGGTGGTGCGCACATTCATCAGAACCTGCTCCGGAGGCGGCTGGCCGCTGCCGGAGTTAATGGCACCAAATAACATGGATTAAAAAAAAAGTGGGTGTAAACTAGGAGGGGTGCCCTTTACCCATGGCTTGTTGTTCTTTCCCGGGCTTTTCAATGGTATCAGAAGCGGCCTTTGTCAGGGTAAAGCTTTTCACGGAGAGCCTGTGTATCTCGGGCGATTCCCAGCGTTTTTTCGGGGTGTTCATGGGAATATGTGTTTTCGATGGTTTAAACTGTGGGTAAATATATGTTATTTTTTAACGCAAAGCAAGTAAATGTCAGAAAATCAATGCTCCAGCAATATCTTGTAATCGCCCGAGCGGGGTGTGATCTCTTGTCCATGGCTCACCACCCAGGCATGGGCAGCAATTTTCTTCAGGCTGTCAGGCTGCACCCCGAAATACAAGATGGATTGAATCTTCCTGCGTCGAAGCATCCATCGGGCAACAATGGCTTTCACCAGGCAAGTTGTATGAAAAACCGTCTTCCTGCCGGCCCGGCGAATGGCCCGGGTGATGGCGGCCAATTCCCCCTCATCAGGTTCCCGGCCTGGTCTGACAGAAACAGCACAAAGTTTCAGACACCACCTGAATGGCAATATCCACAGCATGAGGCGAGAAAGGTGGAGGAGGATGTAGGCTTCTAAGAGCATGCTTGCGCAGTTGGGTTAGGCCCTCGGCTTCGCCTCGGGCGGTTGGCTCGGCGCGGCGCGCCTCGCGGTTATGCCGTTGCGCAGCAACGGCGGTTGGTAGTTACTGCGTTATTTAATGATACTACGGAAATAGTTTTTAGTTTCCTTAATGGCTATGTTTTCTGGTCTGGTTACCTTGGTGATGGGTATGGTTTTGCTGATGTTGATGAGTTGTTGCAAGTAGGCGGCTTCGGTTTCGGGCATGGCGGGGAGGTATTCCCAGCGGTAGATCTGGTTGCGCAGGGCGGTGAAGGCGGCTACGCCCGACAGCGTTTCATGAATCATGTGGTTTACCGCCCCGGTCTCCAAAACGATGATGTGCGTCAATGGCGTATTTTTATCCCCTGGCTGGGGTAGTGGCTGGTGGTATTTGGGTTCTCCGCTGCCGGTGGTTTCCAGATTCACGGTATCAAGCCCCAGGGCTTCCATGCTGTCTTTCCAGAGCTTGACATGGCCACTTCGTGGTATGATGATGGGTTGGCCATCCAGCATGCGAATGGGTGTTACATCATCTGCCAGCAACCCACCACCCTCCAGGCAGAAGCTGGTGGTCAGTGATGATTTACCCGCCAGGGTTTCTCCGCAGATGCAAATGCCCTTGCCTTGCCAGCTAAAGCTGCTGCCATGCAGGGGCAGTATCTTTCGCTGGTGCAAAATGGCGCCAAATACGGAGCCTTGCAGGTATAAATTGACATGGGCTGGGTCTGCGCCAGGTTCGGGTGCTACCTGGATCTCCTTGCCATTGGTGGCAAAGTAAGTCGCCAACCCAGAAACCTTCAGCTGAAACTGATTTTGGCTAATGGCCACAAACCCATCCTCCAACACCGGGTTGTTTACCGAATTGGTTTCAGTGACCTGGCTAACTGTGACATCTTGTAGTGGAAATTTCAGCTTCACGGGAGTCGATTCAAAAACAATTCTTCGCGCAGTTGATATCTTCGATATCAATGCGCTCATACCTTGTTTTTGAATTGTTTGTTTTGGTGAGGTATCATCAGGAAAACAGCCAATCCGCCAAGTAACACACCCAGCATGTTGAACAGCAGATCATTCACATTGTAGGCACGGTATGGCAGGTAGTAATGGGATATTTCAGCCAGGGCAGCGATAACAAATCCAATGAGCATCACCCACCAAAGCCTGTGGCGCGGAAAAGTGACTTTCCAAAGCGGAACCAGCGGCAGGAAAATGAGGGCGTGGATCAGGTAGTCAGCCCGGAGACTGAGCACCGTAATATTGTTCAGCGACTTCCCTGATGAACCCGTTGGGATGATGGTGACCACCAGGACAACGACCAGGTATACAAACAACAAAAACCGGACAATATTCACCCTGCTCATCTGTTATTCCAACGCACCACCGCGCCCTTTATTACGTTTTTAGCATTTTGCCACACCAGCTCCCACAACCACGGCCCAAAGCGATCCGTCCACCGCTGCGGATGCACCGTAATCATGATCTGCTCCGGCAAACTCCCCTCACTCGTCGCCTTTATAATGTCTTTAGTTGATTTAAACCTTTCGACTTTTCGACCTTTCGACTTTTCGACTTTGTCTCTTACACTTACCAAATCCCCATCCCACCGCCTGCCCGTATCAGTCAAATACATCACCTTCG
>SKRM01000042.1 GCA_007118495.1 Bacteroidales bacterium
ACTCAAAGTCGTTGACAATAATGTTTTCTGAACGCTCTTCATTCATTGCGCCTTCATTAAGGTGGAATGCCATCGTGAGACGTTGTGCCACTTGATCGCTTGCCCATTGTGCGAAGCCGGGTGAATTGTCTTTCCAGAATATATGTGCCCTATATCTGTATGCCATGATTATTCGATTAGGAAATTGTTGTCATTATTTTCAGGTTCAGCATTTATAAGGATGTTCCCCTTGTCCGTTGCAAAGGTGGCAAGGTAGTCGCTTAACAAAACCTGCCAATCCAATAAGCCCCTTGTGGTTCTTTCAAAGGGCATGATAAACCTTCGCTTGCCGGGCAGGGTTACTTCAAGTCCGTGAATATTATTAATTTGATAGTTGAGTGTGCAAAGCCCGTTGGCGTTGGTGGTTTGGCTGTCGTAGGGGGTGGGGTCGTAGCCTTGTATGTCGCTTGAAAATAGCGGAAAACTCTCATCGGCTTCTTGCCATGTTGCGCCAAAAACAGTACCATTATAACTGTTTCCGCTTTCATCTGCAAGCGTTGTTCCCGTACCCTCGTCAATCGGCCACTTCATTTTTGTTGTGCCGTTTTCTTTAATTTTGATATTAGAATATAAACCAGCAACCCTTTCACCAATGGCATTTTGATAACCGAAATTATAAATATCAATCGCAGGGGTGGGGCGTGTGTGGTTGGCGGTGTGCTTTAATTCGTCATCAACGTAGAAACTCGCTGAAGTACCGCTAATCACTTCAAATTTGATTTTGTGCCACTCGCCCGTTGGAAATTGATATCCGGTTGTTGGCCTTAATACATCTGTGCCGTTCCACCTTATCCACGGCCTGCCGGTGGTGCCGTTAAAAATATTAAAACTTGTTCCGTTTGAGGCCGTTCCCGCCCGCCAAAGGCCGGGATTATTCCCGTGCCACGAGGCCACTTTTATATACATTTCAAAAACAAAATTGGCATTGGCAGCTATTGGAAGCCCGCTTCCCGCAACCCGCAAATAATCATCTACAGTGTCAAGTGAAATCACATTATTACTCCCACCAATCGCATTCAGCACCCTGCACGTTGCGCCTTCTATGGGTTCGTGGTTTCTATCCACTACTTTCATTTGCATGATACTTGCCCCTGTACCCACGCCAATGGTAATGCCTCGCAGGATATTCCTGCGGGTATCAATACCCATCAGCGTTTCCTTTATTTTCGCTGATATGGTTATTCCTTGTAATTGTACCGGGCCTGTGGGCATATTATGAATTGTTTTGAAGGGTTACAAATAATTTCATATATCGGCAGGTAATCGTTTGAAAGGTATCAGGGTCAAACGTATCGGCTGCATTGCCCACACGGCTTGCGCCTGTGCCTGAAAAGGTGGGCTGTTTTCCATATTCAATCAGTAGCCAAGGGCATTCTGTTACTTCGGCTTCGGTTAGTCCGTATTTCAGTTTGATTGTAAGGGCCATCCGTGGCGAAACAAAATCTTCAAACACGCCTTGCGTTATTTCGCCGCTTAAAAAGTCGAAAACATTAAACAGGTCGATATTCTCCAACGGGTAAATATTCCCCAAGTCCATTAGGGCTGTTTCAAGTGTTCCTGAAGTTGCAGGGGCTGTTATGGTGTATTTACCTGTTGAATCAAGAGTAAGGTCGGTTATGGTGGCCCCACCTGCTGTGGTAAATTCCAAAATTAGGCCATTGTAAGGCAGACCAAATACCACATCACCGACGTTTTTTGCTTGCCCTGTTATTTCATCAATAATTCCCGCCCCCAAAAGCGGTGATGTAATCCTTACATTGAAATCGTTATTGTTTACATTTAGGAATTGCGCTTCAATATCTTTAAGTGAATTTACTGTAAAATCACGAATTAAAGACACTGTTTTGTCATAATCTATTTTTAAATAATTGTGTGACCCTAATATCTCTGTTTGCGTTCCGCTGTGATTATGATAAAAGTCATATAAAATAGAATCATAAGCATAAATTCCGGCATATCCACTTGTTGTTGACCTTGTAAAACTCACGTTTTTTAAGATACATCTATAAATTAATTGCTGCCTTCCTGAAAGAGTGGTGTTGTTAAGGTTTGCGTTTTGTATTATTCCATTTAGAAAATACATCAGATGTCCACTTGAACTCTGAGATATAAAATCATTACCATCATAATTCATGGTAATAAAATTAGAAACCCTCATTCCTGCGGTGTTTGGCACTACTCGTTGATTTGTTAAGTTATTACTCCAAAATAAAACTTTACCCTGCCAACCTCCCCCACACCCGATAAACTCATACCAATACGTCTGCGCTGGCAGCGTTTCCGAAAAAATCCCATTCATAAATATTCTGCTTCCATCTGCCCCGTTGGTGTTCAGGTAGGTAATGGCTTCGCCTAATGTCTTATAAGGGGCTGCTGCTGTGCCTGCGTTGCTGTCGTTGCCAAAGAAGCTATCGACAAACACGGCCACAATACCTGCCTCTGCTATGTCGTAGTAGTTTCCGGTGTATCGTCCGGTGTCCCAATCAAATTCTTTTGCTAACCATTTTGCCATATCAAATAATTATTGTCCACGCCACAATATCCGTGACGGTGGTGCTTGTTAATACTTTTTCAGTGTAATTGTATTGTATCTTTTTCCACAATGCGGGTTCGGTGCTTTCGTCTTTTATTTCTGCGAAATCGGCCTTACCTATGTTATCTCCGCTATCGTGGTAGGCAACACGTTTGTCAATGAACTTAGTGCTGCCTATGTCGGTTTTGACTTGCTTAACTTTTCCATCTTCGTAATATTCAACAACGTCGATAGGGTTGTATTCTGGTGTGGCTGAACCGCCGCCGCCACCACCCGGCCACGCTGCCCCGTTCCAGGTAGGCAGGTTTTCTGCTTCGCCAATCTTTTGTACGGTGTCGTGTTTTGCTTTGTTAAGATGGTATCGTTCATCGGCTGTACCGCCTTGCAGGTTGCTTAACAGGTTGTGATCTGTTGTAATTACCGGCGGTACAAACTCGGCTTCCATCCTGATTAAGTCCATATAGAAGCCTACGTGGGTGGTCTGTGCGCCTTGTTTGAACCACTCAAATCTTATTGCATCGAAGTCGGCATCGCGGTACGATAGATTATTCACGTTGATATTGATAAGCTGGTATTGACCGCTTAGAGACTTATCAAGTGGCACAAGGTGTACAGTTGAAACGCGCACGCCGGCTTTCAGGAAATATACGTACAGGCTTTCCTGATTATTCATAGCGGCTTTCAGCCAGATGAAGAAGGTTAGGTTTATATAGTCGATGA
>SKRM01000060.1 GCA_007118495.1 Bacteroidales bacterium
ACATTGCGGTACTGGTCAACACGTCCGATTGTTCCTGCTGCTTCGCTGAGGCTCATGCCCGGATTGGTAAGGGTAATGCCCAGCATGACACCAGCTACAAAAGCGATGACCACGCCAGCCAGGATCTGAATGATTTTTTTTGATTTCATTGTTTTTGGTTTTTGTTGTTTGGTGTTTTATGTTTATCTAAAATACTTGTTTTGGGCCAAAAGGTTGGTTTTTAAAAAAGGTTTATTTCTTGTTGTAACACCAATGACCCATTTTTAACTACATTCAAATGAAGGGGAGGCATTGGAATCACTGCTTGTTGCTGCAATATCATGAAATACCTCTCATTCCCTTTGATATGAAACATCAGCTCGTTACCTGAAACGGTCGGCACCTGATTTGGCTTGCTACTTGTATCACCTGCCTTGATAAGGCTGTATGCTCCCTGATCAAAAGAGATATTGGTCTGTATCTCCACAGATGCATAGGCCGTGATCACCAGTGTAATGGTTTGATCTACTACCATAGAGTTCAGTTGCAGCTGCCAGTCATCATCACCGAATGACATTGCCTGTGTTGTCCTGCCACCCATGCTGCCAACAACAGCCTGCCGGTCGGCAGAGAATCTTCCTGTTGAAATAATCATTGTCAGGGCAGAGCCAACCATCAATCCGATCAGCAAGATAGCCGCATAACGCAGAAGGGCAGGGGCGTTTGTTCTGAAATTGCCTGCCAGGCTGATGGTACGTATATGCTTTTGTTTCTGTTGAGCCTCACCTATACGCTGTATAACTTGTTGACTGATATCTGACTGAGGAGACCATTGGGATGTGCTGCGCAAATGTGCATCCAGCTCTTCCATTTGTCTGAGGTAATTGCGGGCATTTTCAGAATCAGACAACAGGTATGCAAGCCTTTGCTGCTCTGTGGCGTTTAAATTGCCTTCAAGCTTCAGGTTGACTAAATGTGCCAATTCTTTTGAAACACCTTGCTTCATTTTCTTTTTTTTTAAAATATCCCGCTATGAACCAATTTTGCGTGCAGAAGCTTTCTGGCATCAAAAAGCCTTGATTTTACTTTTTTTTCAGTAATATCCAATACTTCTGCAATTTCTGCATATGACAGCTGTTCAAAGTAGCTGAGAATTATTACTGTGCGGTATTTTTCTTTCAGTTGATCAATGGCTTGTTTTACGTATCTGGTTCTTTCATTTTCAAGCACCGTATTTTCAGTAGCATTGATACCTTGCTCAGGCATGTAATCAGGCCGCTGGAATCTTTGTTCCTTTTGCCTGTAGCTGATGGCCGTATTGATGGCTATGCGGTAGACCCAACTGAAAAACTTGCTTTTAAAATTAAACGCTCCAATGTTTTCAAATGCCTTCACAAATACATCCTGGGCCACCTCTTCTGCCTCTTCTGCGCGACCCAGCATTTGATACAACAGACTTATAACAGCAGCCTGGTGCCTTTTTACCAGGTGTCCAAAGTCATTGATATGACCTTGTTGGATGCGCCGGATAATATCATATTCTTCTTGCTTCATCTATATTACTGCATTGGCAGCAAAAAGTTGGTTTTTTCAATTATAACTGGTTTAACTCCCAAAGTTCGCGGTGGCTCATCCTTACCAATGGGAGCAGGGCCATTTCACCGGCTTTGCCAATCTGTTTCCTTAACAGCCTAAGTTCTAAAAGTTTATCTTTTATGTCCGGTTCGGTAATAACCGGAAGTCCGCTTTCTTTTAACAAAAGGTTTCGTTTTGCTTTGATGGATAACTCGAGGTAGAGACTGAAAAAGCAGTACATGTCCATCAGGGTCTCACCCGGAAAATGTTCTTTAAGTGTGGCCAGGTATCCACCTGCTTTTGACTGTCTGAATTGTCCCTTTCGTATCATTCGCAGCATGTCGATCTCATTATTGAACTCAACCTCAAGCCAGTTTTGCAAATGACGTGTTGTATATATAAAAACAAGGTAAAATACCAAAGGTAACAGGGTAATGATAAGCAGTGTCTGAATGAATGGATCAAAAATAAAGTGGTTGAATGCAGAGTGCAGTATGATGGCGATCAGCATTCCAATGACCCCACCAAGGACAATGCGGTTAGATCGGTGAACTCCCTCTATCAGCACAATGGCAAAAATAGCCACTGTTCCTCCGTGCATGATGGCTGTTCCAAATCCGCGAACAATGGCCAACACCACATGAAAATCATGCCCCAGATGCATATAATACCAGGTGTTTTCTGCAAGTGCGAATCCGGTTCCCACAGCGAAACCGTAAATAGCTGCGTCAATCATAAATCCTACCCGCCTTCTGGCCACCAGGATGATAATAAAAATACCCTTGATCAACTCTTCGACAACCGGGGCCACATATTTGGTCACATCCTCAAACCCTAAATTTCCCAGATCAGCTGCTGCATTATTTCCATAATACGACAGGGCCGCAGCAATTATACCCCATATGATGCAAATAATTAGCCACCTGGGGCTTACAAGCTTGAAGCTGTCAAGCAAAAAAAGACACAGAAGAAATATAATGACTGGAAAAAACCCAAATCCAATAATCATGTAGCCATGCTTTTACTGTTTTATTGCTTGAGAGCCGTCTCAAGATCGGGATGAATGCTGAAGATCATGGAAAAACCCGACATATCGAAAACTTCCATTATGGCAGGCTGCAGGCTGCAAATGCTGAATTGGCCACCAATCCCCATCATTTTTTTTTGGATGATCAAAAATATTCTCAGACCCGAACTACTGATATAGTTTAAACCTGAGCAGTCAAGGATGATTTTTTGCTCACCCTCATCCAATATCTGGATAATATCTTTTTCAAATGCATCTGACTGTGTGGTGTCTAATCTTCCCTCAACGGTAAGCACGAGTGCGTCATTCAACTTTTCTTTACTTAGTTTCATTGATTTATATGTTTGGTTAAATATAACTTGTTTTGGTTGGAGGTACGTTCATATGATACATCATCCATAATTTTTTTTATAAGAAAAACGCCCAGGCCTCCAATGGGTCTTTCTTTAGCCGGCAAGGATATATCTGGTGCCGTTTGCCGGGTAGGGTCATATGGTTTGCCGTCATCGGCAATGACAACTTTAAGCTGGTTTTCAGCATAGGAAAATTCCATGCTGATATCATGGGGCATCTGGTCATCAAATGCGTAGTTCACTATATTGGTGAATGCTTCTTCGAGTGCCAGGTTTACCGACATGCAAATGGCGGGTGACAGGCTCCACTGTGAGCATAAATTTTCAAGGGTGTCGCGGAGCTTTTCGAGCTCGCTGATTTTATTGACTAATGAAATCTGGTGTGCTTTCATGGGCTTATCCGTTATAGGCAACAGTCAACATGGTAATGTCATCAGATTGCGGATGATCTCCGACATGATCTTCAATAGCTATGCTCATTAATCTGATCATATCGCGCGGAGATGATTGCCGCTGTTGTTCCAGAATAGAAAACATACGCTCTTCTTCAAAGAGTTCATCTGATTTGTTTTCAGCTTCGGTAACACCATCAGTGTAGGCAAAAATCTGATCACCGGGTTTAAGCTGCAGTGAAGATTCTGTATAAACAAAGTCTTCAAATAAACCCAGGGGAATCGACTTTGAAATATCAAAAGCCTTGATCTCGCCACTTGCTGATAGAAGAACCGGTGGGTTGTGCCCGGCATTTGAAAAATGCAGTATACCCGTTCGCAGGTCAATGATTCCCATGAAAAAGGTTACAAACATATTGCTTTCATTGTTAAAAGCCAGAGAACGGTTCAGTGATTCCATAATCAGAGCAGGTGATTTTTCTCTGTCTGCAATTGTTCTGAGCAAGGTTCTGGTCATTGCCATAAAAAGAGAAGCCGGAACACCCTTGCCTGAAACATCTCCCACAGCGAAGCAGAATTTGTCCTTATCCATGATGAAAAAATCATATAGGTCTCCCCCCACTTCTTTGGCAGATTTAAGCATGGCAAAAAGGTCAATCTGTGGCAGGTCTGGAAAGGGAGGAAATGTGTGGGGAATCATGGCCATTTGAATGTCGCGGGCAATGCGCAGTTCACTTTCTATCTTTTCTTTCGCTGCAGTTGCTTCTTTCAAATTGATCAAATATGTTGACAGTTCTCTCTGCATATGGGCAAAAGCATCCCGTAATTCCTGCATCTCATCTCTCGTGGTAATCTGGGGTAATTTTACATTGAAATTTCCGGCGGCAATACTTCTTGCTGAATCTGCAACCTGCACCAGGGGCTTTGATAAGCGGTTGATAACCCCCGAAAGGATCAGGCTCAGCAAGATCAGCCCCACCAAAATAAAGAAAATCAACATGGTATTCATGGCGCGCAGGCTGGCATACATTTCTCTATCAGGAAATACTACCATTATCGACCATTGATTTGACTCCAGATTTCTGTAGTACGCCCATAGCTTTGGCCTGCCAGGTAATGTATATTGCCTGAACTGGCTTTCTCCCCTGATCAGTTCTCTGCCTATTTCACGCATGATAGGGGCACCCCATTCTTCTGCATTTGAGAAAATACTCTTGTTCATGATCATGGTGCGGTCAGGATGGGTAACGGCCATCCCATTTCTTGAAAGCATGAAAGCATAACCTGTGTCGAAGATTCGAATTGCATTGACCATATCGGTGAGCCAATGGAGCTCAAGGTCGACAGTGGCAATGCCCGCAAAACGTTTTTCGCCGTCTCGGGTGCAGAAAAAAGGTACTGAATAGGTAGCCATGAGGGTATTGCCACCCCCTTCGTCAAAATATGGTTCTGTCCAATAGGTTTTTTGCATAATGGCTGGTATTTGGTACCAGTCCATGTAAAAGTAGTTGTAGTTATCACCACCCAATATCACGCTGTGCACCTTGTCATTTTCACGGTAGGCATAAAGCATATGGTACCTGCCCTTTTCGGGAAAGTAATCAGGTTCAAAGGCAATGGCCGCGCCATAAATGGTGGGGTTTCTCAAGAGGATGTTTTGGAGTATTATATCTAATGAGTCAGGATGGATCAGCCCCAGCTCCATGGTTGAAGCGACCATTTCAGGAATCTTCTCCATGGGCTGCAATATCTGCTCTATGCGGCCGGCCAGGTTTCCCGCCAGTTCGATGGCGTTTTCTTTGGTTGCCTCTCTGATAATCTTGCTTGTATAATAGTTATACCCCAATAGTATGACTACAAAAAGGCTGGTGGTTATGATAAGCACCCGGATGATAATGCGAAACGAAAGCCTGTTGGTCTTTATCATGGCTGAGGCTGATATTCGGTAAATGGTATAACAGGCTTGAAAAACTGATCGTAACCCAAGGGGAAACGTGTGTTGCGTACACGTTCAATGATCGAAATGGTATGTCTGAAGTCATCCGGATGAAGTTGTGTGGGATACACTTCTTTATCCCGGGGCTGTTGCATTTCAAGAACCTTGCCAAGCATCCAGCGCTGATGGGCTTTATTTGAAGGAATATTTGCCTTGCGCATGAGGTCAACCACCAGTTCAACGGCATATTCTCTGTTGGCTGTAGCATAAGCCCAGCCTTGCACTGTGGCCTCTGCAAACGCTCTGAGCTCTTCTGGTCTCTCCTCAAGGTTTTGGCGCAGTGTGTACATGCCGTCTTCAGGAATATTATATCCATAATCTGACAGGAAAAAGCTGTTTAGCTCATCGTGGTTAATGCCGCTTAAAAAAATCTGGTTATATTCATTGTACCACATAACCGTCATAATATCAATGCCTCCCAGTAGAAACATATTGACGGTTGACATAATAGGTACCCACTGGGGCTGTATGTTTCGTTCGGCCATCAATGCTTCAGGAACTTCCTGAAACCCGCTCATCCAAATACCCAGCTTCTTTCCCTGAAAATCTTCGATTGATTCAATGCCACTTTCTTTTTTACTGACAAACATAATGGCCGAATGTTGCGAAAACTGTGCAATATTGACTATGTCCAATCCGTTTCGGGCGGCTTCAAGCCCGGTTACAAGAAAAAGAGAGATGATGTCAGCCTTGCCTTGTTCAAGAAATGTCAGTGCATTTACGGTAGCTGAAGGGTGAATGATTTCAACATCTAAGCCCTTTTCTGCGTAAAAACCCTGGTCAAGTGCCACATAGAATCCTGCAAACTGGGCTTGCGGCAACCAGTGGGGGCTGAAGACAATGCGATTGTCTTGCCCTGTGGTCTGAGATAAACAAGTGATAATCATAAATAAAACCGTATACAGCCTTTTCATTGCCAACATATAGATTAATGGGCATAAATGTAAGATTTTATTTCATATTTATAGGATTGCATTCGAGTATTTGTCTGTAAAGTGGCGAGAATAAAGTGGCTTAACCCAAAAATGTAAATATTTTTTACTTTCTGTTTGTGCACCCAAGTCCTGCCATGAAATCTGACAGCTCATGTGTTTTGTCCTGGTAAACCCTCTTTTCTTCCAGAAAGGGTCTAAGGGTACATAATCAGTTGGTTTCATCGGATGATCAGGTGGCCTGACAACTGCACAAAAAGTAATAAGATTGAATCTGTTGTGTGAGTGTACCCATTTTTCACGTTCTTCAAAAAAACGCACCCCGATTCCACGGCCCCGGTATTCTTTCTGCAATACTGATTCTCCATAATAAAAAATCTTATGTATGTCATGGCCCTCATCAATCCATGGCTGCCGGATGTTATCTGTTTCAGCCTCGAGGGGAAGGCCAGTGGACACTCCGATTACATTGGTGTTTTCAAATGCAACCACAAGGATACTCTCCCGGCATTGTACAAGTTTTTCAAGGTATGACCTTTCGTATGCCAGATTTCCGTCGTATAAGTAAGGGAAATCTCTGAATACTTCCATGCGCAGGCGCGCAAGTTCAGGGATAAATTCAATGGCTTCTGATCCGGCATATGGACGAATTTGGATGGCTGAATCCATGATTTGCAAAGGTTTTATAATTCTCCTTTTAAAAATTTTTTCCTGAGCTCACCCGGGTATTTTTCAATGGCATATCGCAACATGGTTCGGGGCATGTTTTGGTAATGTTTTTTCAGAAAGTCATATGATGCCTGAAAATCACGTTTGCCCACCTCCCTGATCATCCAGCCACTGGCCTTATGGATGAGATCATGGGGGTGGTTTAAATAGAGTACCGAAAGGCGGAGGGTATCCCCAAAAACATGTTTTTTGATTAAATAATAGGTGGCGATCATGGCCACACGCTGACGCCAAAGATGCCCGCTACCCGCCAGTTCATATAGCAGCGACCGGTCTTTGTTGTATAAGTATGCACCCAAAAGTTGGTAGGCAGAGGAGTCAACCAGATCCCAATTGTTAACAAAATCAAGGTGATTTAAGTAGCAGCCAACCAATGATTCTCTTTCGCTTTCTGTGGCTGCTTTCTCGAACTGTCTGACCAAAATGAAAAGCGCAGTCAATCTGCATTCATGGTAGGGGCTACGCAATAGTTTTATCAGTTCTTGCCTGTCCATGTTTTTCCAGGCTATCCCTGCTACTTTTCTTTGCAGGGGGACACGCACACCCAAAAACAAATCCCCTTCTCCGTATCCACCCGGCATGGCTTTGAAAAACCCCGGGAGAAATGCAGCCCTTTCGGCTTCTGCATTAAGACGAAGTGCCTCTTCAGCTTCGTTGGCAGTCTTTATGATTTTTGTCGGATGGTTCATCAAATACAAAGAAACTAAAAAATCGCATTTTGCGGCTTAAAAACCTCTTCTCGATGAAACATCAGTTTCTTCTATATGGCGATGGCTGTCTGATCTGCTCTTACCCGATGAGAACTGGTAGCTCAACCTGAACCAGACAGGTACTGCCGTTAGTTGAATGCGTCCCTCGCGCTTTTGGTCGAGGGCATCATGCTGTGATGAAAATCCCTGATAGGTGAATGTGTTCGAGAACGGCAGTACACTGACAATGCCTGCCTTGAATCCATGGCCCATGATTTTGTCTAACGAAACCATATACATGGTGCCACTGTAAGATTCTCCCTGGAGCAGTAACTCTGGGCTGGCATGCTGTAACATGATGGAGAGGGTCAGATCGTGGCCAAAATTTGTGTACAGGGCCAGTGATGTCTCAAAAGCCGGTTTTGCTTGTCTGGGCAGTTGATGTTCCTTGCCATGACTGCCCGGACGGGTTGCCATGTGCATCAGTGCTACGGAACCGCTCAGGTTTGTGTTTCTGGTCAGCCGCAAAGAGGCGTTTGTGCGTAGACCAATGCTCGAAATATCACCCAGGTTTCCGGGTCTGGTCAATAGAACCTGCTGGTTCTGATCAAGGGTGGTCAGTTGCCCGATTGCATCTGAAATATGGCTGTAAAACAAACGAGCAACCACCACATGGTGCTCAAATCGTTTCGTGTATTCAGCATAGATATTTTGCCTTGATGCCGGGTTTAACATCGGGTTTCCGCTCTCAATGCTATGGGGGCTATGTCTGTAAACATTCGGATTTAAGTGATAGATGGCTGGATACCGGATGGATTTTCTGTATCCTAATTGTATGAATTGATTTTGCTGAAACCTGTACTGCCAGGAGAAAGAGGGCAACAGGGCCTTTGTGGAATTTATGCGCTCAAATGCCTGATTTAAAATAGTCAGTTCATACCTGACACCAGTTTGCAGGGTCCAGTTTTTATTGTTGATCCTGAATGTACAATAAGCACCCCCAGACTTTTCTGCAAAATCAAAGTCGTCTTGTGTTTTATCACCTAGCTGACGGCTTTGGGCAATAAATCCGGCCTGGAGTAAAAAATATTTGCTCAGTGCCCTGCTGTAATCAAATTTGGACCCGATACGCTGTTGCCATGGTTGGGATTCATTGTGGTTGATATGGCCATTTAGCTGGTTTATATAGGTTATGCTGTTGCTTCCCGAATAAAGATGGCGGTGGATATCCAGACTGATATAATTGTCGGGCTCTTCATTAATCTGGTGCTTAAAAAAGACCGAATACTGAAAGAGGTGGTTCATATCTTTATCCTTTTTATCTGCCATCCATGTTGTATGCTCTGCTCCTGTTAGTTCAGTAACAGCCGTTCCATCATGCCTTTGCGAAAATGGGTTATAAAAAGTATATAAATGGATGTGGTTTTTCTTGTTGATGGCAAAGTCGGCCCCGGCATGAAAGCGGTGTGACCAGTATTTTTGATATACCTCTTGACGGTCATTCACACTGAATTGTTTGTCTGGTTGCTGTCGCAGGTCAGACTCTACTATCTCAAAAAAGCTGACTTCACCATTATATGATGTGAACAGACTCACCTTGCCACTTCCATAACGTATGCTATAACTTGGAAAGGCATAAATCTGTGTACCTGAGGCCGGACTTTCCAGAAAAATATGACCGTCTACCCCCTTGTTACATTCTTCAGTAAGGGTGATATGAAGCATGGCAACAGACTGACCATCATGGTTGGCTGCAGGCGCGTGGCCCAATTCAATCCGGTCAATCATGCTTGCCTTGATTTGCTGAATATATTGTCTGTCTCTTACCATCCCGTTGACCATGATCAATACCTCCTGGCTTCCGTTTACAACCAATTCATTAAGTATATTTCTGTGAACCCCTGGTATCAGACTAAGAAGATCTGTTCCGGTAGTAGCAGCATCCAGCATGTTTTTGTTGACCAGATAAGTTATGGTTCCGTCTCCCATGACCGCCCTGAGTCTTTCTGCTTCAACCATTACCTCATCAAGTGAATAGCTGTGAGGCGATAGCATCACCTCACCCAACATCATTGCCTTTTGGCCTGTTGCAGGGAACATGATTTGTTTATGGGTTATATACCCCATGGCACTTATCCAGAGCCTTAAGGTGTCGCCTGAAGGAATATAAAGTCCAAAGGACCCTTCAGCATCGGCTGAGACACCCAAAAGTGGCTTGCTGTGATCGTGACCGTAAATGGCCAGATTGGCAAATGGCACCACCATTCCTGAATGCATATCCGTGATCTTTCCTGAGAGGAATACTGGATTTTTGCTTCCTTGAACATTCGACACATGTAGTATGCATAAGGCGATGGTGAAAACCACAATCACTGCCTTGATGTTGGTTGTTTTTTTCATGTTTATGTGCTTTTAAATTGTTGTGTTGCAATGAATTTGCAGCAAAGTAAAAGCACATAAATTTCACCTGGAAATTTCTGGTATGGACAGCAGAGTTTTGTTGCCGGATGATAAAGTGTGATCTGTAGCCGGGGATGAAAGGAAAGAATTTGTGATGAATGACTAGCTGAGTTTTTTAACCAGCTGGTTGAATTCTTTGGTTTTATTTCTTGAAACAGGAATCTCTTTATCAACTCCCTCCAGCTTCAGCTGGTAACCCAGGGTGTTCCCTTTTTTCATGCGTACTTTTTTCAGGTTTACCAGAAAAGCCCTGTGTACCCTGATTATGTGGTCAATATGGGCCAGATCTTCTTCAACATTGTTCATTGAATTACGGATCATTTTTTTGACGGCCCTGTTGTTTTCATCAATAAAGAAATTGATGTAATTGCCTTCAGACTCGGCATATATGAACTTTGAAGAGAGAAAACTGAGGTTTTCTTTCTTTAATTGAGAACTGATTTGTATTACGCTTTCATGATCATCGCCACCTGTTTCGGTCATGGAATCTTTTTTTACCAGGATATATTCTGTCGCAAACCATATTCGGGCATATACCGTAGAGAAGAAACCAAAAGGGATAATCCCAATCAGAAAACCATGGCGAAATGAGTTGAGCAGTGTGGCCAGGTTCCATCTGTCTGCAGGTGGCTCAACCATAAATGCAGCAAGGTAGATAGATAGTCCGACGACGATCAGTGAAATAAATATGGCAAGAATCTCTTTTCCTGCTGTCCATTCCTTTTTTATGGAGAAAAATGGAATACGCCTGATTATCAATGTGGCGATCAGAACAGAAAGGCCAACAAAAAAACAATATATGGCCATGGTGGCTACGTATCCGAAGTGGTACCCCGGGTGGGTGTCGCCGGGTTGATATAAAACCAGAAAAAGGAAACTGAATAATGAGATTAAAGCGGCACCCGCCAGTGGCTTACTGAAGATAAAGTTTCGGGGATAACTCCGGTGAATCCAATGGAATCCTTTCATGGACATCATCTGTTAAAAACAAAGGCTAAACCTGGATATTTTGAAACCCCGGGCAAAGACTTATTTGCTGCACTGCAGAGAAACGTTGTAAAATTAAATGCTTTTAGCGAAGAAACAAATGTTTTAGAGATTCCTGATGCCCAGTCGATACCTGATGTTTACTCCAAAACGTTGTGTGTCTCCGTAGCGTTGCCCCGACATG
>SKRM01000071.1 GCA_007118495.1 Bacteroidales bacterium
CGTTTTACTTCCGGGTACGAACCCCCGTTTGGGGAGGGCAAAGATACAAAATGTTTTTTGTATACTTAACAAGCTTTTAGAAAAAATAATTGATGAGTTGCTTCTAAACGACTTTAATATCCTGGCAGTTCGATGTTTAATAAAAGAATATTTTTTTGCCTGAAGGCATTTAGGAGGTTCCATATGGGGTATATCAGAAACCGGACACATATAAATCGTATTTTTGCAACATACCAAAACATGACTGCAAATAGTAAACCATGGCAAGTGAAACCATAGCCAGTCAGTCTGCCGACCTGTACACCAACTTTACCCGATTTATCGGGGAGAAACAGTTGTTACAAAAAGAAGACAAGGTGCTGCTGGCCATCAGCGGGGGCATAGACTCTATGGCTATGCTGGCATTGTTCGGCAGGTCACCATATAAGTACATCATTGCACACTGCAATTTTTCTCTTAGGGGCGAAGATGCCGATCAGGATCAGGCCCTGGTTGAAAAAGAGGCCAAACGTCTGAAAATAAAATGCCTGACAAAGTGTTTCGATACGCAATCTTATGCGTCGACGCACAAATTATCCATTCAGATGGCGGCCAGAGAGCTGCGCTATAACTGGCTTGAACAGGTAAGAAAGCAAGAAGGGTGCAGCCATATTGCTACGGCCCACCATTTGGATGATGCCATCGAAACCATGCTTATAAACCTCGTCAGGGGAACCGGTATTGCCGGGCTGCAGGGTATCCCGGTGCAAAACCAACACATCATCAGACCTCTGCTTTTTGCCAGCCGACATGAGATTGAAGATTTTGTCAGGCAAACAATAATACCATATCGCGAAGACGCAAGCAATCAGGAAACAAAGTACTTAAGAAACAAAATCAGACACCATATACTTCCGGTTCTCAGCGAGATTAACCCCAGTCTTGCCACAACAATGGGTGGTTTTTTTGAAAAGATGCGCGCTGCCTCTACATTTTACGACTTGTGGATAGAGCAGGTGAAAAAAAAGTGCGTTAAGGAAATGGGAAATGAAACCCATATCATACTAAAACCGCTGTTGCAGCAACAGCATCCTGATACACTTATGTATGAGTTTTTGAAGCATGCCGGATTTTCCAGTGCCACTTGCCACGATATTTTTAAAAATCACCAACTGCAAACAGGCAAGAGTTTCAGCTCAGCAACACATCAGCTGTTAAAAGACCGGGGCAAACTCATCCTCAGAAAAACAGAACAAAAAACACCAGACACAAAGCATTACCTCATAAATAAAGACGCCAAGGTACTGGAACTGGATCAGGTGAAACTGTCTTTCGAAATTACCAGCAAAAAAACCATGAACCCTCTCCCCTCCAGCTCCTATATAATGGTGGCTGATATGAAAAAGTTGCAGTTCCCCCTGTTACTTAGACCATGGACCCGGGGAGACAAGATGATTCCCCTGGGCATGAAAGGGTATAAAAAGGTCAGTGATATGCTCACTGATCTCAAAATTCCCAGACATAAAAAAAAGGACATAATGGTTCTGGAATCAGCGGGCCGGATAGCATGGCTGGTGGGCCTGCGAATTGATGAAAGGTTCAAGGTCAGTGACCAATCAAGCGAACTGTTTGTAATAACAAGGCAACCCGACAAGGGCCTTTAGGTATCTTATTAAGCTATTTATATTTACCTTTGCGTCCAACTTTTAATGTATTGTTACTATATACTGTATTGCATTTTAATTTTATTTAACGGGCATAACCAAAACCTAACGATCATGTGGTTGTTTACCTGTATTAATCCAATAGCACTATGATAACACAGCGGATATTGATGCGTATCTCAATGCTGGTTTTTGCCTTGTTTCTTACAACAGGCTTGTCTGCTCAGATTCTCGAACCGGTTGAATGGGAGTTCTCAAAAGAAAAACTTGGAGATAACGAATATGAACTGCAACTTACTGCACACATCGATCCGGGCTGGTATATATATGGTACCGAGCTTGCCCCCGGTGGACCTATTCCGACTGAGATCACATTTGATGCAGCCGATGGCTGGCAGCTTGTGGGAGAATTGAGGTATGCCGAAGCTGAGATCAAGTATGATCCCAATTTTGATATGGATATTCCCATGTACAGTGGCAGCATCACCTTCCGTCAAACCGTCAGGGTACTTTCTTCATCAGCTGTAACTGTTACCGGCGAATTAGTATATATGTCATGCGATGATGAACGTTGCCTGCCTCCGGATTTTCTAGGCTTCGCATTTGATCTTGAAGGAGCAGCAGGTGTACCGGAGACCATTGCACCGGTGGCACAAGAGCCCGTGCAGGAAGAAGCTGCCAGAGCAGATACGGCGGTTGATGAATCGGCCATTGATGATACCCGGGCCACAGAAGTGGATGCACCGGTTATTTACACACCTGAAACAGCAGAGGATACAGGCCTGGGCTGGACATTCATACTGGGTTTTCTGGGTGGTTTGCTGGCTTTGCTCACCCCTTGCGTATTCCCCATGATACCCCTTACGGTCAGCTTTTTTCTCAGAAATGCCGACAACAGACCAAGGGCAATACGTGATGCCATGACATACGGGCTGACCATCATATTCGCTTATGTGGTACTGGGGCTGGCCATATCTATGATATTCGGAGCAGGCACCCTCAATGCCCTGGCAACCAGTCCGGGGTTCAATATATTCTTTTTTGCATTGCTGGTCTTTTTTGCAGCCTCCTTTTTTGGCGCCTTTGAATTAACCATGCCAGCCAGTTGGTCAAATGCCCTTGACAGCAAAGCTGACAAAGCAGGAGGCTTAATTGGGGTATTCCTCATGGGACTCACCTTTGTGCTTGTATCATTCTCATGCACCGGGCCCATTGTGGGCACCCTGCTGGTAGAAGCAGCCATTGGCGGCAATGTATTTGCACCGGCCATTGGCATGCTCGGCTTCAGCCTGGCCCTTGCCATCCCATTCAGCCTGTTTGCCGTATTCCC
>SKRM01000064.1 GCA_007118495.1 Bacteroidales bacterium
AATGAGATTAAGGCTGCACCCGCCAGTGGCTTACTGAAGATAAAGTTTCGGGGATAACTCCGGTGAATCCAATGGAGTAGTTTCATTGACATCATCTGTTAAAAACAATGGCTAACCCTGGATATTTTGAAACCCCGGGCAAAGACTTATTTGCTGCACTGCAGAGAGACGTTGTAAAATTAAATGCTTTTAGCGAAGAAACAAATGTTTTAGAGATTCCTGACACCCAGTCGATACCTGATGTTTACTCCAAAACGTTGTGTGTCTCCGTAGCGTTGCCCCGACATGGGTATGCTCCCCTGATTCATGTTGAAACTGGTGGCCATGGTGCGGAATATGTCTCTGCCACTAAGACTTACCTGAAGCCTGTTATCAAATAATGACTGATTAAGCCCGATGTTTAGCTGGCCGAATGTATCCAGCTCATAAAAGTTTTGTTGCCCCTTGTGCATCATGAAACCGGTAATGGTAAGCCTTGTCTGTGATGTAATCCTCAATGAGTGAAAGGTGAAAAACATCCAGCTGCCTCTGTTGAATGACAAGGGTGTATCTTCATAGACACCCTCATAGTGGTTCCGGTTGTACTGGGCACCGGCAACAAAAAAGTATCTTCGGCCCGGTGGGATGGCTGCGGTAACACGAAAATAGGTTTCCATATTTTTTCCTACATTGTCATATGTCCTTACCGCTACATGCTCTTGCAGCGGATCCTGATAGGTCACACTTGAAAAAATATTTCGGGTATATTTACGTCCGAGGGCAAATACCGGGGTGTTGTCAACGCTGATATTGGCCTCATATGTGTCGGTGTATTGAGGTTTGAGTGATGGGTTGCCGGTTTCATACAAATATTGATCAACATACCTGATGTAGGGGTTCAGACTTTGGTATCCGGGTCGGCCAATGGTTCGTCTGTAGATCATGAAAGCCCTTAACTCGTGGTTGGCAACCTCAAAAAGTTTACGACTCATATAAACGTAGGGGAACCAATCTGTCCTTTTGGTAACAAAACTCGTATCACCGGGGATGGTCTGCCTGCCCTCCATCTGGGTGTTTTCAAGCCTGACACCTGTTTTCAAAACAAGCTTACCAGGCAATGGAACAGATGTTTGTATATATAGCGAATGTATACGCTCATCATAACGGAAAGCATTGGTGCGCCTTGGGTCATCGATCAGGCTTTCATTAGCCTGAATAAAATATGCTGACTGGCTGTCATATTGCTGAAATGTACTTTTCCAACCTGTTTCAAAAGTCATTCGGGGCAAAATACGATAGGTGAGATCAGATTGCAGCATCATATAAGACCTGCTTTGTTCGCTGTCACCCTCACCAGCCAGGACAAACTGCTGGGGCAGCACAAAACTGGTCTGGTAATCTTGAAATGAAGTATTCTGATTATGGCTGAACCCTGCCTTTGTTTCCCAAACAGACCCCATGGAGTCAAGCTTGATGGTTACACCAAAATCTTGTGATATATTGAAAAAACGGCCTTGGTTATTGACAGCATTGATGTTTTCTGAGATGATCAGGTCGGGGGCTTCGGTGATCAGGCTCAGGTTATCAGAGCCTGATTTGCTTCCACTCAGGTTTATTCTGCTGTCATAGCTTATAACCATCCACTCACGGGGGTCGTAGCTGATGCCGAACCCCAGGTATGCCTGGTTTCTTTTTTGGGTGCTTTCAGCTTGTTGACTCAGGCTTCTTGTCTGACTAGTAAGCCGCAGAGAAGAAAACTCATTCATGCTGGCGTTACGGCTGAAGTTTGCATTCACATAGCCTGTGGCCCGATCTCCGCTGTTATTATAACTGAACCCCCCAAACTGATTTCCCTGTTTGCCCTGATTCATCCCGGCATTGATGGTGCCGAAGCGTCCCACCTTATAACCTTTTTTTAGCACAATGTTAACAATTCCGCCTGAACTGGCAGCATCAAAGCGGGTTGAAGGCGTGCGCATGATCTCAATTCTTTCTACACTGCCCGGAGGCAAACTCCGTAAAATGGTATTGATATCCTGGCTGCTCATTTTTTGCTCCCTGCCATTGATATATATGGCGGCCGGCCTGGTACTACCCAAAAAAATACCCCCGTCAGGATCCACAAATAATCCGGGAGTGCTTTCAAGAACCTCCAGAATGGAGCTGCTGATATTGGCCAGTGGTTCGGGATCGATAATCAGCCTGTCTTCTTCCTGGCTCATCAGTGGCCGTCGTCCGGATACAGTAACGCCTCCCAGACTAATGGCGTCTTCAGCCATCTGGAATTCAAACTCCCTGGCATCAGGAGTTATGTGAATTTGTCGTTCAAGGGTCATAAAACCCAGGTAACGGATCTGGACATAATAATATGTATTGTCAAGGCTGTGAAACCTTGCCACGCCGGTGTGGTCGGTGGTACTGAAAATATTATTGCCATCATTGAGTTTGGTAAGCTGGATGGTTGCACCTGGCAGGGGGAGTCTTTCCTGATCTTTTACATGGATACTGACAGGTTGTATCTCGGCCAACAATATGTTTGCGAGTAAAAAGTGCAGAATGATATTGATGGCAGCAAACCTGTAGCGCATGGTCGCAATATTGTTATGGTTGTAGCGGGTTGTTTGAATTTCCTGCAAATAAACACACCAAAAGCAATATATATTGTGTTTTCTGAAATTTTAATAAAATTTGTGTTTTTAATCCTTTACAACTTCGCGACAGACTCCTTATCCCTGGTTTCGTAGGTAAAAAATATTTAAATGCGTGTTTAAAATAATATTATATTTACGGCTCAAAAAAATCAATATATCTATAACTGGCATGGTGTTCTGTTGAACCCGCGTATGTCAAATAGTTTATGCTGACTGCTTTTACGAATACTTTCCATTTTATGCGACATCTGAAAAATGAAAGGATTGTAGCGGACAACCTTGCTGCTTTGTATCAGAAAGCTGCAGAACGCTTCGAATCTCTGCCCGCCT
>SKRM01000034.1 GCA_007118495.1 Bacteroidales bacterium
CCTGAAAACCTGAACACCTTGCTCCATGATGGCCCCATTGCCATTGCGCAAGACACCTCTTTGGTTATTGTCACAAGAAATTATCCTGAGCCAAACAACCTGGGCATTCAAAACCTTTACCTGGCCTATTACACCAGTGAAAACGGACAATGGAGCCAGAGCACAAAATTCCCATATAATGACGTGTCCTACTCGGTCCAGCACCCCTACTATGATGACCAGAGCCATACACTTTACTTTTCTTCAGATATGCCGGGTGGACATGGAGGGTTTGACTTGTACACTTCTGTTTGGGATGGATCAGGATGGAGTGAACCATTTAATCTGGGACCAGAGATTAACTCCATCTACGATGAGGTATTTCCTTCTCTGTCACCAGAAGGCCATCTAATTTTTGCTACAAATCATATTGAAACATCCGGAGGCCTTGACCTTGTCATATATAAAAACGGCCAAAGGCTCCTCTTCCCGCCACCTTTCAATACCGCCCACGATGATTTTGCAATCTCTTTCATTGACAAAACATCAGGTTATTTCACTTCAAACCGCGATATGGGGGCTTTTGATGATAACATATTTTACTTTGAAATCACACCCCCTGAAGAGCCCCTGGTTGCAGAAATGCCTGTTATAAAACCAGAAGAAGACCCCATCGACCCGATTGCTGAAGAAGCATTGATGGCGGGATTTTTTGTGGTATATTTTGATAATGACCGTCCAAATCCAAATAGTTGGGAAGAAACAACACAACTTGACTATGCCCAAACCTACGAAGGTTTTATGGAGAGACGTCAGCGTTTTTTTGCAAGCAGTTCAAGTGCTCCCTCTGAACTGGAGTTCTTTTTTGATGACGTGGAAAAAGGCATGCAACAGTTAGAATGGCTGGCATCATTTCTTTATGACGAACTAAAACAAGGCCGTGAACACACCATTACATTCACTGCCCACGCAAGCCCGCTTGCCAGAAGCGAATACAACCTGGTACTCTCAAAACGCAGATTTGTATCCGTTGAAAACTACCTCATGCAATGGAACGACGGTGCACTGGAACAATTTATCCTTGATGGCGCCCTTGACTATACAAACAATCCATTTGGATCTGACTTGTCAAGGCCAAATGTATCAGCTGACAGAGATGATCCGGCAAATTCCGTTTACGGTGTCGAAGCTTCCAGAGAAAGAAGGGTAACCATCACCTGGACGGCCAGATAACTCAAATGTCTGAGCTGCCTATTCAGGTATCAGAAACCTGTCACCTGTGTTCTCTTGTATTACCCTGAGCCACCATTCCGGATAACCAGGGTGCTGAACAATGGGGTATTTGCCAAACTCATTGGTCAGGAACACACCATTTTCTTCTTTCTTCACATTCCCGTCAATGTACTTGACCATGAGAAAGCGGAAGAGTTCTTCCCACTGTTTCACTGTATGATTACCCATTGATACTGAAAACTCCGTCAGCAAATCCCTGGCCATTTCCGGGTCTTTTTCGTAAAGCTCAAGAGCCGCCTTGTCAACGGCAGGTACAAATGCCATGAAACTGTCTTCAAGCGATTGTTGCATCTTGCGAACATCATCAATCTTCAGGCTGTACCTCAGGTACACAAAATGAGCCACTTTGTTGAACACCCAAAACGCCGCATCCTCTTTATACTCAAGTATGCTTCCATACCCTTCGGCAAAAGTTTCAGGTGCCCTGCGGATACCAGCATACATAGGCACATAAACCGTCATGTTTGTATCATCCACTCCAAACCAGGTAATTCCGCCAATGTGATCGGGATAGTCTCTGCGCAACTGGGCGATATAAGAAAACCCCGTTTGCTGGGTAACAGTGGTTCGTTCGTTAAAATAGGTTTTTCCGTCAATATCCCACCGAAGTGGCACCCAACGATAGGGCTTGTTCCAGGGTCCACCACCAATATCCTGTGATTTGTCATATTCTGTTCCTTGCAAATAATCACGCTTAAAGCTGATCAGGTCTTCAACTGTCAGTTTTCGTTCAGGCTTAACATATAATGGCATACGGTTTTCAAAGTTGTACCCAAGTGCATAGTCCATATATTGCACCATATCACTTCTGACCCTGTTAAACATGCTCCAGACTCTGGCCTCACAAAACCGGGCCTTGCCAAAATCAATGGGTGCATAAACATCGGCAAAACTAAATAAATGGTCTGGTCCATCGTAGTACCCCTGCGAACGTGCAAAACTGATCACATCGTGTGCGTAAATCACCCGGACATCCGGGTCGTGCAGACGGTCAAATTCCAGGCTCGTAATGGAGGTGGGGTCACTGGAAAGCGGGAAAGTAGTGATGCGCGCCTGGTTGGCATGGGCTGAAATATAGCCGTCAGGTATACGCCTGGCCACCCAAACAGCTCCTTTATTGGCGTTAAAGGGTTGGCCAGCTTCGTCGTATTGTAAATCAACCCCCTTGCCTATGATCTCCATATACCATACCTCATAGGGATCAGCAATTGAAAAAGACTCACCCGAGCTATAATAACCGTATTCATCCACAAGTTCAGCGATAATCTTTATGGCCTCCCGGGCACTTGAAGCCCAATGCATTGACAACATCATCAGGCTGCTGTAGTCGATCATGCCCAGGGTATCAAACAACTCTCGCCGACCCCCAAATGTCGATTCACCTATGGCCACTTGTTTTTCATTCATAAAGCCGATGACGGTATATATATGGCTCGGGTGGGGAATTTTGGCCAGAGGTTTATGTGAACCGCGATAATAAGCCTGGAAATATGATCCTTCGGCCTGGGGCCCACCCGGTCGGTAATAAAGTTCACCATAACGGATGTGTGAATCGGCCGCATAGCTGATCATGCTTGATCCGTCAACTGTCGCCCCGGGTGTAACCAAATAGCTTGTGCAGGCGCTCAGCCTGCCGTGTACCGCGATTGTTAAAAAAACAAAAATCA
>SKRM01000055.1 GCA_007118495.1 Bacteroidales bacterium
CTCAGCCCTTCGGGCTTCGCAGTTAGCTCGGCCTTTCAGGCCTCGCAGTTGGTTCGGCCCTTTGGGCCTCACGGTTAGCCGTCGCAAGCGACGGCGGTTGAAAAGTTGGTCTGTGGCATTACCAACTTTTAACCGATTAACAATCAAAATGCGGCGCAGCCGCAAAAGTAGAAAGTAGGGCTCGGCCTTTCAGTCCTCGCAGTTTAGGGGTTATTCATATTTTAATACGTGTACCGGGTTCTGCCTTGCCTGTTTGAATACCATGATATTGACTACGCTCAGTGCAAGCAATAAACTTGCCAGTCCGGCCAGTAGAAATATCCAGATGCTCATTTCAGCCCTGTATGCGAATTTATCCAACCACCTTGTCATCAAATAAAAAGTCAATGGCCATGCGATCACATTGGCCAGAATGATGAGCAAGGCAAATTCTCTGGATATCATGGTCGATAAACGGAGGATGGTTGCCCCCAAGACTTGCCTGATACCCAACTCTTTTTTTCTGGCTTCCATTACATAGGCTGTAGTTCCGAGCAGCCCCAGGGCAGCAATGAGTATGGCCAGAAATGTGAAAATCAGTGCGATTCTACCTGTTTGAAGTTCACTTAAATACAGGCTTTCATAATGTGCATCCATGAAAATGTAATCAGCGGTTCTTCCTTCGCGGGCGTTTTTTGCCCAGGCCAATTCAATTGAACTGATTACTTCAGATAGATTTTTTGTATCATACTTAATGAGAATATGATTAGATGCCGGAGGTTGATAATAAAACTCATGGTTAATGTAGAATGCTTTTGGATTTACCGGTTCAAGTACACTCCTGAAATGAATGTCTTCAACAATACCTATGACTCTTTTTGTTGTAGATCCTCCAAAACCCGCAAGGAGAATTTCATCTGCCTCTTTGATTCCCAATTCTTTGGCAGCAGTCCTGTTTATAATGACCGTTTCTGTGCTATCTGTTGCATTCTCTATATCAAAAAAACGACCTGAAGAGAGTTTGACGCCGAGCGTTTCAAGGTAGCCGAAATCAACATATGTCAGATATACTATTGCACTTTCATCCCTTGATTTATGGGGTTCCTGCAGCCTTGTAACATAGCCTAGCCTTTGGGTGGGGATGTGGGTGCCGGCACTGATTTGCTTAATGAATGGATACTGTTCCAGTTCATTACGAATGGCATGGTATCGGTTGGTCATTTGATCATCTGAATAATTTCTCAATACTATCAGAGATTCTGAGTCAAAACCGCTATGGGTCAATGCATGACGGGTTTGGTTAAACATAGCCAGGCTGCTGATGATCAAACCTGTTGAAATTGCAAACTGCAAAACAATAAGTATTTGGCGCAATCGAAAATTTGGGCCTGACCTTCCCTGAAGTTGTCGGCCGATTAATGCCGCCGATCCCTTTAATACTGTAACAGGTTGAAAACGGGTCAGAACGAAAGCCGGATACAGACCAGACAGGGTTGTAACAATCAAGAGAAGCAAGACTAAATTTATAACAAGGATGCCAAGGGGAATGCTGTATAGTCCAATATCTTTACCTGCAAAGTCAGAAAAATACGGAAACACCAGTTCGACAAATACAATACCAAGTATCATCGAAATGAAAACAATCAGAAGTGATTCTGCAAAAAATTTACTGATAAGGTTCCTTTTCCCTGCCCCCAACACCTTGCGAACTCCTACTTCTCTGGCCCGCATGGTTGATTTGGCCGACGTCAGATTAACAAAATTAAGGCAGGCCAATAGTAAAATCAGAATTGCTGAGACAGAAAAAATGTAGACCGCCGACTGATTACCTGTAAGAATTGGCACTGTAGGTGAAGATATCTCACCAGAGCCCAGATATACTTTAGAGAGTGGTTGCAGGTAGAAATTTCGGGTTCCGTCAGTATAGGCTGGATTTACCGCTTCAGCGTATAATGTAAGTAATTTGTTTTCCAGTGTTCCAATATTGGTGTTTTCACGCACAAGCATGTAATAAGTCGTCGTGTAACTGCCCCATATTTCAAAAATAGTTGCGTTAAATATTCGTTGAAAATCAATATTGATCAGGGCAGAAAATTGCAAGTGACTGTATGCGGGGACATCTTCCAAAACCCCTCTCACCACAAGATTGAATGCATCATAATATCTCAAAATTTTTCCTACCGGGTCTTCATCTCCAAAAAACCTGGATGCCATTTCTTTACTTATCAGAATGCTGTTTGGATCATCTGCAAAGGCATCCATATTACCACTAATTAGCTGAAACGAGAATACATTCATAAATTCCGGATCGACGAACAATATGCCTGCTTGTGCAAATGAAATTTCATCAGTTACCAGGTTAGGTGAGCCAAATGCACCCTGAACGCGGACAACTTCTTCAATTTCAGGTACCTTTTCCTTTATGATAGGATAAAATCTCAATGGCAAAATGGCTGAATGACTGTTTGGGTTAAAGGTGTTGCCGGATAACCTGTAAATGTTTTTCCCCTGCTCATGAAAGCGGTCGTACTGTAGCTCGTTGTAAGCATAAATGGAAATGAGCAAGAAACTACCAATTCCCAATGCAAGACCAAAAATATTTATCAGAGAAGAGAGCTTCTTTCTCAAAAGAAGTCTTAATGCCAGTTTTATTGAAAGCATATCTGAATTGTTATGTAATGTTAAACAACTCATATTTGTCAAAGATCAAACCAATCTGATTATATAATTGCTAATCACATTATTGGACAATTTGGGAGCAATATATTATCGTCCGAATATGGCCATTCAATGTCCATAATTGAACAAACATTTAAATTTAGCTGTAGCCGCAATATTTAAATTCAGCTGTAGCCTCAAACTTAAGCTTAAATCTTCGCAAGCAAAATTTTTAGTAGTTTTACATTATTGGCATATGAATATAATATAAATGTGAAGAGAGAATGAAAGATTTAGTTATTGGAATTGATATTGGCGGAACGTTTACCAAATTTGGTTTTGTTGATATTGAAGGAAATATTCTTGCTGAAGGAGTGTCTCCAACAGATATGTTTAATAACGCTGACGATTATTTACATGCCCTGGTTAAAGAGATTGAGAAGACAGAGAAGCATATAAACAGTCCGTTTCAGATAACCGGAGTAGGTATTGGTGCCCCAAATGCAAATTATCATATGGGAACAATAGAAAACGCCGCCAACCTAAATTGGGAGGGTGTTGTTCCGCTGGCTGAAATGGTAAAGGCAAGATTTGGTGTTCCTGTAAAAATGACCAATGATGCCAATGCTGCTGCTCTGGGTGAAATGCTTTACGGCGCAGCCAGAGGCATGCGCGACTTTATCATGATTACCCTGGGTACTGGTTTGGGTAGCGGAATTGTAGTAAATGGTGAACTGGTATATGGCCATGATGGTTTTGCAGGAGAAATCGGACATGTGAAAGTGATTTCAGGAGGCAGAAAATGTGGTTGTGGTCATGAAGGCTGTCTAGAAACATTTGTGTCAGCACCGGGCATCAAACGTACGGTTTTTGAATTGCTTGCCAGAAATAACGGAAATTCAGAACTGGCCAAAATAAGTTTTCAGGAATTAACCTCTGAAATGATTTATCAAGCTGCTAAGAGAAATGATCCACTGGCCCTGGAGGCATTTGAAATATCCGGGCAGATTCTGGGGAGACAGCTTGCTGACTCAGTAGCTCATACCAGCCCCGAAGCCATTTTCCTTTTTGGAGGTTTGGCAAAATCAGGTGATTTTATTTTAAATCCAGCCAGAAAATCTTTGGAAGAAAATTTGATTTCACCCTATAAAGGTAAGGTCAAACTACTTCTTTCAGGCTTAATGGGTAAAAATGTAGCTATTTTAGGTGCAGCGGCACTTATTTGGAAAGACAGCTAAACACACATGCGAATTTTTTGTTAAACAATATTGATTAATATATGTGTCAATGGATACAAAAAACAAAAAATACGCTTTGCTAGCCTTGGTAAAGAGCTACATCATCATCACATTCGCACTTTTTGTCAACGCCATCGCCTGGACAGCCTTTTTGCTGCCTTCAGAGATTGTTGGCGGGGGTGTAACCGGTGCAGCTGCACTCCTTTATTACGCAACTGGTATCCCGGTTGCTGCTTCCTTTTTTTTAGCCAATGTTGTTCTTGTAATTTTTGGTATTAAAAGTCTGGGTATAGGCTTTGGAATACGAACAGTTTTCGGAGTGGTCGTCTTATCATTGTTCTTTGGCATTTTACAGCCATTGATTACTGAGCCGGTAGTGGATGACAGGTTTATGTCGGCCATTCTGGGGGGTATTTTGGGAGGTGCATCAGTCGGACTTGTGTTTACCCAGGGTGGCAGTACCGGAGGTACGGATATTATTGCCATGATCATTAACAAATACAGGAACATCAGTCATGGCCGTATTATTTTGTATCTCGACCTGTTCATCATTTCATCCTCTTACTTTTTATTTCAATCACTTGAAGTCATGGTTTATGGGTATGTCACCATGGCAGTTGCCTCTTACTCGATAGATATGTTATTGATGGGGCATCGCCGGAGTGTTCAGCTTTTTATTTTCTCTCCCCAGCATGACTTGATAGCTGAGCGGATAGCAAATGAGATAGGACGTGGTGTTACACTACTTGACGGAAGGGGCTGGTATAGCAAGGAAGATATTTCTGTATTGATGGTTGTTGTAAGGCGTTATGAAACATCCACTGTTTTCAGAACTGTCAAGGAAATTGATCCTGAGGCCTTTATTTCTGTGGCCAATGTAATGGGCGTATATGGTAAGGGTTTTGACCCGATAAAATATTAGTGAACTTTCTGCCTGCATGTTGACCCGCCATGCATATAGACTTCAGCAAATAAATTCGTATATTCGTTACTTAATTAGGCCTTTCATCATGGGCTGACTTTTCCCGAAATGGTTTGTTTTGGGTTTTTTTAATGACAATATCTTTGCGACTTATGGAAAATTCTGTATTGGGAGCGCTTAAACCAAGGCGGCTTTGGGAATTATTTGAGGAAATTTGTAAGGTGCCCCGGCCATCTAAAAAAGAAGAAAAGATACTTGCTTTTCTAAAAGAATTTGCTGACAAACACAAGCTGGAATGCAAGCAGGATAAGATTGGTAATTTATTGATAACCAAGCCTGCCACCGCCGGCTATGAAGCCCGCCCTACCATAGTACTCCAAAGCCACGTAGATATGGTTTGTGAGAAAAATGAGGGTGTTGAACATGACTTTGACAAAGACTCCATAAAGCCACGGATAGACGGAGAATGGGTCAGGGGTACCGGTACAACGCTGGGTGCCGATGATGGCATTGGTATAGCCGCCCAACTTGCGATTCTTGAAGCAGACGATCTGGAACACGGGCCGATAGAGTGCTTATTTACCGTAGATGAAGAGACCGGCCTCACAGGCGCGTTTAATCTGGAGAAAGGTTTTCTGGACGGCCGTATATTACTCAATCTTGACTCTGAGGATGATGGTGAGTTATTTATTGGCTGTGCAGGGGGCACGGATACATTGGTAACTTTTGCCTATGAAAGAGTAAAGACAGAGGTAGATCACATTGCTTTTAAGTTATCCGTTACAGGCTTAAAAGGAGGCCATTCAGGAGATGATATTGACAAGAAACGTGGTAATGCCATAAAAATATTGAATCGTCTGTTGTGGAATGCTGAGAAAATGTATGAAATACGTTTGGCTGAGATAAAAGGTGGTAATCTCCATAATGCAATAGCCAGAGAAGCATTTGCAACGTTTACGATTCCCAAAAGACATAAGAATGCTTGCAGTGAATTGATCACTTCGCTGGGTGATGAGATCAAGAAAGCTGTCAGATCAATGGAACCTGACCTGAAAATTGAACTCCGTGAAGCTGTTATGCCAGAATGCCTGATTGATTATGATACGCAAAACAGGCTTTTGAATGCATTGTATGCGTGTCCGCATGGGGTAATAGCCATGTCGGCAGAAATTCCTGACCTGGTCGAAACATCTACCAACCTGGCTTCAGTTAAAATAACCCCTCAGGAGATTATCGTGGTAACAAGTCAACGAAGCTCATTAGAAACAGGTAAACGCGATGTGGCAGACATGGTAGCCAGTGTTTTCAGGCTGGCTGGCGGAAAAGTAAAGCATGGAGATGGTTATCCGGGGTGGACTCCCAATATGGATTCTGCTATTTTGGGTGTGATGAAGAAGTCATATGAGAAACTTTTTGGAGAACCACCAAAAGTACTTGCCATTCATGCCGGCTTGGAGTGCGGCATTATTGGTGAAAAATATCCCGGGATGGACATGATATCATATGGCCCCACTATCAAAGGAGCACATTCGCCCGACGAGAGAATAGAAATATCTACAGTGCAGAAATTCTGGGACTTGACTCTTGATGTTCTCCGAAATATCCCTGAGGCTTAGTTTTTATCAGGATACTGCATACCGAACAATTCGCCAAGGTGGTGTTTTATCCCTGGCTTTATTTCTTCCAGTGGAAACTCCCTGCCCAGTTCGGCTTGCATGGATGTTGTCTTTTTATCTGTGAAACCGCAAGGGTTGATCAGCTCAAAATAACCCAGGTCGGTGTTGACATTGAATGCAAAACCATGCATGGTAACCCATCGGCTGCTGCGTATCCCAATAGCGCAAATCTTCCTGGCCCTGGCAGGGTTATCAGGTTCAAGCCATACACCCGATGCTCCCTTAAACCTCTCACCTTTGAGTCCATACTCTGCAATGGTATTAATGATGGCCTCTTCAAGAAACGCCACATATCTGTGGATATCCGGCGAAAAATTATCAAGATCTAAAATAGGGTAACCAACAATCTGTCCCGGACCATGGTAGGTAATATCCCCACCCCTGTTAATCTTGTAAAAGCTTGCCTTTTTTTTCTGCAACTGCAGCATGTCAGCCAACAAATTATTTTCTGAACCATTTTTCCCAAGGGTATATACATGCGGATGTTCGCAGAATAGCAAATGGTTATTCGTCATACTGGCTGATTCAGGATTTGCCCGGTTATACATCTTTTGCTGTATAATGCCATCAAATAACGACTCCTGATAGTCCCAGGCCTTTTTATAATCAATAATCCCCAGATCTTCAAACTGAACTACTTTGTTTTGCACGGTGTTTTTATTGCAAATTTACGGGATTTTTTATTCACACGCGAACCTGCGCCAAGGTAATGCCTGGTAAATGAAAAAGACACTGACTTGTTATGTTATCTCCCATATGGTTTTAAAATTTAATAAGCCTGGAGCTTGAAGGGGGGTGCATGCAATTCTCGTATCTTTGTATAATCAAAAAAAAAACCATGAAGAATTATAATAAATTGGCTGAAGTTATGTCTCCGGCCGGATCGTTTGAGTCGCTGACAGCGGCCATTCAGGGTGGGGCAGATTCAGTTTACTTTGGTGTGGGCAAACTTAATATGCGGAGCCGCTCTTCACAAAATTTTTCTCATGATGACTTGCTTGAAATATGCAAGATCTGCCATCAATCAGGTGTTAAGACCTATCTTACCCTTAACACCATTATTTATGATGAGGAGATTCTTGAAATGCGCGATACTGTTGATAAGGCCAGGGCTGCCGGAGTAACGGCAGTTATTGCGTCAGATGTGTCTGTAATGGAATATGCCCGCAGTCAGGATGTCAGGGTACATGCGTCTACCCAATGTAATATTACTAATCTTGGTGCCATCAAATTTTACTCCCGGTTTGCCGATGTGATGGTTTTAGCCCGGGAGTTAACACTCGAACAGGTACACCAAATCGTAGAAGGGATAACCCGGGATGATATCAGAGGCCCCTCAGGCGATTTGGTACAGATCGAGATATTTGTTCATGGGGCATTGTGTATGGCTGTCAGTGGGAAGTGTTATTTAAGTCTGGATAATATGAACTACTCAGCCAACAGGGGTGCATGTTTACAGCTCTGTCGCAGGTCGTACATCGTAACAGACAAGGAAGAGGGGTATGAACTTGAAGTTGACCATCAATACATCATGTCGCCCAAAGACCTTTCTACCATTGGTTTTTTAGATAAAATAATCAATGCGGGGGTGAAGATTTTGAAAATTGAGGGCAGGGGAAGATCAGCAGATTATGTAAAAACGGTTACTGAATGTTATAAAGAGGCCCTGCATTCCATATCTGAGGGTAACTATACTCCGGAAAAAATAGATGATTGGACCAGGCGGCTTGCCGGAGTTTTTAACAGGGGCTTTTGGGATGGGTACTACCTTGGGCGTACAATGGGGGAGTGGGCAGAGAGGTATGGTTCTCAATCTACCCGCCGTAAGCACTATATTGGCAAAGTCAACAACTATTTTGCCAAATCAGGGGTCTTGGAAACCAGGCTTGAAACTACAGGTATTGCAATCGGGGATGAACTGATGATTATTGGCCCTTCAACGGGTGTGGTTGAGTTCAGACTTGTTGAATTACGTGTTGATAATAAGCCAGTTGATACAGCTGAAAAGGGCAGTGTTTGCTCACTGCCGGTTACAGGGCTGGTGAGGCGGGGAGATAAAATATATAAAATACTCACCGTCCGTGAAGAGTTCTAAAAAAAAAGAGACTGCCTCGTGCTTTTGAGACAGCCTCTTTTTTAGATTAGCGATTCTTTTAAGTCACGCTCTTTAGTCTATTGAACCAGTGTAGTCTCTGAAGTTCAATTCAATGGTATATTCACCTGCACTCAGGTTAACTCTTTCCTGGTCATCGCCTTTACCACGGAACAACAACTCTTCATCGATAACGATGAATTCTGACTGCCACCAGTCTGTGAACCATCCGTCAACGGCATCAAACCAGGCGTACATCCTGAGGTCTCCAGCTGACAATGCCTTGGTAAGTTTAATAACTTGGTTTTCATTATCAACAGTGAACAGTCCGTCTGGGTTTGCTGTATCCCCGCTACCAAGGGCATCACCAATGAGATAAACCTTCGGATCAACCACAGCAATTTTTTCATCTTCAAGGTTCACTACAACCATGTAGTAACCAGCAGTTCCAGGAACCGGGAGGTTGGAACCACCAATGTTATAGATACCGTTGTCCGGATCACCAGCCCTTCCAAAGTCGCCAGCCCAAGCTCTTTCGGGCGCAAACTTGAATTCGCCTTCAGCATTCATCCAAACAATTTTCCAGAACAAATGCGGCTTACTGTGTACGGGCACCATTTTCAGATTGGTTTCTTCCCAATCCCATGTACCAACTCCATCCCCGATCATATACAGGTCATCAGGGAATGGAAGCGGCTCTACATCACCAGTTTTTACCAGTGAAGAAGAAAATCCGTCCTCAAGCGACCATTCTATGGAGACGTCATACACACCCTCGTAATCACCAGAAAAGATATAATTTCCTCCGCCTGGAACCAATGTGGTGGTAAGATTTGGCAAGCTGCCTTGAACTTCGCCTCCAAAATTGGTATTGGCTTTCACTTCTTCTGCGTTCATTGCAACATTGACTTTCCAGCCACCGCCATATCTGAATTTGAAGTCGCCGCCCCTCAGAACCAAATCTTTGATTTCGAACTTAAGACTCTCGTGATTGAATGAGCCAACCATTGGCATCTGCGTATCGGACCAACCTGCGGCTGTTACTCCTCCAATAATCGCCCAGTACGGAACCGGTACAATAACGATTGTATTTGTCGGCTTATCAACGATAATGTGATATAAACCATCAGAAGGGACAGTAAATACGCCACTGGTACCCAAGGTGCCCCGTTGAAGGATCACATTTGGTTGCTCGTCTTCGCCACCGGTATCAATATTTTCGATGCCTGCAGGTCCATACACGGTCTGTGTGGCTCCTGAAACTTCAACAATATTAAAACCAGCTGACCCCGCCTGGATGGTAATGTACATTTCATACATGCCACTTCTTGGCTCCTGGCCTACTTCGTTTATACCAGGTGACAACATTCCTTCAAATGTTAATTCATCGAAGGGTGTAACGCTACCTTTGATATACAATCCATCCTCTACCAAAATGGGAGGGATGTCATCATCATCATCATCGTCTGAACAGGAAACAAAAACTGCGGTAGCAAGCAGTAGCAGACCTGTGAAAAACAGAAGATTTTTCCATGCACTCATTTTCATAATTCAAAAATTTTAGTTTGTGTTTATTTGGTTGATAGAAGTAAAAAAACTTTGCCATGTTAGTATTTTCTCCGAAACCTGTACGATGCAATATGTTTGAATGTTGCAAAAGTATCAGGATGATCAGGAGTTTTTCCCTGTTAATGGAACCGGTGGTTCTTTGAGATTCGGATTTGAATCCTCAGCCCATTCCGGTATGGGGAATGTATTGCGGTCGGGTGAAGAAACCGGCTTTTCCCACCATGACCTGTTGAATCTCCCAAATCGGATAAGGTCTTGTCTGCGATGTCCTTCCCAGAACATTTCCCTGGCCCTCTCCTCCAACAGCATGTCAAGTGTGGCATTGCTCCAGGGTGCAACGCCTGCTCTTTCTCTGATCATATTGATATAAGCATCTCCTGCTCCCGCCCCATTCTGACGGATTAAGGCTTCAGCTTTCATAAGCAGGACATCTGCGTACCTGAATATGGGAAAATCATTGCTGAGATTGGCATCTGCACCTCTTTTGATTTCGAACTTAACAACCCTGGCTCCTGAATTTCTGATTTGCACAGGGGTGTGGCCTGCGCCCATGTGCAGCGCGGGAATATGTGGGTCAAATACCAATGGAACACCACCGGCTCCTACATCAATAATTGGTTGACCATCAGCAGTATACTGTTGACCTACAAGAAATCCGTCCTTGCGACGGTCAATGTCTTCATAGGCGTGGAAGTGGTCTTCCATAACCGCAAACCCATTCCACGGACCTACAACCATGTTGAAGGTTAGGTTGCTGTTATAGTGCAAAGTCCTCATATGCAAATTGAACCCCTGGTATGTGTCTTCGTCAAAGGGGATGACCCATATGTTTTCGGGTGAGTTGTCATTATTGGTAATAAATGGCCCGAGTGCATCTGGTTCAAGTGCGAATTGTCCCAGGCTAATGACATTGTTTGCGGCTTCTTCGGCTTTAACCCAATATGTTGGGTCAGTGGTTCCGGTATATACTGCGTGGTTCAGGTATAGCTTGGCCAGCAATGAATAGGCCATTCCTGGGTTAACGCCTGTTTTAGACGTGCTTGGGTTAATTAGCAGAACACTTTCTTCTACCTCTCTTACGATTTCATGGTAGATATCGGCTCTGAAGTTTCTTCTGGGGCGTTCTGGAGCATCGACGTAATCTGTTATGTAGGGCACGTCTCTGTAATTATCAATAAGCAGGTAATAATAGTATGCCCTGAGTATTCTTGCCTTGGCAATGGCTTCGTCAATGATTGGGTCACCGGCAAGTGGTTTGTGTTCTTCGATAAACTTATTGGCTTCAAGCACCCCACTATAGAACCTGCTCCACATGCTGTTTACAGCTTCGGTATTATTATCCCAGGTATGTTGGTGCAAAACCCTCCACTTTCCACCGTCATCCCAGTCTCCACCACGGGTAGGGGCTGTCACCAGGTCGCCTGTAAGCTCCTGGGCAAACCACCATCCGGACCAGTCAACAAATTCACGCATGGGAGCATATATAGGGCTCATTTTCAAAATGGGGTCTGCTGTATATTCATCTGCCGGAATTCTGTCATACAAAATATCATCCAGATCTGTACAGCCGAACTGCATGAACAGGAGTGCAGAAAAAACGAAAAATATCCTTTTCATAATACTAGTCTTTAAAGTTTATAATGTTGCGTTTATACCAACAGTGATGGTCCGTGTTTTTGGATACACGTTATACTGATCCAATCCGAACGATAAACCCGAAAAGTTAATTTCGGGATCAATTCCGGAGTAGTTGGTTAACGTAAAGACATTATTTGATGCAATATAGAGTCGCAGTCTGCTAAACCCGGGTACATTTTTGAAGTTGTATCCCAATGAAATATTGTCTAGCCTGACAAAAGATCCATCTTCAAGGTAGTAACTGCTCACCTTTGGATTATCCCTAAGCCCCCTGTCATACTCTTCAAGGGCTGAAGTCAGCACATTTCTGTCAGGAAGAAATGTCGGGTTGCCCAGTATAAGTTTTGTGGTGTTGAATACGTCAAATCCGTACACTCCCCTGATGGTAAAAGACATATCAAAACTACCGTAGAACGTTAAATAGTTTGACCAGCCAATCTCAAAATCTGGTTGTGCCGATCCCACTACTCTTCTCTCGGCTAGTTGCAATTCTCTTGTTACACCACCGGCAGCAGTATAAAACAGAAATTTTCCATCAGGCGAAAGACCTGCATATTCAGGCATATACCATGTTCCCAGGCTAAACCCGGGCTGGACAATCTGTGTCCAGTTCAAATCTCCTACAAGCCCTGGACCTGAAAGCCATCCTTCACGTAAAGGTGTCCACTGAAAATCATCACTTGAAAGGTTAACGACATCTTGTTTGTAGGTTGAAAAGATCGCCGTTGTTCTCCAGTTAAAGTTTCGTGTCCGGTAAGGATAAGCCTGGATAAAAATCTCCCAACCCTGGACTTGAAATTCTCCAACATTGGCCCAGATTCTGTCTGCAAGATTTGGCGGCATGGGAACGGAATACTGTCCGAGCAAATCATATGTGTTTTTCCTGAAGTAATCAAATGAACCTGAAATTCGGTCATTGAAAAATCCAAAATCAAGACCAATGTTTAACTCTGCTACTTCTTCCCATTTAAGATTGGGGTTTGCCTCGTGGGCAAAACGGAATAAAATGGCCTCTTCACCTGTCTCAAAGTTAAATGAGTTGCCTCCTGAAATGTAGTAAAGAACGTCATTGTACATGCCTATTTCCTGGTTTCCGGTAATGCCATATCCTACACGCAGCCGCAGGTTGTTAATTACATCGATATTCTGCATGAAGTCTTCGCTGGCAATATTCCACATGGCTGAAGCAGAGGGGAACCAGCCCCACTCATGGTTTGCGCCAAATTTTGATGATCCATCACGGCGTATTGTTGCTGTGAGAAAATATTTTGAATCCCAGTTGTAAATAGCCCGGGCAAAAAATGAGATAAGCCTGCTGGATGTCTTGTATGAGGTGATGTCACCGGGATTAACATTCTGGAACAAACTTAGGTTGTGCATCCTGGTATAATCAACAAAAGGCTGACGTCCCTGGGCCCCAAACCCTGTAAAAAATTCTTCCTGAAATGAGTATCCGCCAACAGTCTGCAGGTTGTGGTTCCCGAATTCCCTGTTGTACCGTAATGTTGCCTCAAGTAATCTTGTTTCGGCATTGTGGTAGTTTCTGCTTCCATAACCGGCGTGTGTTCCAAGGTACATGGTTGTAGGTTCAAAGTAGAAGCTTTCATGGTCATTACGGGTATAAGCCAGATTTATGCCTGCCTCAAATCCATCTATAATCTCCATGTCTGCCTTTAGAAAACCGAAATATCTTTTTGCCTCACGTTCATTGTGAATCTGCTCAACCAGATTAACGGGGTTAAAATACTGGAACACCCTCTCAAACTCAAAAAAGTCACCATTGTCGTTCCTGACAGGGTCAGTGGGGTTTCTTTGAAAGGCCTGATAAAGGATTTGATTTGACCCCCAGCCATCATATTGGATATAATGGTTGTTTTCTATTGTGGCAGCAAGCCCGCTAGATAAGGTCAATCTTCCATCCAGTGCTGTCTGGTCAAGGTTAATGCGTCCGGTTGTCCGTGTTTTTTCAGAACCAATAACTACACCCTGATAGTTGGCATGCGATACAGAGGCTCTGTAACTTGATTTTGCATCACCACCTGAAAAAGCGATTGCGTAATTCTGGGTATGGGCCCTTCGGTAAATCTCATCTTGCCAGTCGGTATTTGCCCCTCCGTCAATGAATGCTGTACCCAACTCAGGATTGTTTGAAATAAAATTTCGGTACTGGTCGCCGGAGATAAGATCAAGACGGTTGGCTACTGTTTCACCAGAGACATAAGAGTTGAAGTCAATTTGCGTACCCTCACGTTTTATTCCACGTTTGGTGGTAATGATGATGACGCCGTTGGCACCACGTGATCCGTAAATGGCTGCTGCTGATGCATCTTTTAAGACGTTGAATGATTCAATGTCTTCAGATGAAATGGTTGTTGGGTCAGCGCCTGGTACACCATCAATTACATACAAAGGACTTGTGCTGGTTGTAAGACTTGATGCACCCCTGATCTTAACATCAAAGCCCGCGTTGGGATCACCTCCTTTTTTTGATACAGTTACTCCGGCAATCTTACCCTGTATCCCCTGAATAGGATCAGTGAGTACCCCCTGGTTCAGATCTTCAGAGCTAATACTGGCAACAGAGCCAGTCAGGTCACTTCTTCTTTGAATGCCATATCCAATCAAAACAAATTCCTGCAGAAGTTCAACTTCAAATACCAGATTAAAATTGACAGTAACTGTTTCGTTGGCTCCCACAGTGACAACGACTGTTTGTGGCTCATAACCAATAAAGCTTGCCACGAGGACAACCTCTCCGGCTGGTACAGGCAGGCTGTATCGGCCGTCAATATCAGTAATTGTACCTGTTGTGGTTCCTCGTATCACCACATTAGCACCGGGTAGGGTTTCACCGTCAGCCTCGCTGACTATACCCGTTACGGTTCCTCTCTGCCCAAATGATGCTGATGATAAAAGAATAAACAGCAAAATGGACATTATGCTTAGAAGTTGTTTTGCCATAATGTTTTGTGCATTAATATTTAGACTCAATTAACTGCATAGACACAAATATAATTAAAATTCCAATTGTTTAGACTCTTTTTAGTGCTGATTATCAGTTTTTTCGGGATAAATTACCCGCAAACGTTTGCGGTGTGCCTTGTGCCATTTTGTTTGTCACTTATGGTAATTTGATAAACAAAAAATTGTATAGTATTATTGTTCTTATAACAATTTATCCGCTATTTGGTTTGAAGGCTTTAATTTGGTTTGGTTTTTGAGGTTTTTTGTCTACTTTTAGTAAGAAACCAGGTTCTACCCAATATTATGATGAAAACGCTGCAGCCCTCTATTCGTGATATAGCCAAGGCATTGGGAGTGTCTGCTTCAACTGTGTCAAGGGCATTAAAAAATCATCCTGATATCAGCAAGGATACCTGTCAAAAGGTTCAGGAGTATGCAGAGCGGGTTCATTACCGCCCAAACGTATTGGCGTTGGGTTTAAAATCACAGAGATCGCAAACCATTGGGGTGATTGTTCCAGAAATTGTACACCATTTTTTTTCGACGCTCATAAGCGGTATCGAAGATCTGGCATATGGTAAAGGCTACCGGGTCATGATATGTCAATCAAATGAAGATTATCTCAGAGAGGTGATCAATGTTCAAGCGTTGAATGACCACCGGGTAGATGGGTTGTTGGTTTCTATAAGCAAAAGTACGCTTGATGCTAACCATTTTATCCGAGTTATACAAAATGAGGTTCCCATCGTTTTTATGGACAGAATTTGCCATGATATTCAATCTGACAGAGTTGTTACCAATGATTTTGAAGGTGCAAAAATGGTAGTTTCGCATATGCTGCAGAGAGGGCGCAGAAGAATTCTTCATTTGGCTGGGCCAAAGCATCTTACGGTAGGAGTTGAAAGGAACAATGGATATCGTCAGGCCTTGGTTGATCATCACATTGCCGTGGATGAAGACCTGATTCTTCACTGTGACACTCCCCAAAGGGTTGAAACCCGGCGCAGCCAAATACTGGCAATGGCCAATGAGATTGATGGAATATTTGCGGTAAATGATTTTACAGCCGTTGCTTCCATGCGATTATTGCAAGACGCTGGCTATAATATACCCGCAGATATTGCCATTGCTGGCTTTGGCGATGACCCCATTGCTGATATGGTAAGTCCTTCGCTAACAACAGTCAAGCAAAGGGGGTATGATATGGGCCGGGAGGCAGCTGCATTGCTGATCAGCAGATTACAGGGGATACAACCTGAACGTTTCCAGACCAAAGTATTTCCTGCCATGCTGAAAGTCAGGAACTCGGCGTAAACGCAATCAACTATCGAACCAATATATTGCCTTCCATCTCGTCAGGGATATTTACACCCATCATATGCAGAATGGTGGGTGCAAGATCCGCAAGTCTTCCTGCATTGATTTCACTATAGGTACTGTCAATTAGCCAGCAAGGAACAGGGTTGGTGGTGTGTGCTGTGTTCGGTGAACCGTCGGGGTTGATACCGTAATCAGCATTGCCATGATCAGCCGTTATTATCATGCTGTAGTTATGTGTTAATCCCGCCTCAACTACCTCTTGCAGACAGCTGTCAACTGTTTCAACAGCTTTTTTTATGGCTTTGATTACACCGGTATGTCCAACCATGTCTGCATTTGCAAAATTCAAACAAATGAAGTCAAATTTTTCTTTGGCAATCTCTTGTATGACGGCATCTTTTACCTCAGGGGCGCTCATTTCTGGTTGATGGTCATAGGTGGCTACTTTTGGAGATGCAATCATAACTCTATCCTCTCCCTCAAATGCTTGCTCACGCCCTCCGCTGAAAAAGAAGGTTACGTGAGGGTACTTTTCTGTTTCAGCAATCCGAAGCTGTGTTTTGCCATTTCTGGACAGAACTTCTCCCAGTGTGTGTTTAAGGTCATCTTTACTGAATGCCACTTCAACACTCTTGAATGACTTGTCATACTCAGTCATTGTAACATAATGCAGCGGAAGTGTTTTCATGTCGTGTTCAGGCATGTCATTCTGGGTAAGCACCGTTGTTATCTCGCGAAGCCTGTCGGTCCTGAAGTTAAAGCAAATGACCACATCATCCTTTTCTATAGTCGCAAGCGCATTATTTTGATCGTCGGTAATGATCTTTGGGGTAATAAACTCATCTGTGATATCGTCATCGTATGATGACTCAATGGCTTTTGCCGCTGATTTAAAACTATCTCCTTTGCCCTCAATCAACATATCGTATGCCTTCTTAACACGCTCCCATCGTTTGTCCCTGTCCATGGCATAGTATCGTCCACAAACGGTAGCAATGCTGCCGGTCGACTTCTCAAGGTGTTCTTCGAGCTGTCTGATAAAATCCAAGCCACTTTTTGGATCTGTATCGCGGCCGTCTGTCAGGGCATGTATAAAAAGATCGTTGAACTTGTGCTCTTTGGCCATATCACATACCCCAAACAGGTGATCCATAGATGAGTGAACTCCTCCATCTGAGACCAAACCAAGAAGATGTACTTTTTTCCCTTTGGTTTTGGCGTATTGAAAGGCTTTTAACAAAACCTCGTTTTTAAAAAAGCTTTTATCCCTGATGGCCTGACTGATCTTAACAAGGTCTTGATAAACAATACGTCCTGCGCCCATATTCAGGTGACCTACTTCAGAGTTCCCCATTTGTCCCTGGGGGAGCCCTACATCTTCACCGGCAGTTTGCAGTAAAGTATGTGGAGTCGCATTATAAAGACTATCTGTAAAAGGAACGTTGGCATGATGAATGATATCCGCACTACTTCCGTCTCCTTTTCCCCATCCATCGAGTATGATAAGCATTACTTTTTTTTGTGTCATATGCAAAGTTTTAAAGTCTGTACAACAAGCACAGTTTTAGATATGTGTCTAATTATTCTGGTGCAAAATCTTTTGGTTTATCAGGGAGCATTAACCTGTACTGCGGATGGCGTCGACCGGATCAAGTCTTGAAGCAGTCCAGGCGGGTATGAAACCTGACACCAACCCTATAATAGCAGAAACATTCAACCCCAGCAAAATGTTGCTCGCACTGAGCAGAAAATCAATATCAAAAATATAAGAAACCAGTGCTGTTCCACTAAAGACAAGCAGCAAACCGACGCTTCCACCAATAATGCTGAGCATAATTGCTTCAAAAAGAAATTGCCATAGGATAAAATAATTTTTTGCACCCAGGGCCTTTTGTATCCCAATAATACTGGTTCTCTCCCTGACTGAAACAAACATGATGTTTGCAATTCCAAAACCTCCCACCAAAATACTGAAACCGCCAATTATCCACCCGGCCATACTTATAATGGCAAACAGGCTATCAAATCCCTCTGATAAGAGGCTGGTTTCATTGAGAGAAAAATTATTGTCGGCCAGCGGAGGAAGTCGTCTGATAGATCTCATAACACCAGTCAGTTCATCGATCATTTCAGCATTGCTGATACCATCGTAAGCCTTGGCCATGATCATTGGGTTAAATCGCTCCAGGTTAACATTAACAAATTGGCTCAAATAACCCACGGGGATGACCATAACATTATCATGGCTGTTTCCAAAACCAGACATACCCTCTCTTTCAAATACACCGACAACAACGCTATTTTGTCCGAAAACCTTTATAGTCTTTCCAATGGGATCTGAATCTCGAAAAAGATTTTCTGCCAGATCATAACCCAACACAGCTACATTGCGACCTGCCTGGGTCTCATTTTGCGCAAAATACCTACCTGCAAACATGTCAAAATTCCTAACCTGATCATAGTCAGGCGAGACTCCTAAAATGGTTACACCATCTACGCTTGTACCGAGATAATCAACCCTTCGGCTGGTTGATGCCATAAATGCCGCAGTTTCAACCGTTGAGGCCCTGCGTTGGATTTCGTCAAGTTCGTGAAGCTGAGGCACGGGCCGGCTGACGTATTCCCACCACCTGAAATCAGTTTCAAAGGCCCATGGCCATTTCTGGATATACACCACATTATCTCCAAGAGCTGCAATGCTGCTTCTGATTTGACGTTCTAACGAGTCTACCACAGAGAACACAGAAATAATGGCAAATATTCCAATGGTAATACCCAGCAATGTTAAAACCGTCCTAAGCTTGTTGGCAACAATGGAAGAAACCGCAAATACGGCGCTTTCGCGAATAAGTTTAATGAACAAAATCATGTTTGCAAACGGTGTTTATTTTCGTGAAATTTCCGATGGCATAACCACACCACTGGCACTAATAAATTTATTAAGCTCCCGATTATTGGCAGTCATAATATTATGTCTGCTTCCTTGCCACCCGAGCTCTCCCTGGTATATGAAAGCAACTTTGTCACCGATCTCCATGACACTTTTCATGTCGTGGGTATTAACCACAGTGGTAGTATTGAATTCTTTGGTTATGTCTCTGATAAGTTGGTCAATGATAAGTGCTGTGGGCGGATCAAGACCTGAATTTGGTTCGTCACAAAGCAGGTATTTCGGATTAATTGAGATGGCCCTGGCTATGGCTACCCTTTTTTTCATTCCTCCGCTGAGGTCGGCCGGATACATATGTTCAACTTGATGCAGGTCAACCCTTTCAAGGCAGAATTCAGCCCGTTTTTGCATTTCGCCACGTGTCATTGTGGTAAACATTTTAAGGGGGAAAATAACATTTTCTTCAACCGTCATTGAATCAAACAAGGCTGCACCCTGAAACAGCATCCCCAGCTCTTTGCGAATAGCACGCCTCTCTTGAAAAGACATGGCCGAGAAGTTTCTCTCATCATAGTAGACATTGCCTGAATCTGCTTCCAGAAGACCGACCAGACATTTCATTAAAACCGTTTTCCCCGACCCGCTCTGGCCAATAATCAGGTTTGTTTTTCCCTGTTCAAACTCCAGGCTGATCCCTTTTAAAACAGAGACATTGTCAAATGATTTCCGTATGTTTTCAACACTGATCATGCAAGCAGGATTTGGGTCAGAATGAGATTAAACAATATGATGTAAATACTGCTGAACACTACTGCTTTGGTACTTGAGTGACCAACCTCAAGAGCGCCACCTTTGGTATAGTATCCAAAATAACCTGATACGGAGGCAATGATAAATGCAAATGTGATGGTTTTTATAATGGCATAATAAATATCAAATTGAGAAAACTCAAAAAGAATCCCATAAACAAAGTTGCTAAGGGGAACTACTCCAGTGGCCGCTGATGCAACCCATCCACCAAGAATCCCCAAAAACATGCTTATTATAACCAGAACAGGATTTATGATCATTGATGCGATGATCTTTGGGAGGATCAGGTAGCCTGCCGCGTTCACCCCCATTATTTCCAGGGCATCAATCTGTTCTGTAACCCTCATAGTTCCAATTTCGGAGGCAATTCTTGAACCTACCTTACCAGCAAGAATCAGGCTTATCACTGTAGGTGAGAATTCAAGGATAATGGCTTGCCTGGTTGCAAACCCAATGGCATAGGCTGGTAAAAGTGGGTGGTCGGTGTTAAAGGCGGTCTGGATGGTTACCACGGCTCCCATAAACACAGATACTATTGCGACTATACCAAGACTCTGTATACCAAGATGATCCATCTCCACAATGATTTGGTGTCTGTATATGGAAGCCTTCTCTGGCTTCTGGAGTATGGCGCCAATTAGTATCAGGTATCTGCCAATATGGTAGAAAAGTTTCATTGTGGCTCCTTTTGGGTACGCTAAATTACAGATAATTTACGTTCTGAATAATAAATGCTTGTTGCATATAAGTGAAGCAGTTTAATTTTATTATTTTTGATCCCCCAATAGTCGGAATAAGCTTCATGTACATAGATATTGATGGCAAAATCACACGCTAGTGCTCTGGCAGCTCATGTACCCCTGGAAGCGGTGAAACCGTTGATGAAGCTTTTGCATTCTCACCAAATCCGGCTTGTCTATACCAGAGATCGGATTACCAAGCTGGGAGATTTCCGTCCGGCGGTGAACGGCTCCCCTGCAAGAATCTCAGTAAATGGCGGATTGAACATTTATGAGTTTTTGATGGTGTTCTTGCATGAGCTTGCGCACTTGTACGTGCATGAAAAATGTACCAATAAGGTCAGACCCCACGGAACTACCTGGAAACAAATTTATGGCGAACTGATAAGGCATTATGCTGAAGAAGGGATTTTCCACCCGAGCTTATGTGATATGCTGGTGAAATATTCGTACAAGGTGAAAGCATCTGGTATTGCCGACCTTGAGCTGTCAAAGGCATTACGCCGGTTTGACAGGACGGAGAAAGACCTAAGCTGGCACTTTCTTGAAGAGCTGCCCAGAGACTCTGTTTTTAAGACTTCTAATGGACGATTATTCAGAAAGGAAGACCGGTTAAAACGTCGTTTTGCCTGCCAGTGCATGCATAATAACAGAAAGTACCTGTTCCATCCCACGGCAAGGGTTTGGACCGTAAACGAGTAAAATCAATCATCAGAAATATAAACCAACCTGAAAGAAATGAGTAAAAGCAATTATGTTGTAATCATGGCAGGGGGAGTGGGTGAACGATTTTGGCCCATGAGCAGAGAATCACGCCCCAAACAATTCATCGATATTTTAGGGACGGGCAAGTCTTTGTTAAGGCAAACCTATGAAAGGTTTACCGAAGTGTGTAGGCCTGAGAATATTTTTATTGTAACCAACAAAAAGTACAGGGAACTGGTTATGGACCAGATTCCTGAGCTGTCCGATTCAAGGCTTGTATGTGAACCGACCAGAAAAAACACTGCTCCTTGTATTGCTTATGCGGCATATAAAATACATGATCTTGATCCTGATGCAAAGATGGTGGTGGCGCCTTCTGATCATATCATATTAAAGGAAGAGGTATTTGCCCGGACAATACTTTCAGCTCTTGATGCAGCCGGAAAGAGTAAGCATTTGTTTACCCTCGGTATTACCCCCAGCAGACCTGATACTGGTTATGGTTACATACAATTCAAAGAAGATGATGTATATCAGGGTTTTGACCAGCTGAAAAAGGTGAAGACCTTTACCGAAAAACCTGATCTGACCATGGCCAGATCATTCATGGAAAGTGGCGATTTTTTGTGGAACAGTGGCATTTTCATTTGGTCATGTGAAGCAATTATACATGCTTTTGAGTTATATCAGCCTGAGATCAGTTATATTTTTAAAGAGGCCACAGGTAAATATAACACCCCTGAAGAACAGGTGTATATAAATAATGCCTATGCAGCCTCCAAAAGCATATCCATAGACTATGCCATTATGGAAAAGGCAGACAATGTGTATGTTTTTGTTTCAGATTTTGGGTGGTCAGATCTTGGGACGTGGGGGTCGCTGTTTGATGCACGACCAAAAGATAAAAACAACAATGCCATAGTTGGGAAAAATGCCATGCTTTATGATAGTAATGGCTGTATCATTAACATACCGGAAGATAAACTGGTTGTTATTCAGGGATTGGAGGGTTACATCGTATCAGAGGCAGATAATGCCCTATTAATATGCAAAAAATCGCAGGAACAGCAAATAAGGAAATTTGTCAACGACATTAAACTGCAGAAAGGGGAGTCATTCATATAGATGCCTTAATACATATAGATTTTTTACTTACTTAGTATTCACCAAAATTATTGTTCCATGAAAAAAAGTTTACTGCTTTTTACGGTGGTGGTTATTATGATCTTGCGTTTGCCGGCTAAGGCTGATGAGGGGATGTGGCTGCCTTTTTTAATTGACGATGCACTGTATAAGGAAATGAGCCAAATGGGGCTTAACCTGACACCAGAGCAGATTTTCAGCTTTTCAGAATCCAGCATTAAAGATGCCATCGTTAGCTTTGGTGGCTTCTGTACAGGTGAGATAATTTCTGACCAGGGCCTGGTACTGACCAATCACCATTGTGGATACGGAAGGATACAAATGCACAGTTCTGTTGACAACGACCTGCTTACACATGGATTTTGGGCCATGACCAAAGAAGACGAATTGCCCAATGAAGGCTTGTTTGTACGTTTTTTGGTGAATATAACCGACGTGACCGATCAAATTCAGTCGCTTTTAACACCTGATATGTCAGAATCAGAAAGAAGCAGGGTGATCCGGGAGAAAAGCCGTGAACTTACTGATGTGGCAACAGAGGGCACACATTATACAGCCAGTGTAAGTGCCATGTTTGCGGGTAACTATTTTTATTTGTTTACCTATGAAACATTTAATGATGTACGTTTGGTTGGAGCACCCCCTTCGTCCATTGGAGCATATGGTGGTGACACCGATAACTGGGAGTGGCCCAGACATACGGGTGATTTTGCCCTGTTCAGGGTTTATTCTGCTCCTGATGGAAGTCCGGCTGCCTATTCTCCTGACAATGTACCATTGAAACCCCGGCACCATCTCCCGGTTTCAATCAGAGGGGTTCAGGAAAATGATTTTGCCATGATTCTTGGATATTCAGGTAGAACAGAACGTTATCTTACTTCATTTGGGATTGACTACAGGCTTGAGAAAATGTATCCCCCCCGCATTGATATCAGGAGAAGAAAACTCGATATCCTTGAAGATTACATGTTGGAAGATGATGAGATCAGAATCCAATATGCTTCTAAGCACTCTGGCATATCGAACTATTGGAAAAATTTCATTGGAATGAGCGAATCATTGCAACGTTTGAGGGTGGCAGACTCAAAAAGAGAGCTCGAATCAGCTTTTGCTGCCTGGGTTAATGCAGATCAGGCAAGAAGCCGGGAATATGGGCATGTTATAAATGACTATAAGGCTGTGTATGATGGGCTGCGGAAATTTAATTCACATAATTATGTTTTTGCTGAAGCTATGGCCACAGGCCCTGATGTTATAAGGTTGGCCAATATGTTTACCCGCTTGAATACACTTCTGGAGGAAGGGAATGACCAGCAAGCCGTTGCAAATGAAGCTGAAAGACTCAGGGGGGTTGCAGAACGCTTGTATCGCAACTATAACTTTGATGTTGATCGCAAACTTTGGGGCGCCATGTTTGCCGTTTATCATGAGTATGTGCCTGAAAATGACCTTCCGGAAATTTTTGGACATATAAAGGATGTTTATGGCCTTGATTTTAACGCCTATGCACAATCTGTTTATGCGGGTAGTATTTTTACAGAGCCCGACCGCCTGTTTGCTTTTCTTGAAAACCCCATACCAGGTAAAGTCAACAATGACCCTGCTTTTGCAGCTGTTCGGTCAGTCTATGCCAAATCGAGTGAAATCAATACAGGTCTGGCTGAGTATAATACCAAGCTACAAAGGGCTGAAAGGTACTTTTTGAAAGGATTGCTCGAAATGAATCCTGACAAATCATATTACCCCGATGCCAATAGTACCATGAGATTTACCTACGGCACTGTGAATGGTTATAATCCAAGGGATGCTGTTTATTATGGGTATTACACTACCCTGACAGGTGTGATGGAAAAAGAAGATCCTGATCACCATGAATTTGTTGTTCCGGCCAGATTAAAGGAGCTGTATCAGCAGGGTAATTTTGGCGAATATGCCTTTGATAATAATATGGTTGTTAACTTCATTACCAATAATGATATTACCGGTGGAAACTCCGGAAGCCCTGTTATTAATGCGGATGGTCACCTCATTGGCATTGCTTTTGATGCCAATTGGGAAGGAATGAGCGGCGATATTCTATTTGAACACGACCTGCAAAAATGTATCAATGTTGATGTGCGTTATATGCTCTTTATCATTGATAAGTTTGCGGGTGCATCTCACCTGATTGAAGAGATGACCATTATTCGGTAGACAAACTATCTTTTGCAGTCTCTAAATGCCTGCAGGCATATAACAAAAAAAGGCCGTTGATCGCTCAACGGCCTTTTTTTGTTATATAAGTTCTAATTGCCTCCTACGGAAACTTCGCCACGTAATGTGGAGTAGTTTACCCTAAGTGCATTTACTTTTCTGAGTTCTTGCTTAACATCTGTTACGATTCCCATACGGGTATCTCTGTCAATTTTAAGCGAAGTGGTCATCAGAGGCCTTTCTGCCTCAGCAGTTGTCTGCCTTTCAGCCTCAATGAAAGCCGCAATGTCTTCAACATCTGCAAATGAATCATAAAGCTGAATACGGGGCTCTGTTCCAAATACAGTTGCCTGCAGGGGAGGCCCAATATATATAAAGCTTACAAGTGATCTGCGCTCCAGGGTTTGGATCTCAGTTGCCGAAGGCATCTGTGTCCTCACGTAGAGTGTGGTTTCACGCATTACGGTTGTTACCATAAAGAAGAATAGCAGCATGAAGATAATGTCCGGCAGTGAAGCCGTACTGATCTTGGGGTTCTTTTTGGCCCCGTCTTTTCTGAATCTGCCCATTATCTGCGCCCTCCTATATCTCTTGGTTCTGCTTCAGAAATGGCCATTGGAATTGCGCGTCTGACGGCGGTTACGTGTTCTTCGTTTGTCAGCTCAGAAAAGCGACGTCCAAAGTACTGACGTGATACCTCATCCCTGAGCTCCCGCACAGCGGCGGCAAGCTCATTTTGAACCGCAATATACATCTCATATGATGTGCCTCGGTCATTTTGAAGCGAGATAACGCCCCTGGAAACATCAAATTCTCCAATGAAGTCTATCTCAATGGTTTCCTTAACTGGTAAATTAGGTTCGTTATCGGGGTTCAACAAAAAGTGTTTTGCTTGTTCTCTTAAGCGATCAACGCTTCCCGGTTCACCTTCAACCAACAATCTGTCCTGTGCGTCAACCAAAACGACAAATACATTTCGTTCACGCACTGGAGGTGGTTCAGGTGCATTGGGGTCAATGGGCGGCGGAAGCATCCTGTTGATTCCTGTGTCAACATCCATAGTGGTTGTAACGAGGAAGAATATCAGCAGGAGAAACGCAATGTCGGCCATTGAACCAGCATTGATCTCAGGACTCATTCTAGCCATAGAAAGATCTCCTATTTAGATTTTTTATTTATCTGAAAAATTTATACACCTCAGTGAAAATAGCTGAGAAAAAAGCCAGTCCGATAAGGATCATAGTGGCTCTGATGCCACCACCTACCCATTGAGACGTAACTGGTCCTGCGTTTTCATATACTTCGCTTGAACTGATGGAGTATGAAAACACAACAATAAGAACCAATACCCCTACACCAACGAGCGCGGGTATGGCTTTCCTTATGTTGCCAAACATCTGTACAATCGGAAAGATGATGGCTGCAAGGGCAGCTGCGCCCACCAGGGCGTAGGTGACATACATTCCGATATTAATTACCGATTCGTTCATAGTGTGAAAGGGTTTTTATTTATTTTTTGTGCTTAATAAGAATATCCATGAAAGAGATGGTAGAGTCTTCCATTGTGTTGACAATGCTGTCAATTTTCGAAACGATGTAGTTATAGAAAATCTGAAGGATAACCGCTACGATCAGACCAAATACCGTGGTCAAAAGAGCAATCTTAATACCGTCGGCTACAATGGTGGGTGAAATGTCACCGGCGCGGGCGATGGCGTCAAATGCTCCAATCATACCAATTACCGTACCCATAAACCCAAGCATCGGGGCAATGGCGATAAACAGCGAGATCCAGGTCAGGTTCATTTCCAATCTGCCCATCAGAACGCTTCCGTAAGAAACAATTGATTTCTCAACCACTTCCATACCTTCATTATAACGATCCAACCCCTGGAAGTAAATGCTTGCAACAGGACCACGGGTATTGCGGCAGACTTCTTTTGCTGCATCAACGCCACCTGTTTTCAGGGCATCTTCTACCTTGTTGAGGAGTTTAGTTGTGTTTGTCGAGGAGAGGTTAAGGTAAATAATCCTTTCCACACAAAGGCCGAGGCCGATGATCAAACACAACAAAATGATACTCATGAACATGGGACCACCTTCAATGAATTGCTCCTTCAAAATGTAGTGGAAAGACTGATCTTCAGTTTCGGGGGCCATTTCCTGTGCCATCATATCTGCAGGTGATGGTTCTTCCTGAACTACATCAGTTTCAACCACTTCTTCTGTTTCAGCTTCCTGTGCTGCCACATTTGCTAACACCGTGGTGTGCAAACCGAAAGTAAGCATCCCTGCTACTGTCAAAAAGACGAATAATTTTTTCATAACTGATTCTGTTGGTTTTTGTTTTAACGATAATTGATTAATTAGCAATTTGAGTGTTTGATTGGTTTTCTGCTTTAGAGCGGAGAGAAAGGGATTCGAACCCTTGATCCGCTTGTGACGGATACACGCTTTCCAGGCGTGCGCCTTCGACCACTCGGCCACCTCTCCCAAATTTTGTCACCGCACGTAGCCTTGTTTTTCAAGCTGCTAAAATACAAAAAAAATCATACACAAGTTCATTTGTGGTTTTTTTTAGGGTGCTCTCATGAAATTGTTCAATGCATGTTACGAAATTAACAATTATCATACCGTTATGCCCGAAAATCAAAAAAAATGAAAATAAAATGGGTTTAAATAGTGGCAGATATCGTTTGATTTGTTTAGATTTGTTATGCGCCTTAATATTTTAGGTATTGGGCGTACGCATCAGGCTACTTAATTGTGTCCACCCAATAAATTTCTAAAGCATGGTAAAGACTTTTACAATACCCAGTGTAATTGAAGCTAACGGCCTGGATCTGGCTGGTGTGTCTTCAAATTTGATTGACGGTTTAAAACTATTTCATGAGGACAGCTTACCTTATATTATTGGTGATTTGGCCATTAGAGAGGGTGTATCCCCCCACAAGACCATAAATAGCTCTCCCACGGACAAAGACTATAAACTTTTGGCTCATGCAGCCATGCTTATAGCTGCGAAAACTGTTGAGGGTAGCCTATGCGTAACCACAGGATTTCCCTTTTTCAACTATCAGATATTCAGGCAAAAAGCTTACGAGTTTTTTCAGGATAACCACCATATTCGTTATGATGCTTCTCCTTTCTCCAACACATCGCTCGCTGAGCAAAATATTAGTGTGGTAAAGGCTATGGTAATTCCTGAACTGCAAGGTTGTAACTTAGCTATTCGCAAATCAGATAGAGCAGAAGAGGGAGCCTTTTTTCTTGTAAGTCTGGGTTATGGAACTTTTGAAGCTGCACTCAGTATGCCTTCAGGTATTGTACAAAGAACAGCTGTGAGTGGATCAGGAGTCAGGTATGCGGTGCAGTCGGCCATACGCGAGCTTTTACGGACATATAACATTGGGCTTAATGCAGAACATATGTTCGACCAGGGCTTCAGGACAGGTAAAATCGTACTTAACAGAGATGTGCTCAACATCGAAGATCTGCGCAAGAAACATCTTACTATATACTTTAATGAGGTAATATCTCCATTGCTTGCCAAAACATTCTCTGATAAAGACTACCTGTCGTGCAGCAAGCTAATACTTGTGGGTGGTGGTGCCCTTTATGAGGATTTAGAAGCACTGTTTAAAAAAGAATTTGATGGGGTTCTCGAAGTACAGGTGCAACCAGAACCAAGCCTGTGCGCAAGCAAGGGGTATGCGATTCACAGTAAAATCAATAGTGAAGGGATCAATGCAAATCCGGTAGGTCTCGATATTGGTAACGCCACTACGGTGCTGTCTCTATACAAAGACCAGAAAGAAGGGGATAATCCTTTCAGTTAATGACTTATTCCTGAAAAAGAACCTTTAAAACGGTATTTCCCACAACTTTCAGCGTGTAAGGGTCGATAATATCCATATTGTCTGCCGTGGTGTGCCATTGGGGAAAGAACCCATGTTCGGTGGTGTCGTCCTGATGTATAATATTAATGGTTGGAATATTACGGATCATATTAACATAATAGTGGTCATCGGTAATATAGCTGCCATCTCTGTTCAGGAAAAACCGGTCGTATCCCAGACTTTGTCCAGCTTCCCATACTTTTCTGACTATATCAGGGGCATAAAGCATTGAAAACCCCTCCCTTTTAAATGTTGCGCCTGAGGCACCCACCATGTCAAGCAATATGCCATATCTGGCAAAGTAGTCGGGTCGGTGTGGATTTCTGGCCCAATATTGGGCTCCCAGAGCCCAGCTGTCCTGATCAGGGATGTTTGAAAAGCGGTGTCTGCCATAGTCTTCGGCATCAAAAAAGACAATATCAACGCCAATGTTTGGTTGTTTTTGGCTGATAAGCCTGGCAATCTCCAATAAAACACCCACACCACTGGCACCGTCATTTGCTCCGTCAATTGGGTCGTAATGTTTTTCCGGGTCCGGGTCATAATCGGCATAAGGTCTGCTGTCCCAATGGGCACACAACAAGACCCGCCTTCTATTTTCCGGTTGAAATGATCCGATTATGTTTTTAATCTCAAGATTTGTTCCGTCATATGCCCTCACCCTGGTTTGCTGTATGTATAATGTATCAGCAAAACGACCAAGGGTTTCAGCAAGCCATTGTCCAGCCTTTCTATGTGCATCTGTGTTTGGAACGCGGGGCCCGAATGAAACCTGCCTTTCAATATAGTAATATGCAGAGTCTGCATTAAATAATGGGGTGGGTTGCGAACTTTGGTATTGCCCGGTTTTAGATGAACCATCCTTTTCGGCATTACCTGATGTGCCACAGGATATCAGCGTAGAGAAAAAAATCAGTGTAATGATCATTATTGCTCTCATACTTGTCTTTTGATGCAAAGATAAGGTACAATTTTTTGTCCCCACTGATGTGGCCATTATTATTGGATGTAAAAAAATTCGCTATTTTAAAAAAATATCTATATTTTAGCCAAAACATAAAACTAAACATATATATGTAAAGATGAGCAATGATATTAATAATAAATCTATTGATAGGCAAACCATTAAAAAAGTTTTAATCAACAGGATTGCATTTTATGAAAAGATGGCTTCAAGTCTGGATGCCCTTATCCTGATCTATGACATAAATCAGTTGCGTGTTATTTGGGCCAATGAGGTTTTTGCCAGGGTACTTGGTTATTCTTTATCGTCTGACCAGCAAATGGAGGAGCAAAAAGTCATTGATATGTACCACCCTGATGACAGAGAATACATTAAATCAAAATATGCCACATTAGAAAAGAACCCCGATTCAGCCCATACAGCCTTTTATCGCTTCAGGCATGCAAAAGGTCACTATGTCTGGCTGTTCAGCTCAAGCAGGGTCTTTAAAAAGGACTCCGCAAGCAATGCGTTTGAAATCATTACCATAAGCGTTGACTTTACCGGGCCCCTCAGCTATCAGAAGAACATGAAGTTATTTGCCCAGGAAAAACTACGGGATATCAATGCGGTGCATGTTCAAAAAATTACGAAAAGAGAAAGGCATATATTGCAATTCTTTTCAAGGGGGTACAATACCAGGGAGATTGGCGGCTTGTTGGGAATTAGTTACCACACCGTTAATAACCATCGTAAAAACATGCTCAAGAAGCTTGGTTTAAAGAACCTGTCTGCTCTTGTAAATTTTGCAGCAGAAAACGGTCTTGATTAAGAGATCTCTTCTTGAATTGTTTTACTTTTTTCGTATATTCGCATCTGGAAAATTCATCATTTTAACGTGGTGTTGCCTGTTAGGTGAGGCTACTGGATGAACACAGGCTACTGCCCAAAAATGTCTACAGACGCCAATGGGTAGAACAGGCTTTGTCGGATTAAGGCACTGCTTAAGGTAGCTTCCC
>SKRM01000063.1 GCA_007118495.1 Bacteroidales bacterium
CCACCATTTGCCAGGGCTACCGGTAAGGTCATGCTGCTTGCATCCACCAATATTGTGATATACAGTTTTTCTGCTTCATACTTCTTTCCGCTGCTGGGATTATGGTGGGGAACCATCATTTCATATGTAATTTCTGCAGCCTGGGTATGGTTTTTGAAGCCACTTTTCGACAAAGGCATATAATTTGCCGCTGAAAACCCTTTCACAAATTAGGTTTTATTCCTACTTTGGGAGGCTAATTTAATACCACCTTAACCTAAATCATAAGCCAATGAAAAGAATGTTACTATCATTGGGTATACTGGCCATATTATGCTGTTGTACCCTGACAGGATTCGGTCAAACGACCTATCAGATTCCTCCCCGGGCGATTGTCGAGCTGGTTGATGCACCCACTACCCCATCCATGAGCATCAGTCCGCGCAATGACAGGGTGCTGTTGCTTGAAAATCCGGGGCTTCCCACCCTGTCAGACCTGGCAGATGAGGAATTGCGCCTGGGTGGCATCCGGTTCAACCCAAGAACCAATGGTCCCAGCCGTGCAGGGCACAATACCGGCATGTCCATCATGGATATTGATGGCAGCAACCTGCGCGAAGTGAGCGGTTTACCCGCCAATGCCAGGATCCGCACCACCAGCTGGTCGCCCGATGGCAAGAAGGTTGCCTTTACCAATACTGTCGAAAACGGAATCGAACTTTGGGTGCTTGATATGACAACAGCCCGGGCAACCAGGCTGACAGGCCCCGTCCTCAACGACGTATTGTCAAACACCACCAACTGGCTGTCTGACAGCGAACACATTGTATTTGTATCCGTGGCCGACAACAGGGGGCCTGCCCCTACCCGCCCCAGGGTGGCAGGTGGTCCGGTTGTGCAGGAAAGCACGGGCCGCCGTGCAGCAGTGAGAACATTCCAGGATCTGATCAGCGATGCCTATGATGAGGCCATTTTTGAATATTACGGCACATCTCAGCTTAATATCACCAACCTGAACGGCAACACCAGGAAATTTTGGGGCCCGGGAATGATCAGGTCTTTCCAGACCTCGCCCGACGGAAATTATATCCGCCTGACCACACTGCAAAAACCATTCTCCTATATTGTTCCTGTAGGTCGCTTCCCCCAGCGCACAGAGATTATTGACATGGGAGGGAACAGCCTGAGGGTGCTGGCCGACATGCCACTGATTGAAGAAATGCCACAGGGAAGGGGTGCCACCATGGAAGGCCCCAGGAGCATCACCTGGCGCAACGACGCCCCGGCAACCATTTATTGGGTTGAAGCTTTGGATGGTGGTGACCCCAGAAGGGAAGCAGACTACCGCGACCAGGTTTTTTACCTTGACGCACCTTTTACAGGCCAGCCCCGTGAGAGTGTTAAAACCACCTACCGTTACATGGGCATCAACTGGTCAGGCAATAACTTTGCCCTGATCAATGAAATGTGGCCCGAAACCCGCCTGGCCAGGATGAGTTCATTCAACCCCGCCGATCCTTCACAAGGGCTGACCCTGATGGTTGAAAGATCAACCGAAGACAGATACGGCGATCCCGGTAGTCTGCAAATGACTTCCAATGATTATGGCCGGGCTGTGTTGATGTTCGACCGCCGCGGCAGAAATTTGTTCCTGGTGGGCATGGGTGCATCACCCGAAGGCAACAGGCCTTTTGTTGACCAGTTTGAACTCAGGACAGGCCGCACCACAAGGTTGTGGAGAAGCGAAGCCCCCTATTTTGAGTCAGTGGTCCGCATCATTGACACCGAGCGTCCCCTGGTGATAACCTCACGCCAGTCACGGGAAGAACATCCCAACTTTTTCATCCGCGATTTGCGTCGCAACCGCCTGACCCAGATTACCCACTTCCCTGAACCATTCCCACAACTCAGGGCGTTGCAAAGAGAAATGATCCACTACGAGCGTGCAGATGGCATTCCATTGTCAGGCGAACTTTTCCTGCCTGCTGATTTCAGGCCGGGTGTAGACGATCCCCTGCCCACCATCCTCTGGGCTTACCCCAGAGAGTTTCTCACCATGGATGCAGCCGGACAGGTTACCGGATCACCCTATACCTATACCAGGCTGGGAGCCGGCTCTATTGTCATGCTGGCCACCCAGGGGTATGCCGTGCTGAATAATGCAGCATTCCCCATTGTGGCAGGCGAAAGTGGTGAACCCAATGATACCTTTGTTGAGCAGCTGGTGGCCAATGCCGAGGCAGCCATCAACACCATGGTTGAGATGGGTGTGACTGACCCTGACCGGGTAGGTGTTTCAGGCCATTCATACGGAGCTTTTATGACAGCCAACCTGCTTTCTCACAGTGACTTGTTCGCAGCCGGAGTGGCACGAAGCGGCGCCTACAACCGTACCCTGACACCTTTTGGGTTCCAGGCTGAAGAAAGAACATACTGGCAGGCACCCGAAATATACAACATCATGTCTCCATTTATGCATGCCCATAAAATGGAAACCCCCATGCTGATCATCCATGGTATTGATGACAACAACTCAGGCACTTTCCCCATGCAAAGTGAAAGGTATTATGACGCTTTGCGCGGACACGGTGCCACCGTCAGGCTGGTGATGCTGCCCCATGAAAGCCATGGGTACAGCGCCCGCGAATCGGTGCTTCATATGCATTGGGAGTGGATCAACTGGTTTGACAGGTATGTTAAAAACAAATAGCTGTAATTCATAGCAAAAAACGGAGGGGCAGGCGCCTCTCCGTTTTTTTTTCCGGGCTGGTCGTCGTATCTTCACGCCTGCATTTTTTAGGTGTTTTCATGGGGATATTCCAATTCAATTACCCTGACAAACTTGTCAGCGGGCGGCTTATCCGCCGCTATAAAAGGTTCATGGCCGACGTTGAACTTGACAGCGGTGAGGTTGTGGTGGCCCATTGCACCAATTCAGGGAGCATGAAATCATGCCTTGAAGAGGGGGCACGGGTATGGCTTTCGCCGGTAAACAATCCGGCCCGAAAAACCAAATTCACCTGGGAGATGATACGCATCGGTAATGGATGGGTGGGGATCAACACCTCCATCCCCAACGCCCTGGTGTACCAAGCCATGAAGCACGATGCCATTGAAGGCCTTAAAGGTTATACCGACATCCGCCGCGAGGTCACCTTCATGGATAGTCGCTTTGACATCTGCGCAAAAGGCAATGGACCAACATGTTTTGTAGAAGTAAAAAATGTAACCCTGAATGAAGGTGGTGTGGCCATGTTTCCCGATGCGGTGACCACCCGCGGGCAAAAGCATCTGGACACCCTGGTCAGGGTAAAGGAAGAAAAAATGCGCGCCGTGCTGCTTTTTGCAGTGCAGCGAACAGATGTAAACAGCTTTGCACCGGCAACACATATTGACCCTGTGTATACTGAAAAATTAAACAGGGCCATGCAACATGGCGTTGAAGTAATTCCCTGGCAGGTAGATGTCCGGCCAGGATCAATCATTCCGGTTGGGGTACTGCCATTTGGCAAAAACCAGGTAAAACAATAACTGCATCAAAGATCCAGTATGGAACCCATCAATTATATACAAGCCAGAGAAATCAGCAAGGCATACGGAGAAAAGGTACTTTTCAGCCAAATCTCCATGAGCATTTCGCAGGGGCAGAAAGTTGCATTGATTGCCCGAAACGGCACAGGAAAAACCACCCTGATGAATATCCTTGCAGGTAAAGATGAGGCTGATGAAGGGCTCTGCAGCTATAAGTCGGGTCTGCGTATCGCTTACCTGCCCCAGCAACCGGTATTTGATCCGGGCCTTACCGTATCTCAGGCCTTGCTCAGCGCCGACAATGAGCAAACTGAGGCCATCAGGGCCTATGAAGAGCTAATTTCAGAGTCGCCCGATAGCCCGTCGGGCACAAAAGACAAAGAGCTGCAAGCCATCATTGAACGCATGGATGCGCTCCAGGCCTGGGATTATGAGCAAAAGGTGAAACAAGTTTTGGGCATGCTGAAAATTGGCACACTGAAAGCCAGGGTCGAAGAGCTCTCAGGCGGCCAACTCAAAAGACTGGCCCTGGCCAGGATACTTATTGAAGAGGCCGATCTACTGCTGCTTGACGAACCCACCAACCACCTCGATATGGAGATGATCGAGTGGCTCGAAAATTTCCTTTCAAGGCAAAAAACCACCTTATTGATGGTTACCCACGACAGGTACTTTCTGGATGCCGTATGCAACCATATTATGGAACTCGAAAACGGACAGATATACAATTATACCGGAAATTATACCCGCTACCTTGAAAAGAAACAAGAGCGACTGCACAATGAAGCAGCCGGGGCAGAGAAAGCCACCAACCTTTTGCGCAGAGAAACCGAATGGATGCGCCGCACGCCCCAGGCCCGGACAACCAAGTCGAAATCAAGAATTCAGGCCTATTATGATCTGAAAGATAAAGCCCATCTGCAGCAAGAATCACAGGCGGGAGATATCCGCATGGATATGACACGTCTGGGTAAAAAAATCCTTGAATTGGAAGGTGTAAGTAAGTCATTCGATGAAACAGCATTTGTCAACAACTTCTCTTATGTATTCAAAAGGGGTGAACGGGTAGGCCTGGTGGGGGCCAATGGAACAGGTAAGACCACCTTGCTGAACCTTATTACCGGCCATCTGGCACCCGACAGCGGAACCATCACCACCGGTGAAACCATCCGTTTCGGTTATTACCGTCAAGACGGGCTGCAGGTGGATGATGACAAAAAGGTTATTGAAGTCATCACCGAAATTGCCGAAAGGATACAGACAGGCAAAGACCAATGGATGTCGGCGGCTCAGTTTCTGCGGCATTTCAACTTTCCCAACCATATGCACCATGACAGGGTCGGGAAGCTCAGTGGTGGGGAGAAACGCAGGTTGTACCTTCTGACGGTTTTGATGAAAAGCCCCAATTTCCTGATCCTTGATGAGCCCACCAACGACCTTGACATTCACACCCTGAATTTGCTTGAAGATTTCCTTATGCGTTACGGGGGCTGCCTGCTGGTTGTATCGCATGACAGGTATTTTCTCGACCGCCTGGTTGATCATCTGTTTGTCTTCAGAGGTCCGGGCGACATCAAAGATTTTCCGGGCAACTACACCCAATATCGTCTGCATAAACCTGTCCCTGAAAAGGGATCAGGCCAGGAGTCAGAAAAACCTGCAGCAACCGACAGCCAAACCAGGCCGCGGCAAAAAACAAAACGTTCGTATAAAGAGCAGAAAGAGTTTGAGCAACTTGAAACAGATATGGCCAGACTTGAAAAAGAAAAGGCTGTATTGCTTGAAAAAATGAATTCGGGCGCACTCAGTCCTGACGAACTGCTCAAAGCCTCAGCCAGATTCACCCAAGTGGAATCGCTGCTCGACACCATGGAAAACCGCTGGCTCGAACTTTCTGAATACGTACAGTAAGTAGTAAGATTAGCTGTTAAGCATTACAGGCATTACCAGCATGAGGATGTCCTCTTCTGTGCTTTCACTGTTTACCGGTGAGATCAACCCGGCCCTGTTGGGCTCAGACATCTCAAGCATCACCTGGTCGGTATCCAGATTGTTGAGCATCTCAACCAGAAACTTGCTGTTGAAGCCAATTTCAAGGTCAGTGCCCTCATAGTGACATGTAAGCCTCTCCCTTGCTTCATTGCTATAGTCAAGGTCTTCAGCTGACAAGGTAAGCTCGCTGCCGGCAATTTTGAATTTTACCTGGTAAGTGGTCTGGTTTGAGAATATGGAAACCCGCTTGATGGCATTGAGAAAAGGCTGACGATCAACGGTCATCTTGTTGGGGTTGTTGGCCGGAATCACAGCCGAATAATTGGGGTATTTCCCTTCAATTAGACGGCAGGTCATGATGATATTCCTGAAAGTGAACCTGGCATTGGTATCACTGTATTCAATCTGCACCGGGTCACCTCCATGTGCGAGGATGTGACGGAGCTGGTTCAGGGGCTTTTTGGGTAATATCAGGGTGGCTGTATCAGCAGCAACAACATCAGGCCTGCGGTAGCGTACCAACTTATGTGCGTCGGTGGCCACAAAGGTGGTCCCTTCGGCTGAAAGCTCGCAGAAAACACCGGCCATGACCGGACGCAGGTCATCATTACTGGCAGCAAATATGGTTTTTGAAATGGCCTCATACAAGACATCTGCTTCAATGCTTATGGCAGCAGAATCTTCAATGGGGGGTACCTGGGGGTATTCTTCACCGTTCTGGCCAGCCAGGCGGTATTTACCTTCACCGGCTATCAGGGTTACTCCAAAGTTGCCCGGATCAATATCAAGGGTAACAGGTATGTCGCTAAATGTTTTCAGTGTATCCACCAGTATCCTGGCCGGAATGGCAACGCTCCCCTGCCCTTCAGCCTTGTCTGCGTTTATACGCGAAGTCATGGTGGTTTCCAGGTCTGAAGCAGATATTTTGATCTCAGTATCAGCGAGTTCAAATAAAAAGTTATCAAGGATTGGAAGGGTGTTATTGGTGCTCAGTACACCACTGATGGACTGCAGCTGTTTCAACAACAATGAGCTGGATACAATAAACTTCATACGTCTCCTGATTTTGAATTGAATAGCAAAGATAGTCTTTTAAACAAAATCAAACCTAAATTCACATGTAAAATTAAGCCATGAGCCATAATTTCATCCTCACTGGTGATGTTCGTTCAAAAAATATGAAAGTGGTTGCAAAACCCTGCTGAAAACGTAGTATTGGGCCAGTGCATAATCTCCTTTGTTGATTCTGATATACATCCTGTTGATATCATAATCTCTGTAAGGCGACTGCAGTGATCCGTCATCAGGGGGCAAACGCCGGTAAAAATCAAGCTTTATTTCGGGGGTGCCATCTCCTTTAATGGCCAGGCTGACAAAGGGGATGTCATGCAGCAGGTCAGCAGGCGGATGGTCTTCTGACCCGGCTATCAGCCGCTGATAGTGCAGTTCTGAAAACCCTCCCAGGTAATGCATCATCAGGGCATCATCGGGCTGTATTTCTACAATGTCGCCCCGGCTTGATGCAAGTCTGAACATACCGTCCGCAAGGCGGTTGATGGTGAACGATTCACCAGGCTTTGACGTGAAATCAAGTTGCACCTGCCTGATCTGATGCGGGGCCAGTTGTATCACCACAGGATCTACCCAGTGATGGGGCATTGTTTTGAATACATCGGCCCATGATCCGCTTACGCCCTGAAGTTGTACCTCGAAGGGTTCATCGCTTCTGTGCATTTGCAGGTAGGCGATTTCACCACCTTCTGCATATCCGGCAAAGGTAAACCGCCTTACAGGCTTTTGAAATGGCAGCAAAGCGATCCTCCCCGGCAGGCTGATGCGGTGTGCAGCAGTATAAACCCCCACTTCGACACCTTCACTTTGCAGCATAACAGATACAGTGGGTCTGTCAATAAGGGGTACAGGCCGGCGGGTTTCCATACGCCTCAGTATGCTCAGCAGGTCACGAATGGCCGATTCATTGGCACGATAGGTTTCATTGAGCCACCACTGTCCGTCGGGGGCACGCTCCAGCGAGACCCTACTGTCATCCTGACCTGTCATCTCCACTTTTACGATATCTGCATGGCGGTCAATGCGAAATTGTCCCGGTAACGGGGTCTTGCCCCACATACCGGTATCAACCATAAGTAGTACGACAGCAACAAGCAACAAACTGACAATAAACAGTATGTAAGTCTGTTTCTTCATGCTATGCCTTTGTGTAGTGTCTTTTTCTCCATACCATTCTGACAAGGCCAAATGCCAGCACCATGATAATCGGTAATACGGTATTTACCAATTGTATTTTTGTTTGTTGCTGCCTTGCCCTGGTGGTATCCAACAGACGTATCCTGATATCCCTTCCCCTGGCTTCAAGTAGTCCTGCGTCATCTGTCAGGTAGTTGACTGCATTGAGCAGAAAATCGGCATTGCCAAAGGTTTGCCTGCTGAACCTGTCATAACCAAGGGGAAGCGGACGGCCATCTTGTCCAAACTGGTTTCTTGCCATATTGCCATCGGCCACAACGATCATCCTGGCAAAGTGCCCTTCGTCCATGGGCTGAAAGTTGTCAGGAAGGTCAATCGCCGGTAATATCCGGTTGCGGAACAATGATGTGAAATGTCCTTCCAGTAAAACGGCCACAGCCTGGGGAGGATCGCTGTACAGCGATTCATTGGCCCCCCTTTGCAAAATATCCATACTGATGCGCACCGGAACAGGCATAATGCGCGTATAGGCCGAGGTTGTTAACAACACATGTTTGGCCACATTCTGAACCTCTACCGTATCAATGCTGCTTATGAACTGGGCGCGGATCAGGTTCAGGTTTCTGACAATGGGGTGATCTGATGTGGATGTGAGGAGCGGAAAATAATTCCATGGGAGCAGGTTGATCTGGGGCCGCCCGGCCACCTCACCTGTGGTAAAAGGATGGGGGGCAGCATGCAGGTCTTTTAAGAGCACCGGGTTGAGGCGAACCCCGTAGCGGAAAAAGAAATCGTCCATATTGATGGGCCAGGCAATACCCACGGTTTCAGGTGCAACCCTCAGGCTGTCCATTTCAGCAAACACCGGGTCAACCATCCAAAGCATAGACCCGCCCTGCATGAGAAACTGATCAAGCAAGAATTTTTGCTCTTCGGTAAAAGCCTCCCTGGGTTGCGCTGATATCAGGGTTTTGTGCCGGATAAGCTGTTCAAGGCTGTTCCAGTTATCTAAATGGCTTACTTCGTAAAAATTTTCCAGTTCGGCGGCAAATGAGGCCAGGTGCCTGCGTGGCAGCTCGCCATTGGCTCCGAGAAAGGCAACCCTGTGTTTTTCTTCCGTCGAAAGCTGCCTGATCACCGAGGCCAGTTTGTATTCAAGGGCCATGGTTGAATTGTGGAGAATTTCATCAATAGATAAGCCCAGGTGATCATCAAGCAAGGTGAGGGGTACTTCTTTGTCGCGGTAACTGACCAGGGCACCCGGAAAAATTACCCGCTGCGATGTGCCATCACCGCTGCGCATTTGTACCTGGGCAGGGTCAAGTCCTTTTTCAGCCAGATCCTGAAATATGCGCCGTTGTTCATCGGGGTCATCTCCGGCCTGTGCCGATGGATTGATAAACTCAAACTGTACATGATCTGACCAGGCCCTGAACTCATCAAGCATCTCCCGGGTATTGTTCCGTAAACGTCTGAATTCAACGGGCAGGTTTCCGTCAAGGTATACCCTGAAATAGACAATGTCATCCAGATCTCTCAGCATCGACCTGGTGGCTGCAGTAAGGGTATAGCGTTTTTCAGAGGTCAGGTCGAGACGGGCAAAACGCCATGATCCGGCCAGGTTTACCGCCACAACAATTGCGATGATTGCCAGGGTATTGAGCACGGGCATGTACACCCCTTTACGGCGACCGGTCCGGGCATGGGCCATTGCCAGAAAGACCACAATCATACCGGCAAAATACAGTACATCCCGGCTGTCAACCACCCCCCTGCTCATAGAGGTGTAGTGGGCGTAAAGCCCCAGGTTTCTGATAACATAGTCAAAGCGTCCGAACAGCGACAATGAATGGATCATCTCAAACCCGACAAAAAGGAAACCGCAAAGAAAAAGGGCCACTATAAAAGAAACAATCTGGTTCTCGGTAAGGGTTGAAGCATACAAACCCACGGCAACAAACACCATCCCCAGAAACAATAAGCCCAGGTATGAACCCCAGCTACCACCCATATCCACCCCCGGAGGTGATGCAAATACGACAACTGTAGCCAGGTAAATAAGTGTGGGGAGCAGTGACACCACCACCAGAAAAATACCGGCAAGGTATTTGGCCATGACCAGGTCAAGGTCGGTGAGGGGTTTTGTCAGCAACATTTCGATGGTACCGGTGCGTATCTCATCGGCAAAAAACCGCATGGTGATGGCCGGAACCAGAAACAAATACACAAACGGACCCAGCACAAACAGCCCTTCCAGACTGGCCACGCCCGATTCTATGATATTGAATTCAGCGGGAAAAACCCAGAGAAACAAACTGATGGTAAGCAAAAAAACAGAGACCACCACATAGGCTATGAGGCTGTTGAAGAATCCGTTGATTTCACGCTTAAGCAGTGCCCACATAAAGCAATCCCTATTCCTGATTAAAATCTACCGAAACGGTATCATTCATTTGCAAGCCCAGCAAAGAGGCTGCCTTCCCCTGGTTGATGGCAATTTCCAGATAGCCGGTTGATCCGAACAAAGCCAGTTTCTCACCGGGTACCACATCAGAATATGATTCATGCAATACCCCAATCCCCTCGCCCGGCGAACGGAAGCCGATCATAAAGCGTCTGCCCCGGGCTGTATCTCTAAAGGTTTGTTGGTCAATATTCACAAAGACATTCTCGTAGCTGTCAATAAAGATCACTTTGCCAACGATCTTTTCCTGATGCACAACCGGTTTAAAGGCAATGCGCTCATTGAGCGGGCCATAGGCCCTTCCGACCTCTGCCAGCGACTTGCCTGAAGCAATCATGGCTGCTGCCTTTACAAATACATCTCTTGTTGAGAAGGTATAATAATCTGTGTCCTGTAAGATGTCCAGTTCAACGGCTGCCTGGGGCGGTCCGTCAAACAGCAGGGTAAATACCCCGTTATCAGCACCGACGAAATACTGGTTCTGGTACCTTACGGCAATATGTGGTGTTTCAATTCCGCCCTCGGTATTAATACCGATAATATGAATGGTCTCTTCCGGAAAATCGGGGAAGGCATTTCTGAGCACAAAGCTGGCCTGCATGACATCATAACTGGCAATATGATGGGTTATATCAACTATGCGGGCCTCAGGCACCTGCCTTAACAGGGCGCCTTTTACCGCCCCGGCATAATGGTTGCCGCTACCCCAGTCGCTGATGAGGGTTATGATGCTCATAATCTTGACTCTCCTCCCGTTGTCATCTTTAATTCCAGCCCCAATGCTTATTTTTTGACAAAATTATTGTTATTTTGCAATTTCAAAAGTAATGAATTAATGGGTGAAAAAACAATCAAAATTGAAGGCATACACCCGCCCGATTTATTTGGTCTGAGGGAAGAAAAACTCAAGCTGCTCAAAAACATCTTTCCAAAACTTAAACTCATATCCCGGGGTGAAGAACTCATAGTGATCGGCGACAAACAAGAGACAGCCTTTTTTGAAGGCAAACTTGAACTCATGCTGGCCCACTATGAACGCTACAGCAAACTCACCGAAGAAAATATCCTTGAGATCATGGCCCACGACAAGGGGTACGTAACCACATCATCTGAAGAGGAAAAAAACGGTGAATTACTGCTATACGGCAAAAATGGCATGGCCATCAAGGCCCGCTCTCCCAACCAGCGCAGGATGGTTGAAAGTTTCAAAAAGCATGATATGCTCTTTGCCATCGGGCCTGCCGGAACAGGAAAAACCTATACGGCTGTGGCCCTGGCTGTCAGGGCACTGAAAAACAAAGAGGTAAAGCGGATCATTCTGGCCCGGCCCGCTGTTGAGGCAGGAGAAAACCTGGGGTTTTTGCCCGGTGATCTCAAAGACAAACTTGATCCCTATCTCAGACCCCTGTACGATGCATTGAGAGATATGATCCCCCCTGCCAGGCTGGCAACCTACCTTGAAGACGGCACCATCGAGATCGCCCCGCTGGCCTTTATGCGGGGACGCACCCTTGACAATGCCTTTGCCATTCTGGACGAGGCCCAGAATGCCTCTGAAAGCCAGCTAAAAATGTTCCTGACCCGCATGGGCCGGTCGGCCAGGTTTATTATAACTGGTGATATCACCCAGATTGATTTGCCCAAAAACCAGGCCTCAGGACTATTCGCCGCCATCAAATCACTCAGCAATATCAAGGGCATTGACTTCGTTTTTCTGAATGAGAAAGATGTGGTCAGACATGAGCTTGTCAGCCGCATCATTGCTGCCTATGAAAAAACGGGTGAACAACAGGGAAAAACCAATGAAACAGATAATCCCAAATAATTATAAACCATTAAGCCTTTTAAATGTATGGACGCAGTAACCAAGACAAATTTTAAGTTTCCGGGGCAAACCAGTCACTATGTGGGTAAAGTAAGAGACGTTTACACCATACACGACACAACCATGCTCATGGTGGTGTCTGATCGGATTTCTGCCTTTGATGTTGTACTTCCAAAAGGAATTCCCTACAAAGGGCAGGTGTTAAATCAGATTGCGGCAAAATTTCTGGATGCCACGGCAGACATTGTGCCCAACTGGAAAACAGCAACCCCCGACCCCATGGTAACTGCCGGCATTTTATGCGAACCTTTCAAGGTTGAAATGGTTATCAGGGGGTATTTGTCAGGACATGCCTGGCGTGAATACAAAAAAGGAAAGCGAAGCATCTGCGGCGTGACCATGCCCGAGGGGATGAAAGAGAACGACCGTTTTCCGCAACCCATCATCACCCCCACCACAAAGGCCCAGGTAGGTCATGATGAAGACATCTCAAAAGAAGAGATCCTGGCACAGGGCCTGGTGAGCAAAGATGACTACGAACAACTCGAAGCATATACCATTGCCCTCTTTCAAAGAGGCACTGAAATAGCCAGAGATAAGGGGCTTATTCTGGTCGATACCAAATATGAGTTCGGAAAGGCTGCCGGAAAAATCTTCCTGATTGATGAAATCCACACCCCTGACTCATCCCGGTATTTTTACCTTGATGGTTACCAGGAAAGACAAGATGCAGGGCATGTCCAAAAGCAATTGTCCAAAGAATTTGTCAGGGAGTGGCTCATGGAAAAAGGCTATAGTGGCCAGGAGGGTCAACCCATGCCTGAGATGCCAGAAGAATTCGTTACCCGGGTATCAGAACGCTATATTGAATTGTACGAAAAAATCACCGGTGAAAAATTCATCAAAACACCGGCCCAGGATGTGGAAAAACGTATTCTTGAAAACTGTGAGCAGTTCTTAAAAACGCTTTAAAACAACTGTTTTTTTCGGTTTTTTGCCTATTTTTACCCGTGAACCAAATCTTTTGTGATCATGGGCAAAAAAAGCAAACCTTCTGAACAAGTAAGACTTCCCAAAACTGGCCGCACCCTTGTGCAGACCCGTATTATCGATGATATATTTACTGACTCGGTCGACACGGTCAAGCCACGCTTTGAGGTGGATATCGACGCCTATGTTTCCCGGCTCTGGGAGGCCAATCAGGATATCTACAAACTTCTTAAAGGATCGGCTTCACTTGAGGATGCCAGATCAGGGCTTTACGATCATCTTGAAAAAGCCGAACGCAGCATCTTTGATGTGAACAATGACCTGCATATTCTTGAAAAGTCAACTGTAAGAGAAGCCATCCGTGTTTTCAGAAGCATCATCGGCCCGGTAAACGAATACCGTACAGGGGTTTCTGCACTTGATTTTCTTTACAAGCTGGCCCAGGGTCATGAAGATGCAGTGCGTGACAAGCTGTCGCCTGGCTTCCTCATGGAGTTTATCAACCTGTTCCGCGGCATAGACGGACGTTCAAACATCTATTTCGAATCAAAACAGGCAAAAAAAGGCATCCCTGACTTTCTCCAGAAAGAGGGCAGGGAGGCCTCAGATGCAAGGACGTCTATTCTCAATGAGTTGTCGTCAAATATGAAAAAATACCTGCGCAAATATCCAAGCGGACTTGAAGAGGAAGTGGTAGAGTGGCGCAAAGCCAACAAAAAAAGGATCATGCAGTATTTCGGGGCCCGTGAAAAAGACTGGAATGATTACCAGTGGCAACTCAAACATGTGATCAAAGATGCCCAACCACTCATTGACCTCATCGAACTGACTGAAGAACAGCGTGAGGCTATCTCCACGGCTGCCGACAACAAGATACCCTTCGGGATAACCCCCTACTATCTCAGCCTTATGGATAACAAACTCAATATAGGGTATGATCATGCCGTGAGGGCACAGGTTATTCCGCCGCCTGACTATGTCAGGCAAATGGTTGAGAACAAGGCCGACCGGGGTTTGCAGTTTGATTTCATGGGTGAGCATGACACCTCACCGGTTGACCTTGTAACCCGCCGGTATCCCGGCATCACCATCTTAAAACCATTCAATACCTGCGCACAAATCTGCGTCTATTGCCAGCGTAACTGGGAAATCGACGAGGTTATGGATCCAAAAGCCTTGGCCAGCAACGAACAGATTGATAAGGCGCTGGCCTGGCTTGATGAAAATCCGGCAGTGGGTGATGTGCTCATAACCGGTGGTGATCCCATGGTCATGCGCAATGATACCCTGAAACATATTCTCGATAAACTGGCCGCAAAGAAAAGTGTATACCGTATCCGCATTGGCACCCGCACACCGGTGGTGCTCCCACAGCGGATTACCCGTGAAACGGTTGATATGCTGGCATCGTATGTTGAATTCGGCAAGAGACAGATCAGTATCATCACCCATTTCGAACACCCCTATGAGATCACACCCGAGGCCATGGATGCTGTTAAACGGATCAGGCTTGCCGGTATGATGGTGTACAACCAGGAGGTTTTCACCCTCGAGAACTCACGCCGCTTTGAATCTGTTAAACTCAGGCTTGACCTGAAATCAATTGGTGTTGATCCCTATTATATGTTCAATATGAAGGGAAAGGAAGAAACCCGCCGCTATATGGTGCCCATTGCCCGAATTCTTCAGGAAATCAAGGAAGAAGCCAGGTTGCTCCCGGGGCTTGACCGCACCGATGAACCGGTTTTCAATGTGCCCAAACTCGGAAAAAACCACCTGCGGGCATGGCAAGACCACCGGCTTGTGATGATCATGCCCAACGGATCAAGGGTGTATGAGTTCCATCCGTGGGAAAAGAACATCCACCCCATACCCCCCTATAATTACATGGATGTTCCCATTTATGACTATCTTGAAGAGCTTGCAGCCAGGGGAGAAAATATCCGCGACTATCGTACCATTTGGTTTTATTATTAGAAAAATCATGTGTGCAACACATGCTTTTTTTGTTATGTTTGTCAGGTGGAAATCTTTACCAGATGAAAAACAATAACAACCCGTAAACTTTCATATATATGCCAGCAGTTATTGGGATCAGACATGAAGACAAATACGCCATGGAAAGGCGTACACCCATCACCCCTGAACACGCCCGCAAACTTGTCCGCGACCATGGGCTGAGGGTCGTGGCAGAAACTTCGCCCAAGAGGATCTTCTCCGACCTTGAATACACAGATGCCGGAGCCATGGTGGCCCCCAACCTGAAACAATGTGATGTAATTTTTGGTGTCAAAGAGATTCCTGAAAAGGCCTTTGAGGCCGGAAAATCTTATGTGTTCTTCAGCCATGTAATTAAGGGGCAGGCCTATAATATGCCCATGCTAAAAAAAATGATGGATCTGGGGTGCAACCTCATCGACTATGAACGCATGGTAGATGACCAGAATAAAAGACTGATCTTTTTTGGAAAATATGCCGGCCTGGCCGGAATGATCAATTCTCTCTGGAGCCTGGGGCAAAGGCTGAAAGAATACGGCTATTCAGACAACCCTTTTCTCAAGATCAAACAAGCCTGTAACTATGCCTCACTTGACGAAGCCAAACAGGCTGTCTCTGCAGTGGGCAGGCTCATTGCCGAAAACGGACTTCCCGACGAAATGCGCCCGCTGACCATTGGTTTTACCGGATACGGAAACGTATCAATCGGGGCCCAGGAAATAGCACATTTGCTGCCTTCAAAAGAAATCACTCCCACGCAGCTTCTTGAGCTCAGAAAAAGGAAGAGACACCCAAAAAACATCATCTACAAGGTGGTGTTTAAAGAACATCATATCTCAAAAAGAAAAGACGGAGGCACATTTGATCTGCACGATTACTATACAAATCCCGAAAGCTACGAGAATAATTTTGAACAATATATCCCCCATCTGTCGGTTCTCATGAACTGTATGTACTGGGATGACAGGTATCCGCGCATCGTTACAAAACAATACCTTAAAGAGCTTTTTTCGCAGGGCAGGCCCAGGCTGACGGTTATTGGGGACATCACCTGTGATCCCGACGGATCAATCGAGTGCACCCACAAGGGCACCGCCATTGAAGATCCTGTTTTTGTGTACGATCCGCTAACAGACAAACCGGCCATGGGGTTTACCGGAAACGGAATACTGGTTATGGCGGTTGATATACTGCCCAGCGAATTGCCCAAAGATTCATCCATAACCTTTGCCGATGCATTGTTTCCTTTTATCAAACCCATTGCTGAAGCAGATTTCAACAAATCATATGATGAGATACAACTGCCTGGTGCCATCAAAAAAGCATTGATACTGCACAAGGGCAAACTGACCAAAGACTACGAATACATCAGTAAATATATTCAATAACCCTAACCCGATAAATCAATTGTATATGAAGAAAGTTCTGATTCTTGGAGCAGGTATGGTTGTTAAACCTATTGTTACCTATTTGTTGGATAAGGACATACATGTCACCGTCGCCACCAGGACAAAATCAAAGGCAGATGCCATGATTGACGGCCATGCCCACGGTACATCAGTAGCCTGGACTGTCGACGACACCCTGACCCTCGATAAAATGATTGCTGAACATGACCTGACAGTAAGTCTGCTGCCCTGGACACATCATATCATGGTGGCCAGGCATTGTATCAGGCATAAAAAAGACATGGTAACCACCTCATATGTAAAACCTGAGATGAAGGCCCTTGATCAGGAGGCCAAAGATGCGGGCATTATTATACTTAATGAACTGGGTCTTGACCCTGGCATTGACCATATGTCGGCCATGCGTATCATTGATCATGTGCACGACCGGGGTGGCAAGGTTGAAGAATTTTACAGCATCTGCGGAGCCCTGCCCTCTCCCGGGGCTGCCAACAATCCCTTCCGCTACAAGTTTTCATGGAGTCCGAAAGGGGTGGTCATGGCGGGTAATAATGACGGACGCTATCTGCGTCACGGTAAAGAGGTATATGTCCCCACCGAAGATCTTTTCAAAAATCCCCTGTCAGTCGATTTTCCCAAGGTCGGGAAGCTCGAGATTTACCCCAACCGCGACAGTATGCCTTATATTGAACTGTACGGAATACCCGAAACAAAGACCATGATGCGGGGCACATTCCGCTATCCTGGCTGGTGCGAAAGCCTGGATGCCATGAAGGCACTGAAACTAATCACTAATGACACCCACGACTTTACAGGCAAAACCTATGCCCAGATGGTGGCCATGCTCATTGACGAAGCTGAGGCAGATAACATCAGGCAGAAAGCGGCCAGATACCTGGGTATCGATGAAAAGGCCCATGCACTTGATGCCCTTGAGTGGCTTGGTGTGTTTGATGATAAAGCCATGGACAGGCAACAGGACACGCCTTTCGAAATCGTCTCTGACCTGATGATTGACAAAATGATGATAGGTCAGGAAGAAAAAGATATGGTTGCCATGCAGCACGTTTTTCTGGTGTCTTATCCGGATGGATCAAAAGAAGTGATCAAGTCGTCAATGCTCGATTCAGGCACACTGGCCACAGATACGGCCATTGCACGAACTGTAGCCCTTCCGGCTGCTGTAGGTGTAGAGATGATACTGAAAGGCGAGATCACTGAAAAAGGGGTATATATTCCGGTTATTCCCGGTATTTACAACCCCATACTTGATGCTCTCGAAACAATGGATATCCGTATGGAAGAAACTTTTGGGCTGCCTGAAAGCGATATTATCCGTTAAGCACATTCAGGGTAATCCAGTCGGCAATTTTTCTGTCATTTGAAAGGTGGGGAATTTTGTTTTGTCCCCCCAGCTTACCCACTGATTTCATGTACTTTGAAAAGGTTCCTTTGGGTACGGGGATGATACAGGCATTGTCAAGTATACGTCCTTTTACCAGGTCACTGTAATACGGATTTCTGTCTTGCAGGGCCTGGTCAAGCATGCTGGCAAAACGTTCCATGTCAGCGGGCTTTTTACCAAACTCGATAAACCATTGGTGGCAGGGCAATCCGTCAGGATTGTCTACCAGTGGCGCCAGGGTGAATTCCGTAACCATGGCACCGGTTCCGGTAGCAGCATCGGTGAGCGACTCTTCTGCTTCCTGGGCAATGACATGCTCCCCAAAAGCTGATGTGAACTGGCTTAACCGACCGGTTGAAACAAAGCGGTAAGGATTGGTTGAGACAAAGCTGACGGTATCACCAATGTTGTAACCCCAAAGACCTGCATTGGTATTGAGTATCATGACATAGTTCACGCCGGTTTCGACACCCTCCAGACTTATCCTGGGCGGATTCTCATCATAAAACTGATCAGCCGGGATGAACTCATAGAATATGCCCCCGTCGGGTATCAGTAAGAGTCCTTCAGATGGCCACTCATCCTGGAATCCGACAAATCCTTCAGAAGCCGGAAAAGTTTCAAGCGAGGGGATATCTTTGCCCATGAGCATATCAAACTTTCTTCTGTAGGGCTCAAAGTTAACCCCGCCGTAAACAAATAGATTAAAATCAGGGAATACGCTTGAAATATCAGGTTTGCCTGTATAGGCCAGTATTTTTTCAAAATACATCTCCACCCATGGGGGTATACCACTGATCAGGCTCATGTTTTCACCGACAGTTTCTCTGACGATGGTAGCGAGTTTTTCTTCCCATTCGGCGATACAATTGGTCTGATACGTCGGGAGTCTTTTCCGGTGCAGGTATCGGGGGATGTGATGGTGCACAATTCCCGACAAACGCCCGGTGGGGATAGTACCGGTATGATCCAGCTCCGGACTGCCCGATATAAAGATCATCTTTCCTTTAATAAAATCAGTTCGCCCGGTCTTTAAAATATACATCAGCAATGCGTGACGTGCAGACCAGATATGGTTGGGCATTGATTCGCTGGTAATGGGAATAAATTTTGCACCGGAAGTTGTTCCCGAAGTCTTTGAAAAGTACTGTGGCCAACCAGGCCACAATACATCCTTTTCACCTTTCAGAATTTTTTCGATATATGGTTTTAGTGCTTCATAATCTCTTACAGGTACGCGCTTTTTGAATGATTCATAGCCTGTAATGTCAGCAAAATGGTGATCCTTGCCAAAACGGGTTGTTTTTCCTTTTTTAAGCAGGTCTCTGAAAACACCCTCCTGAATTTCTACTGAACGCTTATACCAGCGATTATATCTGGATAGGTTCAGTGAGGCAAGGGTTTTGGCTGCTGTTTTAAGTATCATTTTCTTTGTGTTTATTTAGCCTCCGGGTGCTTGTCAAACAGTCGCTCAATCAACCGGATATACACCTGAATACCATCGTACAAGGCGTCAACAGGAAAGCGTTCATCAAAATAATGAATTGATTCAAGCAGTTCTTCAGTCATAATGTTTGGCAGCAGTCCGTAAGCCGGAATGCCTGCCTGTCGAAAAAAGCGGTTGTCGTTGGTGGCCACAAACATCATGGGCATCACCCTGGCGTTGTCATAAGTATCCAGTACGGCCGCTTCAAGTACTTCAAAATAAGGTCCCAATTCAGTTATGGGCGATCCGGGTGATGAACGGATAACTTCCAGGTTTACTTCGTAGGGAGCCACGAGCCTGCGCACATGGTCCAAAAATTTTTCCTCATCGGTTTCGGGCAACAGACGGCAGTCAAACACAGCGCGGGCATTGGTGGGGATCTGGTTGTAGGCTCCCGGGGTGCTGGTGAGTCCGGTCAGCGAGATGGTGTTGGTGATCATGGCTGCAATGAGGGGATCCTGCCTGAGGGTGCGGCCAAACAAGGGCCCGAAAAAATCAATCCGGCGCAATACAAGCCCCCTTATCCCCCGCTCATATTCTCCAATTTCCATCAAGGCGTTCCTTACCGGTGGTGACAGAGTTATTGTGGGTCTGGCTTCAAGCAAGGCATTGGTGGCCAGTATGAGGTCTTTTGTGGGATAGTTTTTCCTGGGGATTGATCCATGCCCCGATGATGGCACCGATGAGTCAAGCGCAATCCATAAAACCCGCTTCTGTGAGATCTCTACCCCGAAAATGGTGGTCTCGGGTTGGGCCTGTATAACCCCTGTTACCCCCGATCCCCCTTCGCCATAAACAACCACCGGGTTGAGTTCATCTAAAAATTCATCAACAATGATCCTGGCACCTGTATAACCTCCGGTTTCTTCACCCGATACGGCCAGCATGGTTACGTTATAGGGTAAATCTTCAGTGGCTGCACGTTCAATGAAATGCAGCATGGCCAACACCTGCATCACCCCCATTGCCTTGTTGTCAATGGCGCCCCTTCCCCATACCATCCCATCGGCAATCTGACCCGAATAAGGCGGATGGGTCCAGCCATCTGCATCACCTTCAGGAACCACATCAATATGGGTAAGCAACACAATGTTGGGTTTCCCCATAGACAGGGGGTACAATGAAGCGGCAAAATTATAACTGTCTTCAGCATCTGTAAACACCCGCACATGCAAACCATGGGCCCTGCAAAATGCTGAGAAAAATTCACCGGCCTCTTTTTCATGGCCGGTAACTGAAGGAATCTGCACATATTCGCTCAAAAGCCTGGCAGGATCAACAACGGGTAAAAATGAACGTTCGTGACTGGCAGCCCGGCCGTTCGCAACAAAAACCAATAAGAAAAAGACAAATAAGAAATGGTAGCCTTTTGACAGTGATAAAGACCTCATAGAAATATCATAATGGTATTAAACGATATATAAAATTACACTTTTTTGAGGAAGAAGCCGCCTCAGCATGACAGATCAAGCATTAATTAACTATATTTAATCTTTTAAATAGTATTATTTACCAAACCTATAAATCTCTCTGACCTATGATCATTCTTCAAAGCTTTGAATTTACTCCTGCCAACCTGGTTCCTTTGGTGGCAAGTTTCGCCGTTGATTACGGATTAAAGCTGATCGCAGCCATTATCATATTGCTGGTCAGTTTGTGGATCATCAAAAAAATCACCCGGGCACTTGATGACATCATGACAAAAAAAGAGATAGATCCGTCACTGCGCAGTTTTCTGAGAAGCGCTACAGGGATCATACTGAAAGTCTTGCTGACTATAAGCATCCTAACCCTGGTCGGGCTACCCATGACTTCATTTATTGCGGTACTGGGTGCAGCAGGTCTGGCCATTGGCCTGGCCCTTTCAGGCACCTTGCAGAACTTTGCCGGAGGTGTCCTTATTCTATTGATAAAGCCTTTTAAAGTAGGCCACTTTATCGAAGCCCAAGGATTTATGGGAACAGTTAAAGAAATCCAGATTTTCAACACCATACTCCAAACTCCCGACAATATCATCATCACCATCCCCAACGGGGCTTTGTCAACAGGGAGTGTAACCAACTACTCCATCAACCAAACCAGAAGGGCGCAATGGGTATTTGGTATCGCCTATGGCGATAATTATCAGAAAGCCAGAGATATTTTGCTGAAGATTCTTGAAGGGGATGAAAGGGTTATGAAAGATCCTGCTCCGCTCATTTTTCTGTCTGAACTAAACGATAGTTCGGTTGACATTACTGTTAGGGCATGGGCCAAATCATCTGAGTTCTGGCCATTGAATTTTGAAATCCGTGAAAAAGTATATGACGCCTTTGCACAAGGTGGCATCAATATCCCATTTCCACAAATGGATGTACATCTGCACCAGAAAAAATGATATCATTTATCCTCAATGACCTGATCATTCAGACAGATGAAAAAAGCGGTACCCCACTGCTTGACTTCATCAGATACAGGAAACACCTTAGGGGTACCAGGATCGGTTGCAGAGAGGGCGACTGCGGGGCCTGCACTGTTCTTGAAGGAAGGCTTGAAGGCACCACCATGGTGTACCGCAGTGTGGTATCATGCCTGATGCCTTTGGGCAATGCCCAGGGAAAGCATATTGTAAGTATTGAAGGGCTGAATACAGAAATACTAAGCCCTGTACAGCAGGCTATCGTTGACCATGATGGTACCCAGTGCGGTTTTTGCACCCCTGGTTTTGTTGTCTCGCTTACAGGTCATGCAACAGACCAACAGCCTTCGTCACCACACAGGGTCATTGCATCTGTCAGCGGCAATATATGCAGGTGTACAGGCTATAAATCTATTGAGCGGGCAGCCATTTCCATATCAAATGTATTAAAAGACAAAGATCCCGCCGACCCAATTGGCTGGCTTGTGCAACATGGGTTCTTGCCAGACTATTTTACCGGAATTCCTGAAAAAATGCACACACTTCAAAAGAAGGCTTTGCGGGCCAGAATGGCCAGGACATTACTTGCCGCAACGCAAGAGGAGCAGTTTTTACTGGGTGGCGGAACCGACCTTATGGTGCAAAAACCTGAGGTGGTAGCCGTATCGGTTCCACATATGCTTTTTGACAGGGCTGATCTTAAACAGATAAGTGCTGATCAGGGTGACTGCATAGTAGGTGCATCTGTTACAGTTACAGATTTGCATGCATCACCACTAATGCAAAAACTGTTTAAGAGGCTTGATGACTATGTGTACCTGATTGCATCAGAGCCCATCCGGAACATGGGAACATTGGGTGGAAATATTTGCAACGCCTCTCCCATTGCCGATCTGGCCATATTCTTCCTCGCCCTTAACAGCAAAGTTTACCTGCAAGACCAGTTTTCAGGAAATTTCAGATCCATGTTTTTGAAAGATTTCTTCAATGGATATAAGCAAACCGCTCTTAAACCTGGCGAGATTCTCCATCACCTGTCATTCTCCATGCCCGGTGATGACATCTTGTTTCATTTTGAAAAAGTGAGCAAGAGAAACACCCTTGACATTGCATCGGTAAATACAGCCATTGGGCTCAAAATGCAAGGAAATACCATCAGCGAAGCAAACCTGGCCATCGGCGGAGTAGCCCCCATTCCGCTGTTCCTGAAAAAAACGTCAGAATTTCTCACCGGCAAGTCTGTTTCTGCCCAATTACCAGCACAGGCAGCCCACATCATGGATACAGAAATAGCACCCATCAGCGACATACGCGGGAGCGAAAAGTATAAGCGCCTGCTGGCCAACCGACTAATCCATGCCCATTTTGTCAAACTTTTTCCAAAGCAATGAAAAATACCGACTCCATTTGGCATGTAACCGGCCGATCAGTGTATGTTGACGACATCCCTGAAGTAAGAGGAACGCTTTATGGGGCTATATTCTCCTCACCGGTGGCCCACGGCAGAATCCGCAAACTTCAAACTTTTGCAGCCAAAAAGCTTAAAGGGGTCAAAGCTGTTCTGACAGCCAGAGATATTCCCGGAGAGAACCAAATTGGCGAGGTCATCAAAGATGAGCCTTTATTTGCAGACAAGTGGGTACATTATTGCGGACAACCCATTGCCCTTGTGGTGGCTGAAAGCGACGCCATTGCCCGCCTGGCAATCACCCTGATACACATTGACCTTGAAGAACTGCCTGCCATTACCGACGCCAGAGAAGCCTGCCAAAAAGGTTTGCTGTTATGCAAACCAGGTGTATTCAGTATGGGTGATACCGAAATGACCTGGAGGCAGTGCACCCATATTTTTGAAGGCAGAGCCGATTGTGGAGGTCAGGAACATTTGTATATTGAAACCCAGGGTTCATATGCCATCCCACTTGAAAACGGAGGTATCAAAATCCACGCTTCCACACAGGGTCCCACCCATGTACAAAAAATTGCGGCCAGTGTATTGAATATACCCATGCATCGGGTCGAAGTGGATGTGGCCAGGCTTGGGGGAGGTTTTGGCGGAAAAGAAGACCAGGCAACAGCTTATGCCTGCATGGCAGCCCTGGCCTCCAAATTACTGCATTGTCCTGTAAAAGTCATTTTGCACCGTATGGATGACATGAAAATGACAGGCAAACGGCATCCCTATAGTGCTGACTTTAAGATAGGCCTCTCTGAGGACATGCGCATTCTGGCCTATGAGGCCACCTTTTACCAGAACGGAGGAGCGGCAGCAGATCTGTCTCCGGCCATCCTCGACAGAAGCCTGTTCCATGCAACCAACTGCTATTATATTCCAAACTCAAAGGTTACCGCATACAGCTGCAAGACCAACCTGCCTCCGAACACTGCATTCAGGGGATTTGGCGGCCCACAGGCGATGTTTATTATGGAATCTGCCATCGCCATGGCCGCCCGCGAACTGGAGGTCCCGGCCCGCAGGATACAGCAAAAAAACTTTCTGTCTGAAGGAGACACTTTCCAGTATGGACAAATTGCCCGAAAGGTTCACATCAAAAAATCATACCAAATAGCCGGACAGGAGTTCGGTATGGAGAAAATGGACAGGGAAATAAAAAAGTATAACAAAACCCATCCATACAGCAAAAAAGGACTGGCGGTCATGCCCATTTGTTTTGGTATTTCGTTTACCACCAAGGCAATGAACCAGGCCCGCGCCCTGGTACATATTTACCGTGATGGCAGTGTGGGAATCAGTACCGGTGCCGTTGAAATGGGGCAAGGGGTCAATACAAAAATACTACAGACTGCTGCCCAAAGTTTATCCATAAGCCCCCGGCAAATTAAACTGGAAACAACCAATACAACCCGTGTCAGCAACACTTCTCCCACCGCTGCCAGCAGTGGCGCTGATCTAAATGGTAAGGCAACCCAACTGGCTTGTAATAAGCTGGCCGGGAGGTTAAAAAAAGTAGCTGCCAACCTCATGGAAGTGGCCATAGGTGACATCTCCATCCGTGATGAATTTGTATGGATCAAAGAGAAGAAAACCGGCCTTTCATGGCAAGAGCTTGTTAATCAGGCCTTTTTGCAAAGGGTATGCCTTTCTGAACAGGGGCATTACATCACACCACATATTCATTTTGACAAAACCACAGCCAAAGGGCATCCTTTCGCTTACCATGTGTATGGAACCTCCGTTTGGGAGGTTACTGTTGACTGTCTCAGGGGCACCTATACCATTGACAAGGTCTGCATTGTCCATGATTTCGGCAACAGCATGAATTCCTCCATCGACCTTGGTCAGCTTGAGGGAGCAGTGGTGCAAGGGATGGGCTGGATGACCATGGAAGAACTTGCTTATGGTCAGGATGGCAAACTCTTGTCAAACAGCCTTTCAACCTACAAAGTTCCGGATATTTATTCCGTTCCTGCCGAGCTGAAATGCATCGCCCTCGAAGCAAAAGGGCCCAAAGAGGCTGTTCTCAGATCAAAAGCGGTGGGTGAACCACCCCTGATGTATGGTATCGGAGCATTTTTCGCCCTGCAGGATGCCATCGCGGCCTTTAACAATGCCTACACCTTTCGCTTTGACGCCCCCATGACCCCTGAAAAAGCACTGCTGGGTCTGTATTCAAAATAGGTAAACAATTAGATGTAAGATTGTTTTTCTTCTTTAAGTGGTTTGTTTTTTGCACACTTGTTTGATTTTTTTATATATTGGTGGGGTATTCTCACCAATTCAGACCCTCATGAAAAAAACCTACACCAGTTCCTTCCGCATTTTAACAGTCGCGCTTTGCATCTTGCTGGCAACTAATGCTTTCCAAAGCGAAGCGTTCTCCCAGCCAGTGATGACAGAAGTCATACAGGTAACCTCCTCCCCCTTCAACGGGCTTACATTGTCTGGATCACCCTCCATGGTCAGTATGGGTGACAACATTTATATCACCTGGCATGACACCAGGGCAAACGGGTCGGGCGATATCATGCTGGCCGTTTCCCAAGACGGTGGGTTATCATTCACCGAAGCAGGCTATGTGTATACAGTCCCGGACGAAGAACACATGTGGCCTTCGTTGGCAGTGGATCAGAACGGGGTGATTTATGTGTGTTGGAACGGTCCCATGTTTGGCGCAGCCACACCCCATTTATGGGTATCCAGGTCTTTGGATGGAGGCACCACCTTTCAGGAGCCGGTTACGGTCATATCAGGCAAGGCCATGGTCTTTCCAAGTATAGCAACCCATGGAGAGCATGTTTACATTTTTTACACCAGTGTCGAGATGGTTAATGACAAACCCATGGCAGATTATTATTTTGTAAGGTCAACAGACCAGGGGCAGACCTTCTCTGATCCAGTCAGGGTGAATGATGCAGAGTCGCTGTCAGGTGACATCAGCATTAGCAGAAACACATCCATGTTCATTGATGATGCCGGGATCATCTACCTGGCCTGGAATGACGGACGCAGGGAAGACGGTGAAGGGGATATCTATTTTGCAAGGTCGGATGATGCAGGTGAAACCTTCTCAGACAATGTCCTCGTCAACCTGGTGGATGCAACAACTGCAAATAATAAATACTACATGCCCTCGGTACAGGTAGACAGCCAGAATCGTATTTATATTTCCTTCATAGAATTTGACCCCGTAACAGACGAAGACACCGCCTGGCTTGTTCAATCCACCGATGGTGGTCAGAGTTTCAGCGACCCTGCGCCTCTGGCAGGCTATACAGGATATGCAAAATATGTTGGCATGGGGTTTGGCCCGGAAGACTATGTGGCCGTGGCCATGTGCGCCCATGATGTAGAGCTTGGTAATTCAGTCTGGCTGTACATTTCCCAAGATGGAGGGCAAACCTTTGAAGAGCCTGTGTCTGTAAGTATCATCAATCAAGATGTATACCCCAGGGATGTACATATACAGGTCAACCTATCAGGTGACGTGGATGTCGCCTGGGTGTCAGAGCCTCCTCCCCATGAACAAACCTGGGTGGAGAGAAACGTTTACTTCAGGAAATTTATCAACAAGGAGATGTTTGCTGGCGGACAAGGGACCGAGGAAGACCCTTTTATCATCAAAACCGCTGACCACCTGAACCATTTGAGGTATTGGCTGGGCCACGAGCATGCAGACAAGCATTTTTTGGTGGATGATGACATAGACCTGGGTGTGGCCCCATGGAATGAAGGCAAGGGGTGGGTGCCCATCGGAAATATGTGGGATGATTATTTCAGCGGGACCCTGGATGGAGGCGGATACCGTATTAAAAACCTCACCATTGACAGACCGGATGAAGAGTTTGTGGGTTTGTTCAGATATATCTCAAAAGCCACCATCAAAAACATGCTCATAGATGACGTACACATAGTGGGTGAAGAAGCTGTGGGGGCGTTAACGGGACTGATCAACGGACACGATGCCTTTGTATATGAAGTCCATGCCTCAGGCCATGTAGAAAGCACTTCCATGAGCGATGCCATAACGGGAGGGCTTATAGGCAATGCCAATGACGGGCCTGTAATCACTTATTGTTCATTTGTAGGTCTTGTTGAGGGGAAATCCTATATGGTGGGGGGGCTGTTGGGTGAAGCCTATGACAATGTCAGTATAGTCAACAGCTTTGCTGCCGGCGAGGTAAGGGGAGCCAATGAAACCGGTGGTCTGGTTGGCCTGGTATACAACAGTCTGGTGGAAGGATCCTTTAACATGGCAGAAGTATATGGCACTAGTTATGTGGGCGGACTGGTGGGTTTCCTGGAAAATGGTGCTGTGATCAGGAATGCCTATAGTTCAGGACATGTGAGCGGTCATGCCCAGGTGGGCGGACTGGTGGGCATCAATGATGAAAGCCAGGTACAATATGCATACAGCACCGGAAAGGTGTCAGGACAGGCCCAGGTGGGTGGGCTCATCGGATTTAACCAGGGAGGGACTGTTTCGGACTCCTACTGGAATATGTTTACCTCAGAACAAGCCCAGAGCGCCGGTGGCACAGGGAAAACCACGCCTGAAATGGTGCTGCAGTCAAGCTTTGAGAACTGGGATTTTCCCGATACCTGGGAAATCACTGAGGGAGAATCCTATCCGTACCTTGAATGGCAATGGTTTGCCTGGTTACACAATATTCCTGACAAATACCCCCTTACCCTGGTTTCACAACCCGGGGGCGCAGGAATCCTTGAGGTCATGCCCGATGAAGAAGATTACTTCCAGGGAGTAAGTGTGGAGATTTCAGCCCAGGCCAATGAAGGCTATGTTTTTCTCGACTGGCGTGACCACGGTTTACTGGTCAGTACAGAACCCGTTTTCGAATACACCATGCCCGGGAAAAGCACCATCCTTACAGCCCGTTTCACAACTGAAGATGCACCGCTATACTCCGTCAGTGCCCTGGCAGAACCGGAGGGCTCAGGGACTTTTGGCGGTGAAGGCCAGTATGAAGAAGGCGAAGAAGTGAGGCTGGAGGCCATCCCTGCCGCCGGGTACATATTTGTCAAATGGGTGATGGAAGATGAGACAGAATCAACTGAAAACCCAATTGTTTTTGACATGCCCGCTGAGAACATGGTGTTCACTGCACACTTCAGGGAAATAGTGCATGCTGTCATTGATCCGGATGTGTTCGAGTTTAGTGATTTTGAAGATGATGATTTTCAGGAGGGGATGCATACAACAGTTACCTGGAATGATGCCACCGAGGTTAAACGGGTGTACGTATACGTGGATGAAATGCAGGTTGATTTCTACTTTTCAGTTGAGGATATTGATGGTGAAACAGCCAGGCTGACCATGATGGTTCCTGCCAAGTCCCAGTTGATGCCAAATTCCGGGAACCTGGAGATTGAGGGGCGGATTGTATTTGATGTGGGAGATGCAGCAGCATTTCATCTTATTTTCACCAGCCCCAGGTTTGATGTAGAAGTCAGGGTGCTGGATGACGATACGAATGCACCCATTCAAGGGGCCATTATTTATGTTCAGGAGACCAGCGACACCCATGAGACCCTGTCTGATGGATGGGCAGACTTCACCCTGCCTCCGGGGGATTATCTCCTGAATATTTCAGCCACAGGATATGATACAATTGAAGATTTTGAAATTACCGTTGAAAACGCCGCGGGACAAGAGTACAGATACATTGTTCATCTCAAAAAAACCGATGATACAGGCTTGCCTCCACTGCTTGAAGATCAAATCATTGTGTATCCGAATCCAGCTACAGACAGGGTATATATCAGGTCCCACCAGGACGTCCCCATTTTATCTGTAAGGGTCATGGATATGCTTGGGCAGATCATATACCGGACAGCGCCTGAAACAGCTCATTATGAATTGGGTCTTTCGGGTGTTAAGCCGGGGATTTATTTCATAGAAGTAGTTACCATGAAAGGTAGCGAGGTTCACAGGCTGCAGCTTATCCGTTAAGCTGTTTCAAATATATTTTGTAATCTTCCGGGGTGTTGATGTTGATCAGCACCCCGGCGTTTTTTACGTTCACATCCTTTCGGGGAAAATGCTGCAGGCTTTGCTTCACATCCCTGGTCTTTTCCAGCAAGGCAGGCAGCAAACCGGCCATCCGGGCTGAAATCAATATGGGGTGACCGCCCCGGTCTCCGCTGACTGGTCTGGCATATCCACATTCAGGCAATGCTTTTTGCAATGCTTGCATGACCCCATGATCAACAATGGGGTTATCCACATTCTGCACAAAAACAGCTTCAGTGGCTGGAAGGGCTGCAAGCCCCAGTTGCAGGGAAGTATAACGACCCAGTATAGGTTTAGGGTTCACCACCAGTCTTAGTTGGTCTGCCCGGGCAGGCATATGACGCTGATACCATAATGACCCGTCTTTGTCCATGACCACAGCAATGTTATCGCATCCAAAGCGAATCAGGGCTTCAGTCATGGATTCGAGGAGGCTCTTTCCCGAAACATCAGCCAGGGCATATTTCGGACAGCCCATCCTTTCAGATCTTCCCGCAGCAAGAATAATGGCATGAAGCAGCATAAAGAAATTTGTGTAAATTTATAACCCACAACCCAAGACAAGCCTGTTATGTCTGACAAACTCTATCCCCTGTCCCTTTCGTTCCTGATCAGAAAATCCCTGTATGATCTTCAGCATAAAGATAGTTATTTTGGTATCCCTGCTGCCCTGTTCTTCAAACCTGATCCCTTGAGTCAGGCCCACCGGTCAGTGGCAAGAACCCTTTTTGGCCAACATGCCCAGACTCCTTTGGGGGTGGCAGCCGGTCCACATACACAGATGGCCCAGAACATACTGGCTGCCTGGCTGCTGGGAGCTGGTTACATTGAGCTAAAAACAGTTCAAACCCTCGACAACATCAACATTTCGAAGCCATGCATCAATATGCGCGATGAGGGCTATAATTGTGAATGGTCGCAAGAGTTGGGCATCAAAGAAAGCTACAGTGAATACCTGCATGCCTGGGTGGGCATTCATCTGCTGAGCCATGTTTTGGGTCATAATGAGGGACCCGGAGTGGTTTTCAATATGAGTGTGGGCTATAATCTGC
>SKRM01000053.1 GCA_007118495.1 Bacteroidales bacterium
AGTAGTACCCCATCAGGAGTCAGGTAAATGATTTCATCATAGCTGCGCTGGTCAGTTAATGTCTTGATACATCTTTCTATGGGCTCTATCATCATCACCATACCTGCACCCCCTCCAAATGGGTAATCATCCACCCGGCGATGCTTGTCATGGGTGTAGTCACGGATATCATGCAACTGCACTTCTACCAGAGCCTTTTCTGAAGCTCTTTTGATAATGGAATGTGAAAAGGGACCTTCAAACATTCCGGGGAATATACTCAGGATATCAATACGCATCAGCTATACTATTTACCCACAAAATTAAACTTTTCATTCCTTATCTGTAACCTTCAAAAACGCCCAGTCCAAACAAAGCATAATCAAACCTGACTGGATCTGACGGATCAAACAATCTCAGCCTGGCTGTCAGCTCTTCAACAGCCTTCCAGTCGTTCTGTTTTCGCCCAAGCAGACCAAGTCTTCTGGCAACGCGTCCCGAATGAATATCCAGAGGACAATAAAGCTCAGCCGGGGATATGGATTTCCAGATTCCAAAGTCAACTCCCTTATCATCATTTCTGACCATCCACCGCAGGTACATATTCAGGCGTTTGGCAGCCGAGCCAGCCAATGGATTGCTTAAATGCTTCCTGGTTCTTGTGGGATGAGGAACCAGAAAAAAAACATTTCTGAAATGAGCGATGCCATCTTTCAGACTGTGTCCACGATGCAAACCGGTATAGAAAACTGATTCCAATCCGCCATGCTCTTGATAAATATACTTCAGTGCGTATAGAAAGCATCCAAAATCTTGTGTATTGAAAGTACGGTGCACAAAACCCCTGATATTTTTCAAGTCTCCTTCTCCAAAATGCATCACAAAATCATAGGGTGCATGATCCAAACACTCCATAATGCGAAGTCCGCTTTTGATTATACTTTTTCGATTTCCCCAGGCAATGATTGCAGCCAGCAGTCCGGAAATTTCCCTGTCTTCCTTTCTTGTAAATCTGTGTGGAATAGCTATGGGATCAGTTGAGATAAAGGAGGGTTGATTGTAAAGCAATGCTTTTTCTTCAAGTAAATCCTTGACTTGTATCAGTGTTTGAGGACTGTTTCTTACCATCCAGAAATAAAGCAACTACCCGATTATACACATATGAAGTATCTCCACCACAATCCCAGAAAGTAAATCTCACTAATATACCATGTAGGACTTCAAAATTCTTCTCATCTCACCAAAAGTATGATTATTTTGCTACTTTTGAATACCTGGGATGCAAGTTTTGTTTTATTCATGTTTTCATTCACTCTGACGATACTTGACGCCAGTTAGTATAACTAATAATCAGATATTCTACTAACCAACACCTTTAAAACATGAAAAAACTGCTACTTGTTGCCATACTTGCATTATTTGTGTTCAATTCAGGCGTTAATGCTCAAAATGAAGCCGGATCATTGTATATTGGCGGGGGATTTGGCTACCACACCGATATGGACGATGATAATATTGGCATATTGCTTGAAGGAGTCTATTCTTTCAGAGACAATATTAGATTCGCTGCTGGAATTCTCTACTACCTGTCAGATGACAAGAATTGGGGTGGACAAGCAATCAGTCATACAATGTATGATCTGAATCTGAATGTTCACTACCTTTTTCGGGACGAGGACAAAATGCGTCTGTATGCCCTGGGGGGTATTAACAGCTTCAGGTATAAAGTATCCGGTGGAGGTTTTTCTGAGTCAGGTGATGATACCGGATTAAACCTGGGGGCAGGCATTGAGTACAACGTAGGAGCCGTCATGGTTTTTGGTGAACTGAAACTGGTTACCGGTGATGCACATGATAACAGCTTCATATTGCATGCCGGAGTTCGATACAGGATTAAGTAGGGTTCACCTCTGTATATATTTTTAGGAGACCTCAATCAGGTCTCCTTTTTTTTTAGTTTTGTAATAGACCAAAACACTTTGAAATGCAACAGCAACATTATGCCTTCATCAAAGAGGCCATAGACATGGCCTCTCTGAATGTAGCAAACTCAGGTGGCGGGCCATTTGGCGCCTTGGTGGTAAAAGATGGCAAGGTGGTCGGCCGGGGAGTAAACAGAGTCACAACTACCAATGATCCTACTGCCCATGCTGAGGTTACAGCCATCAGAGATGCCTGTAAGAACCTTTCAACGTACCAGCTCAAAAATGCGGTAATCTACACAAGTTGCGAGCCTTGTCCCATGTGCCTGAGCGCAATTTACTGGGCAAGGATCAAAACCATTTACTATGCGGCTGAGAGCAAAGATGCTGCTGAAGCAGGTTTTGACGATTCATTTTTCTATCAGCAGATTTTACTTCCGGCAAACAAACGCACAATCATTTCAGAGCGTATTGCAGTGGATAATTACAACAAGCCGTTCAGTACCTGGTTAGAAAGCGAGATCAAAAAGGAGTATTGAGTTTTCTTGCCAGTCCTCTTATTTAGTGGCTGTTCAGCACCCCCAGCAATCTGGCATGCTCCCTCACTTTTTTGGCAATGCGTTCAACTTTATCATAAAGTCTGCCAAGGTCAAGGGTTAATAACTGCCTGTTTTTAACCAGAAACTTTCCATTTACAAGCACGTGTTCAACATCTGCACCATGCAGGCTGTAAACAATCAGAGAATATATATTGTATAGCGGATGGGCGTGTGGTTTTTCCATATCTAAAATGGCCAGGTCTGCTTTTTTCCCCACTTCAATTGACCCGACCAAATGATCCATACCAAGCACCCTGGCTCCTCCGATTGTGGCAATCTCAACTGCCTTGCGGGCACTGATGACCGTCGGGTCGTTGCTGTTAAATTTATGCAAGAAAGCCATGGTTCGAATCTCATCAATCAAATCAAGATCGTTATTGCTGGCAACCCCGTCGGTACCAATACCAACTTCAACACCAGCTTCAAGCATTTCAGGAATTCTGGCCGCTCCGCTGGCTAGTTTCATATTGCATTGTGGGTTGTGTGCCACGCCCACCCCATTTTGTGCAAGCAACTGAATATCCTCATCGGTCAGAAAAACCGAATGAACTGAAACCATATTTTTATCAAGAATTCCCAGATTGTGTAAATGCTTTAACGGACTGGCTCCGTATTCTTTCATAATTTTATCAAACTCCCAGCGAGATTCTGCTACGTGCACGCTGAATAACATCCCATAACGATCTGCCAGGGCTTTAGCCTTTTTCATCACTTCAGGGGGTACAGTATAAGGTGTATGCGCAGCCACTCCTATCCTGACAAGTGGATGCCCCTGCCAGTCATGGTAAAGTTTCTCGATAACCGTCAAACCCTCATCGGGTGTGGGGGCATTTGGTGCCGGGAAATTAATCACAGCTTCGCTTAGAATTGCCCTGATGCCTACCTGATCAACCACCCTGGCCATCTCGTCCATGTAATAATACATATCGTTAAAGGTGGTTGTTCCTGAAAGAAGCATTTCTGCGATGGCCAGGCGGGTACCTGCCCTGACGTTTTCCGGATTGGTAAAATGGGCTTCTATGGGGAACACATGTTCATACAGCCATTCCTTCAGCGGCAAGTCGTCTGCAAAACCCCTGTAAATGGTCATGGGTGAATGGGTATGGGTATTGATCAGGCCGGGAATGATAAGCTTTCCTTTTGCGTCTAAAACCTCCCTTGCATCAAAGGTCATACTGATTTCTTGGGTTGTACCAACACCTGCAATAGCATCGTCTTTGATGGCTATCCCCCCGTCTTCAATGACCCTGAAGGCTTTATCCATGGTGACAACCAATGCGTGGCTGATCAGCAAGTCAACCTGTTGTTTTTGTTGCGTTTTTCCTTTCATGGCTTTGTTATGATCATGTTTCGCTTGAACCCATAGTTGACACTTTCAGATTAAATATGCATTTAAAAAATGCATTTATAGCAGGATCAGCCCGGAAAAACGTGTTGGTCCTGATTGAATGAAAAAATTTACGTTAAATTTGGGAACTTATTCATCCAAAAACTATATACATGCGAAAATACACATTTATAACAAGTATCATGGCCGCTGTGTTCATGATATTTGGGTCAGTAACGCTCCAGGCACAAAGTGAATATGCCTTTACAGAAAAGGTCGAAATTTCTGCGGGCCCGGTGCAAAACCAGTCCAGAACCGGAACATGCTGGAGTTTTGCCACCATCTCCTTTCTTGAATCAGAACTCATCAGATTGGGTAAAGGAGAGCACCGGCTCTCTGAGATGTACATGGTAAGATATGTTTACCCTGAAAAGGCCACCGAATACGTTCGCAGGCACGGTAACTCAAACTTCGGACAGGGAAGCTTGTCGCATGATGTGATGAAGGTTATTGCCAACCATGGCATGGTTCCGGAAGAGGTCTACCGCGGCCTGAAGTATGGCTCTGAAATCCATAACCATGGTGAATTGTATGCAGGTCTGAAGGGTTTTACCGACGGCGTACTTGCCAGAAGAAGCGGTTTGCTGACCGATGTCTGGATTGATGCCTATAGTGCCATTCTTGACGTTTACCTGGGCACACCCCCTGCAACTTTTAATTACCGCGGAAGAACCTATACTCCCAAACAGTTTGCATCTGAAATGGGCATTGTTGCTGAAGATTATGTGGAATTGACGTCGTATAACCACCACCCATATTACACACAATTTGTCCTTGAAGTTCCCGACAACTGGGCCAACAGCCTGTATTACAACCTGCCCCTTGATGAGCTGATGCAAGTCATGGATTTTGCCCTGGCCAACGGCCATACCATCGCATGGGATGGTGACGTGAGTGAGCGTACCTTTTCTCACAGGGAAGGACTTGCTGTATTGCCGGCTAAATCATGGGAAGACATGACTGAGGATGAAAGGAGAGATGTTTTCAGGAATCCTGTTGAAGAACTTGTTGTGAACCAGGAAAACCGTCAGCATACATTTAACAACTTCTCTACCACCGATGACCACCTCATGCACATCAACGGAACAGCCAGAGACCAGAACGGCACCTTGTACTACCTGACAAAAAATTCATATGGTACAGAAAACAACCCCATGGGAGGCTATTTATACATGTCTGAACCTTATGTGCGCATGAAAACCATCGCCATCATGGTTCACAAAGACGCTATCCCGGCAGACATAAAGCAGAAACTGGGAATTTAACAACTGTAGAATCCATCAGATCATTCACTAACTCATATGGCTTATGATTGAAAAAATAAAGGAAACTGCAAGCTACCTGTCAAAACTCACGGGGGCCAAACCCGAAGTGGGCATAGTTCTGGGAAGCGGACTTGGCGGGCTTGTAGACGAAATTAATGTCAGCCACAAACTCCCTTACCAGGATATCCCAAATTTTCTTGCATCAACTGTTGAGGGTCACGCAGGTCATCTTATTTTTGGGGAATTGGGCGGGAAACAGGTTATAGCCATGCAGGGCCGCTTTCATTACTATGAGGGCTACCCCTTGCAACAGATAACCTTTCCCATCAGGGTGATGCACCTCATGGGAGCCCATACCCTGTTTGTGTCAAATGCAGCAGGCGCCCTGAATCCTGCATTTGAGGTTGGCGACCTGATGGTTATCCGTGACCACATCAATCTTTTTCCGGATAATCCCTTACGCGGCCCCAATCTGGATGAGCTCGGCCCACGCTTTCCTGAAATGAGTGAGACTTATTGCAAAACACTTATTAAAAAAGCCAAACAGATTGCCACCCAACACAAGATCAAATTTCAGTCAGGGGTTTATATCGGAAGTCCGGGACCAACCCTTGAGACACCTGCGGAATACAGGATGTTCCGCATTCTGGGGGCTGATTCAACCGGAATGTCAACGGTGCCTGAAATTATAGTAGCAAGACACGCCGGCATGAAATGTTTCGGAATTTCTGTAATCACCAACCTCTCTGAACCTTCTGAAATGGAAAAACCAACCACCCATGAAGAAGTGCAAGAGGTTGCCGGAGCAGCAGCATCCAAAATGACCCTCATATTCAGGGAGCTGATAAAAGACCTATAAACCGCTCTCAGAGAGGTCGCGGCCTCTGCGCTTGAGGGCCTCCACATCTTCCTTCAGCCTGTTCACCTGCCAGGACAATTCCTGGTGGGGCAGGTTGGGGTCGGGCATGGCATTGCTGATGTAGTTCACAAATTTCCAAACTTCCCTTAGATCATTTACATGGATATCATACGGTTCATAGGCCCGGTTCAATGAGTGAAGACGTAACTTACCCTCTTGCTTGATAAGGTTTTCAACCACCTTGAATACCACTCCGTCATCAAGGGTATGAATGATGTAGGCATGTCGATTCCGTATCAGATGCCAGTTCTGCACAAACTCTCCTGTAACCCAGGCACCATCAGGAATAGGCAGCATACTGTCTCCTGAAACCTGAAAAGTACGGTACTTTTTTTGCCGCGACAGAAAAGGCATTTGAAAAGTGGGCAGAACCTTTATGAAATCAGGGTCTGCAAATCCTGACCTGTAACCGGCTTTGGCCTTTTCCGATACCAACTCAATATTCTCTTCATTGTCCCTGTCAACCGTAGTGGCCAATACCCTGAGCTTGCTCCCGGTAAGAAATACATCGTAGCCACGCTCCAACTGAGACAGCTGACTTTCGGATAAAACACCCAGATCTGTTTTAACCAAGGTGTCAATGGATACATTAAAATATTTTGAGAACGCAGCCAGGGTGTCTAATCCGGGCTGAGCCACCCCGTTTTCATAACCACTCAGTGTGGGGCGCTTTAAACCAAGACTGAAAGCCACATCATCCTGGGTACGTCTCCGCCGCTTGCGGAGCAATTTAATATTCTTTCCAAAAAAACCCATCAGCATTACTGGTTAGTGATAACAAAATTTGATTATATTATAATCAGTTTTTTGATTATTTTCTAATCAAAGATACATCTATTTTTTTAAAAAGCAATATGACCACGGCACAAAATATAGCTTCCGCCAGGCGACATATCCTTCATTTGGATCAGGATACCTTTTTTGTATCTGTCGAACGCCTGCGTAATAGCAGCCTGAACAATAAGGCTGTCATCATCGGGGGGATGAGCGACCGGGGGGTTGTAGCCAGTTGCAGCTATGAAGCCAGACAGTTCGGCGTACATTCTGCCATGCCTATGAAGCTGGCCAGGCAGTTGTGCGCAGACGCCATATTCATCAGGGGTGATATGCAGGTTTATTCTGATTATTCTGATCTGGTAACCGGAATCATTGCGGATAAAGCTCCCTTGTACGAGAAAGCATCCATCGATGAGCATTATCTGGACATTAGCGGCATGGATCGTTTTTTTGGTTGTGTCAGATGGGCATCAGAGCTGCGACATACCATTATGAGAGAAACCGGACTTCCCATATCCATGGGCTTATCACAGAATAAAACCGTAGCTAAAATTGCCACAGGTGAGGCCAAACCCAACGGCCAGCTGCTCGTCGGCCCCGACAGGGTCATTCCCTTTCTTGATCCGCTATCTGTAAGAAAAATCCCCATGGTAGGCCCCCGGGCCTATGAAACATTGCGCACCATGGGCATCACCAATATTGGCACATTACGCCGCATCCCACCTGAAATACTTAGCCGTATGATGGGCAAAAATGGCCAGGAAATATGGAAAAGAGCAAATGGCATTGACCATAGCCCGGTGCAGGCATGGAATGAGCAAAAATCAATGAGTACAGAAACAACCTTCGAAACAGACACCATCAATGTAAGCCATATGCACGACATACTGTCGGCCATGTGCGAAAAGCTGGCCTTCAACTTACGCAACAACCAGCAACTCACTGGTTGTGCAAGTGTAAAGATCCGCTACGCCAACTACGATACACATACCATGCAACAGAGGTTGCCTTACACTGCCTTTGACCATATACTAAACCCATTGTGCAAATCCCTTTTCAATAAACTATACACACGGCGAATGCGCATACGTCTGGTGGGCATCCATTTTAGCCGGCTGGTAAGAGGCGTCCAGCAGCTGAATATGTTTGAAGAAAACACCGACACGGCCAATTTATACCAGGCCATGGACAAAATGCGCCGCAAATACGGAATCCACATCATCACCAAAGCCAACATCCCAACAACAGCCGTCGCAAGCGACGGCCCAACTGTGAGGCCCAAAGGGCCGAACTAACAGCGGCACGCAGTGCCGCCAACAGCGAGGCCCAACAGCAGCGAAGCTGCGAAACTTTTAAACAGCGGCACGCAGTGCCGCCAACAGCGAGGCGCACAGCGCCGAGCATAACCGCCCGAACGAAGTGAGGGCATAACCGCGAAGCCCGAAGGGCTGAGCCCAACTGCCCGAGGCTTCAGCCGAGGGCCTAACATCGAAGCAATGTACTTCAACACCCACACATATTACAGTCTGCGCTACGGCACATTATCCCCTGAGCAACTGGTGAGCCTGGCCCAAAAACACAAGCTGAGGCATCTGGCCCTCACAGACATAAACAACTGCACGGCCATACCCAAATTTGTACAAAGGTGCCGGGCCAACAATATCCGACCCATAGCCGGGATGGAGTTCCGTCAGGGCAGCCGGCTAATGTACATAGTCCTGGCACGGAACAACGAGGGATTTCACCGCATCAACGCTTTTTTAAGCGGCCACCACCTCGACAAAACACCCCTCCCCGACCGTTTCCCTGTTTGTGAACACACCTTTGCTGTTTATCCTTTCTCCCGCCAACAGCCGATTGAAACACAAGACCATGAATTCACGGGTGTACAGCCACATGAACTTAACCTGCTTGCCACTTCACCCCTTAAACAACACCCTGACAAGTTGATGGCCTGGCTGCCGGTAAGTTTCGCTGACCCATCAGATCATACACTGCACCTTCACCTGCGTGCCATCGAGCATAATGTATTGCTGAGCCAGTTGCAAGCAGGACAAACAGGGCGACCGGATGAGGTCATGCAATCCGAAGAACAGATATGGAACAGCTATAAAGGGTTTCCCGAGCTTGTAAGCAACACCCTGAATATCCTTGAACAGTGTCATATAGACTTTGATTTTCACACCCCAAAAAACAAAAAGACATTCACGGGCGATGCCGGAGGAGATCGGATACTACTCGAAAAACTGGCCACAGAGGGCTTAATCAGCCGCTATGGGAAAAATGACAAAAATGCCATGACGCGTATGCACCATGAGCTGGAGATTATACACAAACTTGGGTTTTCTTCTTATTTCCTCATTACCTGCGACATCATCCGCTACTCCCTCTCCCGCAAGTTTCATCATGTGGGGCGAGGCAGCGGAGCCAACAGCATCGTAGCCTACTGTCTCCAGATTACCGATGTCGACCCCATTGAACTGGATCTTTATTTTGAGCGTTTTATCAACCACAAACGAAGCAGTCCGCCAGACTTTGATATTGACTATTGCTGGAAAGACAGAGACCAGGTTCTTGACTACATCTTCAAGCGCTACGGACAATCACACACCGCTCTGCTGGGAACCATATCCACTTTCCGTTACCGGTCTTCAATCAGAGAGCTGGCAAAGGTACATGGGCTTCCAAAATATGAAACCGACAAACTTGCCTGGGGAGATACACCAAAAGCCCCAACCGACAAAGTAACTGCCGGCATACTGGAAATGGCATCGCGACTCAGAAATTATCCCAATCTGCGAAGCATTCATGCAGGTGGGGTGCTGGTGTCTGAACACCCCATCTCTTATTATTCACCCATAGATATGCCTCCAAAAGGTCTTCCAACTGTTCAGTGGGATATGTATACGGCTGAAGAGCTGGGGTTCGAAAAAATAGACATTCTAAGCCAACGGGGTCTTGGACATATCAGCGACTGCATACGGATTGTACGCGAAAACCACGGCAGGCAAATTGATATCCATCGGGTCAATCAGATCAAAACCGATGCCGGTGCCAGGGAGTTGCTGCGTTCAGGAGAAACCACAGGTTGCTTTTATGTGGAAAGCCCGGCCATGAGAGGGTTGTTGAAAAAGCTGCGATGTGACCACTATACAGGCCTGGTGGCAGCCAGTTCGATCATACGCCCGGGAGTGTCCAGGTCAGGCATGATGCAGGAGTATATCCGCCGCTTTCACATGCCGCCCCATGAAATAACATACCTGCACCCCGTCATGAAAGATCTGCTCAAAGAAACATTCGGCGTTATGGTGTACCAGGAAGATGTGATCAAGGTATGCCACCATTTTGCAGGGCTCGACCTGGCCGATGCTGATATCCTCAGGCGGGCCATGAGCGGCAAATACAGATCAGCGACCGAGATGCAAAGGCTAAAGCAGCGCTTTTTTGATCAATGCCGGGCCAAAGGGCATCCACATCACCTCAGCGGTGAGGTGTGGCGTCAAATAGAATCATTTGCAGGATACTCCTTTTCAAAGGCACACTCAGCCTCTTTTGCTGTAGAAAGTTTCCAGAGCCTTTACCTGAAAGCCCATTATCCGCTTGAATTCATGACAGCCGTGATCAATAACTTCGGAGGGTTTTACCGCAGCGAAGTCTACTTTCACGAGGCCCGACGATTCGGGGCACGTATAGAGTTGCCCTGTGTCAATAAAGGTGAATACATGAACCGTATTGAACAACAAAGTATTTACATCGGATTTGTCCATTTACAGGGGCTAAACACCAGGGTAGCAGAAACCCTCGTCAGAGAACGGGCCTTGAATGGTGCATATACCTCACTTGATGACTTTTTGTCCCGCACTGGCACAAGCCTGAAACAAACCATTATACTGATCCGGGCCGGATCATTCAGGTTTACGGGTGTATCTAAAAACAAATTGCTCTGGTCAGCTCATCTGCTGGCGGGGGCCGTAGACCAACATGCTCCGTCCCTGTTTGCCGCACCCATTAAAACGTATGACTTACCTGAAGGCGAAACTGCTCATTTGTGTCATGCATACGATGAAATGGAACTGTTGGGTTTCTGTGTCTCAGTCAGTCCCTTTGAAATGCTTCAAACCAGCTTCAGGGGTGATATCAGGTCTCAAAACATGGTGCAGATGAAAGGGAAAATCCTGCGTATGGTGGGATGGTATGTTACCATAAAGCTCACCCGAACCACCAATGGCTCCCTGATGTGTTTTGGCTGTTTCGTTGACGAAGATGGCCAATTCTTTGACACAGTGCACTTTCCGGAGATTCTTAAACAGTACCCTTTCCGGGGACAGGGCATCTACCTGCTTAAGGGCCGGGTCACAACAGAGTTCGGACACCCTTCTCTTACTGTAGAAAAAATGGCGAAATTACCCCTGCGGGGTGACCCCAGAAACTTTCACGGCAATCAGCCTAGGCTTGAGCTGTCGGGCCACCAAGATTCATAGGCAAACCAGGGCCTTCTATGTCTTTGATGGGTCCATGTACCGACTCAAACTTTGAGATATTGTCCTTTAAAGCCTTCATAAGGCGCTTGGCGTGTTGGGGTGTAAGAATGACCCTTGATTTTACCTTCGCCTTGGGCACACCTGGCATGAGTCTGATAAAGTCAACTACAAACTCAGTGTGTGAGTGGGTGATGATGGCCAGATTGGAATAAACCCCATCGGCCACCTCTTCACCCAGTTCAATATTAATCTGCTTGTCTGTTCTTTGTTGATCAGCCATAGTTTCGGTTTATGATTTCTCTTGTTCAGCTTCAACTTTGTTTTTGGAGGCCATCAGCAAATTGTATTCCTCCATCGAGCCCACAATGATATTGTCATATTCACGCAAACCTGTACCAGCAGGAATAAGATGACCAACAATTACATTTTCTTTCAGGCCATTGAGTCCATCTGTTTTAGCGTTAATGGCCGCGTCTGTAAGCACCTTGGTTGTTTCCTGGAAAGAAGCTGCAGAAATAAAGCTTTTCGTTTGCAGCGAAGCTTTGGTAATACCCTGCAATTGCTGGCGGGCTGTTGCTCCGTTGGCATCGCGGGCCGTAACAAGTTTTTTATCCTTGCGCTTTAACAGTGAATTTTCATCACGAAGTTTACGTGCAGAGATAATCTGTCCTGGTTTCAACATTGAATCACCGTGATCTTCAACAACTTTTTTACCAAAAATCTCATCATTGACATCCATGAATTCAATCTTATTCACGATCTCGTTCTCGAGGAAGCGGGTGTCACCCGGATCTTCGATGGTTACCTTACGCATCATCTGGCGAACAATGATCTCAAAATGTTTGTCATTGATCTTTACCCCCTGCATACGGTAAACTTCCTGTACTTCATTCACAATGTACTCCTGAACAGCAGTGGGGCCCTTAATGGCCAGGATATCAGCCGGAGTAACCGGACCGTCTGATAATGGTGTTCCTGCCTTGACAAAGTCATTCTCCTGTGCCAGAATTTGTTTTGTAAGCGGCACCAGATAGCGTTTTTCATCTCCTGTTTTTGAAGTAATGATTACTTCTCTGTTACCCCTCTTGATCTTCTTGCCAAATGAAACCACGCCGTCAATCTCAGAAACAACAGCAGGGTCAGAAGGGTTACGTGCCTCGAACAATTCGGTAATCCTGGGCAAACCACCTGTGATGTCACCTGACTTACCAATGGCTCTTGGTATCTTGGCAATAATGGTACCAGGTTTAACATCCTTACTTTCAGACATCACTACATGGGCTCCAACAGGCATATCATATACGCGGAGTATTTCACCCTCACTATCTACTATACTTACAGAAGGATTGCGGGTCTTATCTTTTGATTCAACAATAACCTTTTCAAAATAACCCGTCTGTTCATCTGAATCAGTCCGGTAAGTGACTCCCTCAACCATATTGTTAAAAATAACCTTACCCTGCTTATCAGAAATAATAACAGCGTTGTAAGGATCCCATTCACAGATAAGGTCACCAGTTTTCACCTCCTGGCCATTCTTGAAGTACAGATATGCACCATAGGGAATGTTCTGACTTGTCAGAACCATCTGGGTGTTCTTGTCAATGATTCGCATCTCAGCTGAACGTCCGATCACCACATGATAGTTACGTCCATCATCACTGGTATAAGGTACAGAACGCAATTCGTCGATTTCAAGCACCCCTCCATATTTTGCGTTGATCTTTGAAGCAGTTGCAATGTTTGAAGCTGTACCACCCACGTGGAAGGTACGCAATGTCAGCTGTGTACCAGGCTCCCCAATAGACTGGGCTGCGATAACACCGACAGCTTCACCCTTTTGAACCATCCGGCCAGAGGCCAGGTTACGGCCATAGCATTTGGCACAAACACCCACCTTTGATTCGCAGGTGAGTACCGACCTGATCTCTACTGCCTCAATGGGTGAATTCTCAATGACTTCACAGATCTCTTCGGTCAGCTCTTCTCCTGCCATAACGATTAATTCACCGCTTGTCGGATGATAAATATCGTGCAGGGTATTACGACCAAGTATCCTGTCATAAAGGGTTTCAACCGTTTCTTCATTATTCTTTAGGGCTGTAGCAGTCAGACCCCTGAGCGTACCACAATCTGTTTCGTTTATGATCACATCCTGCGCCACATCCACCAGACGGCGGGTAAGGTAACCGGCATCGGCTGTCTTAAGTGCCGTATCCGCAAGACCTTTACGTGCACCGTGGGTAGAAATAAAGTACTCAAGTACCGAGAGTCCCTCCTTAAAGTTAGACAAAATGGGGTTCTCAATAATCTCACCACCTTTTGCTCCTGATTTCTGAGGCTTGGCCATCAGACCACGCATACCAGAAAGCTGCCTGATCTGTTCCTTTGAACCCCTCGCACCTGAGTCGAGCATCATGTACACAGGGTTGAACCCCTGGTTATCGGCCGTGGTTCTGTCAATCAGAACTTTTGTAAGTTTGGCATTGGTATGTGTCCAGATATCAATAATCTGGTTATATCTCTCATTATTGGTAATGAAACCCATGCTGTAGTTGGCACGTACTTCTTCAACCTGATCGTCGGCCTGATTGATAAGTATTTGCTTTTCTTCCGGAACAATGATGTCACCCAGGTTAAAGGAAAGTCCACCCCTGAATGCCATATTAAAGCCAAGATCCTTGATATCATCAAGAAATTGTGAAGTCCGCGAAATACCGGTTTCTTTCATTATGCCACCAATCACATCCCTCAATGCCTTTTTGGTCAGCAACTGGTTTGTGTACCCATATTCTACAGGCACAACCTGGTTGAAAAGAACCCGACCGACTGTGGTTTCAATCAAGCGATGTATAATTTCACCCTTTTCCTTTACAGGAACACGGACATTGACAATGGCGTGCAAATCAGCGGCACCCTCATTGTGGGCAATGATCACTTCTTCAGGGCCGTAAAATGTCAGGCCTTCACCTTTCACCGGAAATTCAGGTGTGCTCTTCCTGGCCTTTGTCATGTAGTACAGACCAAGAACCATGTCTTGTGAAGGAACGGCAATAGGCGCACCATTGGCGGGGTTCAGAATATTATGTGAAGCCAGCATCAGAAGCTGGGCCTCTAAAATGGCTGCGTTACCAAGCGGGAGGTGAACAGCCATCTGGTCACCATCAAAGTCGGCGTTAAAGGCTGTACAAACCAATGGGTGAAGCTGGATGGCCTTACCTTCAATAAGCTTGGGCTGGAATGCCTGGATACCCAGACGGTGAAGTGTAGGAGCACGGTTCAGCAACACAGGATGTCCTTTCAACACGTTTTCAAGAATATCCCATACTACCGGGTCTTTCCGGTCAACGATCTTTTTAGCTGATTTTACCGTTTTAACAATTCCCCTCTCCAGCATCTTTCTGATAATAAACGGCTTAAACAACTCTGAAGCCATCTCTTTCGGAATACCACACTCATGGAGTTTTAATTCAGGGCCAACCACAATGACCGAACGTGCAGAATAGTCAACACGTTTACCCAGCAAGTTCTGACGAAAACGTCCCTGCTTACCTTTAAGGCTGTCTGAAAGTGATTTAAGGGGTCTGTTTGACTCGGTTTTAACCGCATTGGTTTTCCTGGAGTTATCAAACAGTGAATCCACAGCTTCCTGCAACATCCTTTTCTCGTTTCTGAGAATCACATCGGGTGCCTTGATCTCAATCAGGCGCTTCAAACGGTTGTTGCGGATAATAACGCGACGATACAGGTCATTTAAATCACTGGTGGCAAAGCGACCGCCATCAAGGGGAACAAGTGGCCTGAGCTCAGGTGGAATAACCGGCACCACGTCAACGATCATCCATTCAGGCTTATTCTCTATGGTTTTTTGGGCATCTCTGAATGCCTCAACCACCTGAAGGCGTTTTAATGCATCTGCCTTGCGCTGCTGAGATGTTTCTGTGTTGGCTTTATGCCTGAGGTCGTACGACAGTTGATCAAGATCCAGTCTTGCCAGCAAATCTTTGAGGGCCTCGGCTCCCATCCTGGCAATGAATTTATTGGGGTCATCATCTTCAAGCATTTGATTTTCAATCGGCAGAGATTCCAGTACATTAAAATACTCCTCTTCTGTAAGAAAATCCATAAAATTCAGCTCGTCAGATTTTGCGCCTGGATTAATGACCACATAACGCTCGTAATAGATAACCTGATCAAGCTTTTTTGACGGCAAACCCAGCAGGTAGCCAATCTTGTTGGGCAGTGTGCGGAAAAACCAGATATGCGCAACGGGTACAACAAGCTTGATGTGTCCCATTCTTTCGCGACGTACTTTTTTTTCTGTCACTTCTACACCGCAACGGTCACACACAATCCCTTTGTATCTGATTCTCTTGTATTTACCGCAATGGCATTCCCAATCTTTCACCGGGCCAAAAATCCGTTCACAAAAAAGCCCGTCCCTTTCAGGCTTGTAGGTACGGTAGTTAATGGTTTCTGGCTTCAAAACCTCTCCATGTGATCTTTCCAGGACAGATTCCGGAGAAGCAAGACTGATTGTGATGCTGGAGAAATTGCTTTTGACGTTGGATTCTTTTCTGAAAGCCATATATGTTTTTTTGTTTATGACGAAAACTAAGATGTTGATCAATGAGGCTGGCCAGCAAGGCAATGATGCCTGCTAGTCGAACCTGATATTAAGGCCCAGGCCTCTGAGTTCATGGACCAGTACATTGAATGATTCCGGTACTCCGGGAATTGGCATGTTATCGCCCTTAACAAGACATTCATAGGTCTTGGCGCGGCCAATCACATCATCAGATTTAACGGTGAGGATCTCTTGCAGGATATTGGCTGCCCCAAAGGCCTCCAATGCCCAAACTTCCATCTCACCAAAACGCTGTCCACCGAATTGTGCCTTACCACCAAGTGGTTGCTGGGTGATAAGTGAATAAGGACCAATTGACCTTGCATGCATTTTGTCATCAACCATATGCCCAAGCTTGAGCATATATATAACTCCAACTGTTGCAGGCTGATCAAAACGTTCTCCTGTTCCACCGTCATACAGGTACACCTTACCGTTTTCAGGCAAGCCTGCCTTGGCAAGATATCCATTGATCTCATCAACATGGGCACCGTCAAAGATGGGACTTGCAAATGTCATCCCAAGCTTTTCTCCGGCCCATCCAAGAACAGTTTCGTAGATCTGTCCCAGGTTCATCCTTGAGGGTACACCCAAGGGGTTAAGTACAATATCAACCGGCGTTCCATCTTCAAGGAATGGCATGTCTTCTTCTCTGACTATCCTGGCAACAATACCCTTGTTACCATGACGTCCCGCCATTTTATCACCAACCTTTAGCTTACGTTTTTTGGCCAGATAAACCTTTGCCAACTGGACGATGCCAGCAGGAAGTTCATCACCAACTGTAGCTGTGAACTTTTTGCGGTTGTAGTTTCCGAGTAAATCCTTGTACTGAATGGAGTAGTTGTGCAACAGGGTCTTGATCAGGTCGTTCTTTGACTTATCAGTGGTCCAGTTATTGGGATTGATTGTTGCATAATCCAATCCATGAAGAATCTTTTGGGTAAATTTGGTCCCCTTCGGAACCACACTCTCTTTCAGGCTGTTGCTAACACCCTGGGAGGTTTTACCTGATACCAGGATAATGAGTTTGTCAACCACCTTATTGCGCAATTCAGCGGCCTGGTGGTTGAATTCCTCATCCAGTTTTTCAAGGTATGCCTTTTCTCTGGTTTTGGCTTTGCGGTCTTTAATTATTCTTGAGAATAACTTTTTGTCAATGATAACCCCCTTGGTTGCAGGTGGGGCTTTCAATGAAGCATCTTTCACATCACCGGCTTTATCACCAAAAATTGCGCGAAGCAGTTTTTCTTCAGGTGTGGGGTCGGTCTCACCTTTCGGGGTGATCTTACCTATAAGGATATCTCCTTCATTAACCTCGGCTCCAATACGGATCAGACCGTTTTCATCAAGGTCTTTGATAGCTTCTGAACTGACATTTGGAATGTCACTTGTAAGCTCTTCTGCTCCCCTCTTGGTATCCCGCACATCCAATGAAAATTCCTCAATATGAATGGAGGTGAAAATATCATCGCGGACAATTTTTTCAGATACAACAATAGCATCCTCAAAATTATACCCTTTCCAGGGCATGAAAGCAACCTTCAGGTTACGTCCAAGGGCTAATTCACCATTCTTGGTCGCATAACCTTCACATAACAACTGACCCCTCGATACCGTTTGCCCTTTTTTAACAATAGGTTTTAAGTTCAGACAGGTATTCTGGTTTGTTTTGGCAAACTTGGTTAAATGATAAACCCTCACATCATCTTCAAAACTAACCAGGCGTTCATCTTCTGTGCGTGTATAGCGTATCACAATCTCATTGGCATCTACATGCTCAACTACTCCATCGCCTTCTGCATGAAGCAGAACGCGGCTGTCATTAGCAACGCGCCTTTCAAGACCCGTGCCAACAATGGGTGCCTCAGGGTTGATTAGCGGAACCGCCTGACGCATCATATTACTTCCCATGAGTGCCCTGTTTGCATCATCATGCTCGAGAAATGGGATCAGTGAAGCAGCGATGGATGCAATTTGGTTAGGTCCAACATCCATCAGTTTGATATTCTCAGGTTCAACGATTGGGTAATCGGCCTGGAATCTCACTTTGATTCGTTCTTCTTTAAAAGTACCATCGGGATTAAGTTCCACGTTGGCCTGGCTTATAATTTCGGTTTCTTCTTCTTCAGCCGAAAGATATACAGGGGGCTCACTAAATTTCACCCTACCCTCATTCACCTTAAAATAAGGCGTTTCTATAAATCCAAGTTCATTCACTTTGGCATATACACAAAGTGATGAGATCAGACCAATGTTCGGACCTTCAGGTGTTTCTATGGTACAAAGGCGTCCGTAGTGGGTAAAGTGAACGTCCCTGACCTCAAATCCGGCACGCTCTCTTGATAAACCACCAGGTCCAAGTGCTGACATTCTGCGTTTATGGGTAATTTCAGCCAGCGGATTGGTCTGGTCCATAAACTGGGATAGCTGGTTGGTGCCAAAAAATGAATTGATAACAGATGAAAGGGTTTTGGCATTAATCAGGTCAGTTGGTGCAAACACCTCATTGTCACGAACGTTCATACGCTCACGAATGGTTCTCGCCATCCTGGCCAGACCAACTCCAAACTGGGCATACAATTGTTCTCCAACTGTACGCACCCTTCTGTTACTTAAGTGGTCAATATCATCAACATCTGCCTTGGCATTAACCAGTTCAATCAGATACTTGACAATGCAGATCATATCCTCACGGGTAAGAACCCTGACATCCATGGGGGTATTCAGGTTCAGCTTCTTGTTGATACGGTAACGACCAACATCACCCAAGTCATATCGCTTATCTGAGAAGAAGAGCTTTTCAATCATGCTTCTTGCTGTCTCATCATCGGGTGGATCTGCATTTCTCAAAAGACGGTAAATAAATTCTACGGCCTCTTTTTCAGAGTTGGTGGTATCTTTCTGCAGGGTATTGTAAACCAATGCATAATCGTTTACATTCACTCCCTCACGGTGCAGGATTATTGTTTTTACGCCAGCTTCAATAATCTGGTCGATATGTTCATTCTCCAGCACAGTTTCACGGTCGATAATCACTTCGGTACGCTCAATGGACACTACCTCACCGGTATCCTCGTCCACAAAGTCTTCAACCCATGATCTTAAGACGCGGGCAGCCAATTTCCTGCCCACATATTTTTTCAGACCGGTTTTTGTAACCTTTACCTCATCTGCAAGGTTGAAAATTTCAAGTATGTCCTTGTCGCTCTCGTAGCCAATAGCCCTGAGCAATGTGGTAACAGGAAGTTTTTTCTTACGGTCAATGTATGCATACATGACCGAATTGATATCTGTGGCAAATTCAATCCATGATCCCTTAAACGGGATGATACGCGCGCTATAAAGCTGGGTACCGTTGGCGTGCACACTGGTGCCAAAAAACACACCGGGCGAACGGTGAAGCTGAGAAACAACAACCCTTTCAGCTCCATTAATAAGGAATGTACCCCTGGGGGTCATGTATGGGATCGTCCCCAGATAAACGTCCTGAATGATGGTCTCAAAATCCTCATGCTCAGGGTCGGTACAGTAAAGTTTAAGCTTGGCCTTCAGCGGTACGCTGTAGGTCAGGCCTCTTTCTATACATTCCTGAATAGAATATTTGGGAGGATCTATGAAATAATCCAGAAACTCAAGGACAAAATTGTTCCGTGCATCTGAAATTGGGAAATTCTCACTGAACACCTTGAATAATCCCTCATTTTTCCTGTTTTCAGGAGTGGTCTCTAGCTGGAAAAAGTCCTGGAAGGACTTTATCTGGATTTCTAGGAAGTCGGGATAGTCAAAATGGGTAGTTACAGTTCCGAAATTTACCCTTTCTGCTGTGTTGATTTTTGCTGCCAAGGTTCGATGGTTTGAAGTTACTAAAAAGCTTAAATAGAAGAATCAGAATAAACAGCAATAAAGATCAGACTTCCACCTTGATAAAATCACGGGGCAGAAGTCTAATCTTTTATCTTCTGTGATCAACAGGTTTACTTAACCTCAACCTCTGCACCTGCCTCTTCAAGTTGCTTTTTCAGCGATTCTGCTTCGTCTTTGGTGACTCCTTCCTTGATGGCTTTAGGTGCACCGTCAACTAACTCTTTTGATTCTTTCAGACCAAGGCTGGTAAGTTCTTTTACAAGCTTAACAACTGCCAGTTTAGATGGACCAGCGGCCTTAAGAACTACGTCAAATTGTGTTTTTTCTTCAGCGGCTTCGCCTGCGTCACCAGCTGCTGCAGCAACGGCAATGGGAGCAGCAGCTGCGGGCTCAATACCATATTCTTCTTTTAAAATTGTTGCCAACTCATTAACCTCTTTAACTGTAAGATTAACTAATTGTTCTGCAAAAGCTTTCAAATCTGCCATTTTTCCTATTGTTTTAATTGGGTTTTACTTTTCAATAATTGTTTGTGTGTTCGATACTTTAGTTTTCGTCTCTTTCAGAAAGTGTTTTAACAACACCGGCAATGGTATTACCGCCCGACTGAAGGGCAGAAATAACATTGGTTGCAGGTGACTGCAACAGACCAATAAGGTCACCGATAAGCTCTTCTTTCGACTTGATCTTGGTTAGTATATCCAATTGATCGTCACCAATGTAGAATGACTCTTGGATATATGCACCTTTCAAGACCGGTTTGTCTTTTTTCTGACGGAAGTCTTTGAGCAGTTTAGCAGGTACATTGCCGGTATCAGAAAGCATGAGAGAGGTTGCACCAACAAGCGCCTCATAAAGAGGGGCCAGGTCTTTTTCACTCTTCTCCATGGCTTTCTTCAACAGGGTGTTCTTAACAACCTGCATGGTAACATTCCGCTTGAAGCACATCCTCCTGAGATTGTTTATTGTCTCAACATTCAAACCAGAAGTATCGGCCAGGTAAATAACATCGCTGCTTTTAAGCTTTTCGACCAGCGATTCTATCACCTGATATTTTTCTTCTTTTCTCATAAAGCGTCAAGTTCTTTAAAGGTGAATCACCTCTTCGTTTATACTGATACTGATTTGGTCTCCACCTGAATACCCGGGCTCATCGTACTCGACATGTAAATGCTCTTTACATATGTACCCTTGGCTGCTGCAGGTTTCAACCTCAGAATGGTCTGGATAAGTTCTCTGGCATTATCTACAATTTTCTCAGCGTCGAAAGACACTTTCCCAACTGCAGCGTGTACGATACCAAACTTGTCTACCTTGAAATCGATCTTTCCACCCTTAACATCCTGAACTGCTTTTCCCACATCCATGGTCACAGTACCAGCTTTGGGGTTGGGCATCAGTCCGCGGGGACCAAGTATCCGACCCAGGGCACCTACTTTGGGCATCACATTGGGCGTGGTAATAACCACATCCACATCAGTCCAGCCTCCCTTGATCTTTTCAACGTATTCGTCCAGGCCAACGTAATCAGCTCCGGCTTCCTTGGCTTCATCTTCCTTCTCAGGACCACAAAGAACCAAAACACGAACAGTTTTACCAGTACCATGCGGCAACGTCACGACGCCCCTAACCATTTGATTGGCTTTTCGGGGGTCTACACCAAGACGGATATCCAGATCAACTGAAGCATCAAATTTGGTATAGTTAATTTTTTTGACGATATCAGCCGCTTCAGGTAAAGTATACACCGAAGTGTGATCGAACTTTGCCAAAGCTTCTTTTTGATTTTTAGTTAGTTTAGCCATTTTTAGATTCCGTTAAGCTTTAAAAATTTCATAGCCCTTGCCTTCACTTCTATCCTCTCAATTATGCAGGGCGCTCCCCCTTGATCCTGATACCCATACTGCGTGCGGTACCGGCAACCATATTCATGGCTGACTCTACCGTAAAGCAGTTAAGGTCTGGCATCTTATCCTCGGCGATTGTCTGCACCTGCTCCCAGCTAATGGTAGCTACCTTCGTCCTGTTCGGTTCGGCCGAGCCAGACTTCACCTTTGCTGCATCACGCAATTGTACTGCAACAGGAGGGGTTTTGATAATGAAATTAAAGGATTTATCCCTGAATACGGTAATGATCACCGGAATTACTTTCCCGGCTTTATCCTGCGTACGGGCATTGAACTGCTTACAAAACTCCATGATGTTCACACCCTTTGCACCCAAAGCAGGGCCAACGGGAGGAGATGGATTTGCAGAACCTCCTTTAATTTGCAGTTTTATTATTCCACTAACTTCTTTTGCCATTTTTAGATTTTTTTTCAAATAAGGGGATCAATAACTTCATCAGGTAAAACAAAAGCCGGAAACGTCTTGTGGATGTATTCCATTTTGCCGTTCCCGTCTATTCTTTTTCAACCTGCATGAAACTTAGTTCCAATGGTGTCTTTCTGCCAAAGATCTTAACCATGACCTTCAGTTTTTTCTTCTCCTCATTAATCTCTTCAATAACACCAGAAAAACTGTTAAACGGACCGTCTGTAACCTTGACCGTTTCCCCAACAATGTAAGGAACGTTCAATTCTTCTTCTTTGCCTGACAGTTCATCAACCTTTCCAAGGATACGGTTGACTTCTGCAGGACGCAGGGGTACGGCTTCACCACCAGAGCCTAAGAAACCTAATACACCTGGTACATTCCGTATTATATGCGGAATTTCTCCCACCAAAGCAGCTTCGATCAGCACATAACCGGGAAAATAGTTGCGCTCAGCGCTGACTTTTTTCCCCTTACGGACCTGATAAACCTTTTCCGTTGGGATAAGTATTTGCGAAACATACTCCTCCAATCCAAGCCTGGCGATTTCATTTTCAAGGTATTGCTTGACTTTTTTCTCACCGCCACTAACCGCCCGGACTACATACCATTTTTTTACTTGTTCGCTCATACTAATGTACGACTTGTTAATTCCGTGTTAACTGCTGACCGGTGCAAATGAAAATCAGTATTGAGTATCAGAATCTCACCGGCCGGTTTTCACCGGAATGTTTACAAAAAGAGACGGTAAAACTGTTTAAGAACGGAGCTAAAGGAGGTATCCATCAAATAAACGACCAATGCGATTATCAGGGAAGCAATAGATACAACCACTGCGCTACTCTGCAGTTCACTCCAAGTTGGCCATGAAACCTTGTTGATCAACTCATCATAGGATTCACTAATATAGGCTCTGATTTTCTTCATGATTATACATTCTGATTTGGCACGGGTGGAAGGAATCGAACCCTCAACCAACGGTTTTGGAGACCGCTACTCTACCAATTGAGCTACACCCGTATAATGAACTTTTGGTGGCAGCTTGAATTCTGCCACCAAAAGTTGTAAAGGATATACTAGTCGACAATTTCCGTTACCTGACCGGCACCCACTGTACGACCACCTTCGCGGATCGCAAAACGCAGACCTTTATCCATGGCTACATCGGCGATCAGCTCAACATTGATTGTGAGGTTATCACCAGGCATAACCATTTCACGACCTTCTGGCAGGTAAATCTCACCTGTTACGTCAGTAGTGCGGAAGAAGAACTGAGGACGGTATTTGTTGCCAAATGGCGTGTGACGACCACCTTCTTCTTTTTTCAAGACATAAACTTCTGCCTTGAATTTTCTGTGTGGTTTCACAGAACCGGGCTTGCAAATTACCATACCACGTGTGATGGCGTCCTTGTCAATACCACGAAGCAGCAGACCTGTGTTATCACCAGCCTCACCACGGTCGAGAATTTTGCGGAACATCTCAACACCAGTTACAACTGATTTCAGTTTTTCTGCACCCATACCAATGATATCAACCGGGTCACCACTATTAATAACGCCTGTTTCAATACGACCGGTGGCAACAGTTCCACGACCGGTAATAGAGAAAACGTCTTCGACGGGCATCAGGAAGTCCTTGTCAACATCACGCTTTGGCAGCGGAATAAAGCTGTCAACGGCATCCATCAACTCCATAACTTTCTCAACCCACTTGGGTTCATTGTTCAGGCCACCAAGCGCTGATCCCTGTATAACAGGAATTTTGTCACCGTCAAATTCGTAAAAAGAAAGGAGTTCGCGAATTTCCATTTCAACCAGTTCCAGGAGCTCTTCATCGTCAACAAGGTCAACCTTGTTCATGAATACCACGAGCTCTGGTACACCAACCTGGCGGGCTAAAAGAATATGCTCACGAGTTTGGGGCATGGGACCGTCGGTTGCGGCAACAACCAAAATAGCACCGTCCATCTGGGCAGCACCCGTTACCATGTTCTTGACATAGTCAGCGTGACCCGGACAGTCAACGTGTGCGTAATGACGGGTTTCCGTCTGATACTCAACGTGTGCAGTATTAATGGTGATACCTCTTTCTTTTTCCTCAGGAGCGTTGTCAATGGAATCAAATGACCTGATTTCAGACCAACCCTTTGCAGCCAAAACTTGTGTAATCGCAGCGGTGAGTGTAGTTTTACCATGGTCAACGTGACCAATGGTACCTATATTCACGTGCGGTTTCGTACGTTGAAATTTTTCTTTTGCCATATCTACTGGTGTTAAAGTTTAATAAAGGGATTCAACAAATGATTTATCTTCCGTTGAGCCGATGACGGGAATTGAACCCGTGGCCTCTTCCTTACCAAGGAAACGCTCTACCCCTGAGCTACATCGGCAAACCGTTCTTCTGAGCGGAAAACGGGACTCGAACCCGCCACCTACAGCTTGGAAGGCTGTCGCTCTACCAGATGAGCTATTTCCGCTAATTTAAAGTGGGGGGGGAAGGATTCGAACCTCCGAAGGCGAAAGCCAACAGATTTACAGTCTGCCCCATTTGACCGCTCTGGAACCCCCCCAGAATCAAGATAATTAAACAAAGAGAGCCGATGGAGGGATTCGAACCCCCGGCCAGCTGATTACAAATCAGCTGCTCTGACCAACTGAGCTACATCGGCATCAGTACTTTTGCGTCATTAATTGCCTTGCAAAAAGGTCTGCAAATGTACAAAAGATTTAAAACCTACCAAAAAATAAATTCATTTTTTTTCGACAGCCCGGTTGTGGCGCAGATTATCATAATCCCTTCAGCTTCTCCTTATGTTTCTTAACTTGTCTTTTTAAAGCATCAACTGTATTATCGATAGCCTCCTCAAAGGTTTTTGCCTGCTTTTTTGCAAAGAGATCATTACCAGGTATAATTACCCTGATCTCTGCAATTTTATTCTCATTATTGGTGGCAGCCTCAAGGCGCAATGTTACATCACAACTAATTACACCATCAAAAAGCCCGGCAAGTTTTGCCGTTTTCTCCCTGATAAAATCTTCCAGTTTTACATCAGCTTTGAAATGGATTGAACTGATTTTAACGTCCATGATTGTTCCTCCTCTACAGTTTAAGCCTTAGGGTGGGCTTGTTTATAAACTTTTTTTATCTTCTCAATAGTATTATGGGTATAAACCTGGGTTGCCGACAGGCTGGCATGCCCGAGAATCTCCTTGATAGCATTCAGGTCAGCTCCTCTGTTAAGCATGTGGGTTGCGAATGAATGTCTGATCACGTGGGGGCTTTTTTTAGTTTTTGTGGTTACCAGGCTCAAAAAATGTTGCACCCGTCGGTATACAAAAGCAGGATAGAGGGGTTTCCCCTTGTCTGTAATCAGCACATGGCCGTGATCAGGCTTACCAAAGCTTGCTTCAGCAAGGCAGCTATATTTCTCATACAAAGTTACCACGTGACACAATAGCGGAACCAGTCTTTGCTTACTTCCTTTACCTGTGATTTTGATCACTCCCTGGCCGGTATCCAGATCTTTGTGCTTGATATTGATAAGTTCTGACAGTCGCATCCCGGTTGAATATAGAAGCTCCAGCAGAAGCTGATCTCTGAGGCCCTTGAAATCATCGGAGAAATGGCGCAGATCAAATGCCCGCTCCATATCTGTTTCTTCAATATATACGGGCAACCTCCCCCCTTTTTTCTGAGAACTGATCTTTTCTGTGGGGTTCTCACTAATCATGCCATCGGCCAGCAGATACCTGTAAAATGACCTTAAAGCCGACCTCTTTCTGTTAAAGGTACTGCGTGACACACCCAACTCCATTAGCGAAGCAAACCACGAACGTATCATGGCATGACCTGCACCCAGGCTGTCAACACCATAATGCTCATCAAGGAATGATTCGAACTGGGCAAGGTCGTTACGGTACGCAACCAGGGTATGCCCGGCATACCTTTTTACCTGGCAGAGATGTGCAAGAAATTGTTCTGAATGAACGCCCATAATAACTAGAAGAAGTAACCGGATGTATTTACAGGTTCAGTGCACCTTTGTGAATACGTCAGAACGTCATATGGCAGAATAGTATTCAAACCACATGAACCCTTGCCTTAAAGATATGCTAAATAAACAGCAACTGCAAGAAAAACTTCTGAAAAGCCACTAAGGATTTGGAAAAGACTATTGGTTGTCCGCCTGATCTCTCAGCTTTTGAATATAAATGGCCTTGAGTTTTTCTTCGCGCTTTTTCACTGAAGGTTTGGTAAACTTTTGGCGTTCTCTGAGCTCTCTGAGAACTCCGGTTTTTTCAAATTTACGCTTCATCTTTTTCAGAACGCGATCAATATTTTCGCCTTCCTTAATGGGGACAATAATCATGTGTGCCTCTTTCTTTTAACTGATTTTTAAATAGATACCTTATGTACTTCTTAAAAAAGCGGATGCAAATTTACTAATATTTTTGTAGTAAACAAAAGTTTTTCAGCAGGGTTTACACAAGAACTTATTATTTTAGCAATCCGGAGATATCAAAATCAGATTTATAAAGGTTGAGTATGTCATCAACAGTCAGCGTCTCTACCCTGTCAATTTTATTAGAGGTGGGGATATACCAAACTTCAGCATAAAAATCATACAGGGCATAAAGCCTTATGCGAAAATACAGAAAATCTCTGGCAGCAATGGGTTTGCCACGCTCCAATACCCTGAAAACCTTTTCTTTCAGGGGGGCCTGCTCAAATTCCTTTTGTGTCATACCAGACTGTTTTTCCCTCTGTAAAAAATCAAACTAAATCCAACCGCCAAATGCGACAGATACCCAATATCATAACGCTCACAAACCTTTTACTTGGCTGCATCGCCTTTGTCGAGGTGATTCAGGGTCGACCAGTCAATGCAGCAATGATTATCGGGCTGTGTTCCATCATGGATTATCTTGACGGAGCTGCGGCCAGGTTACTGAAAGCCTGGTCACCTTTAGGACAGCAACTTGACTCCCTGGCTGATCTTGTCAGCTTTGGTGTGGTGCCTGCCGCTATCATTTACCAGTACTTGCAGAATAGCGTTCAGTCATTAAACCACGGGGTTGCACAAATTGTTTTGCCAGGAGTTGCTTTTTTTATTACTGTTTTTTCTGCGCTGCGACTGGCCAAATTTAATCTGGAAACCAGACAGGAAGATGACTTCAAAGGCCTGCCCACACCCGCCAACGCCCTGCTAATTGCTTCTGTGCCCTTTACGCTGGCTTTTACAAGCCCAGATCACCCGGTTCATCAGGCCCTGACAGTTTTTACCGGAAGTATTGCCTGGTTACTGGGTTTTACAGCGTTGGTTTCATGGTTGATGGTCTCAAACATTCGCATGTTCTCTCTTAAGGTCAAATCATTTTCATGGCAGCAAAATAAATTCAGATATGTCTTTTTGGGAGGATGCTTGTTGCTTTTGGTGATTCTGGGCATTTCTGCCTTGCCGTTTTTCCTTATTTTTTACCTACTTTTGTCATTGGTTTATCATAAGAGTATCAAAAAAAACTAACCACACAACAACTCATGATATTTGTTGCAGAAATCAACGTAATGCCTCTCAAGGCCTTGCTCGACCCTCAGGGTAAAGCCATTACGGCCAGTATGAAAAATCTTGGACTACCCCAAATATCCAATGTACGCGTTGGTAAGCATATCAGTCTTCAAGTTGAAGCTGATAATCGGGCAGAAGCTGAAGCAAAAGTAGACACAGCCTGCAAGAAATTACTGGCCAATCCCATTATGGAATTTTACGAATTCGAGATTACAGCCCTGGGTGATTGACAGTATGCAATATGGCCCAGTCTCATGATATTGGAAAAAAGGGCGAAACCCTGGCCGCTGCATACCTGAAAACAAAGGGCTACACCATTCTTGAAACCAATTGGCGGACAGGTCGTCTTGAAATTGACATTATTGCCCGTAAGGCAAATGTCCTGATCATCGTCGAAGTAAAGACAAGAAGCACCAATGCTTTTGGTGAACCTGAGCTTTTTGTCAAAAAGATCAAGCAACGGATGCTGGCCAGGGCAGCAGCCCGCTATATGGCCACCAATAGCCTCGACCTGGAAATTCGTTTTGATATACTGGCTGTCATTTTAGGCTCTTCAGGACCTCAAATCAGGTATATAGAGGATGCATTTTACCTGTACTAAAAAGTGCGAGTCAATAAAAGGTTGAAATACATTAACCCGGCAAAAGGCAGCGAAAAACCGGCAATATCAAAAAGAATTACAGAAAGAGGTTGCGCTGATTGTAAAAATCACTACTTTTGCACCTGTTTTTGAAGAATGTATTATTGATTGATCCCACCATTGACTCTTTATCCAAATCGTTTTCTGGTTGTATCTGAATAAACGGCATTCCGCTGCAAGTTCTCCGGAGTGCCCATGCTACATTTTTCCGTTTATTTAGATACTTAAAATGCAATCATATGTTATTTGCTGAAATGGGGTTTTCCCCGCAAGTGGCCAAGGCGATAAATGTCCTCGGTTTTGTTGAGCCAACCCCTATACAAGAAAAGGTGATTCCCTTACTGATGGAGGCACCCCGCGACATCATAGGCCTGGCGCAAACCGGCACTGGAAAAACCGCTGCATACGGACTTCCGTCTATAGAGCACATCGATCTCAATACTGCGCATCCACAATTGCTGATTCTGAGTCCAACAAGAGAATTATGCATGCAGATAACCAAAGATCTGGAAAGCTACAGCAAGTTCCTGAAAAGCATGAACATCGTAGCTGTATATGGAGGCGCTCCCATTGACAAGCAGATTGCCTCACTTAAAAAGGGAGCACACATTGTGGTGGCTACGCCTGGCCGCATCAATGACCTGATCAGAAGAAACCGCATTGATTTATCAAACCTGTCCATCCTTGTGCTTGATGAAGCTGATGAGATGCTTAAAATGGGTTTTCGTGAAGATGTAGACCTCATTCTGGCACAAACCCCGGCAGTAAAGACTACTTTGTTGTTTTCGGCAACCATGTCGCCAGGCATCACGGCCATCGCAAAAAAGTACATGCATAATCCGATCGAAATGACCATGGGCAAAAAAAATGCAAGCGCCGAAAACGTTTCGCATGTATACCACGTGGTAAATGCCAATGACCGATACAATTCTTTGAAACGCATCGCCGATTATAATCCCGATATATACGGAATCGTTTTTTGCCGAACCCGCCAGGAGACCAAGGAGGTGGCCGAGTGGCTTGTGCGTGATGGATACAACGCTGAAGCTCTGCATGGCGATCTGTCACAGGCACAGCGTGATTTTGTGATGAAAAAATTCCGTGACAAAAACCTCAATCTGCTTGTGGCCACCGATGTGGCAGCTCGCGGATTGGATGTCAACAACCTGTCGCATGTGATCAACTACAACCTTCCTGACGATATTGAAGTGTATACCCACCGGTCGGGTCGTACCGGCAGGGCCGGAAAAGAAGGAATGGCCGTTTCGATTATCCAGACCAGAGAGCGCAACAGGATCACCCAGATTGAACAGGTAACCAGAAAAACTTTCGATCGTCAACCTGTGCCAGGAGGTGTGGAAATATGTGAGCGACAATTATTCAGTATGGTTGAACGCATGCAAAACGCAGAGGTTTCGCACCAGCAGATTGATCCCTACATGCATAAAGTATATGATATGCTTAGTGAACTTCCCAAAGAAGAAGTGATCAAGCGCTTTGTCTCTCTTGAGTTTAACCGCTTTCTGGAATATTACAGAAATGCACCGGATCTGAATGCTGCAGTCACAATAAATAAACGCAAGGATACATCATCAGCGTTCAAGCGCAGCAAAAAGGCCGGTGGATTTAAGCCTTCAGCACGAGGAAAGCGCAACGACTACCAGAAGCCATTCAGCATAGAGACACGTGGCGGCAAGAAAGACCGCAAAAGATCGAAATCCGGAGCAACTGACAATTTTTCCACAAAAAACCACTGGCAACAGAAGTGGGAAAAATTAATTGCCTGAGCCACTATTTACCGTTCCTTTTTCAGGGGGTTCTTACCGGATATGGCGGTATGGGGTGAATACGCTGCTCATATTCTTCCATCAAGCGCAAGGCTTCTTCAATACCACGTTGTAACTGCTGGTCTATGCCCTGGTACTCAAGTGCCGGATCATTCTCTATCTCAATATCAGGAAATACGCCAATCCCTTCGATAATCCAGTTTTCACCATGTATATCATATGGTGCAAACTCAGGCTTGGAAAGCGTCCCGCCATCAATAAACGGCAAGGAACCCCTGATGCCCACAACTCCTCCCCAGCTGGTAGTTCCGATAAGTGGTCCGAGACCCAACACCTGAAACTGATATGGGAACAAGTCTCCATCAGATGCAGAATATTTATCAATAAGGCATACTTTGGGTCCCAGGTGTATCTGCGCAGGCCTGGTTCCCGGCGCTGTGTTTCTTGACATGGACAATCCGGTCAGCTCTCTTGTGAGACGCTCAATAAGCATGGGAGACACATTGCCTCCGCCATTGCCCCTGACGTCAATGATCAAAGCTTCTTTTCGCAATTGCGGATAAAAATGCTTGACAAACTCATTGAGTCCGCCAGGGCCCATATCAGGAATATGAATATAACCAACCCTGCCGTCGGTGGCTTCATTAACCTTTCTGATATTGTTCTGAACCCAATTATAGTAATACAGATCTGCTTCATCACTGATGGGAACAACTATGGTTGTGCGCGCGCCCTGCCGGTCAGGTCGGCTGTTAACCATAAGCTCTACCTGCTGTCCGGCCGTTCCGATCAATGATTCGTAAATATTTCTCATTTCGTTTACCGGACGGCCATTTACCGCGATGATAAAGTCTCCCTCGTTGACATTAACCCCGATTTCAGTAAGCGGAGAACGGCGAGAAGAAACCCAGTTTTCACCTTTTAGTATCTTGTCAATTCTGTAATATCCTGATGTGTGCTGGCTTAGCTGTGCCCCGAGTAACCCCATAGGGATACGTTCAGGCTGGGGAACATCACCTCCGCCAACATATGCGTGACCCACATTTAACTCGCCAACAAGTTCACCCAATACATAGGTCAGATCCAGACGGTTGTTTACATGTTCTACCAGGGGCAGGTATTTTTCCCGTTTGGCTTCCCAGTCAACCCCATGCATATTGGGAGCATAGAAAAAGTCTCTCATTTGCCGCCAGGTTTCATGGTATATCTGTGTCCATTCTTCTCTGAGGTTAACCCATACCTTCATATTTGACAAATCAACAAATTCATTGGCTGTGAAAGCTGACCTTGGCAGGTCTATAACTGCGTAACGGCCACGGGCGTTAACCAACATTTTCTTTTTATCTGCACTAATTTGGTAACCATTAATGTCTGAAAGGGTCGTTTCCCGGCGGCTTTCCATGTTGAACATCATCAGGTTTGACCGTGTGTCACCAAAAGAGCGTTTCATGTAAAACAGGTGATTACCTACTGCCGAAATACTTGAGTATGAAGAAACATCTATGGGCAAGGCCACAATACGGTTTTTGATATTTTCGGTGTCAACTTGTATCTGAAGCCCATTGTCCGAACCACTTTGCGCAGAACGGCCCTCCTGTCTGTTGGCACCTCCGTTATCAACACTCACCTCCTGATTTTCAGGTTGAAGAAATGAAGGAACATCTTCTCTGAGAGTCACATAATATATGCGGCTCATATCCACATAGGCATGATTCCATTCAGTTCGGCTGTAAATCGGATTAAAATCTCTGTTGGAGACAAAGAACACATATTTACCCTGATCACAAAAGACAGGGCCTGATGAGGCATACCATCCATCTGTCACGGGAAAGTTGTTTCCGGTTGCCAGTTCATAAATAAAAATTCTTGAATAGTGGTCTGTTTCCGGGCGTGTATAGGTGATCCACCTTGAGTCGGGTGACCAGCTGTATTGGGTTATCTCAGAAGCCTCAGCCTGATCAACAACCACTATTTGTTTGGTCTGAATGTCAACATACTGTAGTCTCAGCATTTTGTCTGACCACATAATCTTGCTGGCATCGGGCGACCAGCTCAGAGAGTATTTATATGTGTCAGCATTTGTGGTCAGTTGTATGGCATCTCCTCTGCCATCCTGCGGGATGATATAAATCTCGTCTTCACCCGTCAGATCAGAAATATAAGCTATGTATTTTCCATCAGGCGACCAGACAGCATTTCGTTCATGCACTCCTGAAGTTTCGGTAAGGTTTCGGGTGATTCCACTTTTGACGGGTAAACTCCAAACATCACCTCTGGCTCCGAATGTTATACGACTGCCATCGGGTGCAATGGATGCAGAGCGAACCATTCTTGAAGCGTCCTTCCATTGGTCACGGCCCATCGCCAGGTCTTCTGCAATAATAATTTGCAGGCGTTCAACAACTTCTGTGCCCAGATCAAAGGTGTACAGGTAGCCACCATTCTCAAAAATGATGGCATCGCCACCCAATGACGGAAATTTGATATCAAATTCTTCAAAATGTGTCAGCTTGCGGGTCTGTTCCGTTGACAGATCATATACAAACAAATTTGACCTTCCATCGCGGTCAGAGACAAAATACACCTGGTCTCCCACCCACATGGGAAAAATATCCTGCGACTGATTATTGGTCAGATTAATTGTAGAACGCTCCTGCAGATCATGAAGCCAGATATCATCAGCCATACCTCCGGCATAGTATTTCCATGTGCGGAATTCCCTGAATACCCTGTTATAAACAAAGCGCTGCCCATCTTCAGAAAAATGTATCCATCCACCTTCGGGGACAGGAATCTGGGTAGGTAGCCCTCCATGAATATTCACAAGGTAAAGGCCACCTTTAAATGCGTTGAAAGAATGCTTCCGCGACCTAAAGATCACATGTTCATTGTCTTTCCAGCCCATGACAATGTTATTTGGCCCCATGCGGTCAGACAAGTCGTCTCTTCCGAGTGTGGCTGTGTAGGTAAGTCGCACAGGAACACCACCCTCAGAAGGCATAAGATAAACCTCGGTATTTCCGTCGTATTGCGCAGTAAACGCAATATGCCGTCCATCGGGACTAAACCGGGCAAACATTTCATATCCATCATGACCGGTCAATTTGCGGGCAACACCTCCCTCAAGTGCAACCGTGTATAGATCTCCTGCATAGGAAAAAACTACCTGATCACCTTGCATAGCCGGGAAGCGAAGCAGCCGGGCATTTTCGCCGGTTGCTGTCATTGTGTGCAGTGCCAGAATGACAAAAAGCAGAACATAAATCTTTCTCATAATAAACAGCTTTTGGTTTAAGGATTCTATTTGTGTGCTTATCAGATTTTGTGCAAAAACAAAAATAAGATATTAATCTGTTTTCTCATTTTTTTTATCACCCGCAAACAAAAACGATGGGTATCTTTCAGGGCTGTCCGCATATCAGGACAGCCTTTTTTTTTATATTCGTTTGGTGTAATATAAAAATTATATATATTTGTCTAAAGACAATAGGTAAAGTCAATTAAGCCAACGACCATGAAAAAAATCATACTTTTAAGCATCCTGGTTCTGGTGGGTATCCCCACTCTTCAAGCATCAAATAAATACTTCATTGACCATGCTGCATTAGATATTGTGTTTGAACAGGCCGAGCATCTTGACTTTGAACCGACTGGCTCATTGGCTCCGCTGGTGACCAATGCAAACTTGTATACCCTGCAACAAAAAGATCCGGCTGTAGCCTTCGTGCTCGCCTGGGCTTTGGGCGGCTTAGGTATTCACAGAGCCTATCTGGGTACTTCAACAGGAACCATTGTTGGCTATATACTTACTGCGGGAGGATGCGGGATCCTGTGGACAATTGACACAATCCTCCTGCTGATTGGTTTGATCAATGACGACATAACACCATATGTTGACAACCCATCTTTTTTTATGTGGTAGGTCAACTAATCAGCCAATCGGGCATATAAGTCTGTGAGAAATTCTACAGCAGCGAACCTTATTTGCTGCCCCATGGTTTCATTGTGTCTTTCCGCTAAGATTCCTGCCTGATTGATGCCCCCAAAATAAAATGACTGAAACATGCTAAGCCCCATAATTGGCCCGGCCAGGTAGAAGCCATTCAGTGTCAACCAGGCAAATAAGCCCAGGGAGGCCAGTTGCGAAGTGGCATTCAAAACTCCCCACCCGGTATTTCCAGTATAGAGCTGACCGGTTCCCGGCAAAAAGGCAGACAGTATCCTGGCCTTGCTCTCAGATTTCTCTGCCCCTCTAAGCACATTAAAAACCAGAGAGTCATAAGTCCACAATACTTCATCTGAAAGCTCTGCATGCCGGATATCATGGTTGATCCATTCCAACAAATGTGTCCTGAGTTCCTCCCACTTCCAGGCTTCAGCCAACAGTAAGGCCTCCAGAAGCATTACCCGGTGATCATTGAGGTCAGCCGCCAACAATTTCCACTGCATCACCAATGAATGAGCATCTGTGAAGTCTGCTTCCATATAGGCACAAAAAGCCAGCTGGTATATGACTTCCAGACGTAATGCTGTATCACTGCGGTAAACCAGTGATCGCTCAAGGTCTCTCCGGGCCTTTCCATAAGCCCCCATTTGTTTCAGTGATTCTGATTTACCCAGGTTTGCTTTTGTCTTGACCTCGGGGCTGGATGCCAGGTAAAACACCCGCTCATAGCCGATGGCAGCTTCAAAATGGTTCCCTGTCATAAGTAAGCTGTCGGCTCTGTGGAAGAGACGTTCAAGCTCTGGCTTACTTTCAGCGGAAAAAGCTACGCAAGGGAATATGCATATCAAACAAAATGCGTTGATCCATTTCATGGTAAAACTCTGTATTAACACGTCTGGCTGTGGCAACACTTCCTGTAATATTGCCAGCATAAAAAATCCCTGTCAATGCCGCCGAGATAATGAATATGGGGTCTTTGGCACCCCTGCCCCTGTAAAAGTCCCAGGCTGTCACTCCCATGGCCGAAACATACAGCAGGCCAGCAAATCCTTCAGCGGGCTTTCCGGCATAAACCTTTCCCATACCCGGAACTAAAGCCGATAGAATTCCGGCGGTAAGGGGTGATTTGTCACGCCTGCTGTTCAGTTCAAGGGCATATTGAATCATTCTCACCTCCTGAGTAGCCGTGACATGGTTTTGCCCTGAAAAACCGGATGCATACCTGTCAAAACTATCCATATTCCTTTCAAGAAGCGACAAACCGGCTTGCTGCAGACCCACAAGCGATGATGCCCTATCATCAGCCGGATCAGAAAACCTTGACAGTATTCTCCCGGCTTTTTCAAGGCGACCATTGTGTGCATAGTTGTATGCTGAAAATAATCCAGACTGCAGGTAAAACGGACTTTGGCCACTCACCTGCTCCAGATAGGCAGCAGATATGTCCAGTGACTTTATCCGATAATGTATCCATCCTTTAAGAAACAAAACCGAATCTTTCTGGTCCTGATTGACAACCTCCAGCTTCTCCAACAGAAAAAGGCTTTCTTTAAAATCATCACGGCCCATCAGATAAGTAATGAACTCCAGCTCTTGCCGCAGAGGCTGTGCAACGGTGTTTTCTTGCGGATAAAGGGGGCAGGTCAGCACAAAAAAGAAGACCAGGCTTGGCTGTATGAATTTCCCAATCATTCTAATCTCCTGTATATCAAAGGTGTTTCAACCACCCTCCCTGAATTCTCATGAATATGCATAGGGTGTATATCGATTGCTGCCATCCGGTTGCACCGCATGAGTCTGTCGGCAGTGGTAACCATTCCACCAATGAGGCCGAATTCTTCAATCAGTCTGATGCTGAAACCTGAGCAGCTTTGATGATAAAGGCATTGTGAGGGCAATTGAGGTGAAAAAAAGCGCTGATAAGTATACATTAAACCACTAAAAGTCAAAGTAAGCGGGTTATATCTTTTCAGTAAACCACCTTCTTGTAAATGCATAAAAGGCCTGCCCCGATCAGCAAGAACTTCATTTTGCTGCCGAACGTGCGCCATAAGTTGTTCCGCATCAGTCGGAGGGGCCTGAGCCGATGCTTGCTGGTTAAAAAGCACCACAATACCCAGAATCTGAACCATTAAGATTATTCTATTCAATAATACGTGCATTTGGAGGAATTTCAAATTCAAACCATGAACTACGGGCCTCCTGGTTAATCAGAACATCTGAAAGCCTCATCCTGCTAACGATTGAGTCACCATCGGGCAGATAATTGAATTCGGTAATACTCAGTGGCAACCGTATATGTAAAAAATCTTCATATCCGGTATAATATACCTTTCTCACCACATCTCCTTCAGCATTGTAGTAAGCTGAATACACCGGCACGAAATCCTGGTGTACAAGCTCTACTTTCGATATATGATGCCTGACTGATGACGGTGCTTCCCAAAAACTGATCACAAGGTCATCAGAAATTTCTGTAGAAGTTTGTCTGAATCCAAGCTCACGTAGCCCGAGGTCTCTGGTTTTTCCCTGAAGGAAAAAATACAGCATATGGTTCTCTGAGCTATACTCCTGACTTTGTGCGCGATACACAGTCTGCTCTGATTCATTATAGATGGATATTTCTCCAAATCTATTTGTGACAGCCAGCTGTTCAACGGGTTCAATAAAGCGTGTAAGCAACTTGCCCTCAAGTGAAGAATAATAAATTTCTGCCTCAACCTTTGAAACCTTTCCTTGCTGCAGATGCTGTGTCACAAGCTTAAACATGATACGCTCCACACCAAATTCAGCAATCCCAAAAGTCATAGACAAAACGGGAACCATCAACAATAAGACTATTGTTTTTCGTAAAAACATGGGCATTACGATTTATTTAAAATAATCCTGAAAGTGGTTCCGGCATTAACTACCGAATGTTTAACAAAAAGCTTTCCGCCATGGTAATTTTCAATGATGCGCTTACACAGCGACAGGCCCAGCCCCCAGCCACTTTTCTTACTTGTTATGCCGGGATTGAATATCGCTTTTTGTCTTGAGGCTGGTATGCCTTTACCATCATCAGTAATGTCAATGTGAACCTGCCGGTCGGTTTCTTCAACCTTTAAATATATATTTCCGACTCCCGCCATTGCATCAATGGCATTTTTAATGATATTCTCAATCACCCATCCAAAAAGATTTTCATTATGCGGAACAATCACGTCATTTTTTGGCATACTGACATGTATAGCCACTTTTGAAGAAGTTCTTCGTCTCATGTAGCTTACCACCTCATTGATTGAATCATTGAGGTTAGCCGGAACCAGCCGCGGAGGTGATCCGATTTTTGAAAATCTTTCAGTGATGTCTTCAAGCCGTCTGATATCCTTGCTGATTTCTCCGATGGTTGATTCGTCAACTCCTTTCATTTTCAGCAACTCAACCCAGGCGATCAGTGAAGATAGCGGGGTACCCAACTGATGCGCCGTTTCTTTTGACATGCCAACCCAAACCTGGTTTTGCTCAGCATTGCGCGCCATGCTAAAAAGGATATAGGCTACCAAAAGGAATATACCAATGATGATAAACTGGGCCAATGGATAATACCTGAGTTGGGTCAGCAGAAATGAGTTGGTGTAGTAAACATAACATTGTCCATAATTGGGTAAAATGACCGACAGGTACCTGTTTTTTCCGGCCATTGACCCGATCAGGTCTAATGTCTCATTTTCGTCCTCAAAATTAACACCGTCAATATTTCCATATGCTATGATCTGCTGCCCGGTGCTGTCAACGACAATAACCGGGACATTGGCCGAATTGATGACAATGTCTGACAAGAAAGTATCGATCAGATCTTCCATCACTTCACGCAGCTCCATGTAAACCTTTGAATCCTGGTGATAGATGTAGCGCCTGCCGCCGATAATAGGGAAGCTCAGGGGGGGGTATTGAGAGAAAAAGTCGGCCAGTTCTCCTGTTAAATGGGTATACCCTGCAAACCGTTCATCAAGGTTGCTGCTTGACTCAATCTCTCCATCTTCATCGGTCAATACAAGGGGTATGGTCGTATTACTTAATAGTATGCTTGTATATAAAGTAAGTGACTCCCTGTCAAGGTCGTTACGGCTTAGCATGCCATATACCTGGGTAAGCAACTCCACCCTTTTCCTTTCTTCTTCCTGTATAACCGAAAACAATCGCTCACTGTCAAGCAAAAGTGTTTCCCTTTTCCTGATGGCATCTACCCAGAGTTCAACACGCTGTCTTTCATCACTGGCAATTTTTCTTACCAGAATGTCGGTATAATACAATGACGCCAGAATAATTACTGCTGCAAAGCCAAGCAGATAAAGCTTCCACCGCTGTTTGCGTGAATAAATTTCGAGACCGGTTATTTTTCTTAAAAAACCCAACAGATTTGCATTTAGAGACTGTTGATCCCCATGGGATATTCAACGTCAAAAATATAATATTTAAACCATATCCTTGCTTTCAGCATGGCATAATTCATAATATAACGGAAAACAATGGCGTTAATTACGCATGAAATAATTCATGTATCTTTGCCACTGAAACCGAAAGAGCCACTATTATGTCATTTGTCAATGCCGTTGCTTCCTGGTTTTTAAAAAAACGGATATCCCAGATCCGCTTTTTCATGGAGCACCCCATCAAGGTGCAGGAAGAAACGTTGAAAGGTCTTATTGATCTTGCCAGTAACACTGAGTGGGGCAAGAAACACCGGTATAAGAAAATGTCCGGTTATCATGATTTCAGCCAGCGGGTTCCTTTACAAGAGTATGAGGATGTAAAGCCTTTTATTGACAGGATGCTCAAAGGAGAGCAAAACATCCTTTGGCCAACCGACATTCAGTGGTTTGCCAAGTCATCGGGAACAACCAGCGACCGCAGCAAGTTTATTCCCATTTCAAATGAAATCTTATCTGACTGCCACTATAAGGCTGGCAAAGATGTTCTGGCCATTTATTGCCATAACAATCCAGATTCAAGAATCTTTGACGGTAAAGGCCTGATAATGGGTGGAAGTCACAAAGTCAGTGAATTTAACAACAAGGCATATTTTGGTGACCTGTCAGCTGTGTTGTTGCAAAATGCGCCCTTTTACGGAGAGTTTTTCAGGGTTCCTGAACTTTCTCTTGCATTGCTTGACAATTGGGAAGAAAAACTGGACAAAGTTGCGCATGCAACCTACACTGAAAACGTGACCAACATTAGTGGAGTTCCCTCCTGGAATCTGATTTTACTTAAACGTATTCTTGAGATTACCGGACGCAAAAATATTCTTGAGATCTGGCCAAATTTAGAATTGTTTATACATGGAGGCGTGAGCTTTGCGCCTTACCAAAGTCAGTTTGAAAAGATCATCCCATCATCAGACATGCATTATCTTGAAACGTATAATGCATCTGAGGGTTTCTTTGGCATACAAGACCAGCCTGATGTCAAAGAAATGTTGTTAATGCTCGATTACGGCATATTTTATGAGTTTATTCCCATGGATGATCTGGGCGATCAGGAGCCAGAGGTTGTAACCCTTGCTGAAGTTGACACTGATACCAACTATGCCATGGTTATTACAACCAATGGTGGATTGTGGCGGTATAAGATCGGTGACACCATAAGATTTACCAGCCTGTCTCCCTACAGAATAAAAATTTCAGGCAGGACCAGGAACTTTATCAACGCATTTGGTGAAGAAGTCATTGTTGATAACACTGATTCTGCCCTGCAGTCGGCCTGTAGCGAAACAGGAGCAATTCTCAGTGAATATACGGCTGCACCCATTTACCTTGACGACAACCAGTCAGCTGCACATGAATACATCATTGAGTTTGAAAAACCACCAACTGATATTGATTTGTTCGTTCGTTTACTCGACAAAGAGCTAAAAGCGCTTAATTCTGACTATGAAGCAAAACGCAGTGCTGACCTGATGCTCAAAATGCCTAAGGTGACTGTTGCGCCACGTCAAACCTTTTTCAAATGGCTCAAGTCAAAAGGCAAAATAGGAGGTCAAAACAAGGTTCCCAGGCTTTACAACGACAGAAAATATGTGGATGAGATCCTAAAATTCATCAAATCTTAATGCAAGGCCTTCTTTGGGTCTCATGGATCAAAAAGAAAATGTATTTTTGTTCCAGACCAACCCAATTTTGATCATGCATATCGCTATCGCCGGAAATATAGGTTCAGGTAAAACAACCCTCGCCGGGCTCCTTTCAAAACACTATGGCTGGGAGGCCCACTATGAAGATGTGGACACCAATCCATATCTCAATAACTTTTATGAAGATATGCAACGCTGGTCGTTCAACCTGCAGATCTATTTCCTGAATAGCAGGTTCAGGCAGGTTGTTGATATCCGCAAAAAAAACATAAAAGTCATCCAAGACAGAACTATATATGAAGACGCCTATATTTTTGCTCCAAACCTGCATTCAATGGGGTTGATGTCTTCAAGAGACTTTAACAACTACAGCAGTTTGTTTGAGCTGATGAGCTCGTTTATTCAACCTCCCGACCTGCTGATATATCTCAAAGCAAGTGTCCCAACCCTTGTAAGTCAGATACAAAAAAGGGGCCGGGAATATGAAAATTCTATACGTCTTGATTACCTGAAGAAGCTCAATGAAAGATATGAGGAGTGGATTTCTGTTTATGACCTTGGAAAGCTGCTGGTTGTAAATGTGGACCATATAAAGTTCAGTGAAAGGCCAGAAGACCTTGGAGAGGTCATCCAGAAAATAGATGCCGAAATACACGGCTTATTTTAATCGAGGGTTACGAAATCAAAGCACCATTTAGTACATAATCTCATGCAGTGTATAGGAATTATTCCTGCCCGCTTTGCCTCTACAAGATTTCCAGGAAAACCCCTGGCGCTGATCGGCAATAAAACCATGATCAGAAGGGTTTATGAGCAAGCCTCTCTCAGCAGTTTGCTATCTGAAGTGGTCGTTGCAACCGATGATGATCGCATCTATAAACATGTTGCTGAATTTGGGAAAGTGGTAATGACAGGCCTGCATCACCAAAGCGGAACGGAGCGATGCAATGAGGCATTGGCTTTAATTAATCATGATAGAAGATACACACATGACGACTGTGTTATTAATATCCAGGGAGATGAACCCTTTATCAATCCGTTTCAGATAGACAATCTCATAAACATTCTGGCCAATAGTGACAGGCAGATTGCAACCCTGGTAAAAAAACTGGAAAGCCCTGAGGATGTTGAAAACCCCCATGTGGTAAAGGTAGTATTTGATCATGCTGGGAAAGCACTCTACTTTAGCCGGGCACGCATCCCATTTTGCAGAGAAGACCAGAATAGCCATACATTTGATCATTGGCTATATTACAAACACATAGGTATCTACGGTTACCGGATCAGCATACTAGACAAGCTGGTTTCTTTACCTGCTGGCAAACTGGAACAAGCGGAATCACTTGAACAGCTCAGGTGGCTCGAACATGGTTTTCAAATCCATATAAGTGAAACAACATATGAAGGGATTTCAATTGATACCCCTGACGACCTAAAAAAAATACCACCAATAGCTTTGGGACCATAAAAACAGCTATAAATGCAATTAATGACCATTTTATCATGGTTTTTTTATAATTTAGTCTGTTGAAATGTTCTCTAACGCGCATTTACATCAAAATACTTAATTGCCGTTTATAATGAAAATAGGAAAATACATCAGTGACCTGCTGTACACACACGAATCTGTTTTACTGCCTGGTTTTGGCACGTTTACCACAAAGTATGTACCGGCTAAATTCATTCCCGAAAAAAAAGTTGTGGAATCTCCCGCAAAAATTGCTGACTTTAATGCATCCATTCGTGACGGCGACAGCCCATTGACAGGATACATTGCTCAACAAGAAGGCATGACAGAAGAAGAGGTACAGGACTTTTTCCGTAAACTTGTCAAAGAGATTGATCATTCGCTTGAAGCAGGAAAAAAAGTAGAACTGGAAACTATTGGTGTTTTTCACATGGGGCCGGATGGGTTGCTACATTTTGACCCTGACACCAATGTCAACTATCTGGATGAGGCCACTGGTATCCCTAAGATCAAAACACCCCCACCCAAGGCCACAAAAAAGGAAGAAGCAGCAGTTTTAAAAACCAGGAAAAAAGAAGAAGACGTGGCTCTGAAAGCCAGAAAAGAAGAAGCGGATGTTGAGGAAGAGAAGCATGTTCCCGAACCCGTACATGATAATGCACCCCCGGAAGAATCATATCCTGAAACAAAAACCCAAAAACAGGAATCCATGAAAAACCCGTTTGCCAACACAACCCTGCCGCCTGCCTTAAAGTGGCTGGCTTATACAATCGTACCTCTGATTGTTATACTTATCATCCTCTTCCTGAACTTTAATTTCTTCTTCGGTACTGATGGCTTGTTCCGTAGCTCAGAGCAGCCGACAACCGTTCAAGTTCAGCCTGTGCAGCCTGTAACACCACCGGTTGCAGAAATACCTGAAGAACCTGAAGTTGCTGAACCAGTCCGGAAAGTCGAGCCTGACCCCTCTGTCACACCACCCAGACCTGAAGCAGGTAGAACCGTATATTACATTGTTGTAGGAAGCTTTCAGGAGCAGGCCAAGGCAGAGGATTTTGCCTACCAACTCAGAGCAGATGGTGCCAGCCTTGCAAGTGTATTCATGCAAACCCCTTCTGCATTTCACCGGGTGTGCTATGGATATTACTACGATCTGTCTGAAGCTGAATCTGTAAAAGCCAATTTACCAGATAATCTCAGAGAAATTGCCTGGATACTTCATCGTTAATTGACCATCTAAATTCGCAGGCTTTATTGTGGCAAAAACCAAGCTTAAAAAGTTCGCGGAGATCAATAGTTTTTCAAACGTAATACAACCACCCTCTCCTTTTGACCTGACCCATTTCGAACTCAGGGGAAAGTGGAATGAATCGTTTTTTGGAAACACCTCTCCCATCGTACTCGAAATTGGTTGTGGCAAGGGTGAATACACCATCGGCCTTGCAAGGGCTTATCCGAAGGTAAATTTCATCGGCATAGACATAAAAGGTGACAGGATATGGAATGGTGCCAGACAGGCCCTGGACGAAGGCCTTCAAAATGTTGCCTTTTTAAGAATTCAGGCTGAGAGTATTGCAAACTATTTTGATCAGAATGAAGTTGATGGCATCTGGCTTACTTTTCCTGATCCACAGCCAAGGAAAACCAGACAAAGAAAAAGGCTTTCTTCGCCGACTTTTCTTCATCGTTATAGTTTGATCCTTAAACCAGGTGCTCCCATACACCTGAAAACTGACAATGCCGACTTGTTTGCTTACACTCTTGATGTCATTAATCAGGAGAAACACACACTCATTACCGCCATCCATGACTTGTACGGAAAAAAAGTGGTGAACGAGACCATGACCAGAGACATACAAACGTATTACGAAAAAAAATACCTGGAACAGGGCTTGCCTATTCATTATCTAAAATTTTGCCTGCATGAGCCGGGAAAATCCTGAAGACAAAACATTCTTTCACAAAGTGTATGAAGTGGTCAGAGAAATCCCCCGCGGGCGGGTTACCTCATACGGAGCCATTGCCAAATACCTGGGAAGTAAAGGCAGCAGCAGGTTGGTCGGCTGGGCAATGAACCATTGCCATGCATATGACCCATCCATACCTGCCCACAGGGTGGTTAACCGACTTGGTGTGCTTACCGGAAAACATTATTTTGGCGGTACGGATATCATGCAGCAATTGCTTGAAAATGAAGGCATAAGCATAGTTGACGATAAGGTTGTAAATTTCAGGGAATTGTTTTGGGACCCTGTGCACAATTTGCCCCGCCCCTGAATAAGTCATGGTATTTTTTTATGAAAAAAAAATCATGTATATTCGCAGCGCTATTTATACAAAAACCAAATTAAAATAACCAACATAAAAAATTTGCATATGTCACAGAATTTGGAAATAATCAAAAAAGTTGAGAACGTAATTGATCAGATCAGGCCCTACCTTGAAGCGGATGGTGGAAATATCCGCTTTGTAAATCTAACTGATGATTTTGTGGTAAATGTTGAACTTCTTGGAGCCTGCGGTTCATGCCCAATGAGTCAGATGACACTGAAGAATGGTGTGGAACAGGCCATGAAAAAAGCCATCCCAGAGATCAAAGCCGTAGAAGCCATTAATTAGAAAAGACGTTTCAGGCCCATATAGCTGGCCTCAATGGGCAGTTCGCGTCCAATTCCGGGACATTTCAGTGAAACCCTTAGCGTTGGAGGCGACTGCCTTCTCTTATATTCACTTGAATCAACCATCTTCAAAACCTTGTAAACCAGATCAGGTTTCCATCCCATGCCTATGATGGTTTCCGGATCTTGTTCTTCTTCAAAATAGGCATATAAGATCTGATCCAATATGTCATAATCAGGAAGTGAGTCAGTGTCTTTCTGATCTGGCTTCAATTCGGCAGAAGGTGGTTTTTCAATGGTACTGACCGGAATGATCTCTTCATCATTATTGATCAGTTGCGCTAAGCCATACACATCGGTCTTGTAAACATCACCCAAAACCGACAATCCTCCGCACATATCACCATATAGCGTACCATAACCTACAGCAGCCTCGCTTTTGTTGGAGGTATTCAGCAGCATGTGGCCAAATTTGTTAGACAGCGCCATCAGGATAATGGCTCTGGCCCTGGCCTGGATATTCTCTTCAGCAAGCTCCTTGTTTGTTCCTTGAAATAACTTACCCAGACTTTTTTCAATGGCAGTTACTGTGTCATTTATTGAAATGATGTCATGCCTTACACCTAGCTTTTTCGCCAATGCAAGTGCATCGGTAACTGAGTGATTTGAACTGTAGGGGCCCGGCAAGAGAACTGCCCAAACATTTTCCCTTCCCAAAGCTTTATGTGCAATTACGAGGCTCACGGCTGAATCTATACCTCCAGAAAGCCCCAAAATGGCCTGCTTTTGACCTGTTTTTTCAAAATAGTCCCGAACACCTATAATAAGGGCATCCAATATCAATTTGTGCTTTTCTATGCCCTCTGCAACTGAAGGGCTTTCTCTTCCAGGATCATTCATGACACTATCAAGGTCATACACCTTTAATGACTCCTGAAACAAAGGAAATAAATCAACCAGTTTGCCCTTTGGGTTAAAGACCGCTGAGCCACCATCAAAAAGCAAGTCGGTTTGGCCACCGATCAAATTGACAGAAAACAATGGCAGCGAGTACCTTCGGGCATTCTCTGACAATGTACGCATTCGTCCTGGCAAATGATTCCATGCAAATGGCGAAGCTGAGATATTGATCATAAAATCAGGTGCCAATCCGGCCAAAACCTCAGGAGGATTCATGGCGTACATTCCCTCACCTGCCACATTCCATATATCCTCACATATGGTTAACGCAACTTTTTTTTCTTCAATTTGCACTGTATGAAACTCCTGAGCAGGTTCAAAGTACCTGTATTCGTTAAATACATCATAAGTGGGCATTAGCCCTTTATGGTAAACCGAGGCAATCAGGCCATCTGAAAGAACAAATGCTGAGTTCAGGAGTATTTTCCCCCCTCTTTTCCTGTTGAATGAAGGACTACCTACAACAGCTGTTATTCCATGGCAAACAGAGGCAATATCTTTAACCGCACCCAGGCAATTCTCCACAAAAACTTGCGAATTCAGCATATCCTTTGGCGGATAACCACAAACCGAAAGCTCTGAAAAGACAATCAGATCTGCCCCAAGATGCTTTGCCTGCAATATGGAATTTTTAATCTTAAGGGTATTCTTTGTAAAGTTGCCCACATGGTAGTTTAACTGGGCAAGGGCGATTTTCATAAAACTGGATTTAACTGGTGATCAGAACATGATTCCCATGGTGACTTCAAGGTAGCTGTTGACAGCACTGGGAGTTGTGGCAACAGCCTGGTTTGTGGTATTCAAAAAATTAGAAAAGCCATTGTGGAAAGTCAATCCACCCAACAAAGACGTCCGGCCACCCATATTGTACTCAACCCCTGCGCCAATGATCAATGATCCCCTCATAAACCGGGTGTCATCCATAACATCCACACTGGTAAATTGCAGCCGGCTGCCATCCTGAAGATTAATACGTTGATCTGCCTCTGCCTTGGTTCTGAAGGACAGCCCAAATCCGAATTGTCCATAAAACGTACTGAACCCCATTTCACTGGCCCTCAGTTTTATAGTCATTGGAATTTCCAGATACCTGAAGCTGTATTCGCTTCTTTTGACTGTAGTATAATTATCATGTAGGTAATTGTATTTCATCTTTCCGCCAAAGCGGGCAATGTTCACACCGGTTGCTACAGCGTAATTTTCTGTAAAATAATAGTCTGCGATAAGGCCATAAGCAAAGCCCAGTTTCACTCCATTATTTTCATATCCACGGGTTTCAGGCCTGAACCACGAAAGATTTGGAGAGGCTTTAAGTCCAAAGCGAAAACCAGTATCTCCGGCAAAAGTGGGCAGGGTAAAACCTGCTAATAGTAAGACCAGTAATATTTTCTTCATTTATGTAGGTTTTTATTGGTTGTGTTTAAATTCTACAACTTTTACTGTTTGTGGTATGATACATTGCAATATTAATGAATAAAATGCTGTTATAGTATAATAATTAACATCAGGTTTTGTTCAATATGATCAAACGGCATACAGGCATTAATTGTTGCATACTTTTTATTATTTCCCTGACATTGTTTGCGTGCACACCGTGGGAGAGGAAACCATTCTATGAAGCTGATATCTCTTCTATCCCTGCTCAGAATATCGAGATTTACCGCTATGAGGAATTACTTTTCACAGCAAACCCCTTTATTCTTAAGGATGAAATAGAGCCCCATATCAAAAGGTTTGAATTTTTCCTGGGTGATGAAATATACAATCCCGAAGCTTTACTACAGCTATATAATTATGTTACCGACCCATACCTGATTGACCTCTATCATGATAGCAGAGAGTTGTGGGCAGATACTGACAAGCTGGCCTCAGACCTGTCCCAGGCATTCAGGTTTTACGAATATCATTTCCCTGAAAGCGATATCCCGGCTATATATACCTACATATCAGGCCTTGATTACACCATGCCCATCATGTATGCAGAAGGGCATTTAATCATTGCCGTTGATACTTATCTGGGCAGTGACTATCCAGCCTATGAACAGATTGGCATCCCTAGATATATGTCGCAATGGATGATTCCTGAGCGAACCATTGTTGATATATTTCATTCTATGGCCGATCGCTACTTTCGCAGGTTGACCCATGCGCCTGAGACCTTGCTTGACCATATGATATATGAGGGCAAGCGGCTGTATTTTCTGGATTGTATGCTTCCAGCCTTGCCAGACAGCTTGAAAATTGCCTATTCAACCAATCAGGACAACTGGATGAAAAGGAATGCAGGATTTGTGTGGTCATATAAACTTGAAAACGACCTCTTGTTTTCAACCGACCATTCGGTTATTCAGAAGTTTATTAGAGAGGCTCCTTTTACTGCAACTTTTTCAAGGCAATCTGCTCCACGTACCGGAATCTGGCTGGGTTGGCAAATTGTGAGAGACTACATGAAGCGTAATCCTGAAACGAGTCTTGAAGAATTAATCATGCTTACTGACTCCCACCGTATTCTTACAGGAGCCAGGTTCAGACCCTGACCCGAATAATCTGTTATCATCCCTGCCTGTACTGTTCATTGCAGCTTGAAATAATCCTGAGTATTTCGTCCCGGCCGAGTCCGGTCTTACTGCTACTGACTATTGCCTGAGGCAGTGGCTCCCACTCATCAGACAGCACCTTCATATATTTTTCAATACTTGCGTTTACGCGCGCCACAGATAATTTATCTGCTTTGGTAAAAACCAGACAAAAAGGAAGTTGATTCAGACCTATCCACCCCAGAAAGTCCAGATCATTTTTTAATGGCTCATGCCTGATGTCAATCAGGATAAATGAGCAAAACAGGTTCTCACGGTTTATCAGATAGTCTTTGATAATTTGTTCCCATTTCTTTTTAACCGCTACGGGCACTTTAGCAAAACCATAGCCAGGCAAATCAGCAAGGTACCACGCATCATTGATCAAAAAATGATTGATAAGTCTTGTTTTGCCGGGAGTGGAAGAAGTCTTGGCCAGATTACGGGTTGAAGTAAGCATATTTAACAATGACGACTTGCCCACATTGGAGCGACCAAAAAAGGCGTATTCGGGATATGAGGCCTCGGGACAGCCGCGCCAGTTTGTTGCACTTTTAACAAAAGCTGCTGATTTGATAATCATTGGTAGTAATTAACTGGAAACAGATTAATCAATTATGTTCTGCTTCTGCGATGGGTACTGACATGTCTTTTTGCTTTTACATCATAGATATCCTGAATGGTAATCATGATGCCTGTTTCCTCAACTCCCCCAAACCCTTGGTTTATTGCTGTACCAAATGTTCTCATGCTTGGGCTGAGCCCCATATATGAGTTAAATAAAGGAGGAATATTTTCGCCACGTTGACGGACATGTTGTGACAACAACCGGTAGTTTTCATCAAATGTACTGCCTGTAAAAACAGCGGCCATCTTCTCCTCTGGTGTACTTATTGTAAGCGGTTTATGAGGTCTGATGAGTTTGTCCGGATCAGAAAAGAACCTGTGCATAAAATATAGGATCAAGTCACGGGCGTAGGCGTCAAAATGCTGGTACATGGTTATTTTCCCCACAAAATATTTAACCAGTGGATAGTCTACAACCAACCCCCCAAGCCCATCCCACAAATTGTCGAGTGAATAAATGCTTTTTCTGTTCTCTCGTGAGGGCTGATAAGCTGGCTGTACAAATGATCGGCCCAGCTCAATGGTATAGGGCAGGTATTTTGTTTTGAACTTTTCTGAAAAATAAAATAGTTCTGATGTAGCAATAAGCGGGGTGCCATCGTCTTTAAGGGGGGCTTCCCAGCAGCAAATATACCTATAGCCTCCGACAATTTCCTGAGCGGCAGGGTCCCACACTATTAACTGCTTATAGGGGGTTTTGGCAAGATCAAAATCATCAAGATCAATCTCCTTGCCGGTGCCACCACCGGCCTGTCGAAAAGAAATCTCTCTCAGACGGCCTATTTCACGAACCGTATGTGGTGAATCGTGAGCGTCTACCAGATAGATCTCATTATTTGCTTTGTTGGTATTCCTAAAAAATTTTTCCCGGGTCAGCTCTTTCTGTATTAAGCTTCTTTTTACCGGCGGGATAATATCTTGCTCCTTATCTTTCTTCTCCATTGTTGGTCAGTTCGCTATTTTGTTTTAAATGTGAACCTGCCAGCAGGTAAGCCATACACGTGTTCTTTCATTATCTGAGCCCATTGATAGTGGGTATATTTCTTGGTAAAAGTAGTATATGGAACAGGCTCTCCAAAAATTATTTTTAGCTTTTTATTTTGCTGACGGAACATCTCATCGGGTAGGTATAGCATTTCAAGATTAAAACCAATTCCCAACTTTTTTCTCCAACGAGCTAAGTTATAGAAAAAATTCGAATTTCTACCTTCTATATATACAGGAATAACATCTCTTTTATGGCTTACGGCTTTGGTAATAAAGGTTTTTTTCCATTCCAGATCCTTGATTGATTTTCCCTGTCTGCGAGAAACCAAACCTGCAGGAAAAATGGCCACCAATTCATCTGATGCAAAACATGCTTCCATGGCGCGGACTGATTCTGTCACATTTCGTCCATGCTTATTTACGGGGACAAATAAATTCTTCAGACTCTCAAGTTCAAGCAGAATATCATTGGCCAGAAACTTAATATCCCGGCGTTTTTTACCAATCACATGCATTAGTGCCATGCCATCAAGCCCACCAAGCGGATGATTGGAAACAATAAAGCACCTGCCTGATTCTGGAATGTTATCCTGATTAATCACCTCAATATCAAACCCAAACTCATTAACAAGAACTGCCTCTATAAACTCAAAATCTTTCACCCCTGCAAGCCTGGCAAGTGCTTTGTTGATCTCTTCCTGATGAACTATTTTTTTTAGATAATTGATAAAAAACCCAGGAATAAAGCGATAGGCTCGTCCGGCCTTATTCCGAATGACTTTATCCACATCGATAAGTTGAATATCACTGCGGTTCATAATCCTTTTATTATTAAAGATCAAATATACGTGACAATTCTCAATCTATGAAAATGAAAATCCCCCACCGGCAAAGCCAAAACTCTTGCCTGGCTGAGATAATTCCTCTCTCAACAGGCATTTAACGTTAACAAAACGGAGTTGATCTAAAAATATCTTCACCAGGGGCAAGAAAACAAAACATTTGTTTATCTCCTCATAATCAGTCAATTAATAAATTACCCCTAAGGTTGAGCCCTGCATGCATTTCGAAAAAGTTATCAACAATGTGGTAAAAAGTGGGAAAATGTGGTAATTTTATGCTTAAATTTATCATTAAATAACCAAACCCGCGGGGAAATGGCACATCTGCTAGGAGAATTTGTGTGCAAAATCGACGCAAAAGGCCGATTCCTTCTGCCTTCTGGTTTAAAAAAACAGCTGAGCGCAGATGACCAGGAGCGTTTTGTTGTTAACCGGGGTCTTGAGCAGAATCTGACACTGTATCCCGAAAGTGAATGGCAGAAAATCTCCCGCGAAGTTAACGCACTGAATCTTTATAATAAAAAAAACAGGGAATTTGTCCGGTATTTCTTCAGGGGAGCAACAGAAATCAGATTAGATCCGGCTGGCAGAATCCTGCTTCCAAAGTCGCTGATTGAGTACGGAGGCATTGGTAAAGAAGTGGTCTTGTTTGCCTACGGAAACAGGATAGAGCTTTGGGCTAAAGAATCATACGAAAATATGATAGCCAAAGAACCTGACGATTTTTCTTCTTTGGCTGAAGAGGTGATGGGGAAAATAAACCAACCATCGGGAGGTGATGATGTACCATAACCCGGTCATGGTAAAAGAAGCCGTTGAAGGCCTCTCAGTCTTCTCCGGTGGAAAATATGTTGATGCCACATTTGGTGGCGGTGGCCATGCACGCGCCATTTTAGAATGTCTGGGAGATGGTCTGCTTGTTGCATTTGACCAGGATGATGATGCCAAAAAAAATGTACCTGACGACGAAAGAATCATTTTTGTAAACCACAATTTCAGGTACCTGAAAAACTTTCTGCGCCTAAATCAGTGCATCCCAATTGATGGACTGCTGGCAGACCTGGGCGTTTCATCACACCAGCTGGATGAGGCAGAACGCGGGTTTTCAACACGTCATGCCGGTCCGCTGGATATGCGCATGAACAAAGAATCAAAGCTTACTGCAAGGGGAATTGTAAATGAATATGACGCAGACAGACTCGCTGATATTTTATATCTGTATGGTGAAATAAAGCAATCAAGAAAAATTGCCGCCTCTTTGGTAGATGAAAGAAAAACAAAGGCTTTGAATACTACTGATGAGTTGGGCAGGGTTTTGCTCAGGTGGGCACCGAGAGGAAAAGAAAACAAGTTTTTGGCGCAAGTATTTCAGGCCCTGCGAATCGAGGTAAATGGCGAGCTGGATGCACTAAAGGAATTGCTAACTCAATGCACTGAAGTTATCAAAACTGGAGGCAGGCTGGTGGTTATATCCTATCATTCGTTAGAAGACAGACTGGTGAAGCATTTTATGAAAACGGGCAATTTCACTGGTAAACTTGAACAGGATTTTTTTGGAAACCCCATTGCTCCATTCAAAATGACGGGGAAACCAATCCAGGTTTCGGATAAAGAACTGGAAATCAACCCCAGAGCCAGAAGTGCAAGATTAAGAATAGCAGAAAAGATTTAAGAAAGATGGAAGCCAATCGTTTTAAAAGAACGCAAAAGAAACAAAAGGCCTCAGGTGGAAACTTTACCCGCCACTTTTCTGATTTGCTTGATGGGAGCATGTTTACCAGAAATAGTGCTTCCAACTTACTGCCTTTCATCCTTTATGTTTCAGGTCTGGCTCTTTTTCTCATTTTCAATGCCTATTATGCTGAGAACAAGGCAAGGGAGTTAGATCAGATCAGAAGAGAAATGACAGAGCTCAGAATAAGGTATATCAATACAAAATCTGAGTATATGTTCCTTACAAACCAATCAGAGATTGCCAGGCGTCTGAGGTCACAGGGCTTTATAGAACCGACGGAGCCGCCCAGACCAGTGTATGATTTGACAAAAGGTGATAACCTCATAAGAAGGCTATTCGGAAAGTAGCTTTTTAGTATTTGACGACAATGGAATATAAAAACGACATACTCTTAAGGATCAGGCTGGTGTACTTCGCCATGGCATTTTTTGCCCTGCTGATCATGGGTAAGGTCATCTATATTCAGTTGATTCAGGGAGATCATTGGAAAGAGCAGGCCAGAAACACTACGATGAGGTATGTAAGTATTGATGCTGCCAGGGGAGATATATATGCAGAAGACGGTCGCCTGCTGGCTACCAGTGTGCCTGTTTATGAAATCAGAATGGACCTTAGCCGGCAAGTTATTCCTGATGAACTATTTTTTGCAGGTATTGACTCGCTTTCATTACAACTGTCACGTTTGTTCAGAGACAGAACCGCGGCCCAATACAGGTCTGCTCTTGCCAGGGCCAGACAGAACAATGAGAGATACTACCTGATAAAACGCAATGTAAGTTACAATGAGTTGGTTGAGTTAAGACAATTTCCAATTTTCAGGCTTGGCAGATACCGGGGAGGGCTTATAGTAATTGAAAACACCAGACGTGAGATGCCATACAGAACACTGGCTGCAAGAACAATAGGTTATGAAAGGGAGGGTGTTTATGTCGGGCTTGAAGGTGCCTATCGCGAATACCTTGAAGGAAGAGAAGGTAAAAGACTTATGCAGAGAATAAGTGGAGGATCGTGGATGCCTATTAATGATCAGAACGAAATCCAGCCCCAAAACGGGATGGATCTGATCACGACCATCAATGTACACATTCAGGATATTACACATCAGGCATTACTAAGACAATTACAGAGATTCAGGGCTGATTACGGTACTGCAATTGTAATGGAAGTTGCTACCGGTAAGATCAAAGCCATCTCAAACCTGATGCGCAATCAGTTAACAAATAATTATGAAGAGTCATACAATTATGCCATAGGCCACAGTGCTGAACCAGGTTCAACCTTCAAGCTGGCCAGTATGATGGCAGCTCTCGAAGATGGAGTGGTCAACCTTGATGACATGGTTGACACCAAAGATGGTCGAATAGCATTTTATGACAGGATAATGCGTGACGTTAACCAGGAAGGCCATGGTGTAATTACCATCAGAGAAGCGTTCGAGCTTTCATCCAATGTGGGTATATCGCAGATTATCCACGATGCATATAAAGACAGACCACAAAGATTTGTTGACCGTCTGAAACAATTTCACCTGAACGAACCCCTTGGTCTGGAAATATCAGGCGAAGGTCAACCTGTAATCAGAGATGTGGGCAGCCACGGCTGGTCACTTGTATCATTGCCATGGATGTCTATCGGTTATGAGGTAGCCCTAACGCCTTTACAAACCCTGACGTTGTATAATACGGTGGCCAACAATGGCAGGATGATGAAACCCATGTTTGTCAGTGAGGTTCGTCAGGCCGGAAGAACCGTCAAACGATTTTCACCAACCGTAATTAACCGGTCGGTTGCAAGCAATGCAACCATCAGAAATGTACAGGAATTGTTGCAGGGCGTGGTTGAGAATGGCACAGCAAAAAATATACGCACCAGCGCCTACTCCATAGCCGGTAAAACAGGCACCGCACAGGTTGCACAATCAGCTTTTGGATATCAAACCCCCACCGGAGTTAATTACCAGGCTTCATTTGCTGGCTATTTCCCAGCTGAGAATCCGGTTTACAGTTGTATCGTGGTAATAAATAATCCCAGAGGCTGGATATATACGGGCAGCCAGGTCTCAGCGCCCGTTTTCAGAGAGGTTGCTGACAAAATTTTCGCAGCCAGAATGTTTATCCCCGAGATAGAGCTTTACGAACCTGTAATGGCTTCATTGCCCCCGTTCAGAAGCGCCTACATGGACGATGTCAGAACTATCTACAAAGCGTTTAATGCGCAGATTATTGAAGAAAGCAAGGCCAGCTGGGGTGGCGCAAGATTGAGGGGAGACACCGCTGAGCTTCACGAACGTGTTTTTATTGAAAACCTTGTTCCTGAAGTAGTTGGAATGGGATTAAGGGATGCCATTTATGTTCTCGAAAATGCCGGATTAAGGGTCAGATTTACTGGCAGGGGTGTTGTCAGAAGACAGAGCATGCCACCCGGTGTTCGCATTAACCCGGGTAACGTAATTTATATTGAACTATCGTAATACACAAGATATAGTGAAACTGCTCGAAGAAGTCATATACAAAATGAACGTCAGTGAAACTGCCGGATCGACAGACATCCCTGTAACCGCAGTGGTCTCTGATTCAAGAAACGCCCACCAGGGGTGTTTGTTTGTGGCTGTTAAAGGCTTGACATCTGATGGGCATCATTATATCAATCAGGCTATTGAAAAAGGAGCAAGGGCTGTTATATGTGAATCGCTACCTAAAAACATCCGGTCTGAGGTAAGTTATTTAAGGGTAAAAGATTCCATTAAGGCCCTTGGTATCGCAGCAGCCAATTATTATGACAACCCTTCAGCCAAGCTAAAACTGGTAGGCATTACCGGAACAAATGGAAAAACCACAGTTGCCGGTTTGTTGTTCCAGGTGTTTTCAAAAATGGGGCATCAGTGCGGGCTTATCTCAACCATCAGCAACCACATAGGCATGAAAACTATTCCTGCACGATATACGACCCCCGATCCGGTTGAATTGAATGAGTTGTTGCATAGTATGGTAACGGAGGGCTGCACCTATGCCTTCATGGAAGTTAGTTCACACGCCCAGGCACAGTTCAGAACCCATGGACTTACATTCGCAGGAGGTGTTTTCACCAACATAAGCCATGACCACCTTGATTATCACGGCACCTTTAAAAGTTACCTGAAAGCTAAGCAGTCATTTTTTGATATGCTGGGTGACGAGGCATTTGCACTGACAAACCTGGATGATAAAAATGGTATGATCATGGTTCAGAACACAAAAGCCATGGTTACCACCTACAGTCTGCAGGCGATGGCAGCCTTCAGGGCAAAAGTAATTGAAAACACATTCACCGGTTTGCATATGCAAATTGACGGCCAGGATGTCTGGTGTAAACTGGTCGGAAAATTCAATGCTTACAATATAATGGCTGTGTATGGCGCCGGACGCTCATTGGGTGTCAGCCAGGATGCTATGTTGGCTGCCCTTAGCATGTGTCACCCAGCTGAAGGGAGGTTCGACTACTTTGTAAATCATGAAAAAATTACAGGCATCGTCGACTATGCCCATACACCTGATGCCATAGAAAATGTACTAAAAACCATACAAGAAATCCGAACCGGACAGGAGAAAGTTATCACAGTAATCGGTTGCGGAGGAAACCGCGATAAGGCCAAGAGGCCTGCCATGGCCACCATTGCAGCCACTTACAGTGACAAGGTGGTTTTTACCAGCGATAACCCAAGGGATGAAGACCCCGAGGCCATTATTCAAGATATGGTGAGCGGATTGGATGTTGATCCGGGTTTAAAGAAAAAACACATCTCCATTACCAAACGCAGAGAAGCCATACATGTGGCCTGCATTATGGCGACATCGGGAGATATAATACTTGTGGCAGGGAAAGGCCATGAAAAATACCAGGAAATCAAAGGAGTTAAACACCCCTTTGATGATAGGGAATTATTAAAAGAGTTCTTAAAAAGGTAAAGATGCTGTATTACATATTTGAGTTTTTAGACCAAAACTTTGATATTCCGGGCACGGGGGTATTCCAGTATATCTCTTTCAGGGCTGGTATGGCCATCATATTTTCACTGTTCATTACCATGATTTCGGGCAGACGGATTATCTCATACCTGCAAAAAATGCAGGTCGGTGAAACTGTTCGTGACCTGGGCCTCGAAGGACAAATGAAAAAAGAAGGCACACCGACAATGGGCGGGCTGATCATTATAGCGGCCATTGTTATCCCAACAATTTTATTTGCAAGGCTCAACAATATTTACATCATACTGATGCTTGTATCAACCCTTTGGCTTGGAGTCATCGGGTTTGTGGATGACTACATCAAGGTTTTCAAAAAAGAAAAGCGAGGTCTGCATGGAAAGTTTAAAATTCTGGGGCAGATTACTCTGGGTATTATTGTGGGCACAACATTGTATTTTCACGAGGGAGTGGTTATACGCGAAAAAACCACTGCGCAGTTTGAGTTTGTTAGCCCCAGTGAGATTCTTGAACTTGACGCCCAGACTACAAGAACCACTCCGTTCCCCATGGAGTCAGTTAAGTCAACCAAAACCACCATCCCATTCTTTAAAGACAACGAGTTTGACTATACAGTACTGATTAGCTGGATGGGTAAAGAATATAAGAAATGGGGATTCATCATTTTTATACCCATCGTTATCCTCATCATTACAGCCGTCTCAAACGGGGCCAATATAACCGATGGACTGGATGGGCTTGCCACAGGTACTTCAGCAATAATCGGGGCAACACTGGGTATATTGGCCTATGTGTCAGGCAATATGTTATTTGCTGATTACCTGAATATCATGTATATCCCCCAAACGGGCGAACTTGTAATATTCATTGCCGCATTCGTAGGTGCCTGCATCGGATTTCTCTGGTACAACTCCTACCCTGCCCAGGTATTTATGGGTGATACAGGAAGCCTTTCGCTGGGAGGGATTATTGCCGTATTTGCCATCGTTATTCGCAAAGAATTGCTCATTCCCATATTATGTGGAGTGTTTTTTATGGAAAGTCTGTCGGTTATCATACAGGTAGTATGGTTTAAAATTACCCGAAGGCGTTTTGGTGAAGGCAGACGGGTTTTCAGGATGGCCCCTCTTCATCACCATTACCAGTTAAAGGGGTTCCATGAGGCCAAAATTGTTCAACGGTTTTTTATTGTGGGAATCATGCTGGCTGTTTTTTCAGTCATCACCCTTAAATTAAGATAAGCATTTAACCTTCTATATATGGATACGCTTGAAAAAGCATTGGTTGAGAGACAAAACATTTACAGAAATATGGCTGGAGGTATCGCCTCCAGACTGTTTGATGTCAGAAAAAAAGGTATCAAAGAGTGCCTGAGTGGATTTCAAAACGAAGCACACAGGCTTGAGCTTGTGACAACAGTTCGGGGCATCCGCTTTATAAACGACAGCCGGGCCACCAATGTAAATGCCACGTGGTTTGCCCTTGAGACCATGAATAGTCCGGTGGTCTGGATCGCAGGCGGGCAGGATAATGGAAATGATTATTCTACACTGTCGGGCCTGGTTGAGCAAAAGGTGCGATTGATCATTTGCCTGGGTACAGATAATACAAATATCCGCCGATATTTCAGTCGTTTCACGGGAACTATTGTAGAGGTTAATAATATGAAAGATGCTGTTTTTGCGGCATATCAGCACGGTATACCAGGTGACACCGTCTTATTATCGCCGGCATGCGCCAGTTTTGACCTGTTCAACAATTATGCTGACCGGGGCAAACAATTTATGCAGGCGGTATATGACCTTTAATAACACAAGAAGTATGCAGGCCATTTTAAAACATATGAAGGGAGACAGAACAATCTGGATGGTGGTTGTGTTTCTGTATATTGTGTCCATACTTGCAGTATACAGTTCAACCGGCACACTGGCATACCGTCTCCGTTCAGGCAATACAGAATACTACCTCATCAGGCAGTTCATCATTATACTGTTTGGATTTGGCCTGATGTATCTGGCTCACAACATTAAATACTCGTATTATAGTCGTATATCGCAGCTGGCACTATACCTGGCCATACCCCTGCTGCTCTTTACCTTGCTGAGGGGAACTGCAGCGCACGAAGCTAGCCGCTGGATTACCTTACCTGTAATCAACCTGACTTTTCAGAGTTCAGACTTCGCCAAACTTGCCCTGATCATTTATATGGCAAGGGTACTTACCAGAAAGCAAGATTCGATCCAAGACCTTCAGCAGGGATTTATTCCAATGGTCATCCCTGCAATGTTAATATGCGCACTTATTTTGCCTGCCAATTTTTCTACAGCTGCCTTACTTTTTATCACTTGTATCGTGCTCATGTTCATCGGAAGGGTTCGTATCAAATACATTGCAGGACTGGTTGGGGTAAGTATAATTGCAGCATTAATGCTTATTATGGTACTTGCTGTTATGCCTGGAAGCAGCAGGGTTGACACCTGGCGCAACCGGGTTACAGCTTTTGTTGACAGAGAAAACAATAATACATATCAGGCAGATCAGGCAAAGATCGCCATCGCCACGGGTGGTATTATCGGAAAAATGCCAGGAAATTCAACCCAGCGAAACTTTCTTCCTGAAGCATATTCTGACTTTATCTATGCAATTATCATAGAGGAGTATGGCCTTGCAGGAGGCTTTGTGGTATTACTGCTTTATTTGATATTGCTTTACAGGGGGGTGCGTATCGCCCACAAAAGCCCCGGCACATTCGGGGCGCTACTGGCAGCGGGACTTAGTTTCAGTCTTGTATTTCAGGCCATGATAAATATGGCCGTGGCCGTCAACCTGATTCCGGTTACAGGTCAGCCTTTGCCACTTGTAAGTATGGGAGGTACCTCCCTTTGGTTTACCAGTCTGGCAATCGGAATTATTTTAAGTGTTAGCAGAAGTATTGAAGAAAACGAAATAACCAATGGCCCAACTTACACGACCGGTCAAACCGCTTAGTGTGATCATCGCAGGAGGAGGCACCGGAGGACACGTCTTCCCGGCAATTGCCATTGCCATGGCCATCAAAAAGCAGGCATACAATGCCCGCATTTTGTTTGTGGGAGCCAGGGGCCGGATGGAAATGAAAAAAGTGCCCGAAGCAGGCTTTCATATTATCGGTCTTGATATAATGGGGTTGCAAAGGCGCTTGAGTTGGAAAAACTTACTGTTGCCATTGAAAATCATCAAGAGTCTGAATGGCGCCAATAAAATTGTGAAGCGCTTCAAGCCTGATGTTGTAATTGGTGTTGGGGGTTATGCAAGTGGTCCCATCTTATGGGCTGCTGCCAAACAAAAAATACCTGTATTGATTCAGGAACAAAACTCATTCCCAGGCTTAACAAATAGAATCATTGGGAAAAAAGCATCCAAAATTTGTGTAGCCTATGAAGGCATGGATAAATATTTTGCCCGGGAGAAAATTTACCTGACCGGAAATCCGGTTCGAAATGATGTGGTAAACATACAGGGCAAAGAAAAACTGGCCTATGAATATTTCGGGCTTGACAGGAGTAAGCCCGTGATACTAATCACAGGAGGAAGTCTTGGAGCAAGATCAATAAACGAAAGCATTTATAATCACCTGGATGCATTTCAAAATGCAGGTGTGCAGCTTATATGGCAAACTGGTAAACCTTTCTTTGAAAAAGCAAGCCAGAAAGTTACACAAGGGTATGAAGAAACAATCAGGGTAAAAGCGTTCATTGACCAGATGGATTATGCATATGCAGCAGCAGATCTGGTAATAAGCCGCTCTGGCGCCATTGCCGTATCTGAAATATGTGTGGTGAAAAAACCAGTTATCCTGGTACCCTCACCCAATGTTGCAGAAGATCACCAGACAAAAAATGCCATGGCCCTGGTAAATCATCATGCCGCCATTTTGGTAAAAGATGCTGAAGCCATGGATAAACTCCCGTCTGAAGCCATATCACTGGTGAAAGATAAAAACAGATTGCACCGTCTGAAAGAGAGAATGGCCGGACTGTCATACAGAGATGCCGCAGAATCAATCGCCGGAATGGCCATTGGAATGATACAACGATAAAATGAATTGAATGAAGGATATTGACCAGATAACAACAGTATATTTTCTTGGCATTGGAGGTATCGGCATGAGTGCCCTGGCCAGATACTTCCATTCGAGAGGGGTCAATGTGTGTGGTTATGATAAAACCCCTTCAGAAATCACAAAAGCATTACAACTTGAGGGTATAGAGGTAAGTTTTGAAGATGATCCGGCAGGGGTTTCAAGCCAGCCTGAACTGGTAGTATATACACCGGCAGTGCCTACTGATACGAACCTCTTCACTTATTTTTCGGCACAAGATATCCCGTTGAAAAAGCGGTCTGAAATATTAGGACTGATCTCTTCAGCCCTGCCAACAATTGCGGTTGCCGGAACACATGGAAAGACAACCATCGGTGCCATGCTGACCCATATATTTATCCAGGCAGGTGTTCCATGCACGGCTTTTCTTGGGGGTATTAGCACAAATTACAATACAAACTATGTAGGCGAACCCGGATCACACTGGCTGATTGCAGAAGCAGATGAATTTGACCGTTCGTTTCTTCAGCTGCATCCCCGATTAGCCCTCATAAGCTCAATGGATACCGACCATTTGGATATTTATGGCAGCTATGAGGAGTTGACAAGGTCATTCAATATGTTCACAAAACAGATCAGTAAACAGGGGGTGCTGATCGTCAACAACCGCATTAAAAGCCGGCTCGATTATTCCGGAAAGTGCTACACATACGGTTTTACCCGAGAATCAGATTATTCCATGAACAATACAGGCATAAGGGAGGGCTATTACGAAGCCGATTTCAATGGAATGCTCGAAATCCAAGGGGTAATGATCGGGCATCCAGGCAGGCATAATCTGGAAAACGCCCTGGCAGCGGCTGCGCTTGCACATCAGGCCGGAATAGCCCCTGAGTCCATCAAAAGAGCCCTGTCGGGCTTTACTGGTGTAAAAAGACGATTTGAAGTGCATATTCAAACCACCAACACCGTGTATCTAGATGATTACGCGCATCACCCCGAAGAGATCAGGGCCTGTATTCTGTCAGCCAGGGAGATTTGGCCCAAAAGAAAGATTACAGGAGTATTTCAGCCACATCTATATACGAGAACAAGAGACCTTGCAGACCAGTTTGCCGATAGCTTATCGCTTTTGGATGAGCTCATCCTGCTTGATATATATCCGGCACGTGAAGAACCAATTGAAGGTGTCGATTCAGAAATGATACTTGACAAAGTGAAGACAAAAGCCATTGTCAGCAAACGCGAAGAGCTGCTGTCATTACTTAAACGCAAGCACACCGACATCCTGATTACCATGGGGGCAGGTGATATTGACCGTTTTACAGAACCTATTAAGCAATTGCTTCAAAACAAGGGATTGTCATGATCAAAAAAGCACTATACGCAATTTTGTACACAATGATACCCATTGGGCTTCTGGTCGTTCTTGGATTTGCCGAAGGACGGAACAGGCATACTGTATGCCGCGAACTACAGGTCAGCGTGCATGCTTACAACGAAAATTATTTCATCCGTCCAGAGCAGATCAGAAGTCTGATTTATGCAAGAATTGATTCACTTGAAGGCAGGGTTATCGAACCTGCATTACTTGAAGATCTTTATACCTTGGTGCGCTCTGTACCATTCGTTGAGAAAGCAAATGTCTATCGTACCATCAGCGGCGAAGTACATGTTGAAATCAGTCAGCGCAATCCACTGGTGAGAGTCATCAATACCCAAAACCAAAGCTACTACATTGACGGCAATGGTGTTATATTTCCACTGGCAGAAGAACACACGGCAAGGGTCATGATAGCAACTGGCGCCCTCGCCCAAGAGCTCGTTCCAGGAAAAAATGTACTTCAGTTACATGACACCATTACCTCAGACTTGCAGAAAATGGCAGATTTATTCAGACTGGCCAGCATCATTGACAAAGATGTTTTCTGGAAAGCGTTTATCGATCATATTTATGTTACACCTTCAGGAAAATTTGAACTGACCCCAAAAAATGGGACACATATCATTGAGCTCGGATACCTCAATGATATTGATGTAAAGCTCAGAAACCTGAGGATTTTTTATCTGAACAGCCTTACGCAAGTTGGCTGGAATTATTACAGAAGGATTAATATGGAATTTAAAAATCAGATAGTTTGTTCAAAATAATACTGTGTTATGGAATCAACTGAAATCATCGTAGGTCTTGATATCGGTTCAACAAAGATAGCCTGCATTGTGGGGAGAAAAAACGAGTATGGAAAGGTAGAGATTCTAGGGATGGGGCGAGCCGATTCGTTGGGTGTAAACCGGGGAGTGGTTGAAAACATCCAACATACGGTTAACTCTATCGAAAAGGCAGTCAATGAAGCCAGTCAAAGTTCAGGAGTTGAGATAAAAGTTGTCAATGTGGGCATAGCAGGTCAACATATCCGCAGCCTCCAGCACCGTGGCAATATTATGCGCAACACCATTGAGGAAGAGATTGAGCAACATGACCTGGACAATCTTATCGACAATATGTACAAGCTGGCACTACCTCCTGGTGAGGAGATCATTAAAGTTATACCCCAAGAATACATTATTGACGGCCAGCAAGGGATCAGGGAGCCCATTGGCATGTCAGGAAATTGCCTGGAAGCCAATTTCCATATCATTACTGCCAAAGTAGCTGCAGCAAAAAATATTCAAAAATGTGTTACAAAAGCCGGTTTGATCTTCTCTGAAATCATTCTTGAGCCACTTGCTTCAGCTGAAGCCGTATTGAGCGATCAGGAGAAAGAGGCTGGTGTAGTGTTGGTTGATATTGGAGGCGGAACAACCGATTTGGCTATTTTTCAGGATGAGATTATTCGCCACACAGCAGTAATTCCCCTCGGTGGAAACGTGATTACTGATGACATTAAAGAAGGCTGCGCAATTATAAGGAACCAGGCAGAAGCATTGAAAAAAAGCTTTGGTTCAGCTCTGGCCAGTGAGAACAAAGACGAAGAAATTGTCTCTATCCCCGGACTAAAGGGTCGGGAACCAAAGGAAATCAGTCTGAAAAATCTGGCCCATATTATTCAGGCAAGAATGGAAGAGATCATCGAACATGTTTACTATGAAATTAAAACCTCTGGGTTTGAGAAAAAACTCATTGCGGGAATAGTGCTTACAGGCGGAGGCAGTCAGCTAAAACATGTTGCACAACTTACTGAATTCATCACCGGTATGGATACCCGAATTGGCTATCCCAGTGAGCATTTGGCCAAAACTCCAACCGGAGAGGTTGGCAGTCCGATGCACGCTACCGGTGTGGGGTTGGTAATCAAAGGCTTTCAAAGAGTTGAAAATCAAAAAAGGCAACAAAAAAGAGCAGGTGGAAAAGCAAAGCTGTCAAAAGAGGGCTTTTTAGACAGAATCTTCTCAAAGGGTAAAGAGTTTTTTGAGAAAGACGGCGACAGCTAAGGGTGGATTTGAGTTATCCACAATCAGTTGTGCATAACTCATCCATATCAATTGAACCAAAAAAAACCAAAATAAGTACCTTCAACACCGAAAAATGATGACCACAGACATGATCAAATTCGACTTACCCAAAAACCAATCTTCAATAATCAAAGTAATTGGCGTTGGCGGCGGCGGCAGCAACGCAGTAAACCACATGTTTCGTCAAGGCATTGAAGGAGTTGACTTTGTGGTTTGCAATACCGATGCCCAGGCACTGGATCAAAGTCCTGTGCCCAATAAAATACAACTGGGGGTGAATCTTACCGAAGGACGCGGAGCAGGCAGCATACCTGAAGTAGGTAAAAATGCAGCCATTGAAGATATTGACCGCATTAAAGAAGTGCTAGGGAGTAACACCAAAATGCTGTTCATTACAGCAGGAATGGGCGGAGGCACGGGTACCGGAGCAGCTCCTGTAATTGCAAGGGCATCAAAAGAACTTGGAATTTTAACCGTAGCCATAGTGACCATCCCTTTTTCTTTTGAAGGCCGCAAACGAAAGCAACAGGCTGAAGAGGGAATCAAAGCCCTCTCAGATGGAGTGGACACCCTTTTGGTGATCTGCAACGACAGGTTAAGAGAACTCTATGGAAATTTATCCGTTTCAGAAGCATTTGCAAAAGCAGATAATGTATTGACCACAGGAGCAAAAGGCATTGCTGAGATTATAACCCTTACCGGAAACATCAATGTTGATTTTGCCGACGTAAGAACCGTTATGTCTGACAGTGGTGTGGCCATCATGGGCAGTGGGCTGTCAGAGGGAGAAAACAGGGCCATTAAAGCAGTAGAAACTGCCCTGTCGTCACCCCTGCTCAATGACAACCAGATTAGGGGAGCAAAGAATATCCTGCTGAATATCACAAGTGGTACAGATGAAATTCTTATGGACGAAATTACTGAGATCACTGACTACATTCAGACAGAAGCCGGGTCAACTGCCGAAATCATATGGGGTCTGGGTAAAGATGAATCACTGGGCAGTAAAATTTGTGTGACTTTGGTGGCAACTGGTTTTGGCGCAACCAATGAGTTCTATGGAATAGAAGAGATAAAAACCAATAAAAAGATCATGCCCCTTGAAGAAAAGCCCGAAAAGCCAATCATTGAGTGGGATGGTCCGTTTAATAGTGAAGAAATAGAGCTTGCCGGTATTAGGGTTAAGGATAAGGATAATCTTAAGGATGAGGATAAGAGGGAGATCAAAAGGGATAGTGGCATAAAACGCCAACCGACCCAGGTTATGTCGCACAACCCCCTTGAGGAGTTTGCCGCTGGCATTATGAACCAAACGGGTAGTGTGAAAACATCAAGACCAGAATCAGATCACGTGTCAGATGAAGACCTTCACAGGCATATACATGATCGTGAAGAACGGTTGAAAAGCCTCAGCATGCAGCTAAAAACACCTGAGGGTCTACTCGACCTTGAGAAACAACCAGCTTATGTCAGAAGAAAAGTTAACCTGAACCCGGTACCTGCCAGCAATGAGTCACATGTTAGCAGGTTCACTCTGAATGAAACTGGCGACAAAAAAACACAGATTAAGTCCAACAACTCGTTTTTACACGACAACGTGGATTAATATTTTCGAACCGTTTACGTACGGATTACTCAAATACGTCAAATAAAACAAAAACTTTTACGGATAAACTGGTTTTTTGATTATCTTTGCAAATTATAAGTGCAAAATATATCTACTCTCAAAGATGATCAAAAAAATCAATCCAATTCTGAGGATATTCCTGTTTCTTATTGCGGCTGTTGCAATAATGGCATCATGCAGCAAAGATGACCCGGATGCCATTGCCGCCAGAGACCGGGAGAAAATCCTTGATTATATTGCTAAAAACAACCTGGAAGCCCAAGAGCACTCGTCAGGAATATTTTATGTAATCCGTACCGAAGGGTCTGGGGGACATCCCAGAGAAAATAGCACAGTAAAACTTACCTATACCGGCTACCTGCTCAATGGAGATATTTTTGACTACGCACAAGAGGCAAATATGAACCTTAGTAGCGTTATCATGGGTTTCAGAGACGGCATTATGCAATTTAAAAGAGGTGGAGAAGGCTTGATACTGATTCCCTCAGGTCTGGGATATGGTGAATATGCAAGGCACAACATCCCAAGAAACTCCGTACTTATCTTTGAAGTTGAAATTATAGATTTTAATTAATTGGCTTAATTAGTATCCAAGCATAAAATATTATTCAAAATGGCAAGCAAGAAAAACCTGAAAAAAGACATCAACTACCTTGTTGATGAAGTGATCGGAACCTGCCTGATGAGGCAAAATCTTAAGAATGACAAGATTCAGGATGACCTGGACGGTGTAATCAAAGATATGCTTGAATTCAGGGAAGAAATGGTCAAAAAAGTCAACAATCCAAAACCTGGTGAGGGAGAAAAAAATCTGAAAAGTTATTATAGATCCTTATATAGCGAGCTACTCACAAAAGTAAATGGTGTATTTGACAAATTAAATACAATGACGGAATAAATCCTGTCACATAAACGTTAACAAAGGGCGCACACGCGCCTTTTTTGGTATGCACCAGATAACAAAGCAAGCATGAGAAACACAAGACCAGAAAAAAAGAGTTTTACTAAACCCGCAAAAAGGAGTTTCAGAAAATCTGATGACAAAAGTTCTGCAAAACCCGGGGAAAGAAGCTTCAGAAAATCTGATGACAAGAGTTTTGAAAAACCAGCCAAAAGAAGTTTCGGCAGGTCAGAAGATAAAAGTTATGATAAACCAGCCAAAAGAAGTTTCGGCAGGTCAGAGGATAAAAGCTTTGATAAACCGGCCAAAAGAAGTTTCGGCAGATCAGAGGATAAAGGCTTTGATAAACCGGCCAAAAGAAGTTTCGGCAGGTCAGAGGATAAAAGCTTTGATAAACCGGCCAAAAGAAGTTTCGGCAGGTCAGAGGATAAAAGCTTTGATAAACCGGCCAAAAGAA
>SKRM01000021.1 GCA_007118495.1 Bacteroidales bacterium
ACCAAAACCCAACAGCCAACAGCCAACAGCCAACAACCAACAGCCAACAGCCAACAGCCAACAACCAACAACCAATACCCAACCTAATGGTGCTCACGAAATTTCTTCAACCGGTATTCAAGGTCCGGGAACTGCTCGCGGCTGACCAGCGATACACAGGCCCGCAGACCTTCCAGCCGCTCGCTGCCGGTGATGGCCAGGGAAATGGCACTGATGCCGTAGTATACCAATTCCTCAATCAGCTCCTCGCCTGAAAAGCCCGGATACGAGATCGTGAAGTAAAACCCGTCGGCGATCGGCTCGTCCTCGTCCTTGTCATAGACCAGCTTGAAACCGTTGTCCAGGAACAGCTTTTTCATGATGGCGGCCTTGCGTCCGTATTCCCTGACCACCTCCACAAAATCAAATTCCCCGTCATTGGCCGCCTTCAGCATGGCTGCCAAGGCGTATTGCGGGGAATGGGCCGTACCTGAACTAAGAGCATACATCGTGCCAAACACCATGGCCCGGCCGAACATATCCGACTGGTAATACCTGCAAAGCCCCTCTGCCCGGGTCTCGAACAAATGGTCTGAAATCACCATCATCCCGATGCGCTGTCCGGCGTAGCTGAATGCCTTGGAGCTGCTGATCAGCAAAATGTAGTTATCCGTGTAATTGGCCACCGAAACCTGGTAGGGAGGCAGCCCGGGTTTGGAACAATCACGCCGGAAGTCCATGCCAAAATAGGCCAGATCCTCCATCACCACCACATTGTATTTATTGGCCAGCTCTCCGATGATCTTCAGCTCGGTTTCGGTAAAGCAGATCCAGGACGGGTTGTTCGGGTTGGAATAAAGCATTCCGGCAATATTGCCTTTAGACAGTTGCGACTCCAGCTTTTCCCTTAGCTTCTCCCCCCGGTAATTGTAAACATCGAAGCTTTCAAACGGCACACCCTGCACCCGGCATTGCTGCTTATGCACCGGGAAACCAGGGTCGATGAAAAGGATGCTGTCCTTTCCCGGATTCATGCGCGTCACGGTCAGAAAAGCCGCGAAACTGCCCTGCATGCTCCCCACAGTCGGCACACAGGCCCTTGGATGGACGTCAATGTTCATGAACAGTTTCACAAAGCGGGAGATCTCCCGTTTCAGGGAGGCGATCCCGTCAATATCCGGATAAATGGCCGCAACGCCCGAATGCAGCGCCTCGATCTCGGCCTCTATCCCGATCTGTGACGGGGGCAGACCTGGGATGCCCATCTCCATGCGCACGTATTTCAGCCCGGTTTCCTCCTCAATATGGTCTACCAGCCGCTTAATCTCGCGTATGGATGCCCGCCCCACACTCGACAGGCCCATCAGTTCAATTTGCTTTTTTACAACGTTAAAAGGTATGGGGGTGTTTTTCATGATGAATAATGGGTTAATTTTTGTCGGATATTTATATTTATTTGTATGTATATTCTGCTTATTTGCATGCATTATATAATGAAAAGAATCAGGGAATCGTTTTGCAAAATAAGCATTTCCTTCAGATAAAAAAAATATATTTGCAAGTTCAATTTATGGCCCCATGTCCTACTTATTTATCCAGCAACTGGTCCTTTCGATGGTGATTGCCGGACTATGGATCAGTGCAGCCACACTGCTTTCCGAGCGCCTGGGATCCAAACTTGGGGGCATGATCAGCAATATGCCTTCCACCATCCTGGTCTCCCTGCTTTTTATCGGCATCACCCAGGGGGCGGATTTCGCAGCAGAAGCCACAACCACCGTGCCATTGGGCATGAGCCTGTCCACCATTTTCCTGTTTACGTTCATTGCCTTGGTGCCCAAAGGCTTAGGGAAAGCGGTCGCCGGCTCCCTGGCTGCATGGCTGGTCCTGGTGCTTCTCTCCTCTCTATTTCAGGAAGTCGGACGCATCGGCTGGACCCTGGTATATTTCCTGGTGGCGGTCACCACCTATTTGCTGGCGGAGAAGGTTTTAAACATCCCATCCATGGGCAAGACCGGCAAAAAATACACGATAATGCAGGCATTACTGCGCGCCCTGTTCGCAGGAAGCGTGGTCGGTACGGCTGTGCTGGTGGCACGCACCGGCTCGGCATTCTGGACCGGCATATTTTCCACCTTCCCCGCCGTGATGCTGTCCTCGATGGTCATCCTGAGCCTCTCTGCCGGACCGGGCTTCGCACGGGCCACCGGAAAGATCATGCTGCTGGCCTCGACCAATATCGTGATTTACGGGTACTTAAGCGGACTGCTTTTCCCGGTAATCGGACTGGCATGGGGCAGCATTATTCCGTTTTTTGTCAGCGTCGGATGGATATGGCTGCTCAAGCCGCTGTTCAAGCGGGGAAGGTAGTCTACCAGCAATTTTGACAACGAAAGTTAAATTTTCCAAAAACATGCTTTTCAAATCGGCTATTCTTGCTATTTTGGCAGGTTGTATAACCAACCATTCTAAACCATATCATTATGCACATGAAAATTTCGTCCTTTTTGCTCGTGGCCGTTTTCTGGGTTTTTTCGGGCATCGCCCAAACCCCTTCGGGTTACCAGCTGCCACCCCAGGAGATCATCGACCTGGTCGATGCCCCTTCGACACCCTCCATCAGCATCAGTCCGGATAACCAGGTGATCCTGCTCACCGAAAGTCCGGAGCTTCCATCCATCGATGAGCTGGCCATGGAAGAACTGCGACTCGGCGGCATCCGTTTCGATCCGCGCACCAACGGACCAAGCCGGGCAGGCTTTGGCACAGGGCTCAGCC
>SKRM01000065.1 GCA_007118495.1 Bacteroidales bacterium
TCAGCAGCAATCCGGGGCAGAATCAGCACATCATCATAGGGCTTAAACTCAAAACTATTGGGAAAAATGATATCAAGTTGTGACCCCGTAAATAAACCAAGTGAAAATGGCTTATCCAGTTTAATCCTGTAATTCTGGCGGGCAAAAGTAAGCGACCAACTGTTCCATAAATCATCTGACTCACCTTGAACAGCTTCCTTGAAATCAGTTGATCCTGCTCCAATACCTATAGCCCAAACATTCAGCCCACGCTCCTGAGCCAAAAGATCAGCTGGTTGCCAAACCATAAACAACAGGATGGCAATGATGGCAATCGAATTTTTTTTCATGACCATTTTTTTTTGTTAACAGGCGCATATTAAAGTATTTAGATATCATTTGGGCAACCAGGAAGCGCCTTTGCCCGGTCATTTTTAGATTAATTTGCTTTCCGCAGTTGTAAATTTACACTATTACACCTAATTTAGTTGTCAAATATTCAAAAACAATCGGCATTAACTGTCTGTTTATCAGGAATGCGTCATTTGATTTACTTTTTGAGAATCGGCAAATGGACTTTTTAAAAGCGCTTGTAACCAAGGCGCCATTTATTATCACCTTTTTTTGGGCCACCACAGTAGGCGTTTCAATGCTCAAACGCAAGAGCTGGTTCAAGGCACCACTTTTTATATTTCTGGTCTTTTCGATGGTTGCACTTTTAGCCGGGAGTGCTTTTGTCTCCGGGCAATATACACTGTTCCGCTGGCTGTATTTTCCTGCCTCTTTCATGTCATTATCCATGTTTCCGACCTATTATCTATACATCGCCAGCCTGACATCCGAGAAAGGATTAACCCGTAGCCGGTGGTTGAAACACCTGATCATCCCGATCAGCCATGCCGCGCTGGCAGGGGTTGTGTTTATCATTATAATGGATCATGAAGCAAGAATATTCTGGGTTGAAAGGTGTTTGACAGGCATGGTTGAACCCGAAGGACTGTTCAGGTTTGCCTTGAACATGGACAACTATTTCCGCAAGCTGTTCCTTGGCATGGCCATCGTGTACTACATGCAAACAGATAAAATCATATATAAGCACCGGATCAGTCTCGGCCAGTATTTTTCAAACACCGAAACGGCCGATATCAAATGGTTCCCGGCATTGCGTGTCGCATTCTTCTTAACACTGCTCGCAGCATTCTTTCATTTTACCACCAGCCGGCATGCAACCCTTGAGTATGAAATCCTGCCTGTTTTGAGCTATTCGCTGCTTTCTGTATTTTTTTGGATAACCGGTTATTTCAGCCAGGGACAGCAGCGCATTTATCCACCTGAGAATACCGATGACGACGTACAAGAACAAGTACATGCCACATTGTCAAACGAGCAATATTCAACACTGGCAAGAGAGCTGGAAAAGATCATGGCTGAGCAAAAGATCTTTACCCAGCGCGATCTGACTTTGCCCGGGTTATCGCGAATTCTGGGCACCAACAGAACCTACCTTTCCCGATTATTTAACGAACATCTGCATATAAGCTTCAACCACTATATCAATCAAAAAAGGGTTGAGTACGTTTCCAGCCTTCTGGACCATGAAAAACAGGAAAAAGACATACGAGACATTTGGGTTATGTGCGGATTCAATTCAGCATCAAGCTTTTACCGTTGGTTCCATACTTTTAAGGGAACATCACCCCTGGCATACAGAGAGCGGGTCAGAAAACAACAAGATCAGTAGCAAGGAAAAACAAAAAGCAACAACCAAAAGTATGCTGTGCCCAGCCTGATATAAAATCCTGTTAATAATAGCGAACCTATATATTTATCATGAAGCTGCTCAAAGACCTCTGGCTGGCTGTTGGCTTGATTTTGCTGGCAACCCTCATGTTGCTTTTATCTGACCTTCATCAGCGGCAAGGGCGGACAATTACCAGGCGGGGAGACCTGCCCCAGATCGCCATCATGCAGATATCGTCTACCACCCTATTAGATGCCCATGTGGCAGGTGTACTCAGCGGGCTCAGGCAACATGGCATTTATGCAGCTGGCGGCAGTAATGTCAGACGATTCAATGCACACGGTGATTATGCCACAGCGGTGACCATAGCCCGCGAATTGGCCAATGGCCCCTGGGATATGGTGATTACTTCAAGTACGGTTGCCCTTCAGGTATTTGCCAATGCCAACCGTTCTACCCAAAAACATCATGTCTTTGGAGCGGTAACCGACCCCTACGGAACCGGAGTAGGCATCAGTGGCCCTGCACCGCATGAACACCCTCCGTACATGACCGGTATCGGCACATTTCAACCGGTCAGGCAAAGCTTCATCCTCGCCAAAGAATTGAACCCCGGGCTTCGCCGGGTTGGCGTAGTGTGGAATCCGGGCGAACAATGCTCTGAAGCATGTATGCTCGAAGCCAGACAAATTTGCGAAGAGCTTGGCATTGTGCTAATTGAAGCAATAGCCACGAACACCAACGAGGTGTCTGAGGCAGTACGTTCGCTAACAGGACAAAATATAGATGCCATCTGGATTGGTGGCGACACGGTTGCCATGGCATCAATCAATATGATCATCAATATTGCAACCCAGGCAGGCATTCCGGTATTCACCAATGACCACCTCGATGCACTGGTCGGCGCGCTTTTTGGCTTGGGGGCCAATTATTTTACCGTAGGAGAATATACAGCCGCCATGGCTGTTGAGGTGTTGCAGGGTACCGATCCGGCCACTTTCCGCATTGAAAATGTTGTTCCCGAAAGGTTTCGCTTAAACCATGAGGTGCTCGCCAGGCTGGGAGGAAGTTGGAAAATCAACCAAACAATTCAGGCGCTGCTCGACGGGCAAGAAAGTGATCTGGCCAGAATCGCCCTCATAAACCTGGTGGATAATCCATCACTTGACCTGGCCATTGAAGGTATCGGAGTTGGTTTGCTTGAAAGCGGATTGAGATCAGGTGATGACTATATCATGAAAACCTGGTCGGCACAGGGCGAAATGGCCCAATTGCCACAAATTGTGGATGCGGTTATGCGTGAAAAACCAGATGTGATCATTACCGTAACCACCCCTGCCCTGCTGGCTGTTGCCCGCAGAGTGAAAGACATCCCGGTTGTATTTACCGTGGCCAGCGACCCGGTAAAGCTCGGAATTTACGAAGAAGGCCATCGACCAGAAAACATCTGTGGCATCTATGATGATCCTCCCCTTGATGAGCTGCTTGCAATGGTCCGCAACCACATTTCGGGCCTTTCCAATGTAGGGATTGTGTATGATGCATCAGAAATGAATTCTCTGATTTCAGTTGAAAAACTGCGCCAGGCAGGTCAAAAACAAGATGTTCGGATAACAGAGGTCAGCGTGTCGGGCACCAGTGACCTGCCCATGGCCGTTCAGGCATTGATCCAACGAGGAGCACAAGCCATCATCACCTCAGCAGACAATACCACCATTACTGGTTTCCCTGCCATAGTCAGGGTTGCCAACAGCGAAGGCATACCGGTTTTTACCACTACTACCGATTTGGCAAAGCAGGGTGCCACCGGCGCCATTGGTGACAACTATTTTGAGTGGGGACGTGAAAGTGGCATCCTGGCTGCACAGGTAATTGGAGGTGTCTCACCTGCCCTTTTACCTGTCAAACCAACCTCAGCTTATGAAACCATAATTCCGGGTCATTTGTCTCATACAGAAGCCCCCTGGCGTTTAAGAATAGTACACTACCAGGAAAACGAGTTTTCTGAGCGCTGTGAAGAAGGCTTGCTTGACGGTTTCACCGAAGCAGGGCTGGTTAAAGGTCAGGACTATAACCTGAGGGTTTATAACGCGCAAGGTGACATGTCAACATTGTCAGGTATTATGAACACCATACGGACAGACCGGGTTGATTTACTGATGGTGATATCAACCCCCGCACTGCAAGCTGCGCTTCGTCAGGCTGGCAGCGATACACGCATCGTATTTGCGGGAGTAGCAGATGGTGTACAGGCGGGCGCCGGCAAGAGCGAAACAGACCACCTGCCTAATGTAACAGGCATTACCACGCGATCTGACTTCGCCCAGATGGCTGCTGTAATCAAAGAAACTTTACCGGGAGCCCAACGTGTGGGTACATTATTTTCGCCCGCTGAGATAAACAGTGTAATTTACAAAGATCTGTTTGCCAAAGCGTTGTCTGTATATGGTATGGAACTTATTGCCGTACCCGTTACCCAAAGTGCAGATGTGCCCCAGTCGGCATCAGAGCTGTTGAGACAAGACATCCATGTGTTGGCTCAGGTGGTAGACAACCTCACACGGCCGGGATTTGCACTGATCGCCCGAAGGGCTGCCGATCAGAACATACCTGTATATGTTTTTGACAGTGCCCAAATGAAAGAAGGAGGCGTGCTGGCCGTTGCATGTGATTACTATCAGGCCGGATTCGAGGCATCAGACAAAGCCCTCAGGGTTTTGAGAGGAGAAAGTCCGGCTCTGATCCCATTCTCAAATGTGCAAACAGTCAGATTGATCATTAACCACAGCCTGGTCAGAAAATATGGGATAAGCATCCCGGATGAGCTGTACGAAAGAGCTGAAATTTTCACACAATAAAGTGCGGACAAAAACATACCATTATGCAGTTTCGTCAGCAGGAAAAAGGCAAGTACTTGTTAGTGCATGCATCGGGCAGGCTTGACGCCTCATGGGCAGATCATTTTTCTTCTACATTCAAAGAGTATATCAGGCAGGGACAACACCACATATTGCTTGAAGCTTCAGAGGTGTCGTATTTAAGCTCTGCCGGCATCAGGGCATTGGTACAGGTGGTCAAATCAATCATGGCTGTTCAGGGCAGTTTTCAGATTATTCGGGCCAGCAGCTTTGTGCACCAAACCCTTCAAATGACAGGATTTGAGAGTTGGCTGAAGGCTGACTTTCCCGACGACCTGCCCGCTGAAGATACTGAAGCGCAAATACCTGATGAAAGCCCCTTTGAACTCTATCAACTCAATGGATCAACAGCAATGCAGCTGTCTGTCCCGGCAACATGGGTGCCATGGAAGGCTTTCAACAGCAACAATCTGTCATCGATCCGCTTCGGCCACCAGGATTTTGCACTGGGTATAGGCGCCCCCCATCAGTCAGACCAGGACGCTTCCATGCACATGGGCGAGTTTTTGGTGGTAGGCGGAAATGTCATCTATCAGCCACCCCGTGAGGGAGACAAACCAGACTTTCTGCTGCCCGAGAAAGCGTATTTGCCCGAAATGCACTGCTTACAGGCTTTGCACTGTACTGGCGACATGCCACACCTGCTTCGCTTTTCACCCAAAGGAAACAAAACCTACTTTGGTCTTGGAGAGCTGGCAGAAAAAGTATTGACAGAAACCGGGTCGGCTCTGGCTGCATTTGTAATCTTTGCTGAAATTGACGGACTGGTTGGTTCTTCCATAATTCAATCGCCCGGTTTATTAAAAGAAGACCGCATCATCCCCTTTCCGGACATCAAAGAGTGGCTCTCTTTTTGCGGAGAGCGGGTGTTTCCCAGACAACAAGCCCTGATTTTTGGTATGGCATCAAAAGGTCTGGATGGTAAAAAAAGCCCCTTACTGGCTGGCTCGACGATGCATAAAAACCTTTTTCTGCATGCACATGCAGCCGTTTTTCCCTACCTGCCCATTGAATCAGGAGTAATCAAACTAAAATCAGTTACTGAAAAGCTTTTTAAGGGGCCTCCGCCTATGGCCCTGTTACATCTGCTTGAAGACAGCAGACCCTCAACAGGCCTGGGTGAAAGCACTCTTATCCGTGGGGCATGCTGGTATACAGCCATTAACACAAATCAGGAGGATACAATATGGGCATAGTGCTGAGTGCTTTTACCATTGGTTTGATCCTTGCCGCGCTGACCATGGGTATGTTGATCAGTTTCAGGATGCTCCGCTTTACGGATATAACCGTTGATGGTTCGCTGACCCTGGGTGCATCGGTGGCAGCCATTACCATTATCAACGGATGGTCACCATGGCTGGCAACACTCGTGGCTGTGTTTTCAGGTGCTTTTGCAGGGATGCTCACGGGGCTGCTTTACACACGCTTCAATATTCAAATGATCTTATCGGGGATACTGATGATGACCGCCCTGTATTCAGTAAATCTCAGGGTGATGGGGCGCAGCAATATTCCTCTGTTAGACACAAAAACTGTAACCGGCACCACCGAAACCATCATCACTGGTGTAACCGGCGGCTTGTCACAGATCAATATCATGGGATGGCCGGTTTCTGTCAGCGATTTTTCGGTTTTTGTCACCGCATTGGTAATATGCATCATCACGGCTTTGCTTCTGAAGTATTTTCTGTTGACCCATTTGGGAACCGCCTTGCGGGCTACCGGAAGCAACCCCCAAATGGTCAGGGCACAGGGAATAAACCACAAAAGCATGACAGTTCTGGGGCTCTCGCTGTCAAACGGCCTGGTTGCACTATCAGGCGCCTTGCTGGCACAATACCAGGGGTTTGCCGATGTGCAAATGGGTATTGGAATGATGGTGTGGGGGTTAGCCAGCATCATTATCGGTGAAGCCCTGGTGGGCACCCGCAGTATTGGCGTTACCATCACAGGTGCCATTCTGGGTACCATCTTTTTTCGCCTTCTGATTGCCATCGCACTGCGGTGGGGGCTAAACCCCAACGACCTGAAACTGGTTACCGCCTTGTTTGTATTCATTGCACTGGTGGCACCCATCTGGGTGAAGTCACTGCGCAAAACCATATGGGGAGGGCTAAAAAATGCTTAATGTCAACAACCTATACAAAACCTTTGCTCCCGGAACCGTCAATGAGGTAAAGGCATTGATTGATGTCAGCCTGCACATTGAGGAGGGTTGCTTTACGGCTGTAATCGGCACCAATGGCTCAGGCAAAAGCACATTGCTTAACGCCATAGCAGGCAGCTTCAAACCAGATCATGGACGCATCAATCTGTTTGAACACAATATTACAAACTGGCCTGAATACAAGCGTGCATCGTTGATTGGGCGGGTGTTTCAAAACCCATTTGCAGGAACGGCTGCCGGTATGACCATATCAGAGAACATTGCACTGGCCATGCGCAGGGGAAAGCGCAGACCACTCACAGCGGCCATAACCTCCCGCATACGTGATGAAATCGCAGAGAGGGTAAAAACACTGAAAATGGGGCTTGAAGACAGGCTCGATAACCCCATTGGCACCCTGTCAGGAGGGCAGCGGCAGGCGTTGACACTGCTTATGGCATCATGGCTCAGGCCCCAACTACTTTTGCTTGATGAGCATACCGCCGCACTTGACCCTAAAACTGCCGCCAAGGTATCAGAAATTACCAAAGAGATTATTACACGTGAAAAATTAACGGCCATGATGGTTACCCACTCAATGCAACAGGCCGTAGATCTGTCAGATCGCATCATCATGATGCACAGGGGCCGTATTGTTGAAGACCTCAGGGATGAAATGAAGGCAAGGGTCAGGATTTCTGACCTCATGCAAACCTTTGAAAGGGTACAAAAACTAGACTTGTTTGATCAAAGTGTGGCCGAAATTCTGGAACAACAATTTGTTTAGACAATTCCTGGCCAGACAGAACAACTACCCTTATTTCACAGATAATCGAATATATTCCGATTTTCTGTGAAAACATGGTGTGTTTTATTTGTGACTCCGGAGGGACTCGAACCCCCAACCGACAGAACCGGAATCTGCTATTCTATCCAATTGAACTACGGAGCCAGCATTTCAGCTCTGCAAAGATAGAAAATAATCCATTAATAGTATACCCCCGGTGATGACACCAGGATGCCGGTAAACAGTGCAGCAATCAGCAGATTAACCAAAACCATAACAATCAAGCTCACAACAAAATAGCTGGTCACTTTTTCGGGTGGTGTTTTCATTATTGGCTGCAATCCGACATATAGAATATAGAGTCCGTACAGTGCTGCCAGGCCAGATAAAAAGCCCAGGCCCCTAATCAGCACAAAAACACCAGCTATCAACCCTGGTGTATAGGAGTATACCACAAGTTGCATGGCCCTGCGGCTGTCTTTTACCGAATGAAACTTTTCAGCAAGCGCATTAATAATAAAGGCCGCAACAAATGCAGCAACAACAGGAGACACAAAACCCAGGACAGCCTGTCTGAGCCCGTATCCAAAACTACCACTGACTGTACCAACATAGGCAACCTTGTAACCGATTAGCCAATAAGCAATCAAATTGCTAATGGCAGGAATAAGGGCCAGGATCAGCAGATAACCCATCAGTAAATCCTTAATAGACGTTTCTTCCTTTTCGATGACAGCCCATTCATCTTTGGGGCGCACCAAAATATTAGTAACCCTTTCTACTATGTTCATAGTTAGTTGTTTAGGTTAATGAATCAATGGACACTGTTAAGGTATGTAAAAAATAACAAGCTTGCAAATATGACATCCGAAGCGGCAAATAGTTAAAACCCGTTCAGCTCCATGGTTACTGTTGGGATCAGCAGCAGGAAGCCTGGAGTAATCAATTCGACGATCAGGGTATGATGACAAAGGACTTGACAAGTCGCCCAAAAGACCCGCTGGCTTCAAGCAGGTACTGGCCGGGCACCAGATTCTTTAATGGCCACATGTATTTGCCTCCTTCCGGCATGCCAGTTGTCTTATAATCAAGTACAATACCTGACACATTCAGTATGCGGAGTTTAACACTTTCACAGGCAGGCGTGTTGATAACAAGATGATCTCTTGTGGGATTCGGATAAATCTTCAGAATAGAAACTTCAGGACCAGCTGATATAACAGATGTGTCATCCTTGCGCAAAGTGAGCTGTATATGGATGTTCTCATCTGGAGCAGAAAATATTTTTTCCAAAGGGAAGTAACCTTCTGCGGTCACGCGAACCGTCATATGTTCAGGAGTGTTAACCGAGAATGAAGCGGATCCATACGTAGGCAAAATGGCCTCTCCATTTCCTTCAATTTGAACCAGGGCGCCCACCAGGTGCTCTCCGGTATCTTCATCCCTCACAGAAATTCTGACCCAGGGTGCGGGGCCTTCAATGCTTTTGAAAGACAACTCCCCCTTGTCCACATACCAGTATTCCCAGTTTCCTCCTTCCCCATTCATCCAGTCATTCAGATCAAACCAGGCTGATCCTTGTCTGTCGCCTTTGATTCTGTACACACGCAAAGCCTCACTGTTTCTAATCCAATGCAAAGGTTCACCATCTTCGCAGGTTTCGGGAGGTCCCCCAAAAACCTGCAAAAAATAAGCATAATCATCATACGCGGGATGACCAAATACCCTGGCGATACCCTCTTCATCAACACCTATGGCTGTATATTCATTGGCTGCTATACCCCTTGCGTGCATGTTCCAATCTGACACCATCCGAGACATAAAACCAACATGGCGACCTTTGCGTATCATACCATCGCTCTCTTGCCTGTTATAGTGCGTGTCTGTTACGGTTTGATCCATGTAGGGCACAACAAGAAAATCATTTTCCAGCATCATCCGCCAATGATATGGATTTTCCAAGGCCTCCGATGACCATATGGTATTGTTCTCCGCTGAAAAAACAACCTCACCCAGCACTGCCATACCAGCACTGGTGCCTCCGATGGTAATCTTTTTCTCAAGGATCAGGTCATTGAGTAGTTCAAGCAAAGCGGTGCCTCGCCAGAAATTCACATAGTTCCACTGGTTGCCCCCGGCTATAAAAACCACTTCGGCATTTCTCAGAATTCGAAGCACCTCTTCATTTTCGGCCTCAGCTGCAGACCGGATCACAATGGATGTTACAGAATTTATGTCCACACCAAGGCTTGAGTACAAATAATTATTATAGCCATCAGATCCGCTTGCCCGCAACACCACGACATCTCCTCCATTTGCACGACTGAGCATCCATCGCATGGCATCATTGTTATCTGTGGCTCCGCCGGCAAGCAAAACCCCAGACATATGTTCCGTTTCAACAGGACTCGAACTACCTGTTCTGTAGATATCCTGCCCAACTGCATGCTCAAAAACTAAAAAAAGCCAAACTCCAAAAAACAACCTTATTGAAACGAGTAATGTGTGTTTAATATTTATACTCATAATTGACATATGATTTAACGTTTTGAAAAGATCAGATTTTGGCCGCCTCCAATTTTTTGCAACCGGGAATAAATTTTACTAAATTAGCTAAAATGTTTCTGAAGAAAAAAAACCTACATAAACACCAAATTATTAACCAACCCCTCCATTTTATGAAAAAACGCATACCATTATTCTCCTTATTACTTTCCGGAATGCTTCTTTTTTCTGTCTCATCAGCACATGGACAGGCTGCAAGCCTGCCTTTTGCCGAAGACTTTGAGAATTACGAAAACACTGATGACTTTCTGGCAAACAGCGGCTGGACTGTGATCGACGCAGATGGCGATGGCTTTAACTGGTATCTCCATTATGACTCATGGGATGACATTAA
>SKRM01000049.1 GCA_007118495.1 Bacteroidales bacterium
TATCGATGGGTATGCTGGTGTTCTTTAGTGCCTGTGAGGATGACAATGACTATGATTATGACGCCATCATCCCGGTTGTAATGAGCATTACAGGACCCGACGTAGTGGCCGCCCACGGCTTGCCTGATTTTCCCTCCACCTTCCGCGTGCCCTATCGGGGTGGATCCACATTTCAGTGGAGTGTGACAACCCAGGGTGGCCGGGGAGCGAACATTGTACTTGATGATACATATTCAAGTATAGCCTACATTACCTTTGATCAGTCTGATGAGCAGGACCTGGCCACCATTACTGTGGTGGAGACCACCATGGGTGGCATTACCAGCCAGCCTGCATCCCGCAATGTGACGTTGACACCGTTCTGCCCTGTGGACATGGATGACTGGGCCGGAACCTGGGCCTCGCACAATTTCCTTGGTGCAAGTGACTTTGGTGTGATGAATATCCAGGCAGAAGTTGTCCCCAATACATTAAATACGATTCGGTTCAGAAATTTCTTTGACTGGGTCGTGGTTGGATTTTGGGCAGAGAACTGGATTCCAGGTGAGGGTGGTGATGGTCACTTTGTTTTAGAAGTGGATTGTGACTTCCCGGAATTTTCTGGTACGGTGCTGTTGGGGGAAACCTATGAGTGGACCACCTATTGGATGCACTATGAGGGAGAGTTTGATCTTGATAACCATACCATTACAGTGAGGTATGATATAGGGTGGACAGAAACTGGTGCGCCCTGGAATTCTTTTACTGCCAATATGTCCATGTCTAAGGAGTTGGTGGAGCAGGTTCGCGGAATGCAATCTTTACCTCCCAGATAAACCCAGGGGAGTACCTGATGATTCAGAGGGAAAGGCTTTTGGCCTTTCCCTCTTTGTATTCGTTAGGTGTTTGCAACTTGACCCCGTGTGTCCAAGGACAATTCATTATATTTGCCTGATTCATTTAACGCCTCAATTTTGTTCATTATGCCAGTTTACAAAGCAATTATATTACGAAAGTTATACAGGGTCTCCCTTCTTATGGGGTTGATTGGATTTGTTTCCTGTGGTCAAAGCAAGGACGCATTACACGGCAGTTGGGAGTTGGCTGTTTCAAAGATTTTTGAGGTTGAGGAAGAATCTTTTGCCGGAGTCAACTGGATTTTTGAAGCCAGTGGGCGCTTTCTTCAGATATCAGATGCACCTGAAGGCCATATCGAAAGGACAGCCCGCTGGGAGTATGAAGCCGATTCTGGTCAGTTGCATATCATCTATGACCACTCAGATAATGATGTCACCTGGGTGGTGGTGGAACTGACAAGTGACACGCTGGCTGTTGAATATACCGGGTATGGATTTTTCGTAGAGCGAATATTTGTGAGGAAAAAATAGGCTTGATGCTTAATATCTTTACCTTTGCATTTAAGCAGGAATGACCTGTTTATGAAAAGTTATTGCAAACAGAACTATGGATACAGTACAGGAAAACAATCATCCCGTGCGCATTGGGATCAGCCATGGTGACGTGAATGGCATCAGCTATGAAATTATCATTAAAACCCTGAGCGACACACGTATTCTTGATTTCTTCACGCCCATTGTATACGGATCTTCAAAAGTAGCCTCTTACCATAAAAAGTTACTGGGCATACATGATTTCAATTTTCATATAATACGCTCAGCTGATCAGGCACTGCCGGGAAAAGCAAACCTTGTAAATATATTCCCCGATGAAATAAAGATTGATTTGGGACAGACAACAGAGGTTGCAGGGCAGGCTGCATACATGGCTCTCGAGGCCGCTACAGATGATCTGGCATCAGGCCAGATTGACGCGCTGGTGACGGCCCCAATCAATAAACAGAACATTCAGAGCAAGGACTTTTCATTTCCGGGCCACACAGAATACCTGACAAAAAAATTCGGCGCCGAAGAAAGCCTCATGCTGATGGTAAGCAATGATACGCGCATTGGTGTGATCACAGGACATATTCCATTGAGGGAAGTTCCGGGCAATATTAGCCGGGAGCGAATATTACAAAAAGTGCGCATCCTGAATAATTCATTGAAAAAAGATTTTGGCATCCAAAAACCCAGGATTGCCTTGCTTGGATTGAATCCCCACGCCGGCGATAAAGGGGTTATTGGCATTGAAGAAGAGGAAGTGATTATTCCATCCATTCAGGAAGCTTTTGATGAAGGAATCCTTGTATTTGGACCCTATCCGGCCGATGGTTTTTTCGGATCAGATGCATTCAATCATTTTGACGGCATACTGGCCATGTATCACGACCAGGGTTTGATCCCCTTCAAAACCCTTTCTTTTAAAAGCGGAGTCAATTTCACGGCAGGATTGCCTGTAGTCAGAACATCACCTGCCCATGGAACAGCATTTGATATGGCTGGTAAAAATATGGCAACGCCCGATGCTTTCAGGGAGTCTGTTTACCTGGCTCTTGAAATTGCCAGAAACCGCAGAATGTTTGAGGAAATATCGGTCAACCCCCTGACTACCAGTCATGAATCAGATGATAACGACACTGACAACTAAAGATTTGTGGTTGAGGTGATTGTATAGATAAATCCCACCCTTATGAGCATGATGAGTGTTTATCCCATGTCAGGTATTGCAGGCATTGTGGATGGGATTTGCTATGGCGATCCTTCATCTCATCATGTAAGGTCTTTGCTGACAGACAGCCGTCAATTGCTCTATCCGGCCACCACCTTGTTTTTTGCCTTAAAAACTCGTAAGAATGACGGACACCGCTATGTAGAAGAATTGCTTTCAAAGGGTGTCAGGTGCTTTGTTGTAGAGGAAATGCACCGGCGACTTGCAGCCAGTTATCCGGATGCATGCTTTATTGTTGTTGAAGACACCCTACAGGCTCTGCAGAAACTTGCTACACATCACCGCGATTGCTTTACCGGGCCGGTTTTGGCCATCACAGGCAGTAATGGGAAGACTGTTGTTAAGGAGTGGTTATACCAGTTACTCCAGGGGCGCTATCAAGTTGTTAAAAACCCAAAAAGTTTTAACTCTCAACTGGGTGTACCTCTTTCAGTCTGGTTGATTTCTGAACAGCATGAAATGGCCATGTTTGAAGCCGGCATTTCACGGCCCGGTGAAATGGACAGACTCAGAAATATACTAAAACCCGACATCGGACTTTTTACCAATATCGGCCCGGCCCATGATGAAGGCTTTGTATCCAGGAAAGAAAAAATCAAAGAAAAACTATCATTGTTTCGGGGCTGTAAAGTGCTTATTTACTGCGCAGATCAACAGGAAGTTGACAAAGAGGTAAAAAGCTGGCATAATGAATATCCTACTGTAAAACTGTTTACATGGGGCCTTGGTATTGATAACCATTTGAGACTCATGGGCAGGGAAAAGTCTGCCGGACAAACCTTGCTCACTGTTCAGAGTAAAACAGAACAATTCATGGTATCCATACCATTTACTGATGATGCATCTATAGAGAATGCCATGCATTGTCTGGCCTTTATGAAGCATATGCAATTGGAGAATGACTATATCATCAGGAAAATGGCAGAGCTTCAAAGGGTGGCCATGCGTCTTGAGATGAAAGAAGGGCTGGGGGGGGCAACTTTGATAAATGACAGCTATAATTCTGATTTGCATTCCCTGGCTATTGCGCTTGACTTTCTCGAAAGTCAGTCAGGTCATGAGCGTAAAACCCTTATTTTGTCAGATATTCATCAAAGCGGCATACCTGCTGACCAATTATATAAAGAGGTTGCGGCCATGGTTCGCTCAAAAGGTGTTGACCGGCTCATTGGCATTGGTCCGCATATTTCATCCCATGCCCGGGAGTTTTCCATCCCAGCTGTCTATTATCATGACACCATGGCATGTATTGCCGAACTTGATATTGGTTCTTTCCGGAATGAAGCTGTGCTTTTAAAAGGAGCCAGGGATTTTGGTTTTGAAAAGATCAGCCAGATCCTTCAACAAAAAGATCACCAGACAATTCTGGAGATCAAACTTGATGCAATTGTACATAACCTGAATGTATTCAGATCGGTTTTAGAGCCCGGTGTAAAAACCATGGGTGTCGTAAAGGCATTTTCATACGGAAGTGGCGGTCTTGAAGTTGCCCGTATGCTTCAGTATCACCAGGTAGATTACCTGGCGGTTGCCTATGCTGATGAAGGGAAAGAATTGAGGGATGGGGGTGTGGATATTCCTATTATGGTTATGAACCCTGAGGTCAGGACCTTTGACACACTCATCAGGCATAGGCTCGAACCCGAAATATATGGATTTAGTGTCTTGCACAGATTGCTTAATGCCCTGCATGGGTACAAAAGAAATTTGGGTGATAAGCCTCTTCCGGTTCACATTAAGCTGGATAGCGGTATGCACAGGTTGGGATTCCTGACCAAAGAAATCGGCCAATTGATAAATCATCTGAGGAAACATCCTGAAATATTTGTGGCATCGGTCTTTTCTCACCTTGCCGCAAGTGAAGATAAAGCCCATGATGAATTCACCCGGGAGCAAATCAATGTTTTTGACTCGGTGTGTCAGGACATGGAAAGGCAATTGGGATATCCCTTTATCAGGCATATATGTAATTCGGCGGCCATATCCCGTTTCCCCGATGCCCATATGGATATGGTCAGGCTGGGAATTGGTCTGTATGGTGTGAGTGGTGATCTGCAGATGCAAAGCCTGCTTCAGGAGGTAAGCACTTTTAAGTCAGTGATCTCTCAGGTAAAAGAAATCAACAAGGGAGATGCAGTTGGTTATGGACGTGCCGGTAAGGTAATGGAGAATATGCGCATTGCCATTGTTCCGGTGGGATATGCTGACGGTTTGAACAGGCGTTTGGGCAATGGCAGGGGAAAATTGCTGATCGGGGATCAAAAAGCTCCATTGGTGGGTCATATCAGTATGGATATGTGTGCCATTGATGTTACGGGACTGGACGTTTCAGAAGGTGAAGAGGTGATCATTTTCGGGCCGGGGTTACCAGTCAGCGAAATGGCCAACGATCTGGATACCATTCCTTATGAAGTATTCACATCTGTCTCGAGAAGGGTTAAGAGGGTTTACTACCAGGAATAAACGCTGTCCAGTTGTCCAGTATTTTCCTTCCGGTTTCAGTCATAATGCTTTCTGGGTGAAACTGCACACCCCAGACATCAAACTCTCTGTGTTTGAATGCCATGATCAGACCCATCTCATCAGTAGCCGTAACTGCCAGGCATGAAGGAAAATGAACAGGATCAACTACCCATGAATGATACCTGCCTGTTTTAAATGTATCCGGACATCCCGCAAACAATAAATCATCCTTATCTACCACCCTGGTCTGTATTGCCACGCCATGCAACACAGCAGGCAGGTTGAGCAGCTTACCTTCAAAAACCTGGGCAATGGCCTGATGACCAAGACAAACGCCAAGGATGGACTTTCTGTGGGCATAGCGTTCAATCAAAGCACAACTGATACCGGCATCAGACGGCAGTCCTGGCCCGGGGGAGATAATAAATTTATCGTATTTTCCTGCAGCTTCAAGGCTGATGTCATCATTACGTCTGACTTCAAGAGTCCAATGTTGTGGCATGACAGCTTCTACCAAATGATAGAGGTTGTAAGTGAAAGAATCGTAGTTGTCAATAATCAGAATACGCATAAATGCAGGCTGCATGTGGAATCCAAAATTACACAAAAACCACCGATTTCATTATCTTTATCCCCTCTTACAGAAACCATCATTTTTTGAACTTTAAAACAACTTTCTCATGAAGCAAATTATCAGAACAGATAAGGCTGCACAACCGGTAGGCCCATATAACCAGGCAGTAAAAGTCAATAATATGTTATATGTTTCAGGACAAATACCATTGAATCCTGTCACAGGTGAGCTTATCAAGGGAGACGTTCAGGAGCAGACCCGCATGGTCATGGAAAACCTGAAAGCCATTTTGGCCGCAGCAGGTATGGATTTCAGCCATGTTATCAAGTGCAGCATTTTCATTACCGACATGAACGATTTTCCCAAAATCAACGAGATTTATGCCTCATACTTTAAGCAGGATCCTCCTGCAAGAGAAACTGTTCAGGTTGGTGCACTTCCTAAGTTTGTTGATGTGGAGATTAGCTGCATTGCAGCAGAATAAGTACGCCCGGATAAAAAAATGATCCATTGAGGCATAAGGTCCTCTCAGAGCTGGCAGATCTGGTATGAATAGGCATATCTTTGGGTAAAACACCCAAAGATATGCTTGTTAAAACATATGGAAGCGCCCTGGTTGGCATATATGCCACCACAATCACTGTTGAAGTATCCGTAGCACCCGGCATAAATTTTTTTATGGTTGGTTTACCTGATTGTGCTGTCAGAGAAAGCCATCACCGCATTGAAGCTGCTCTGAAACATAATGGCTACAGAATTCCGGGCAAGCGTATCGTAATCAACTTGGCTCCTGCCAATATCCGGAAGGAAGGGTCTGCCTATGACCTGACCATTGCCATTGGCATTTTGGCTGCAACAGAACAAATTGATGCCGGCAAAGTAAGTCGTTATATGATCATGGGTGAGTTATCTCTTGATGGGAGCGTACAAGCAGTCAGGGGAGCTCTTCCAATTGCCATGAATGCCCGGCGGCAGGGCTTTGAAGGTATCATCCTGCCACAATTTAATGCACGCGAGGCTGCTGCTGTAGGTGGCCTGAAAGTTTACGGGATAAAAGATATCAGGCAGGTCATTGATTTTTTTGACAGCAAAAAACCGCTTGATCCGGTTGACGGAGATGATTGGGAGTCACTAAGCAACAAGCAACCTGATTCCAGATCTGATTTTGCCGAAGTAAGGGGACAGGAACATGTAAAGCGCGCGTTAGAGGTGTCCGCCGCTGGCGGGCATCATTTGCTGTTGATAGGACCACCGGGCTCCGGAAAGACAATGCTGGCCCGAAGGATTCCGGGAATATTACCGCCATTATCTTTGGATGAAGCCCTGGAAACAACCAAGATACACAGTGTGGCCGGCAAACTGAGAAATAATGCCAGCCTTTTGACGAGCCGTCCGTTCCGGAACCCCCACCATACCCTCAGCGATATTGCCATGACCGGTGGCGGTTCGCATCCCCGTCCCGGAGAAATATCACTGGCCCACAACGGTGTATTGTTTCTTGATGAGTTACCCGAGTTCAAAAGACAAGTGCTTGAAGTACTGCGCCAGCCCCTTGAAAGCCGGGTAATAACCATCAGTCGTGCCCGGTATTCAGTTGATTATCCGGCCGGGTTTATGCTTGTTGCATCAATGAACCCTTGTCCATGTGGCTATTATAGCCACCCTGAAAAGGATTGCCTGTGTGCGCCGGGACATGTACAAAAGTACCTCAATCGCATTTCAGGTCCGTTACTCGACCGTATTGACATTCATCTTGAGTTATTACCCCTTGATTTTACAAGGATTAGTGATCAAACCCCATCTGAGAGCAGCAAAACAATAAGGGAAAGGGTGGAGAAGGCCCGGCAAATGCAATCGGTCAGGTTTGCTAAAATGCATGGAGTTTTTTGCAATGCGCAGATGCCTTCAGGGCTGATCCAATCTTATTGCAGTATTGACAAATCGGGCATGCTGTTGTTGCGTACCGCCATGGAAAAACTTCAGCTCTCTGCCAGGGCTTATAACCGAATCCTCAAGGTATCCCGGACAATTGCAGATCTGGGCGATAGTTCTGAAATCAAAGTTGAACATCTGGCTGAGGCCATTCATTACCGCAGTCTGGACCGTGAAAGCTGGGGCCTGAATGGGATCAATTAAACATGTCGCCTATGTGTATATAATGGCATGGTTCTTGCGTTTCTTCAGATTTTATTAACGTTAAATTTTTACACTATGAAGACAAGAATTGTCCTGATTTGTTGCCAATAATTCGCGCAGGCGTTACCGTCTTGATGCGCTGTATACATACGATATAGCAACAGTTGATGGCACCAAATTGCTTAGGGTGTATTTCAGGTAAATTAATAATACGCAGGTTAACGATGGCTTTTGCATGTTCGTTAAGTCGGGGTGGATATTTTATCCACCCCGTTTTTGGTGTCAGGTTGGTTTATTATGTGCTTTTTCGCAGGGATTTCTTATTTTTGTTTTCTTCGAACTACTTAATATTCATTTAAAAAACCGACCATGAGTAAAGTACTGATTATTGGTGCCGGGGGCGTTGGTAATGTTGTTGCCCGCAAATGTGCAGCTGTACCTGAAGTATTTACTGATATTATGCTCGCCAGCCGTACACTTGAAAAATGCAATCAGATTGCGCGTGATATAGGGGGAGACAGGGTCAAAACTGCCCAGGTTGATGCGGATAATGTGCCTGAGCTTGTGAACCTGATCAATAAATTTAAACCTGACATGGTCATTAATGTGGCTTTGCCTTACCAGGACCTGACTATCATGGATGCCTGCCTGGAGACAAAAACCCACTATCTGGATACAGCCAATTATGAACCAAGGGATGTGGCCAAGTTTGAATACAGCTGGCAGTGGGCGTATCACGAGAGATTCAAAGAAGCGGGGATAATGGCCTTATTGGGCTGTGGTTTTGACCCCGGAGTAACTGGTGTGTTTACAGCTTATGCAGCAAAACATTACTTTGATGAGATGCAGTACCTGGATATTGTTGACTGCAATGCAGGAGATCATGGAAAAGCTTTTGCCACCAACTTTAATCCCGAGATCAATATCCGCGAAATTACCCAGAATGGTCGCTATTGGGAAAATGGCAAATGGATTGAAACCAAACCGTTGGAGATACACAAACCCATTGATTATCCTGAAATCGGTGAAAGGGAATCTTATTTGCTGTATCATGAAGAACTTGAGTCGCTTGTAAAGAATTTTCCCACCCTGAAAAGAGCCAGGTTCTGGATGACTTTCGGACAGCAGTATATTACTTACCTGAACGTTTTGCAAGAAGTTGGCATGACAAGCATTAAGCCCATTACCTTTAAGGGAGTAGATATTGTTCCACTTGAATTTCTGAAGGCAGTTTTGCCTGAACCTTCAAGCCTGGGAGAGGGCTACAAGGGTCAGACATCCATTGGTTGCCAGATCAGGGGTCTGAAAGATGGCAGGGAGCGTACGTACTATGTATGGAACAATTGTGATCATACCGAAGCATACCGCGATGTAAAGGCGCAGGCTGTGAGTTTTACAACCGGTGTTCCTGCCATGATAGGCGCCATGATGATGCTTACGGGCAAATGGACTGGCCAGGGTGTTTTCAATGTGGAAGAATTTAATCCGGATCCTTTCATGGAGAAACTTTCCGTTTATGGGCTGCCCTGGCATGAAAAGGTAGATGAACCGCTTCCAGTTGAGAAATAAAGATGATACATTCTTTCGATAATTTGCCTTCACCCTGCTTTGTGCTTGATGAGGAGTTACTTCAGTATAACCTGGAGATTCTTGACCTCGTTCAAAAAGAGGCTGATGTGGAGGTCATCTGTGCCCTGAAGGGCTACGCCATGTGGAGCACGTTTCCCATGATCAGGAAATACCTGTCCGGAGCCACTGCCAGTTCACTTCATGAGGCCAGGCTAATTTTTGAAGAAATGGGCTGTGAGGCCCACACTTATGCCCCTGTATTTTATGATGATGAGATGGACGAGATTTTACGTTATAGCAGCCACATTTCATTTAACTCATTGAGTCAGTTTGAAAGGTTCAAAACCCGGGTGGCAAATTATCAAAAACCTGTATCCGTCGGATTGAGAATAAATCCTGAGTACTCTGAAGTTGAGACAGAACTCTACAATCCGGCTGTGCCCGGATCAAGGCTGGGCATAACCCGTGATCAGCTTGGAGATACTTTGCCTGAAGGTGTTGACGGACTGCATTTTCACGTTTTATGTGAAAATGACAGCCATGTGCTTGAAAGAACACTTGAACGTGTTGAAGCTGCATTTGGAGGCCTCATCAGACAGGCCAGATGGTTTAATATGGGAGGAGGTCATCATATTACCCGCAAGGACTACGATGTGAAACATCTGGTTGATTTACTCTGTGGTTTCAAAAGCAGGTATCCCAATCTTGAAACAATCATACTTGAACCTGGTGAGGCCGTTGGATGGCAGACAGGCTACCTGGTCTCAACAGTTCAGGATATCGTTTTCAATAAGGGAATCCGCATAGCCATGCTTGATGTAAGTTTTGCTGCCCATATGCCTGATTGTTTGGAAATGCCATACAAACCACGCATACTTGGGGCTACAGATGCAAGTCCTGATAAAGAGGTTTACCGTATGGGCGGGGGCACTTGCCTGGCGGGTGATTTTATGGGTATGGGTGATTATGGCTTTGACCGTGAACTGAAAGTGGGAGACAAGGTGATCTTTGATGATATGATTCACTACACCATGGTTAAAACCACTTTTTTTAATGGCGTTAAACACCCTTCAATAGGTATTGTTCGCAACAGTGGAGAATTTGAACTTTTGCGCTGGTTTGGATTTAATGATTACAAAGAAAAGCTATCCTGATCACTCCTCAATGTAATGTGTTTCTCTACTGTCGGCTTTCTGCATTTTGTTTTTTCTGCGGTTCCGGTTGTATGACCAAAACCACCCGCTAAAGAAACCAAGGAAAAAAATGATCAGAAATACCAGGAAACCATAGCCTTCTAATTTAATGCCCAGAAAATTAAAGGTTACCATGCCCCAGTTTTGAACAATAAAGAGAAGAATGACCAGGGCAATGAGGCCATTGACGATCCAAAACCAAATACTTTGTTTTTTACGTTCCATATGAAGAAGCCTTTTGTTTGCTATCAAAGATAAGTTTTTTGGTTTATACCAGAACCCCCCTGTAGGTTTTGACCAAATTAATAAGCTTGCTTCTCTTTCTGACAGATGATATTTAAAATGTGTAGTTGGCAAAAAAAACCTAATTTTAACATTTGTTTAATGCCATGGACAGTTTTCACAAAAAGAATATAAGCATGAAGCAGTTGTATCCATTTTTGGCTGCGTTGGTCTTTTTTTCCCTGCAGCCTCTGTCGGCACAACAGATTTTTGACTTTCAGAAAGAAGAAGTAATCACCAGGTTGAAAGAAGACATCTATAAACTGGCTTCTGATGAAATGGAAGGACGTGAAGCCGGAACAGCAGGTGAACGCCTGGCTGCCGAATATATTAAAATGCAGATGCAGCAGGTAGGCTTGCAACCCTTATATGGGCGATCGTTTTTTCAGGAGTTTCCTTTTCCCGGCGAATGGGTCTGGGGGCAGTCAAACCAGCTTGCCTATTTAGACGAGGAGTTTATTCATGGTGACGATTTTTTTACCCTGCCAGGATCAGCCAGTGCAGGGGCCTTTGCTCCTTTTGTCCATGTGGGGTATGGACTCACGTCGATGGATGAAGTTGAGGGATTTGAAGACTACTGCGACTATCGTCTGCTTGACGATGTTGAAGGACATATTTTTATCATGGAAGTCTTTCTGCCTGAAGCCCTGGATTCACTTTTGGATGTTGCGCCCATCATGGTCATGCAGCAGAAGGCGCGCATTGCTGCTGAGAAAGGTGCCGTAGGAATAGTTTTTGTGAATACAAAAAGTAGCAGACCAGATCCCCCGCTTGATTTACGGATATCCAGGGTAATTTCAGAAATTCCTCTGGTATTTGCCAGGGAGCATGTACTTGAAAGCTTCATGTCTGACCAGTCAGGCTATATTAACCTGACAACAGACCTGGAAAGGAAAGACAATACCGGAATCAATGTGGCAGGCTATATTGATAACAATGCCAGTTCAACAGTGGTGATTGGCGGGCACTATGATCACGTGGGGTATGGTGCGCAAGGATCGCGGAGCCCGGGATCAAATGCCATTCATTACGGGGCCGACGACAATGCCAGTGGAACAGCCGGCATACTTGAGGTTGCACGCTACATTGCCGGGTCATCACTCAGCAACCATAACTATCTGTTTATTGCATTTTCTGCCGAAGAAAAGGGCCTGATCGGAAGCCGGTATTTTACGCAAAGTGATGCCTATGATATGGACAGGGTGAACTATATGTTTAATTTTGATATGATAGGTCGCCTCGAGAACAATATCTTAACCATGATCGGCACAGGTTCTTCACCTTATTGGGATGACTTGATTGACCAGTTTGCCCCGGATCATTTTGATGTAAGAAAAAACCCAGGTGGCAGGGGAGGGTCAGACCACACTTCGTTTTATGTAATGGATATTCCTGTATTGTTTTTTTTCACAGGTATTCACGATGACTACCACAGACCTGAAGACACTCCTGATAAAATAAACTATGAGGGAGCGTATGAAATCTTGGATTTTGCACTTGATCTTATAAAAGAACTTGATGGGAGAGAAAGGCTTGCCTTTTCTTCATCGCCGGCCCCGGCTGTTACAAGAACAAGGGCGCAGACGGTAACCCTCGGGTTAATGCCTGATCATGGGTTTGATGGTGAAGGACTGAGGGTTTTGGCTGTGACAGAAAACCAGCCTGCTCACAAAGCAGGGATGGAAAATGGCGATGTAATCACCCGGATAAATGACATGGATGTGGTTGAAATACACTCGTATATGGAGGCGATGGGTAGATTAAACAGGGGACAGACAGCTACAATTTTTGTGATCAGAGAGGGACAAGAAGTTACCCTTGAAGTTCAGTTATAAATTGAATAAGGTATTATGCAAAAAGTAAAGGTTGCCGTGTTGGGATCGGGTAGTTGGGCAACAGCTATCGTTAAAATACTTCTGAACAATGTGGAGGAGGTGCTCTGGTGGGTCAGGGAAGAAGAAATTGCAAGCCACCTGAAGAAATACCGCCACAACCCCCGGTATCTGAGTTCAGTTGAATTTGATATGGATAGATTACATGTATCCCATGATATGGAGTGGATATTGAGCAATGCGGAAATCCCGGTATTTTGTATCCCTGCAGCATTTCTGCATCCAACCATTAAAGACCTTGATCCGGCTCACTTTGCAGACAAACCGGTGGTTAGTGCCATTAAAGGGATTGTCCCTGAATTTAATGACATTGTCGCAGACTATTTTAATAAACATTTCAAGTTACCCTATGACCAGTTTGTGGTGGTTAGTGGGCCGAGCCATGCTGAAGAAGTTGCACAGGAGAAACTGACATATCTAACCGTAGCGTCTACCAGAAGAGTCAATGCTGCAGCTGTCAGCGGACTTTTTTCATGCAGGTTTATAAAAACAAGCTTGTCAGACGACATACTTGGGACAGAATATGCCCCAGTGCTTAAAAACATCATTGCTATTGCAAGTGGAATCAGTGTCGGACTTGGATATGGTGACAACTTTCAGGCCGTATTGATAAGCAACGCACTCCAGGAAATTAACCGGTTTATAGATGCTGTGAAACCGAACAACAGAGATATTAAAAAGTCTGTATACCTCGGCGATCTGCTTGTGACCTGCTATAGCCAGTTCAGTCGGAACAGACGCTATGGTCATATGCTAGCCAAAGGCTATAGTCCACAGTATGCCCAGATGGAAATGAATATGGTGGCTGAAGGATATTATGCCACAAAATGTATCAAGGAACTCAACACGGGCTTTGGCGTAAAAATGCCGATTGTAGATACCATATACAGAATCCTTTATGAAGGTCAGTCGCCTTCCAGAGAGTTTAAATCTCTGGAAGACAAACTGAGCTGACGCCTCACTATTTGAACTCCATGGTTTTCTTCGTGGTGATTTTCTCGCAGTAATGACACTTCATCCGGATTTCTTCCTTATCTACCATGGTAAAAAGGGTTGAAACCTGTTCAATATTGGTGACACAGTTTGGATTGAAACATTTCACTATACCCCTGATCTCATCAGGTACTTCCACAATTTTTTTGCTTTTAACCTGGTAATCGCTAATCTCAATAATTGATGCGTGGGGTGCAACAAGGGCAATCTTATTAAGCTCCTGGGGTGCAAATACCTTGTTGCTGACCTTTACAATGCCTTTCTTTCCATACTTTTTACTTTCAAGGTTGGTGGCAAATAAAACCATATTCCCGAATGACTCAAGCTTTAATATTCTGATCACCTGAAACACTGCGCCTGATGGGATGTGATCTATCACTGTGCCATTTTCAATGGCAGATACCTTTAATTCCTTTATATTTTTGTTGTCCATTGTCTTGTGTTATTATTTGTCCACGATTTTTAGTTACTTAATACCCAGAATGGATGCCATCAAAGCCTGGCGAACATAAACTCCGTTCAGGGCTTGCTCAAAGTAGTACGCTTTTGGGCTTGCATCAACATTGATATTGATCTCGTTCACCCTGGGCAGGGGATGTAACACCCTGAAATTTTCCTTGGTCCCAATGATCATATCGTGGCTCAAATTAAATGAATTCTTTATGCGTTCGTATTCAAGCGGGTCACTGAATCGTTCGCGTTGTATCCTGGTCATGTACAAAATATCAGTCTGGGGTATCACTTCATCCATGTTGGTATATTGGTGATAGGCCAGGTTTTTCTCTTTGATATGCATCTTCACTGAACTAGGCAGTTTCAATTCAACAGGTGAGACCAGATGGAAGGTTGTGTTGAAATTGCATAATGCAATGACCAGTGAATGCACTGTGCGTCCGTATTTCAGGTCGCCAACCATTGCTACATGCAGGTTGTCAAGGGTGCCTTGTGTCTTTTTAATGCTGTATAGGTCTAACAGTGTTTGGGTTGGATGCTGGTTTGCTCCGTCACCGGCGTTAATAATAGGTACTGGTGATATTTCTGAGGCAAATCGCGCACTCCCCTCAATGGGGTTACGCATAACGATCAGGTCAGAGTAATTGGCAATGGTCAGGATGGTGTCTCTGAGTGACTCTCCCTTTTTGACACTGGTATTGGAGGCTTCTGAAAAGCCCACAATTTTACCTCCCAGACGGTTTACAGCGCTTTCAAAGCTCAGCCTCGTCCTGGTAGATGGCTCAAAAAACAGAGAGGCCACTACGTAATCCTGCAAAATGTTCTGCACCGGATTCTGTTCAAACTCTTGAGCCAGGTCAAGAATGCGCAGCTGCTCCTCTTTGGTGTAATCGTTGATGGAAACCAGGCTTTTGTTCTTCATGTGTGTTGGATTAGTCGTTAAAAAGTTAAAAAGTTAAGAAGTTAAAAAGTTAAAAAGTTAAAAAGTTAAAAAGTTAAAAAGTTAAGAAGTTAAAAAGTTAAGAAGTTAAAAAGTTAAGAAGTTAAAAAGTTAAAAAGTTAAGAAGTTAAGAAGTTAAAAAGTTAAGAAGTTAAAAAGTTAAGAAGTTAAAAAGTTAAAAAGTTAAGAAGTTAAGAAGTTAAGAAGTTAAGAAGTTAAGAAGTTAAAAAGTTAAGAAGTTAAAAAGTTAAGAAGTTAAGAAGTTAAAAAGTTAGAAAGTTGAAGGCAAAAAAAAGGGGCTGTTACAGCCCCAAAAAAAATTATTTACAACCGCAATCAGAGCGGATCAGTTCTTTGTCTTTAAGGAATTCACAAACCAGATCACATAGAGTGGGTTTGCCAATTTCTTGCAGGGCATATTCAACCTTGACAACCGGTTTGTCAATTTTTACAATCCTTGTAAGGTCAATGGGGGTACCAATCACTACAGTATCACAATCTGTATCGCGGATGGTTGCTTCAAGGTCACGTACCTGTTGTTCACCATAGCCCATAGCAGGTAACAGGGTGCCAATGTCGGGGTAAATTTTAAAGGTTTCCTGAAGCCTGCCTACGGCATAAGGCCTGGGATCTACCAGTTCTGTGGCCCCGAATTTTTGTGCGGCAACCGTGCCTGCACCAATTTTCATATGTCCGTGGGTGAGTGTCGGGCCATCTTCTACCACGAGTACACGTTTGCCTTTGATCAGCTCAGGCTTGTCAACGGTGAGTGGTGAGGCACCATCAATGACCCTGGCTTTGGGATTGACTGCAGCAATGTTGTCGCGAACCATCTGAATGCCCTCAGGACCTGCACTGTCCATTTTATTGATCACAACAATGTCTGCCATTCTGAGGGTTGTTTCTCCCGGATAAAAGTTCAGCTCATGCCCCGGTCGATGCGGGTCAACCACGGTAACCATAAGGTCGGGTTTATAAAATGGAAAATCATTGTTTCCTCCGTCCCAGAGTATTACATCGGCTTCTTTTTCAGCTTCACGTATAATAGCTTCATAGTCAACTCCGGCGTAGATAACATTGCCTCTGACAACGTGGGGCTCATACTCTTCCATTTCTTCAATGGTACAGTTGTGTTTTTTCAGGTCATCAATGCTGGCAAAGCGCTGAACTTTCTGGGCTACCAGGTTCCCATATGGCATGGGGTGGCGGATAGCAACTACTTTCATTTTATGGGCCAACAGTGCCTGAACGATGGCCCTGGAGGTCTGGCTCTTGCCACAGCCGGTTCTTACTGCACCCACTGCAATAAGGGGTTTGGTACTTTTAATCATGGTTTCTTTCGGACCGATCAACAGAAAATCAGCACCTGCTGCCTGGACAATGGAGCCTATAGCCATTACTTCCTGGTATGAGATGTCGCTATAAGAAAATGCACATATATCAACATCCAAGTCATGGATTAGCTTGACCAGATCATCCTGGGTATAAATGGGAATCCCTTCAGGATAATACTCTCCGGCAAGCTCAGCTGGATATTTTCTGCCATCAATGTCAGGAATCTGGGCTGCCGTAAAGGCTACCACATTGTAAGTTTGGTTTGCACGGAAGTAGGTGTTAAAGTTGTGAAAATCCCTTCCGGCTGCGCCGATAATTATCACATTTTTCCTTTTCTGTTGCATAAAAGTGGGGTTTGTGTTAGGGGTTTTAGGATAAAATAGAGGTATTGCTTGCACAAATTTACGTGTTTCTGTTTTTCAGGCAACGATTTTTTCTCGTTTTTTTTTTCAGGCGCTGATCATTGTTTGTCGTTCTGTGATAGCAACCAATTATTTTACTATATATATTAATAATTCGATTTAATCCATTTATTTAAGCTAAAGGTAGAATATGTTGTTTAATTAGTATATTTGCCGGACTGATAAATTCGCCCTTTTTGGAACATAAGGGGCCACATATTTTTGCTCATGAAAGTGATTGGTAATCCAAAAAAAAGGCAAGAAATTCTCGATGCCTATATGTCGTATAGTAAAGCCTATTCGATCAGGAGCTGGGCTGGAATGGAGGCATGGATGACTGAAGATATGACAATGTTTGGAACGGCTGTTGATGAGACTGGTTTTGGCGGAGACCAGACAAGAAGGCTGTTGAGCCGGGAGTTTCAACAGGCACCCATGCCTGTTACCAGCAGAATAGTCGAGAGTGAAGTGTATGAGCTATGTGAAGAAATTGCCCTGATTATGCTTACCATGGATATTTGTATGCATAGCAGGGGTTTGGAAATTGACTGTCCTGACCACCGGGCCAGCATTATTATGCAAAAAACAAAAGATGGCTGGAAGCTGGCTCATGGACACTGGTCACAACCAGACAAAGACATTGATGTGGGTGAAAGCGTTCCCTACCGCTTACTCATTGAACGAAGCGACCAGCTGGAGAAAAAAGTTGCCGAAAGAACCTCGAAAATTGAATCACAAAAGAGAGAGTTAAAGGCCACCAGTGACACCAAAGACAAACTTTTCTCCATCATAGCCCATGACCTGAAAAATCCTTTCAACAGCATCCTCGGGTTTTCAGCTATGTTATACGAAAATCTGGAAGCGTTTGAACCTGAAAAAATCAAACAGATTCTAAAGGCCATTCACCAGCAGGCCAGTGCAACCTTCGATCTGCTGGAGAATCTGCTCGATTGGGCGAAATCGCAGACAGATATGATTGTTTTCAGGCCCCGTGATTTAAACTTGCACACCCTTGTATACGAAGTGCTTTCGCATTTTAATCTGGTGGCTGGCAACAAAGAGATTAATATTGAACTTAAAGTTGATGACTCCACCATGGTTCATGCCGACAGGCATATGTTGCAGATAATCCTCAGGAACCTGATAAGTAATGCCATTAAATTCACCCATCATGGGGGACATGTTACGATTCTGGCCACCAAGGAGAACAACCATGTTAAAATATCAGTTTCAGACAATGGTGTTGGTATCCCGGATAATCTCAAGTCACAATTGCTGGGGGGGTTAACTTCTGATGTGAGACAGGGAACGGCCAATGAGACCGGTACCGGGTTGGGATTGTTTTTATGTAATGAATTTGTCAAGAGGCATGGGGGAAAAATTTGGATTGAGAGTGAAATGGGCCAGGGGAGTACCTTTCACCTTACCATACCTGCCGGCGATGAAGTAATACAATAAAGCTGACCTTTGTATAATGTAAAAGAGGCTGTCTCAATATCAGGAGACGGCCTCTTTTTCGTGGAGCTGGAGGGACTTGAACCCTCGTCCAAACAAGCAGCAAAAATGCTTTCTACATGCTTAGCCTTTAGTTGGGAGTTCAGCAGTTAACCGGGAAAAGGCGGCCCTATTTCCTGCCTGAGCCCTTTGGATTTTAGACCGCACACCAGGGCATTGTACGGCTTAGCCCGGCTTTTAATGATGTTTCCTTGGGGACGCGGCCAGGCGTGGCTTCCCGGGAAACAAACGGCGCTTAACAGCTTCTGTTAGGCGGCCATTGCATAGTTAGAGTTGCCGTTTATAGGCTGTGTGACTTGGGATTTACGAGCCATATCCACCACGCTCGGCATGCTTACACTTCCACTCAACCTGCTGTCTAATCCAAATCAGCCCCTAAGTGTTTGCGAAGTACAAAGGTACAAAAATTGTTCCAGTTTTTTAGTTTTTTAAGTTGGCTCGGTGTGGTGTACCTCGCGGTTGTGCTCAGAACTTCGGGCTGCGCGATTGGATCGGCGCATAGCGCCTCGCGGCTATGCCCTCGGCTTCGCCTCGGGCGGTTAGATGGTTGGGGGTTGGTGGTTATAGCAGGTTGATGATCAGACCCAGGATGGCTCCTCCAATGATGATCCATATAACTCCGGGCTTTTTCGGACTGAATGTGGCAATGAGGGCGAGTGCCAAAATGGCGGCTGAACCCCAGTCAACTGCTACGTCAAGGGTCATTGAAATACTCACCGAGGCCATTACAGCCACTGCTGCCATGTTAACCGAATCAAGAAAAGTAGCTGTGTATGGACTTTTTCTTAATCTTGGAATCAATGGGTATAAAACCAGGATAAAAAAGAAGCTGGGTAGAAATATTCCGGCTGTGGCTACAACTGCCCCCTTCCATCCTTCCAAAAGATATCCAACGAAAGTTGCAGCAGATAAAATGGGACCTGGAGTCATTTGACCGATGGCGATGGCATCAAGCAATTGTGCCCTGGTAATCCATCCGGCTTTTTCCACAAGCTCTCCATCAATATATGCTACCAGGACGTATCCGGTTCCGAAAAGCAAGGCTCCTATTTTGAAGAAAACCCAGAATAACTTCATGGTTGAATAGGCAGTGGCGGCGGCAGCGACACCATTAAGCATGATAAATGGAAACAACACCCTGGTGCCTCCTGTTTTGCGAAAACCCTTCTTGATGGCAAAGACTCCCATGGCAAAGGCTCCCGCGCCCAATATGGCAGTTATTTCATTCAGCCCCATAAGAGAGGTAATCAAAACTACGCCACCCAGGGTTCCAAGCCATATATTCTTTATAGCCTTTTGCCCCAGCTTATATATGGCTCCGGCAATCACTGCTATTACCGCTGGTTTGATACCATAAAACAAGCCTTCAACAGCCGGAACTTCACCCATGCGTACGTAAAATACAGCCAGGGTACCGGTAATGATTACGGCAGGGATCATGAATCCAAGGCCGCTGGCAATCATACCAATAACCCCTCTGAGCTTGTAACCCACAAGCATGGTCATCTGGGTTGAATTGGGACCGGGAATCAGGTTGACAGATCCAAGATAATCGAGAAAAGTCTGGCTGTTCAGCCATTTTTTTCTGGAAACCAGTTCCTGTTCCATCAAGGCCGCGTGAGCGGCCGGACCACCGAAGGCAATGAACCCGATTTTTAGAAACTGCAGAAATATTTTTTTTATACTGATCTTATGGTCTTGTGAAGCGGGCATGGAATTTTATTTTGAAGATAGTATAAAAATGGCTTGAATATCTGGCTTAATACTAATATATTAGATGAACTAAAATGTTTGGTTATTGTTGAATAACCGCATAAAAGTCAATCAAAAATAGATGCAAATGAAAACACAGTTTGAAATGTCGACAAGGTAATAAAACCGACAAAATGAAATATCATTATGGAATATGAAAGCATGAAAGTATTGACCCCCCGCGAAAGTCTTGTATTGATTGAACAGGGAGCATTATATGTTGACTTGAGGGAAAAGGATTTTGCTGACTTTAAAATCCCTGACTTGCCTGATATCTTTTTACTGCCTTATAGCTTATTGGAATCTCATTATAAACAGTTACCCCATGACAGGTTGTTGATCCTTTCTGACTCTTCTGGCCTGAAAAGTAAAAAAGCTGTGGCATTTCTTTTTGATAATGGGTATGAAAAACTGGCTGTTCTGGCAGGTGGTTTTGTTGAGTGGGAGCGAGATGGTTTGCCGGTCAGGGAGAATGTAGATGATCGTTTAAGTGGTGCTTGTGCCTGCCAGCTTAAACCCCGTGATCGGAAAAAATAAGCCTGGCTCACCTTCAAACTTCTTCAAATTACCAGGGGGGGTCACCCTCGATGCACACATGATTCCGGCATTCTGCCAAGACCAGAAGCGAGCAGGCCAATAACCTTTCTTGCATCGAAAAACATTTTTGCAGGCTGAGTAAGCCTTTGAATGTGCGTAAAAAAGTTTTTTAAGTTTTTTTTATGTTGTTTAGTGTGAATGTAATTTTTTAATACTTTTAACACTTGTTCTAAACGTCTGTTCTAAGTCCTTGTTTTTGATCTTGTTTGAAGGAGACTTGCGGGCAGGTTAAGTGGGTACTAATGTATTATTCACCAAAAACGACACACCGTGCAAACAGAAGACTACAAGATCAGTTTTTTCAGGCCCACCACACAGCGCGCCCTGGTCAATCGAAATCTCACCATTAAATTATTTCTTCTATGGGCTGTTGCGATCTTCGGATTTCAGGTATTGTTAAAGATTGTTGAGAAACCTGTTCAGGAGGAGGCTTTGTTGCGCTTCACACCTGCCTGGGAGAATGTGCTGGCTGGCGAGGCCATTGAACAGGACTACAAGATAGCGGGCCAGTCTATGGTGCAGGCCATGGGAAAAATAACCATGAGCCCTGACAACTATGCTTCTTTACGTGACGGGGTGGGCTGGATGCTTCACGAAGTCTGCTCAGATGAAGTGTTTGCTGTCATTCAGCAGGATGTTCAGACTGTCAATGCGCTGCGTGAGCAGATTACAACTCTGCAAGACAGCGACTACCAGGCAGCCAAAGAAGCTGTCATTGCCCGCGCAGCTCCGGCTCTGGGCATTGATCAAGGTTCTCTTCTTGCACAGCTGCTATCGATTGGTCTCAGCAATGATATGGCCGGTATATCTGATGAAAACAAGCAGAGAATACCAGAAATTATGCAGCTTCACATGACACACAACCGCTCTTTTCTTACGGACACAATTTTTCTGGGTTTTCCGTTTCACTACTTTTACAATGCGGTGTTGCTGCTGGTCTTTTTTATCGGCCTTTGCTGGTACTATTGTTACCGCATTGACAGGCTGCATGCCAGGCTTAACTTTGTTGAGAGAACTGACTGATCCCACCACCATCCAAACCACACCCATGTTATGAAGAAACTATTCGTATTTTTCCTAATGCTTTTCCCTCTTACTGCTCTGGCAGCCACTGACGTGACCCAACTTGAGGGATCTTTCAAGGTGGGCCCCGCCATCATTGTCATCTTTATCCTTTCTCTGTTTGTTCTGGTAGGTATTGTATTCAGGGCCAAAGACACAACAGATTATTATGCGGCCGGTCGCAGCATATCACGTGTCGGGTCGGGTATGGCTATCGCTTCAAATTGGATGAGCGCCGCTTCTTTTCTCGGGATGGCTGCCCTTATGTACGGTTCAGGCTACCACGGCCTGGCTTATGTGGTTGGCTGGACGGGAGGTTATGTGCTGCTGCTTATCCTGATGGCAGGACAAATTCGCAGATACGGCAAGTATACAGCGGCTGACTTCATTGGTGACAGATATTATTCGCAGTCGCTTAGGACCGTTGGCGCGGTAATCGCCATTATCATCTCCATAGCTTATGCCGTGGGGCAATTCGGCGGTATCGGGCTGATGTTCAAGTGGGTGATGGGTATTGAGTACCCATTGGCTGTAGTAATAGGTGGCTCGGTGGTACTGGCTTACACCCTGATATCAGGTATGCTGGGGGTTACCAAGAATATGCAGATACAATACGTGATCATCATCAGCTCTTTCATGATCCCCATGTTTATTCTCACGGCCAAATTTGACTATTTCTGGCTGCTTCCGCAGATTGGCTACGGGGCTGCCGTGCAGGATGTAGTTGACGGGGTGATGATATCTGAAAAGTCGGGTTTGTTCAATTCACTCGGACACCATTTTGCCATCGTCCCTAACCCTGAATATGCTATGCCATGGGCAGCATCAACAGGACAGACCATGTTTCATTGGGTGGCCATTGCCTTCTCGCTCATGATCGGGACGGCCGGTTTGCCGCACGTTATCCAGCGCTTTTACGTGGTGCCCAAGGCCAGTGATGCCAGATGGTCGGTTGTATGGGGGCTGTTTTTCATCTGCCTGTTGTACTGGAGTGCGCCGGTGTATTCAGCTTTTGGTATGCTCTTGTCATCAAATCCTGAAGTTGGGCGGCTTGCACCGGATGCCATCGTGGTATATACGGCACAACTTGGTAATGTAAACCCGCTGATTGTGGGTTTGCTGGCGGCAGGTGGTATCTCTGCGGCCTTTTCAACCACATCGGGTCTGCTGGTAGCAGGAGCATCGGCTTTTGCGCACGACCTCTATGTAAAGGTTATCAACCCCGAGGCAAAACCCAAAACACAGATTAAAATTGCCAGGCTGAGCACCGTTCTCATGGCCATCATCATCGCTTCAATCGCCATGCTTGACCTGGCACTGATCGCTCAGTTGGTTGCCATTGCCTTCTCCATGGCCGGATGTACCATATTCCCGCTTTTCCTGCTAGGAATATGGTGGAGCGGCTCCAACCGAGCCGGAGCCAAGGCCGGACTGATCGTGGGAAGCGTTGTAACCCTTATTTCACTGACTTACCTTATTGCTGCCAGGTACGAATTGGTGCTGCCATACAGCGACTTCATTGCCTTCTATCTTGGTGCATGGTTCTTTGCCTGGATTGGCGCTCCACTTGCTATACTGACTAATATTGTCGTCTCCAGGCTGACCAGTGAGACCCCTATTGAGATCAGGAAATTCCTAATAGAAAAGGTACACGCATAATTTTGAGAATCATCCCTGCACATAAAGGAACAAGGGTTATCATCCTGATCATGGTGATACTTGCCCTTATTGGAGTGGCCATTGCATGGGTATACTACTCAGGTATCAATAAGGGGGTGGACCCCCGGATAAAAGAAGCCAGGGTCTTGTATGGCAGGTACAATATGTATGCAGCTGCCAATGATCAGGAAAATGTCCTTGTTTTGCTTGATAGTGTGTATGATATTTTTAGGTCGATTGCACATTACCAGGATTCTTATGAGATCGGCGTGGTACACAACAACCGTGCTTCTGTATACCTCACCAGGGCCATCTCCGATACGCTTGTTGAGGAGGTCAGGCAGCACTACTTTGCCATGGCAGAGCGCGAGCTGTACAAAGGAATTGATTACTACCAGCGGTGGTTCAGCAAATTTGAGACGCTTGATCAGTCTGGCATAGAGCAGGTGGTTTATGACGACTTTATGTCAGACCCTGTCATTTCTAATGATAAAAGAGCAGAAGCATATATTCAGCAAAGGGTAAATGACCTCATATTGGCCCGTGCTGAGATGCATCGAAGGTTGTCGGTCAGCTATACCAATCTGGGGATTATCAGACGACATGAAAACAGGCTCGAGGAGGCTGTTGACTATTATGTGTTAGCCCTGGAGTTTTGGGAAGAAAACCTGGCAGCCAAAAACAACCTGAACATTATTTTTGGCAGGCCGGTTGAACGGCATGGTCTTCTCAGGAGGTTATTCCCACCCCAGAGAAACCCTGATGTGGATTAAACCTGTTAAATGAGTTTGCCTGCATGTGTTGGTGTTTATTTCTTGCAGGCTACACATATAGGTATAAATTAAAAAAGTGAATATGAAAAAAGGTTTATTGCTGTATTTTTTTGCTGTACTCTTATGGTTAGGCGCCCAGGGCAGTGATGGAGAAGGGTTTGCTGTACGGTTCGGAGGTTTCATCAAAAACGACTTTTTTTATGACACACGCCAGGTCGTAGCTGCCCGTGAAGGACATTTCCTGCTGTGGCCGGCTAAACCATCATACGACCTTGAGGGGCTGGATATCAATGATGTGCCTTCACTGAATTTTTTGTCGATACAGACCCGTTTAAATGCTGCCTTTACAGCACCAGAGGTAAATGGCTTTAAAATTACCGGAATGGTAGAAGGTGCATTTTTCGGCCACAGCAACCCCGATATCAATGGCTTCAGGCTGAGGCATGCGTTTGTGAGGCTGCAACGCAACAAATCTGATTTATTATTCGGACAGTTCTGGAATCCGTTTTTATTCACCACGACCTTTCCCGATGTGATATCATTCAATACCGGTGTCCCTTTTCAACCGTTTTCAAGAAACCCCCAGATCAGATATACATACACCCCTGGTGCCATTAGCCTGGTGGTTGCCGCCTTGTCGCAGCGCGATTTTGCCAATGTCGGACCAGAGGGTGGCAGTTCTGTCTACCTGAGAAATGCCGCCATACCGGATTTGCACCTGCAAGTCCATTACACCCTGTCTCAACCAGAAAACGCGGTGTCATTGATAACCGGAGCCGCAATAGCCCGGAAGAAGATCGTTCCGGAGCTCGTTTCACCACAAGGTTATCAGACAGATGCCGGGGTCACAGGCCTGAGCTTTAGCAGCTATGCCCGACTCAAACTGCCTACATTGACAATTAAAACCCAATATATGTTGGGCCAGAATTCGAACGACATGATGATGATCGGGGGTTACGGGGTAAGCCGGGTAATTGACCAGGCCAAAGGAATCGTAGAATATTCGCCCATGAGAACCCGGCAGATATGGATAGACGCACACACCAATGGTGAAGTATTTCAGTCTGGTATTTTCATAGGGCTGTCAGAGAATCTTGGCGCTGTCAGCGACCTGCAGCCAGGTACTTCTGTAACAGGTCTGGGCACAGATATCAAAACCCTGTTCAGGGTGTCACCCCGCGTTTTTTACAACCTTGGCAGGGCTCGCTTTGCCCTTGAGGGTGAATATACCAGGGCAGGTTTCGGGACAATCAACATCAACCAAAACAGCAGAGGCATACCGGTCGATCCAGAGGATGTAGCCAATCTGAGGATATTGTTTGCTGTGTATTTGTTCATCTGATATGATTCTGGGATTTATCTCCGACATACACGAAGACATCGTTTCCCTGCAAAAGGCACTGACCTTGCTGGAAAGGGAGAAGTGCGACCGCTTAGTCTGCCTGGGTGACATCATAGGCTTTAGTCCGTTGTATTATCCCTATTCGCATACCCGCAACGCCAATGCCTGTATTGAACTGGTTAGACAAAACTGCTCAGATGTGGTGGCCGGTAACCATGACCTTTTTTCTGCCGGTATTGTACCACGTAACAACGCCGGAGTTGTATACCCGGACAATTGGTTCGCTATTGAACTGACAGACAGGATGAAGTTAACGAATGGACAGATCTGGCTATACGAAAGCGAGATTCTCCCTTCGCTGACAGTTGAAAACAAAGAATATTTAAGGTCTTTGCCTGAAACGAAAGAGATCGTCGTCGATGGAATCAGCATACTCATCTCTCATTTCATATATCCCGATGTTACCGGCTCACTCAGAAAAAGAGTAGACGATATTTGCGATTACAGAGCGCATTTCTGGTACATGAAAAAAAATAGTTATAACTTGTCGTTCGCAGGGCATATGCACAAGGAAGGTTTCGAGCTGGTCAGTGGCTTCGGATACAGGGAGTATGGCTTCAGGAAAAAGAAGATCCGTTTCACAGACTCCTTCATCGGATTGCCTGCGGTGGCCAATGGAAAGAATAAAAACGGGGCTGCCGTATTTGACACTGCTAATTTTGAATTCAAGGCCATCAGAATGTAATTGCAACCTTATCTCATGAGAAGCTTTTTTATTACCCGCATCATCATTCCGGCCATCCTGGTCATCTTGCTGTATGTCGTTTCTTTTTCGGTGATCTTTCTTCCGATGGTAGAGCGGGGTTTTATGGATCGTAAAAAAGAAATGATCATGGAACTGACAAACTCGACCTGGAGCGTGGTGGATGAATTTCACAGGGAAACATTGCGGGGAGCACTCACCGATGAGGGGGCTAAGCAAATGGCCATCAACAAGGTAGAGGCCATACGTTACGGAGAAGAAGCCAAAGATTATTTCTGGATTACCGACATGGTACCTATAATGGTCATGCACCCATACCGCCAGGACCTGAACGGACTTGATGTGTCTGATTATACCGACCCCGAGGGCACCCGGTTGTTTGCTGAAGCGGTAAATGCGGTGCAAGACAGCGGAGACGGGTACATTGACTACTGGTGGCAATGGAAAGATGACAGTACGCGCATTGTGCCAAAGCTTTCGTATGTGAAAGAATTTGAACCCTGGGGCTGGATCATAGGCACAGGCATTTACCTGGAGGATGTCAAGGAAGAGGTCAAGGTGATCAGGGGCAGGCTCATCCGCATTACCTTGTTGTTTCTGATCCTGTTAAGCTTCATTGTGTTGTACATCATGCGGCAGAGCCTGAAGATAGAACACCGGCGCCGGGATGCGGAAGAAAAGTTGAAGCAATCGCATCAGAAATACAAAAAGCTGGTGGATGCTTCGACCGAGTCAACAATGATGTGGCTGAACGACCGGCTGACCTATTTTAACCAGCCCATGCTTGAATTGACGGGCTATGCCCGGATGGAGATGATGGACAAGTCGACGGATGAGCTGGTTGAGATACCGGGAGAATCGCTGAAGGAGATTATAGCAAACCTGGAGCAAACCCGTAATTTTGAAGCCCTTCTGTTAGCCAAGTCTGGCCAGAAGATCGAGATTGTGTTGACCATATCACCCATTGTCATTGACAAGCAGCGTGGATTTATTTTTATCATCAAAGAAGTCTCGCGTCATCTGATCCGCGACAAGTCAGCAGAAATGTTACAGGAAGAACTCCGGACATCCCTGCTCATGATGAACACACCGCTGAAGTCTTATGTCCGCAACGCTGAACATGTTGACATGGACCAGAGCCTGCAGCATGTTGCCAATCTGATGCTGGCCAGGCAAACCGACCTGCTTCTTGTCACCAAGGGCAGGAATGAATTGGTGGGTGTTCTGCACAAAGGACAGTTTGCGCTGCAGGCCCTGGCGGGCCAATCAGATTCTGATGCCAGGGCATTCAACTTTATGAGGTCACCTGTCATTTTTATAGATGACAATCGCCTGCTATTTGAAGCCTTGTTTGTGATGGAGCAGCAGTCCATCGACTATGTGGTGGTCAGGGACAGCAAAAAGCAGGTTAGCGGATATGTGGCAAAGCATGACTTGCTTGAGGCCCAGCAAAATGCCTCCCTGTTGTTGGTAAAGAAAATTGAAAAAGCACAGATGCTTACCCAGCTTCAGTCTTTATATGATAAGCTGCCAGGCATATTACATGTATTGCTCAGTACAGACTCCAACTGCCGTAACATTGCACAGATATCTACCGCCATTTCTGATGCCATTGAGAAGCGGGTGGTTGAATTATGCATTGATACGCTCGGAGAACCACCCGGCCCCTTTGCCTTTGTGGCCCTGGGAAGCGACGGAAGAGAAGAGCAAACCCTCAAAACCGATCAGGATAATGCCATTATCTATGGTGACGACATTACTGTTGAAGGAAGGCAGTATTTTCTTGAGCTGGCCGAAAAGATCAATCGCTGGCTAAACGACATTGGCTATGAGTTCTGTAAAGGGAAAATTATGGCCCAAAATCCTGATTGGTGCCAGCCCCTGGCAAGGTGGAAGGAGTACTTCAGAGAGTGGGTCAGCAACAGCGATCCGGAGAGTATTCTGGATACTTCCATTTTCTTTGACCTTCGACACGTGTATGGTGATCGCGCCATGGTGGATGAACTGAGGAAAGATATTTTTCGTCATACCGAATCTAATAACGTGTTCTTTTCCAATCTGGCCTTGTCGGTGCATCGCACCAAAGCTGTGGCCTATTCTGAGAAACAGGATGGTATTGACCTGAAAAGAGCCATGATGCCGGTGGTCGGTTTTGCCCGTTTGTATTCTCTGAAAAAAAACATCGATGAGACCAATACTGTATACCGCCTCAAGCATGTCATGAATGCCGGCCATATTAACAAAGATTTTGTCAGTGAGGTTATCAAAGCCTATGAATTTCTGATGTTTCTGAGGTACAGGCACCAGACTGCCAGTATTTTGCAAAATATAAATCCCGACAACATTATCAAAACTGACAGCCTCACCAATATTGAGAAGGCTGCACTGAAGACGGCCTTGTCAGACTTGTCAGAATTGTCCGTACAACTTGGTCTTGACTATGATTCTATTTGAGGATTAGCTATCGCTGATCCTCAATAGGGGGGGCTCAACACAAAAAGCCTTTTGTTCGCTTCGCGAAACATCAGGCTTTCCAAAATAGAAAACCTTGTTCTCTTCGCTCAAATAATCTTTGATTGAGGATTAGCTATCGCTGATCCTCAATAGGGGGGGGCTCAACACAAAAAGCCTTTTGTTCGCTTCGCGAAACATCAGGTGCAAAACAAAAAAGAAAACACTGAGCAAGCTCGTGTTTTCTTTTGTTGTTATTGTCCCTTTTTGCTGA
>SKRM01000076.1 GCA_007118495.1 Bacteroidales bacterium
CCATACCGAATGTTTACGTCAAGGGCAGAGTTTCGGATTTTGCTCAGACAAGATAATGCTGACCAGCGTTTAACCAGATTGGGATATGATATTGGATTAGCAGGTGAAAAGCGTATCAAAAGACTTGAGAGAAAGCTCGGAATGATTGACAAGCTTTCAGATTTTTTAAAAATAACCAATACCACACCTGACAAGGTTAATCCTTTGCTTGAAAAATGCAAAACTGCAAGCATATCGTCAAAAACAAGACTGGCCAATTTGTTGTTAAGGCCTCAGCTAAGTCTTGGCGGTTTAATTGAACACGAACCCTTATTGAATGCTTTTGTACAAACATTTAAAGATGAAAGTATATTTTCGGAGGTTATGGAATCTGTAGAGATACAAATTAAGTATGAGGGATACCTGGAAAAGGAAAAAGAAATTGCTGAAAAAATTAACAGACTTGAAAATATAAGCCTGAACAACAATATTGACTACTCAAAATTCTTGGCAATTAGCCTCGAAGGGCGTGAAAAGCTACAGAAGGTAAAGCCGCAGAATATTGGTCAGGCCTCAAGAATTAGCGGTATAACACCATCTGACATTTCTGTTTTATTGGTGCACTTAGGAAGGTAATTTTAAATGTTCCACGTGGAACAATTTTTGTTTCGGTTATGGAGGTGTTAGATTCTTGTTTATTGTGTGGGTATCGCGGCCCGTTTGGTTTCTATATGAATTGTCAGGATACATTGGTATCAGAGGAGTTTTTTCAAATAGCCTCATGTCCGCAATGTAATTTTTTATTTACCAATCCGAGGCCGCTGATTACGGAGATTTCAGAATACTATAGGTCTGCAAACTACATATCGCACAAAGATGCACCATCGGGCATCAAAGAGAAGCTTTACCACCTGGTGAAGCGAAGAATGCTGAAAAACAAACTTAGACTGTTAAAAAAACACACAACCCGTGAGCAAAGACAAATTTTAGACTTTGGCTGTGGTACAGGTGATTTCGTAGTGGCTGCTTCACATCACGGTTTTGCTGCCTCTGGCTATGAACCCGATAAGCATGCAGGCACCTTGGCTAAAGAAAAAGGTGTTGCAGTTTTGAACAATGCAGGTGAGCTTGAAAATCTCCCTTCAGGCAGTTTTGATGTGGTCACCATGTGGCATGTTCTTGAACATCTGCACCATCCCGATCAAACCCTTGAAATGCTTGAAAAATTACTGACAAATGACGGTTTGTTATTTGTCGCTGCACCCATGGCCAATTGCGCAGATGCTGAATATTATCTTGCATCATGGGCTGCCTATGACGTTCCCCGCCACTTGTTTCATTTTACACCAAGGTCGCTCACAAGGCTTGCAGAAAAAAAAGGATTCAGCCTGATTGAAAGAAAGCCCTTGTATTATGATGCGTATTATATATCACTTCTGAGCGAACAATATCTAAACCAGGGTAAGACTTCGGCACTGACACCATTTAAGGCATTTTACCGCGGCAGCCAATCAAACATAAAAGCGCGCATAACAAAACGCCCCGCCTCAAGCGAAATATTCGTCTTCAAAAAAAAGTAGCCCATGGTGGGTCAGGCCTTAACTCTTTAGAAAAGGACTGATGTGTGTTGGGGTTTTTAGGTTTGAAAGTTTTGAGGTTAGGAAGTTAAAGGTTAGAACTTTTGCGGGCTTGAAAGTTTACAGGTCTGCGGGTTTTAATGTTTGAAAGTTTTGAGGTTAGGAAGTTAAAAGTTAGAAAGTTAAAGGTTTGAAAGTTTTGAGGTTTGAAAGTTAAAGGTTAGGAAGTTAAAGGTTAGGAAGTTAAAGGTTAGGAGGTTAAAGGTTAGGAAGTTAAAGGTTGGGAAGTTAAAAGTTAGAACTTTTGCGGGCTTGAAAGTTCACAGGTCTACGGGTTTTAAGGTTGGAAAGTTTTGAGGTTAGGAAGTTAAAGGTTAGAACGTTCGCGGGTTTTGAGGTTTGAAAGTTTTGAGGTTAGAACGTTTGCGGGTTTCAGAGTTTTCAGGTTTGAATATCGGCGATCAGATGCATTACCCTAACAATCCCTTACCAGCCGTCGCAGGCGACGGCCAACCACACATTGCTGCGCAACGTGCTAACAGCCCGAGCGCAGCGAGGGCCTAACCGCGAAGCCCCTCCGGGGCTGAGCCAACTGCACGGAGCGCAGCGACGTGCCAACAGCGAGGTGCTCCGCACCGAGCCCAACCGCCCGAGGCGCAGCCGAGGGCATAACAGCGAGGCGCCCCGCACCGAGCCCAACCGCCCGAGGCGCAGCCGAGGGCATAACAGCGAGGCCCGCAGGGCTGAGCCCAACCGCCCGAACGAAGTGAGGGCATAACTGCGAGGCCTGCAAGGCCGAGCCCAACTCTTGGTACGCTATTTGTGCAAACACCCCTTTGGGGTGCCGGTCTGCATTTTCCCACGAATTTTCATTAGATTTGATGCTTCTTATTAGCCTCTGTAAACACTAGTTATGCCCGTTATGGATAAAGCCCACATAATAAGATATGGCAAACAGCTGCTGATTGCACTTCTTTCCTTGCTGCTGAGTGGTTTGCTTTATCAGATGCGGCATGCAACCACCGACAGCCAGCAACACGTTGATTCGTTTCAGAAGGCATTCAATAAGAAAGAGAAAGAAGTACACGCGCTGCTTGATCAGTTTGTAGAGTTGTATCACGAAAGCGAGGGACGCTCCATACATGATCCTGAGTATCTGAAGCAATTGGAAAATCTTTACAACCGCAAAGGCGTGGTTTTTGTCGTTTATCGCAATAACCTCATGCACTTTTGGTCGCATAACACATTGCCAATCACTAACTTTAGGCCCCCTGAACAAGATATTGGCACAAGCCGGAAAGACAATGGTTGGTATTATTTTAAACGTGTCAAGATCAACAATAAAGACATTATTGTTTATTATACTGTAAAACAGAGTTTTAGATATCAGAACAGGTTTTTAGTCAACCGTATACACCACGATCTTCCCCCTATCGAATCCCTTTTCTTTTTGTCTGACCGCTATGATGAAGGTTACCCTATTGTTGACCTTGAAGGCAGCTACATGTTTTCATTGGTGCTACGGCGTGAAGCTGCACTGGTAAAAACAATGGGATTGGTTTATGGGCTTTCGTTGTTTGCTGCATTTGCATCCCTTTCAATGTTTATTTTCTTCTCCTTCAGATTCTTTTCATCCATGTTCAGGCGGGGGAGTCGAAACCTTTCAACTGCAGGTTTTTTGGGAGCTTTAATGCTGTTGCGGTTTATATTTTACTGGTGGCAAATACCTTCTGTCTTTTATGATGGTCAGATGTTTTCTCCAAGTTTGTATGCCACCTCCGACCTTTTGCCCTCATTGGGTGATTTGTTTATGAATGTGGCCATGATCACGGTGGTTGCCTATTTTTTATATTACAACCTGCAGCGCATTACACTGAGTAGTCCTGAAAAAAAATCAACTGGTGTATTGTCGGGCATCGGCCTGTTCACACTTATATACCTGATTTGTGCCTTATCTATTTATCTGATAGAGGGTTTGGTAATAAATTCAAACCTCAATCTCGATGTGAATTTTATTTTTAACCTCGACCTTTATAGCCTGGCGGGTTTTCTTATTATCGGGTTTATCTTTTTTGCCTTTTTCTTTTTCTCTGTAGTACTATGTAGGCTGGCGCTCAGGCTGTTAACTAGTATTTCGCGTTTTTATGCCGTGAGCCTTATCACTTTTGGTGCATTGATTCTGATTAGCTGGCTGATCTTTGGCGCCAACCCGTTATTGTGGATGCTTGCCATTGCCGCAGTTATTGTTTTTGAGCTTGACAGGCGCTCGAACTTCCCGGAGAAAGGGTTCACAGCCCTTGTCATTTCGCTTTTTTTGTTCAGCATGATTTCTACGTTTGCCCTTTACAGGTTTAACCAGGAAAAAGACCTTGAAAAAAGAAAGTCGCTGGTTTTACAGCTCGCCTCAGAACAAGATCCGGTGGCAGAGTTCCTTTTTCTTGAGGTTGAGCAGGCTCTCTTTAATGACAACCAGCTGCAGAACATGGTCAGAAGAGATCCCTATAATGAGGCAGCAATCTATAACTACCTGACACATCATTACTTTTATGATTTCTGGGCTAAATATGACCTGCAGGTTACTGTATGTGAGCCCGATGAGTTATTGCTTATCAAGCCTTCAAACATTGAAATGGAATGCGGAAGCTTTTTTGATGACTATATTGATGCTTTTGGCAAGCCAACTATCAGCGAGAAGTTTATATACCTTGACAATAACACGGGCCGCAATAGTTATATTGTTCGGTTGCCGGTGCATATGGGCGAAATGGATGACAATTCGCAGACATTCCATATATACATTGAATTTGATTCAAAATTCGTGGCCAGAGATATGGGTTTTCCTGATCTGCTCATTGATGATGCCATCGACATCAACAGAGAGTTGATTAACTATTCATATGCCACATACAAAGACGGAATATTGGTGAATGAATATGGTATGTTTATGTACAGCGTGCATGCATCAGTGTATGGTGAACCACAAGAAGAATTTACCTTTTTCGATTTTGATGGATACACCCATTTGATGTATGTTAAGGATGAAGATACTTTATTGATAATCAGCAGACCCAAGGGGACTTTTCTTGAAGCATTGGCGCCTTTTTCCTATTCTTTTGTTACGTTTTTTGTTCTGTTGGTGGTCTTTTGGCTCCTTGTAAGCCGGAAACGTCCTGACAAGTTATTGAGAATGAACTTCAGGCGTAGGGTGCAGTATTCCATTATTACCATGTTGCTTGTGTCTTCTCTGACCATTGGTGGTGCTTCGGCCTGGTTTATATTCAATATTTACGAAAACAAGAATCTCTCGTTTCTCAACGAAAAGACCAATAGTGTGGTACTTGAGCTTGAAAGGGTACTGGCTGATCAGTACTATCTGGATTATACCATGGAGTTTTACCTCTACGACCTATTGCTTCAGAATGCTAATGTGTTCTTTACGGACATAAACTTATACAGCACAGAGGGTATGCTGATTGCTTCAAGCCGGCCCAAGGTGTTTGAAGAAGGTCTTGTGGGCAGCAAGATGAATGCGGTGGCGTTTTATAAAATGTTCCACGAGCAGAAAAGCCAGTTTGTGCATAATGAGCGTATCGGTAAGCTTGAATACTTGTCTGCCTATACACCCCTGTACAACCGCTACAACGATGTCATTGCATATATAAACCTGCCCTATTTTGCCAAAGAGAGTGAGTTAAGAAATGAGATGTCATATTTTCTTGTTGCATTTATCAATATATATCTGCTCTTGCTTGTTCTGGCCATTGTCCTGGCTTTGTTTGCTTCAAATTATGTGACAAAACCACTTCAACTCATCAGGCTTAAACTTGGACAGGTTCAGCTTGGCAAAAGCAACCAGAAGATTGAGTGGAGCAGAGATGATGAGATCGGAGGGCTCATCAGTGAGTATAACCGGATGATTGATGAATTATCGGTCAGTGCAGAACTATTGGCCAAAAGCGAACGTGAGTCGGCCTGGAGAGAAATGGCCCGGCAGGTAGCCCATGAGATCAAAAATCCGCTCACACCCATGAAGCTTAGTGTTCAATACCTTGAAAAAGCCTGGAAGGACAAGATACCCGATTGGGACAAACGCCTGGAGCGTTTCACCAAGACCATGGTAGAGCAGATTGATAATATGTCGGTTATTGCCGGTGAATTTTCTGACTTTGCTCAGATGCCTGTTGGCAAGAACAATTTGATCAATTTGCGGAAATTCATCCCTGAGGTATTGGATTTCTACAAAGATTTTGAAAAAGTCGACATCAGGCTTGACATGCCTGAAGGTGATGAACCCCTGTACGTGTTTGCTGACAAAAACCAATTGGTCAGGGTGTTTAATAACCTGGTTAAGAATGCCATGCAGGCTTACGATAAACACGAAACGGCCACTATTGAGGTTAGTTGCCGCAGCCAACAAGGTCTGTATGTGATATCGGTGATAGATCAGGGTTGCGGAATACCCAACCAGCTAAAAGCCAATATTTTCAACCCCTATTTTACCACAAAGGCCAAAGGCATGGGCCTTGGCCTTTCAATGGTAAAGAGTATAATAGAAAACATGGGGGGAAGGGTGTCGTTCATGTCAGAAGAAGGGAGCGGCAGCACGTTTGTATTTACCCTTCCTGAAGGTGCTCCTCCCAGGTCAGAGCCTTAGCCCCGGGTTTGCTATTTGTATTCTAAAGGCTCTACTTCATTGTTGAACACCATCAACCCGTTCATGGCCAGGGCGCGCATTTCATCCTCACCCGGATACACAATTACGGGTGCGATATGTTTTACCCTCTCTGACACTACGTCAACAAATGGTTTGCCATAAGCAATGCCCCCGGTTAGCAGGATGGCGTCAACGTCTCCTTTTAATACGGTTGACATGGCTCCGATATACTTGGCCACCTGGTATGCCATGGCTTCTTGCAGCATAGCAGCTTTTTTATCACCGGCAGCGGCCATTTTTTCTACCTCATAGGCGTCATTTGTGCCCAGATAGGCCACATAGCCACCCTGACCGGTAATTTTGTTCTTGATTTCCTCCATGGTGTATTTTCCGCTGAAACACATTTCAACCAACGCGCCGGCCGGAAGACTACCACTTCGTTCAGGCGAAAAGGGTCCCTCCCCGTCAAGGGCCTGATTTACATCTACCACGCGGCCTTTGTAGTGTGCGCCCACACTGATACCCCCGCCAAGATGTGCAACCACCAGGTTTAGATCTTCATATCTGGCATTCAATGATTTGGCATGTTGACGCGCAATGGCTTTCTGATTAAGGGCATGGAAGATTGAGATGCGCTCAAACTCAGGGTGGCCAGAAATTCTTGCGATATCTTCAAGTTCGTCAACCACTACCGGGTCGGCGATAAATGCCCTGGCTCCAGGTATGGCTTGTGCCAGATCATGTGCGATCAATCCACCCAGATTGCTGGCATGCTGACCAAGTACCCCTATGCGCAGATCTTCCATAAGGCGCTCATTTACATAATACACTCCCGACGGGATGGGCTTGACCAATCCACCTCTTCCGACAATGATCCGAATATTGGTTGTTTCAAATTCGGCATTTTCAAGTTCTCGCAATATAATGTCTTTTCTGAATGCGTACTGGTCGGTAATATTTTTAAAACCCGCAATTTCTTCGGAGGTATGCTTGATGTTTTTTAGAAACACCTCTTTGGTGCCTCTGAATACAGCGATTTTTGTGGATGTTGAGCCAGGGTTAATGGCCAGGATTAAATCTTCTGTCATGGTTTTGTAAAATGATAAAAAAAGGCTCCCTGAAAGGAAGCCTTATGGTGTATAATTAATTTACAGCAGCAGCAAGGGCGATGCTGTTTAGTTTTGTCTCATCAGTATCAGCCCTTGATGTTAGCACAATGGGTGCAGCAGCACCCAGGATCACCGCAGCACATTTTGCCTGGGCGAAGTAAATAAAGGCCTTGTAAAGGCTGTTGCCTGCATCAATGTCGTCAGCTACCAGAATATCAGCATCGCCAGCCACAGAGCTTTCTATGCACTTTAGAGATGCACTTTTACTGCTGATAGCATTGTCAAAAGCAAGGGGTCCGTCAATGGTACAGTTTTTTATCTGTCCGCGATCGCCCATTTTTGCGATTATACTGGCCTCCATACTTGATTTCATGGCAGGATTCACAGTTTCAACGGCACTGAGCATGGCTACTTTTGGCTTATCAATACCCAGTTTGTTAAAATACCCTACTGCATTGCGTATGATAGAAACCTTTTCATCTAAATTGGGTGCAATGTTCATGCCGGCATCGGTAAGCCCGAGAAGCTTATGATAGGCAGAAAGCTCAAAGAGCGACAAATGAGAGATCTGTTCACCTGTGCGAAGACCTTCTTCTTTATTGAGAACGGCCTTAAGCAAAACGGCGGTAGCCAGGTTGCCCTTCATGAGGATATCCGCTTCACCGGCCCTTATCATTTTTACGGCACCGGCCGCAGCCCTGGCATTGTCGGGTTCATTGATCACGGTAAATACTGAAAGGTCAAATCTTTGGTTTTCAGCAATTTCGCGAATTTTAACCTCATCACCTATAAGGACACCATCAATGAGCCCGTTCTGATATGCATGCATTACTGCTGCCATGGCGTGTGCATCATGGGCAGCCGCCAGAACCAGTCGCCTTTTACTATGCCCGCGCGCCATGTCGTGCAAGTCGGATATTTTTTTTAACATATTTAGGTTTTAATTGTGCGTTTTTACTGGCTCAAAATTACACGAATTTTTTTATGTGCAAAATGATGACAGAAACATTAAAACAGATGGCGGAAAGGCACCAGAAGCCATTCAAAAAAGCGTTGAAATGCGGGTCGCCTGAGCCAGTTTGTGTAATGAAATTCTTCTGACTCCTTGCGCGTTTCGTTAAAATGGTTGATAATTTGCCTGACAAGGCTTTTATGGTGGCCAGCCAGGCATATTTCATGCTGGTATCTCAGGCTGCGGTAATCAAAGTTTGATGAACCGATGATGAAATATTTTCTGTCTGACAAAAACATTTTTGCATGCAGATTTTGTGGCAGGTAGAAAAATATCTTGATGCCCACTTCAGCCAGCTCGCCCAGATACTTGGAGGTCAACAGGTCAAGTGCGCCTACATCTGACTTTTTGGGTATATGAATAAATATCTTTACACCCCTTTCGGCTGCCTCAACCAAGGCTTTTCTCAGGCTGCTTCCCGGCAAAAAATAGGGGGTTTCTATTATAATCTCTCTTTCAGCCTGTTGTATTAGTTCAAGGAATTTATCCTTTACGGGCTGGTAAACATGTGAGGGGACATCACGAATAATTTCAAGCCCATTGTAAATGATGTTCTTTGTATATGAGGCCTTGTCGTAGATGTATTTGTTATGTATTTTGAAGTTTTCAGCAACGATCTTTTTGAACTTTATGGCAATGGGGCCTTTGATGCGAAACATCGACTCTCTCCAGTTAAAGGAATAGCCTGAAATATTGGCTGAACCGATATAGGTAATCTCGTCGTCAATGACCAAAATTTTTCGGTGATCGCGGCGGTGGCTCTTAACAAATGAGTCCCAGTTGAATTTGATTCGCTTGAAGAATCTGATTTCGCCACCGGCGTCAGCCAGTTCCTGGAAAAACGAGGCACTTGATGAGGCGCCCCATGAATCAATAAGCAACCTGACCTTGACCCCCTCCAGTCGTTTTTTGATCAAATAATCTCTGAACCGGATACCCACAGGGTCATTCCTGAAGCGATATATTTCAAGGTAGATATACCTGGAAGCCTTTTTAATATCATTCAGCATGGCCGTGTAATAGGCCAGCGGGTCTGATATCAGCCTGATTTGTAAATCCTGGGCAGCGTCCATGGGTTAATGGGTTTAAAGGTTTGGCTCAGCCCCGAAGGGGCTTCGCTGTTATGCCCTCGGCTGCGCCTCGGGCGGTTTGGCTCGGCGCGAGGCGCCTCGCAGTTAGCACCTCGCTCTGCTCGGTGTGTTGGCACGTCGCTATGCCCCGTGTGTTTGCTCAGCCCTTCGGGCTTCGCAGTTAGCCGTCGCTTGCGACGGCGGTTAGTTTGATATAATAATCATTTGTTTGTATGTCTTTTCTGTGCTGAATACTTGCAGCATATAGGTTCCGTGTTGGTGTCCGGATAGGTCTGTTTCAAAGTGTGTTCCACTAAAACCGTTTATCAAAAATATACGTTTTCCTGAAAGATCAAACAGTTCTATGCGTGCATTATTCAATGGGTCGTCGAAAATCAGTGTCAAACGCCCTGTTGTGGGGTTGGGGTAAACAAGCATCCCGCTGATTGCATCAGGATCAGGTATGCCAACTGTCGAAATCTGATAACAATCAGACATCATACTGCATCCGTTTTGGGTAACAATAACGGCATAACTGCCATCTGAACCTGCAGTGTAACTGCGGTTGGTAGCACCGGGAATATGCACGTAATTGTCGTTACAGTCAACCCACTGATAAGTTGCATTTTCAGCATTGGCTGTCAGCACAATGCCCTCATGGGTAACAGCAATGTCAACCTCAAACACGGCAAGGTGAAGCACAAAAACACTGTCACAGCCATGTATGCTCTGATAGTTCGCATTATATGTGCCAGCTTCTGTCAGTTCAAGTCCATGCCATTCATACACCTCACCTTTGCATATTTCAATTTCTTCAGTTGTTTCATAAAGTGTATGCACTTTCAGTGTGGCTACATCACTAAAAAGAGTGCCGTTCAGACCGGATACAACGCAACGATACATATTGCCATCCAGGTCTGAAGTTGCCTCTGTCAGGATCAGGTCTGCAGCTGTTGCTTCGGGAATATTTTCCCAGG
>SKRM01000052.1 GCA_007118495.1 Bacteroidales bacterium
GCAAAGCAGTCATACACCATGCAAACCTGACCATGATCACTCAGCAGCAGAGATGCTGTTTTTCGACATGATTACTGACATGTCAGTGCTTTTGCTGTTGGCCGTATTTTTACATGTCTTTTTTGCAAGGCTTAAAACCCATATGGGTAAAAACCTGTGCACTCTTATTTCCTTACCATTATTCCTTGTCCCCCTTTTAAGGGCACCCCCGGCCTTTCGCAGCATATAACTTCTACTTAGTGTGAGCCACGCTCATTCTGCACTGTCACGCAAAACGTGATTGTGCAATCTTCTGTATACCAGTAATATAATTAATTAAATTTCAAATGAACTACCGTTTATTGTTTACCCAATATATACTGTTTTTTGTTTTATTTGTCTGTTTTGGGTCGCCTGCCCTATTGGCTGGTAATGCCGGAAACATAATGACCGGAACTGTTGTCTCAGCAGAAACTGGTCAACCTCTGCCTTTTATCAATATCATAATTGAAGGAACTAATTATGGAACATTCACCAATGATCATGGCCACTTTATACTTGAAAAAATTCCAGCTGGTAACCACCGTCTGGTAATCAGGGCCATGGGATACAAAACACAGCTTCTGGATGTGCAAATACACCCCACCCAGCCCCTCCACCTTAGCCTTGTCATTGAAGAAGTGCAGCTTGATCTTAACTATGTCATGGTAACTGCTTCACCAACAGCCAGTGGGTTTCGCTATCAATCAGATATGGGCTTTTATGGTGAATCATTACAAAGGCGCAGTGAGGCATCGTTTGGTGAGATGTTAGACGGCGAACCCGGTTTGGCTATGAGATCAATGGGATCAGCACCAGCACGCCCTGTTATCAGGGGCATGGATGGTGACCGAATCCTGATTCTGGAACATGGTGAACGTATGGGTGATGTCTCTGCATCAGGTGCCGGGCATTCGCTCTCAATGGATCCCTTGTCGGCAAACCGTGTTGAGGTGGTTAAGGGTCCTGCCAGTTTGATGTACGGCCCCAGCGCCCTCGGAGGTGTTATCAACCTGATGACGGCCGATATCCCCGAAGACTGGAGTTATGGATCATCTGGTGTGGTTTCAGCCCAGGGAGCATCGGTAAATAAAATGGGAGCTGGATTTCTGAGGTATACCAAAGGCAACCAACAGTGGGCAGCAACTGCAAGGCTTGCATACCGCGGGTCGGGCAACCTCATGACCCCTGAAGGTGTAATGCCGGGCACTTATATGGATAATTTTGACGGTGCACTTGGCTTTGGCTTTGATCGGTCCAATACACGCGGAGGAATCAGTTTTTCTGCCAACAGGCAGATTTATGGCTTACCTGAAGAGATGGACGATCCTGATGAAGAAATTGAAGTCAGGCAGTACCGGTATGGCATGCAGGGACGCGTTACTACAACAAGAAATGGTTTTTTTGACAATGCACAATTGCGCTTCCATGCTACCTATCTAGACCAGAAAGAAATTGAAATTGAATATGATGATGGAGAGATCGAAGAAGATGTTGAGCTTTCACATGAAAAGCATTCAATCAGCAGCACTTTAACCCTGCAACACCGACCCATAGGAATTTTTGACAGAGGAGCCATTGGCCTGAATATGCATGGACATAACCTTGAAATTGGGGGTGATGAGGCCTATACCCCGGGTGAACGCCGTGCAAATCTGGGTATTTTCACATTTCAGGAAATTCCGGTCAGTAACAGATGGAGAATGCAGGCGGGTTTAAGGGGTGACATACAATACACAAAGGCGTTGGCAAACCATATTTTTCCTGATGTGAACCAATCAAGGTCTGCAGTTAATTTAACCGGTTCAGTTGGGGTTAACTATCGCCCCACCCAGCATATTGAAATAGGCGGACAACTGGCAAGGGCCCTGCGTAACCCAACTGTCGAAGAACTTTTTGCTGACGGACCACATTTATGCTCAGGTGTTTATGAGGTTGGCTCAACTGACCTTAAAGACGAAATCGGGCTTGGGGCAGATTTGTTCGCAGATTTGAACATACATAAACTACAGCTTGAACTGGCCGGATTCTACTACAACTACAGCAACTACATTATTTTCGAGCCTACCGGACAAACTGATGAACTCTCTTCTCTACCCATATTTATTTATGAAGGAGATCAGGCCAGGTTGTTCGGCGGTGAAGCTTCAGCCAATTTACAATTGACCGAAAAATTCCGCACCAGGTTGTCTGCTGATTATGTAAATGCCAGAAGGACAAGTCAGGGCAGGGAGTATCTGCCTTTCATCCCCCCATTAAGATACAGGGCCGAGTTTGAATATACATACAGCAGCGGATGGATCAGCGCCCATGTTCGTCATGTAAAAGCGCAAGACAAAGTGGCCATCGCTGAAGAAATTACAGGCAGCTACACATTGATGGGGCTCACAACGGCTTATCGGATAGATTATCACGGCAGGCATGTTATCATTGTCAGAATGGAAAATATTTTTAACACAAAATATCGCGACCACCTCTCAAGGGTTGAAGACAGGCAATTTCCAATGCCTGGCAGAAATATTAATCTGGCCTATCGATTCTATTTTCACTAGGGCCTGAATTCTGTCACGGAAAACCCAAGCCTCTTCTGGTCAGTGTGCACAAAAAAACAGGGCGAACGCAGTGACCGGGGGAGGTTTTTTGCATATATTTGGCCATTCTGTAAAAACTTCAGCTTACACTTATGGACACTACACCAAACATCTCAGACAGGGTTCTGTATTCAGAAGAATCATCAACAGTTGGTATTGCCGATACAGTAACCAGATTGAAAGAAAGTGGAGAAGCCGTGGTTGATTTTTCAGCGGCAAGGGCCTTCGAACCAACCCCGGCTTACCTTGTTGACGAAGCCATAAGGGCCATGACAGAGGGCGACACCCACCAAACCATGGCAAGGGGAACAACTGATTACCGCCGGGCCATTGCAGCCAAGCTAAAACGTGAAAATGGAATTGATGCAGATCCCGAAACAGAGATTATCGCCACCATGGGCGTTAAACAGGGATTAACCATCAGTTTGCTCACCCTCATCAATCCCGGTGACGAAGTAATAGTTGAAGATCCATGCTTTCCGAGCTACAAGCAACTTATCCATTATATGGGTGGAAAAGCAGTACCCGTGCCCCTCAGAGCAGTCAATGGTTTCAGGTGGGATATGGACGAACTTTCAGCGGCCATAACATCACGCACAAAAGCCATCTTATTCAACTCTCCCCAGAATCCAACCGGGGTTGTACATACCAGAAAAGACCTGGAGAAGCTGGCTGAAGTGGTGATCAGACACAATTTATTCCTCATGTCTGATGAGGTATATGAAAGAATTCCCTGGGCAGGAAGAAAGCATGAAAACATTTGTACTGTAGAGGGTATGAAAGAGCGAACCATTACCCTTACCAGTCTTACAAAAAGTTTCTCGATGGGTGGATGGCGAATTGGCTTCGCATATGGATCGGCCAACATTATTTCTTCATTGTACAAACTACAGCAACATTTGATCACCAGCTGTAATGCATTTGTCCAGGCTGCAGCAGCCATGGCCTTCAAGGAACCGCCCCGACAAGAAGTTCTGAATTACTGGAAAGAATGGGAAACGAAAACACTTTATGTTTCAGAAGCTCTTGATAATATTCCGGGCATCAGTTGCCCCATGCCCGAAGGAGCCTTTTTTGTGTGGGCGAATATCAGCGAACTGGAGATTCCTTCAAAAACCTTTGTTGAAAAACTGCTCAGTGAAGAAAATGTTGCATTGGTGCATGGCTCTTCATTTGGTGAACATGGCGAGGGCTATGTCAGAATGACCTGCTCCAAAACATGGGAAGACAATAAAGAAGGCCTTGAAAGGATCAGAAGATTTGTACAAAAAATACGGGGATAATGGGAAAGATTGTCGACTGGTATAAACAGTACAGAAACCTGTCACTGGGTACAAGGATCATTATTTTCATGGTCATCGGCGCCATTGCGGGCATTGTTTTCGGCGAGGATGCCCTGGTGGCAGAACCCCTGGGTAATCTATTCATCAGGCTGTTGATGATGGCGGCTGTTCCTCTGGTTTTTTTCAACCTGCTTAATGGTATCAGCGGTTTGAGTGATATCAAAAGCCTGGGTAGAATCACATCAAAAATTGCTGTTTTTTTTGTTGGGACCTCTATCGTATCATTTACCCTGGCATACTTCATCTTTAACGCCTTACAACCCGGAAAGGGTTTTGGGCTTGAAGCCAGTGCGCCTGAAGATATCGGGGGCATTCCCAACATAGTTGATATGCTGCTTGAAATGGTTCCGGCCAATGTATTCCAGGCATTTGCTGAACCCAATATGGTGCAGATTGTCATCTTTGCCGTTTTACTGGGTATTACAGTAATCAGCATGCCTCTCATATTCAGACAACCAATTGCCAAAGGTCTTGATGTGATTTCACGCTTATTCAGAGATCTTATCGGTTTGATCCTCAAACTAAGCCCACTGGGTATTGGTGCACTTATTGCAGCAACATTTGGGCAATATGGAGCCCAGATATTCGGACCATTGGCCTGGTTTTTGGCTGGTGTATGGGGAACCCAGATTATTATGATGGTGCTGTTTGTAGTTGTTTTATTTCTTTCAACCGGCATAGGACCTGTTCGGTTTTTCAGAGAAACTGGTTCGATTTACACCACCGCACTGGCCACATGCAGCAGTTGGGCCACGCTTGCGGTAAGCCTCGAAGTTGCCGAAAACAGGCTAAAACTTCCAAAGCATATTTATTCGTTCACCCTGCCACTGGGCATACAAATGAACAAAAACGGTACCACCATCATGCTCATGGGGGTATTGCTATTTACCGCACAGGCAGCTGGTGTAACATTTGACCTGCCGACAGTCATATCAATTATTTTTATAGGATTGATTCTCGAAACAGGTTCAGGAGGTATTCCAGGCGGGGGGTTGGTTATAGCCATGATCTTTGTACAGGCATTCAATCTGCCACTTGAAATTGCAGCCATTGTGGGAGGCATCTACAGGCTGGTTGATATGGGCAACACCACAACCAATGTAATGAGTGATGTTGTAGGTACTATAATAGTTACCCATTCAGAGCAAAAGAAAAATCAGCCTAAGAGTTAGTCGGGTTCGTCTTCTTCATAAACCCAATATTTAAGTAAAACTTTCGGTTGTTTTTACTTTGATGCTCCTGAAAACAGACGGTTTTATGCCAGAGTGAAATTTATCGACAAAAAACCGAAATTTCTCCGGCTAAAGGCATCGTAGTTGTTAATACTTGTTTCTGTTGGCAAATGCCACCAGCGAAAGCATCACAGGAACTTCTACCAATACCCCTACTACCGTTACAAGGGCAGCGGGTGACTGCAAACCAAACAAGGCAATGGCCACAGCCACGGCAAGTTCAAAGAAATTACTGGCACCGATCATGGCTGCAGGTGAACACACCGCGTGGGGAAGCCTCAGTTTTCTACCACCAAACCAGGCAATAAAAAAGATGAAATAGGTTTGTATTACAAGTGGAACCGCAATCAACAGAATAATAAAGGGATTGTTTAGTATGTTTTGACCCTGAAAGGCAAATAACAATACCAGGGTTACCAGCAAGGCCACAATGCTAACCGGCTTCAATTTGGGCAGAAATACCGTTTTAAACCATTCAATCCCCTTTGAACGGAGCAATACCCGCTGTGTAATTACACCTGCCACAAGAGGCACTACCACAAATATTACAACGCTGGCAACAAGGGTGTCATATGGAATGATTACATCTGTGATTCCCAGCAACAACCCCACTATGGGGATAAAGGCAACCAGGATAACCAGGTCGTTAATGGATACCTGCACAAGTGTATAGTTGGGGTCACCATCGGTCAGGTATGACCAGACAAACACCATGGCGGTACAAGGAGCAGCTCCCAAAATAATGGCTCCTGCAATATACTCACCTGCCATAGATGGGTCAATCCATGCCTGATAAAGTTTGGAGAAGAACAGCCAGGCAAAAAATGCCATGGTGAAAGGTTTGATAAGCCAGTTGATAATCAGTGTCAATATCACCCCTTTTGGCTTTTTGCCAATTTTTCGGATACTGGAAAAATCTACCTGAAGCATCATGGGATAGATCATCAGCCAGATCAAAATAGCTACAGGAATATTTACCCTGGCAATTTCCAAACTTGTGATAACTTCAATGCCATCGCCAGAAAAATGGCCAATGGCAATGCCAGCAAGAATGCCCATGGCTACCCAGATGGTAAGATATTTCTCAAATAAACCTATGGTTTTCTTTGGCTGATCGGGTATAACAGTGTCTTTCATATTCTTGGTCATAATTGTTTATAAAATAGCTGAAATATTGAAAATATGCTTGAATTAATGCATGCCGGAAACAGGTTTATATCCGGTAACTGTTATTGAAAACAACCCAGTATCACCTGATTTGAAGTCATCATATTCTTTTGCATCAAGAAAGGATTTAAGAATTTCATCAGGAATATGAACAACCTTTTGTTTGTTGATGGTAACATTTATAAAACCAGCCTGTTCTATAATGTCAAGGTATTCTTGCATTTGCACAGCACCTGAAACACATCCGGCGTACATTTCAGCACTTTCCCTGAGTTTGTCCGGCAAATCCCCAACAATCACCACATCAGACACACAGAAATGTCCCCCCGGCTTGAGCACCCGTATTATCTGCTGAAAAGCCGTAGTTTTATCGGGCACAAGGTTGAGTACGCAATTAGATATAATCACATCATAACGATCATTTTCAAAGGGCATGGTTTCAATATCTCCCTCGACAAAATCAACATTGGCAAAACCAAGCTTCTGATTGTTTAACCATGCTTTTGAAAGCATCTCTCCAGAAAAGTCAAGTCCTGTCACCCAACCGCTGTCTCCTACCTCTGCCCTGGCAACAAAACAATCGTTACCTGCACCGCTCCCAAGATCAAGAACGTGGTGGCCAGGCTTTAAACCTGCAAATTCAGTAGGAATACCGCAACCCAGACCAAGATCGGCATCAGGAACATATCCTTTTGTCTTATCATAGTCTTCACTAAATACCGAATAATCAACACCATCAACTCCACCAGATGTACCACAGCAACCAGAGGTACTTGACTGAAGTGCTATCCGGCTGTATTTTTGGCGAACAATTTCTTTAATGTTTACTTTCTTCTTCATAAGGCAGGTTTTATTTTTTGTCCATATAATTTGTAAAAGCCACTTTTAATTTCATCTCTGACCCGGATAAATTCGCTCCGGATGTGTGCATCAGTGCCAGTGGTATGTGAGGGATCATCATAACCCATATGTAAGCGGTGTTTTACCTTGCCGGGAAAGCTGGGGCAGTTTTCATCCGCACCGCCACATACAGTAATTACATAGTCCCAATCTTCTTCAAGGTATTTGTCAACCGGATCAGATGAATGATGACTGATATCGATTCCAATTTCATGCATCACTTCAACTGCTCGTTTGTTTAGCTGGCCAGAAGCCTCTGTTCCGGCAGAGCTGACATGAAGCCGGTTATCAAATGAAGCCAAAAAACCATGGGCCATTTGGCTACGGCAAGAATTACCCGTACACAAGATGAGTATTTTCATAAGATATGTGTGATTTTAGTTAGCAATACAGATTGGGAACATCAATTTTCTTAAGGAACTCAATACAACAGGCATTTAAAGCTTTAACAGCATCAGGGTTCAGGCAATAGTTGGTTTTGGCACCCTGAACTGTACCCTTTATCAAACCAGCCTGTTTTAACTCTTTCAGATGTTGGTTTACTGTAGTTCGACTAAGCGGCAACTCATCAGATATATTTCCGGTCATACATGTTTTAATCGTTGCCAGATATTCTAAAATAGCTACCCGGGCGGGGTGAGCCAGGGCTTTAAAAAGCATTGCCTTATGGCGTAGATCATCTGAAAATAGTTCATTTTTTGTCTGGGGCATGACTGTTTTATTAAATTATGACGCAAATATACGTCATCTTTTTATTGTGACGTATAATTACGTCATCTTTTTTTTAAATAAAATCAACAAATTAATATTATTCATACTTGGAGATTAAACTTTTGCTTATTTGCACAGTCTAACTATATATATTATGTATTTATGCATAGAATGTCGTTATTATTTTAACTTACATTCGTTTTAATGCTCTAATTTAGTTGCTGTTGCGATTTTATAAATCAAACCCACCAACATCAAATAAATTCTTAAACTATGCACAATTTTCGTAGTAGATTTGAAGTTATTGGGGGAGTGCTTTGCGCGCGCAATTTTTAAACACGCAGCAACACATATAAAGAATAGTCTTATGAATATTACATCTGTAAATAGTATGCTGATGCAGGATGCATACTGCTCAGATTTGGCCCGTGAACTTCATGATTTTCTGGGTCAAAAATTGTTTGTCGCCAATTTATTGGTTGAGAAAAGTTCACTGCAAACTTCTGAAAGGCACATTAAGAAAATGTTGGTAGATGCAAATAAAAAATTAAATAAGACCATTGCTGCCATAAGAGAACTGAGCCAGACGATGAATTCTCTGCAACTAAATAATGCTTTTTTCTACATTACTCTTGAAAATCTATTCTTGCTTTTTGAACAGGCCAGTGATTTAGAGATTGATTTTAAAAGATTTCATATTCCAAATGAATTAACAGATAAGGCAAAAGAACAACTCTACAGGATTATTCAAGAAGCCCTGACCAATACAGCAAAACATGCCCAGGCAAGCAAGCTTATAGTTATACTTTCTCAGAAAAAAGAAAAATTATACATTAAGTGTATGGATGATGGACAGGGTATTGATTTAAAAACACTCAAACTTGGCAGTGGGTTGTATAATATCAAACAAAGGGTGGAGAGTTTAGGCGGAGCGGTTAAATTTTCCAGTTCGGTAGGACACTACTTTCAGATTTATATAAGTCTTCCTGCTGAATATATATACAAAACTGAAGGCACACCAGCTATAAATGTTAAGTCTAATTAAAATTGTCATAAGACCATTGAAAATTTACTTATAAACACATGAAGATAAATATTTTGCTGGCTGAAGACCATGCCATGGTCAGACAAGCAATCAGGTCGGTTATTTCAACTAGCGCAATAATTGGTGATATCTGGGAAGCAAAAAATGGACATGAAGCTGTTTTGAAATTTTATAAACATAAGCCTCATCTGGTTATCATTGATTATGAAATGCCCAATTTTGACGGACTGTATGCCATAAAAAAAATCGCTGCCCAGTCATCAAAAACGCCCATTTTACTCTTATCAGCATTTTTAACCCGCGACAGACTTCAGGAAGCAATCAGGGCAGGTATCAGAGGATGCCTGACAAAAGACACCAATAGTGTTGAAATTGAAGCTGCAATAAAAAAACTGGTAGCAGGTGGCTATTGGTTTAAAGGACAGATCGCTGAATTTGCTTCAGAAATACTTATCTCATCAATTAATCCAAATATCAAACAAGTACAAGACTCAAATAAGGTATCATTGACAAGCAGGGAGAGGGATATACTGAAACTATTCGCTGAAGGTCTTAACTCAAATGAAATCGCCGGCAAACTGTCCATAAACATCAGAACCGTCGAGTTGAACAAAAGCAATCTGTATAAAAAAATAAATGCCCGATCACCCATAGAGCTTGCACGATATGCATTAAGAGAAAAAATAGCCAAACTTTAAAGAATCACCAGTTAAATCACTAAGTCGGTTGGTAATCAGCATGGATAGCCAACCGGCTTTTTTTATGCCTGCTGCAAACTAGTAAAATAGTGCATTTTTATGGTGTTTGATACTGGTGTTTATTCATATTGTTGCTTAAGTCAGTGTAGAGTATCATTGCATGGTGAAATATTGATGTTATCAGTAAAACACACTAAGGGAAACAAGCATTTTTAAACTTTCTAATTTTTATTAACTAAAACAAGACAACATGAAAAAGTGTTTAGTGTTATTGAGTTGCTTGCTCTTTATGGGGACTACCCTGTTTGGGCAGCAAGTCGCTGTTACCGGAACGGTTACTGACGCTACCGACGGCACCAGCCTGCC
>SKRM01000057.1 GCA_007118495.1 Bacteroidales bacterium
ATCAAAGAAAGCTACAGTGAATACCTGCATGCCTGGGTGGGCATTCATCTGCTGAGCCATGTTTTGGGTCATAATGAGGGACCCGGAGTGGTTTTCAATATGAGTGTGGGCTATAATCTGCAAGGTATCATGCAAGAGAATATGCAATGGTTTTTCAGTAAAATGCATGATGCTTCATCTGACATTGCAGCCTGCCGCGATTCTCTGCGTGAAATCTATCCTGAAATTGACAAGGTCAATATCCCGGGTCAAATATCTGACAATGTCACCCTCTCAACCATGCATGGTTGTCCGGCCCATGAAATAGAGTCCATTGCCATGTACCTGATGCAGCAAAAGCAACTGCATACATATGTCAAGCTTAACCCCACCCTGCTTGGGCCGGAAAAGCTAAAAGACATACTGCACAAAAAGCTGGGGTTCAAAACAGAGGTTCCTGATCAGGCATTTGGACATGACCTGAAGTACGATGAAGCCGTAAAAATAATCCGGAATCTGACTGATACGGCCAGAAAAGAAAACAGGGAATTTGGGCTGAAACTCTCCAATACCCTTGAATCAATGCACAACAATGATTTGTTTGCAGATGATGTGGAGAGCATGTACATGAGCGGACGTGCCCTGCATCCCCTTACGGTAAACCTGGCAGCCAGGCTTCAGCATGATTTCAGAGGCAGCCTGAATCTGTCTTTTTCGGGTGGAGCCGATGCTTTTAATGTTGCAAGGCTAATGGCATGCGGATTTGTCACCGTCACCACCTGCAGTGATTTGCTGAAACCCGGCGGCATGATGCGCCTGCAGCAATACATTGAGCAGCTTGTGGTGTCACACGGCAACCAAGGTCTTGATGGTCATACAGATAAAAAAAAGAAGCAATCTCTGCAGCTGAAAGAACTGATGGCATATGCCAGCGATGTACTTCATGATACAAGATACCAAAGAACTTACCTGACACCACCAGATGTCAAAACCAGCAGACCGTTGGATGTATTCGACTGCATATCTGCGCCCTGCCGTGACAGCTGTGCGACCGCCCAGGACATCCCCGAATACATCTGCCACGCATCAAAGGGCGATTTTGATCTGGCCCATGGGGTAATCTTGCGAACCAATCCCTTTCCTTGGGTAACGGGAATGATCTGCGACCATCTGTGCCAGAACAAATGCACCAGGGTGCACTATGACGATCCCTTGCATATCAGAGAAATTAAGCGATTTTCTTCGTTAACACCTCCACCGGCCATCACGGTTCATCCTCCCTCAGGACATTCGGCTGCCATTATCGGAGCTGGTCCTGCAGGGCTTTCATGCGCCTGGTTTTTGGCACTCGCCGGTTTTTCAGTTGATGTGTACGAAAGTACATCCAGGGCCGGAGGCATGGTACGTTTTGCCATTCCGGAGTTTCGCCTGACACATGAAGCCATCGACAAAGACCTTGAAAGGATTACAGGGGCGGGCGTCAGGATACATTATAATACAAAGGCAAACAGTGCACTTTTTGAAAAACTGCGAAAGCAGTCGCACTTTGTTTTTGTGGCCACCGGTGCCCCACTGTCCATCCCATTAAATATACCCGGCATAGAAAGCCAGGGCGTTGTTGACCCCATTGGGTTTTTGTCTGATACCAGAGATGGGGAAAAGCCAGTGATCGGAAAGCATGTGGTCATTATTGGGGGCGGTAATACGGCCATGGATGCTGCCAGAACCGCAGTCAGGCTTACCAGACCTGGTGGCAGTGTAAAGGTTGTTTACAGGCGAACCACCCAGGAAATGCCTGCAGACCAGGGAGAGATCAGGGCTGCACTCGATGAAGGGGTTGAATTTATTGAATGTACAGCCCCGCTGGAGCTAAAGGCTGAAAATAACAGGGTAAGTGCCCTTTTGTGCGCCCGCACCGAACTGAAAGAAAGAGATGCCTCAGGCAGGCCACGTCCTGAAATCATCAAAGGCAGTGAATTCTCCATACCCTGTGATACGCTGATCCCCGCCATCGGACATTTACCCAACATCGGATTTATGAAGAATGAAGAACTTAAAACCATGGGAGACGGCTACCTGACAATGCTTGAAAACGTGTACACCGGAGGAGATGCCATGCGGGGCGCAGCAACTGCCATCAAAGCCATTGGTGACGGACGCAAGGCAGCTGCAGCTATGTGCAGAGAGGCAGGCATTGACGTGACCCTTCAGCTTGCAAAAGAAAAAGTGAAGCAGGGAGTGGGCGAGCTGATGGTCAAAAGGGCAAAAAGGGTGTATGCCCCAAAAATCAGCGAACTGCCCCCTGAAAAGCGAAAAGGTTTCGAACTTGTGCAATACCCGCTTGAGAAGGATGATATCATGTTTGAAGCATCCCGCTGTTTGCATTGTGATGAGGTATGTAGCACCTGTGTAACGGTGTGCCCCAACCTGGCCATGGCTGCTTTTACCATCGAACCGGCCATAATCACCATGTATAAAGCCGTTAAACAGATCCGGGCAAAGCCATCCCTTGAGGATGACGGAACTTTTGAGGTCAAACAAGGCATCCAGGTGTTGAATATTGGCGACTTATGTAACCACTGCGGCAACTGTAATACGTTTTGTCCGTCTGCCGGATCTCCTTACAAAGACAAAGCCGTTTTGCATTTCTCTCCGGCAGCCTTCAACCAGGCTGAGTCAGGTTATCTGCTGGTCAGGCTTCATGACAGGACAAACCTGGTGCATAAAAAAGACGGGTATTTCAAGACCCTCTCTTTAATCAATGGGGCATTGATATATGAGACAGACTATGTTGTAGCTCATTTTGAGAAATCAGGTTTCAAACCCACCGAAGTCCGTTTTCTGACACCCTGTGTCCAATCTGCCGGCTTCAAAGAGGCGGCTGCCATGTGGGTCATTCTGCAGGGAGCCCTTCAGGTAAGCATTTGACAGCACACCCAATCCAAACCCCAAAACATATGATCCCATTGTTTGATAAAGTGACTGACAAAAAAGCGCTTGACAATGCTGTTAAACGCTTCAGGGAAAAAGGCATTGTATTGCCCACTTTCGCCCAACAACAAAACCCCGATCGCATTCCGGATAAAATCAAAGACCAATTGCGTCATATTGGTTTGTGGGACATGCATCCCCTGAACCTTTTCCGGATCACCTGGAAAAATGAGCCCAAAGAGCATGGCGGACTTTTTGGCCCTCCCAACCTGATTGAGATTCCCGCTGAAATTACAGGTGTAAAAGCCAGGATCATTATGCTGGTGGGCAAATGGTTTCCCACAGGTGCGCATAAGGTAGGGGCTGCCTATGGATGCCTTACCCCCAGGATCATTACCGGGGGGCTTGATCCTACGCGCCATAAAGCTGTGTGGCCGTCAACCGGCAACTTTTGCCGGGGCGGAGCCTTTGACTGCAAGCTCATGGGAGCCGATGCCATAGCCATACTGCCCGAAGAAATGAGCCCTGAAAGGTTTAGCTGGCTGCGCGATGAAGTTGGTTGTGAAGTGATCGCAACACCGGGGTGTGAATCAAACGTGAAAGAAATATATGACGCCTGCTGGGAGATTAAAAAAACCCGGCCTGATTGTATAATCCTGAACCAGTTTGAAGAGTTCGGGAATGCTGTCTGGCATTACCATATTACAGGCAATGCCCTCAAGGAGATTTATGATCTTACAACCCATTCCGGTTCAAGGCTGGCTGCTTATGTGTCTGCTACCGGTTCAGCGGGAACTATTGCAGCAGGAGACTACCTGCGCAAGGTTTTCCCGGGGGTTAAAGTTGTTGCATCAGAGGCGCTGCAATGTCCCACATTACTGCATAATGGGTTTGGGGGGCACCGCATTGAAGGCATTGGAGACAAGCATGTCCCCTGGATCCATAATGTGAAAAATACCGACATGGTTACTGCCATTGATGACGAAGATTGTATTCGGATTTTCAGGCTATTCAATGAGAGACAAGGCCAGGATTATTTACAAAGCCTTGGAATGCCTGCTGAAGACATAGCCCGGTTACCCTTGCTTGGAATTTCATGCATTGCCAATATCATTTCAGCCATCAAGGTGGCCCGGTATTTTGAGCTCACTAAAGATGACATCATTCTTTCCATTGCCACAGATTCGGCCAGTCTATACCAGTCAAGGCTGGCTGAGCAAAGTATAACCAAGGGGCCATACCACAGGGAACAAGCCATTAAAGACCTGGAGAAATGCCTGCTGGGGGCTGGTATAGACAATATGAAAGAACTAAGCTATCCCGACAAAAAAGCCATCCACAATCTGAAATATTTCACATGGGTTGAGCAACAACAAAAAGACGTGGCCGATCTGAACACTCTTTGGGATGACCCGAAGATATGGGATGTACAATTTGACCAGGTTAAGCGATGGGATGAACTGATCATGGAGTTCAATGATCGCACCGGACTAATTGACTGACCCAGTTATCTTCCAGCCCCCCAAATGACCACAGAGGGCATCGACAGGTCGTGGGCATGCAATGTCTTTGTCATAAAGCACGTAAAAGCTGCTACAAATTTACGAAAAAGGCATCCTTTCTTCCTAAAATTCCTTAAATTGGGCTTCACCATTTTACTATTCATGCCTGTTATGACAAAAGGCAAGCATTTTATTTTTGAATGCAGCTGCTGCGGTGTACAAAGCGGATTTGGCACCCAGCTGATGTATCTGTGCAATGCATGCAGTAAAGACAACAAAAGCGGAGAGCCCCCCAGGGGAGTGATGAAGGTATTGTATGACTACCACAGGCTCAGGCACAAGCCAAAACCTTTTAAATACCTTAAAAACAGAGGTTTTATTGATCTGTTACCCATCAGTTCATTGAGCAGCCTTCCTCCCCTCAGAACAGGTCGTACCCCTTTGTATACATTCAATAAGCTGGACGGGAAACTCCTGCCCGCTCCCTTGCATATCAAAGATGACAGCCAGAATCCTACCTGGTCATTTAAAGACAGGGCCTCTGCCCTGGTTTCGGCATTTGCAGCTGAACATGGGTTGTCAACCATTGTGGTGGCATCAACAGGCAATGCAGGCTCATCCATGGCAGGCATTTGTGCTTCAATGAAACAAAGGGCTGTGGTGGTACTCCCTGACAGTGCACCCGAAGCAAAACTCCGGCAGGTGGTCATGTATGGAGCAAAGGCCTTGCCCATCAAAGGGACTTACGACCAGGCCTTTGAGCTGAGCATTGAACTTAGCAATCAGTTTGGATGGTATAACAGAAATACGGCTTATAACCCACTGACCATTGAAGGCAAAAAAACCGTTTCTTTTGAACTTTTTGACCAGCTTCCGGAACTCCTGAACGGGCCGGTTTTTGTACCTGTTGGCGATGGTGTCATTCTTTCGGGCGTGTACAAAGGATTCGACGAATTGAAATCACTTGGTGTAATAACTGAGGTGCCCAAAGTGGTGGCAGTGCAGGCGGCACAAAGTGACAACCTGGTCAGGAATTTACACCAGCCCGATTTTATTTCAATCAGGTCAACTACCATTGCCGACTCCATTTCAGTAGATGCCCCACGAAACTTTTATATGGCCAGGCAATTTATCCATGCCTTTGATGGTGATGCAATTACGGTTAGTGACAATGATATTTTGCAGGCATCGGCGCTGCTGGCCCAAAATACAGGTCTATTTGCAGAACCAGCTGCAGCGGCAGCATTTGCAGGATTTCTGTCTTACCTTCATGGCAATAAGCTGCGTCCTGGTGACAACCCGGTGGTACTGCTCACCGGAAGCGGCCTGAAAGACCTTAAATCAATCGCCAAAGGCCTTACCTTACCTGAATCAGTTCATCCAGATTTCAGATCAGTAGAAAGAACACTTGAAAAATCCGGATATCTATGATACAGTTCACCCTCAATGGCATTAGCAGGCGGGCAGATCCGTCTGAACAGCCAGATCTGCTCTCATGGCTTCGGCTGAGCGCCCATATCACATCGCCCAAAGACGGATGCTCAGGTGAAGGAGTATGCGGCGCGTGCACCGTTGAAATCAATGGCAAACCTGCCCTGGCTTGCCGGACAAAACTCTCAGCTCTGGAAGGTGCCGAAATATTTACAACAGAAGGGCTTCCAGCATCTTTTCGCCAGTATATAGGTGAAATGTTTGCCCTGCACGGGGCAGTACAGTGTGGGTTTTGCACCCCCGGGTTTATCATGCGGTCAAGGAATTTGTTTTTGCAGAAAGAACGCCCCGACAAAAGGCAGATTTTGCGGGCTATCAATCCCAACCTCTGCCGGTGCACAGGTTATATAAAAATTATTGAAGCCATAGAAAAAGCATGGGATGGCTGGCAGACACATGCCAGAAAAACGGCATACTCTGATGCCAGTATCGGCAGTTCTTTCCCAAAATACCAGGCCGTTGAAACCGCCCTTGGACAAAGGCCTTTTGTAAATGATTTGCATTTTGAGGGGATGCTGCATGCTGCCTTGGTTTTCAGCCATGAACCCAGGGCCAGGATAGTCAGGATTGACACTTCGGCTGCAAAAGCCATCGAAGGGGTTGCAGGTGTTTTTACCGCAGCCGATATTCCCGGAAAAAGATACCAGGGCCTGATTTTAAATGATTGGCCCATCATGCGGGCGGAGGGTGAGGTAACGGCATATATAGGCGATGTGCTGGCCGTTGTGGTGGCAAGTAACGAGGCGCTTGCCCGAAAAGCTGCCAAAGTGGTTAAGGTCAACGCTGAACCATTAGCACCCATCACCGATGTTCATGAAGCTGCCCTGCCTTCGAGCCCCAGGGTACATCACCACAGAACCAATGTACTTGAGGTTAGCAGTATCACCAATGGCAATACAGACAAAGCGTTCAATGATGCTGCCTATATTTCAGGAGGCATATTTGAGACCCAACGCATTGAACACGCATTTCTTGAAACAGAGACAGCCATTGCCGTTCCGGGCAACAACTCTCTTGAACTTTATTCGCAGGGACAGGGTGTCTACGTTGACCGCCAACAGGTGGCCGGCATGCTGGGTATTGATGAGCAGAAAATAGTCGTGCATCAGGTTCAGAATGGTGGTGGATTCGGCGGAAAAGAAGACCTCACGGTTCAGGGCCATGCCAGTCTCTGTGCCTGGTTATTGCAAAAACCTGTAAGGGTTCACCTGAACAGGGCCGAATCTATCCGCATGCATCCTAAACGTCATCCCGTGTGGATGAAGATGGAGCTGGCCTGCAACAAGCAAGGACAATTCACCGGCTTACGCCTCAAAGCACTTGGCGACACGGGAGCATATGCTTCGGTGGGAACAAAAGTAATGGAAAGGGTGGTTGGCCACGCCACAGGTGGGTATGAGATTCAATCGGTAGATATTGAGGCCAGGACAGTGTACACCAACAACATCCCTTCAGGGGCCATGCGGGGTTTTGGCGTTCCACAGGTAGTATTCGCACTTGAGAGCTGCATTGATGATCTTTGCCGCCAGGGCGGATTTAACCGTTGGGATATCCGTTTTGCCAATGCCCTTGATGAAGGTTCCAGAACGGCTGCGGGCCAAAGATTAAAGGGTGTCGGGCTTAAAATGACCCTTGAGGCAGTGAAAGAAACATTCAATAAGGCGAAATATGCGGGCATAGCATGCAGCATAAAAAACACTGGGGTGGGCAATGCCATGATTGATGAAAGCAAGGTAGCCATTGAGTTTGTTTCGCCCGACAAAGTGATTATTCACCACGGCTGGACCGAGATGGGCCAGGGCATCCATACCATGGCCATACAGGTTCTGCACCAGGAAACTGGCATTGATCCTGCTGTGGTACAGGTCAGGGTAAATACCAATGCCGGCCTGCAAACGGGCATGACAACATCATCAAGGGCCACCGCCTTGCTTGGCAATGCCATCATACAGGCCGCCGTGCGCATCCGTGATGATATGGGCATGGATAGCCCGCAAGAATCATTGCACCGCCTGCAGGGAAGAACATACAAAGGAGCCTATATTTGTGACTGGACAGTAAAACCCGGATGCAAGACCAGCGAAGCTGAAATACATTTTGCCTATGGGTACGCAACCCAGGTGGTAATACTTGATGACAACGGAAAGGTACAAAAGGTTGTAGCAGCCCACGATGCAGGAAAGGTGATGAACCGGATGCTTTTTGAAGGGCAAATTGAGGGGGCCGTGCATATGGGTCTGGGGTATGCATTGTCTGAAAACCTTCCCATGCAAAACGGACAACTTCGCAGCGATAAAATGAAAAACCTTGGTATCATAAGGGCTACAAACATGCCTGAAGTTGAAGTCATTGGCATTGAAAAAGCTGATCCCTACGGTCCTTACGGAGCCAAAGGCATAGGCGAAATAGGTATGGTTCCCACAGCGGCTGCCGTGGCATGCGCCATGACAGCCTTTGATGGAAAACAGCGGTTTTCATTACCCCTGGTGGATTTTGAAAAAAATATTTAACCCCACTACCGGGAAGCATTTTTCCGGTATGCAGAAAAACTTTAAACTATGCAGCTCTTACTCACAAACTGTACATACATCAGCTGGGATACCCTTGAATTTCACAATGGTCACATATTGGTTGACCATGGTCAGGGGGGTGGTATACTACTGCTCGATGAACCGCCTCAGCCACCTGGCAATAAAAAATACAAGGTGCTTGACTGCAAGGGAAAGCTCGTAACCAAATCATTTGCCATTGGTCACCACCATGTTTACTCCGCACTGGCAAGGGGGATGCCACCGCCAGCCAGACAGCCGGCCAACTTCCGTGAGATTCTCCGGTATATTTGGTGGACGCTTGACAAAAGCCTCGACAGAGACACGATTTATTACAGCGCACTGGTAACCGCCATGGCAGCCGCAAAATCCGGAAGCACCTTTATCATAGACCACCATGCCTCTCCGAACCATATCAGGGGCTCGCTTGAGCTGATCGCCTCTGCTTTTCGCGAGGTTGGTGTGGGGCATCTGCTCTGCTATGAGGTAACAGACAGGGATGGAAAGAAAAAAGCCCTTGAAGGATTGGATGAATGTGATTCATGGCTATCTGCAAACCAGGGGCTTGTGGGCTTGCATGCCAGCTTTACCGTGGGTCACGAAACCATGCAAAAAGCTGTTGAGTTGATGCATGCACATCAAAGCGGAATCCATATGCATCTGGCTGAAGACAAATATGACCAGGAGCATTGTCTGCAAACCTATTACCACCGTGTTGGTCTGCGCCTGAATGAAGCCGGGGTACTTGACACGCCCAGGACCATCCTGGTTCATGGCATTCATCTTGACAACATTGAAAGAAAACTGATTTGCAGCAAACCCTGCTGGGTTGCACAAAATGCCGAAAGTAATCTGAAAAACAGGGTGGGTGTGTTTTCAAATAAATTTTTAGGTGACAGGATTATGACAGGCACTGACGGAATGCATGGAGATATGCTGCGTAGTGCAAAGGCTGTTTTTTTAGCCGGGCAGCACGCCGACCAGATTACCCATGCAGACACCTACAGGCGTTTCCGCAATGTACACCAATATCTCAGAAGTAATAACTTCAAGGGTGATGAAGATAACAACCTGGTTGTTATAGATTATGACAGCCCAACAGAGGTAAATGCTGACAACTTCACAGCCCATTTTGTATTTGGCCTTTCAGCCGAACATATAACCCATGTCATCTCACAGGGAAAATTAATCATAAAAGACAGGGTGTTTCAAACCATTGACCAGCATTCAGTGTTAGAGGAATCAAGCAAGCATGCAAAGCGGCTTTGGTCAAAAATGCAAGCAAGGTAATTATTATATTTGCATACCATGTATACCATCCCATCGCACATAGATACCAATAGCCAGGAGTTTACCGAAAACCTGGCCCATTACAATAAAATTCTGGCAAAGCACAGGATGATTATGGATCAGGTGATGAAGGGCGGCCCGCCTCAGGCTGTCAGGAAACACCAGTCGCGCAGTAAATTGCTGGCCCGTGAGCGGATCGACCTGCTCATTGATCCGGGCACCCCTTTTCTTGAGCTATCCACCCTGGCTGCAAACGGCCAATACAAAGAAAGCTTTCCTTCTGCAGGCATTGTAACAGGCATAGGTGTCATCCACGGAAAAGAAACTGTCATTATCGCCAATGATGCCACTGTCAAAGGCGGAACTTATGTAAAAGAAACCATTCGCAAACACATCAGGGCCCAGGAAGTTGCCATGCAAAATCAGCTTCCCTGTGTATACATGGTTGACTCAGGTGGGGTTTTCTTACCAAACCAGGCTGAGGTATTTCCCGACAGGGATGATTTTGGAAGGATATTTTACAACCAGGCCAGGCTTTCAGCCCAGGGGTGCCCCCAGATAGCTATTGTCATGGGATCATGTACAGCCGGAGGCGCCTATATCCCTGCCATGAGTGACGAGACCATCATTGTCAGGAACCAGGGAACCATTTTTATTGGCGGGCCACCTTTGGTCAGGGCAGCAACGGGTGAGATAGTCACCCCCGAAGAACTGGGAGGTGCCGAAGTGCATACAACCAAATCGGGCGTAGCCGACCATTTTGCTGAAAACGATCAACATGCCTTATCCATTTGCAGAAGCATTTTTGAGACCTTCCAGCCAGGCAAAAGGCAAAATCTTGACATCCGTCCTCCTGAAGAACCGCTCTATGATCCGGCAGAGCTTCCGGGTATTATCCAGGCAGATCAGAAAAAACAAACCAACCCCTATGAGATCATAGCCAGACTTACTGATGGCAGCAGGTTTCATGAGTTCAAGGCCAGGTACGCTACCACCCTGGTTACCGGATTTTCGCATATCATGGGTTATCCGGTTGGCATCATTGCCAACAATGGGGTTTTATTTGCAGAGTCATCACTAAAGGGAACCCATTTTATCCAATTGTGTAATTTCAGAAAAATACCCATTCTGTTCTTGCAGAATATCACAGGTTTTATGGTGGGAAAATCATACGAGAATGCCGGTCTTGCAAGGGATGGAGCAAAATTGGTTCACGCTGTTGCGAATGCCAATGTCCCCAAGATTACCATCATTACGGGCGGATCATATGGTGCCGGAAATTATGCCATGGCAGGCAGGGCTTTCGAGCCACATTTCTTGTTCATGTGGCCTGGTTCACGTATTTCTGTGATGGGGGGGCAACAGGCCGCCAATGTGCTGGCCCAGGTTAAAATCGACCAGACCCAGCTTGCCGGCCATGAGGTTGATCTGGATGAAATTGAAGCCATGAGGCAAGAAATACTGCAAAAATATGAAACTGAAGGGTCTGCCTATTACAGCACCTCCAGACTCTGGGATGACGGCATCATCGAACCGATGCAAACCAGGCAGGTGGTCTCTATGGCCATCGCCACATCGCAAAACAAGCCCTATGACGATCCAAAGAGCGGTGTATACAGAATGTAAAAACAAGCATAGTGATCATGGGTTATTCAAAGACATACAATCATATCCGCATTGAAAAAGACAGCCTGACTACCATCTGGCTGTCCAGGCCTGAGAAAAGAAACGCCATCAATGGGCTGATGGCCTCAGAATTGATTGAGGCATTCAGTTTGCTTTCTGATGATGATACGGTTAGCGTGGTTCTTCTGAGGGGTGAAGGCGGGGTTTTCTGTGCCGGAGGAGATCTGGCCTGGATGGCTTCAAAAACAGATCATGATCATCCCCCGGCTGTATTGGGAAAATTGTACCAGCATATGTACTTTTTCACTAAACCATTGATTGTTCTGGTGCATGGCCACGCCATGGGAGGCGCTTTGGGTCTTGTGTCGTGTGCTGATTTTGTAGTGGCTGAGGCTTCTGCCAGGTTTTCATTCAGTGAAGTAAGGCTGGGGCTGATTCCGGCCACCATATCCCCTTATGTCATTGCACGCATGGGGCAAGCCAGGGCCATGCAATTAATGTTATCGGGCAATACTATTGAGGCCGGCATAGCCAGAGAATTCGGCCTGGCAGACATCGTCACTGAAGACCACCAGGCTGAGGCTGTTTGTCTGAAGCTGGGCTCAGATCTGCTACAGAACGCACCGGGTGCCATGAAGGCTTGCAAGCGATTGGTCAGAGAGGTAAGCGGCAGCGATGTGGATGAAAAGTTGACAGCACTGACAGTGAAAGCCCTCGATGAAGTTATCAAGAGTGATGAAGCCGTTGAAGGGATACTTGCATTCAGAGAAAAGCGTGCACCCAAATGGAGAAAAACGTGAGAAAGATGAAGCAAATCAACAAGGTACTGGTGGCAAACAGGGGCGAAATTGCCGTGAGGATATTCGAAACCCTGCACCAGATGGGTATTACGACAGTGGCTATTTATTCTGCAAATGACGCCAATGCCTTGCATGTAAGACAGGCTGATGAGCGCTACCTGCTGCAGGGAAAATCTTTGGCTGAAACCTATCTGGATATGGGGCAGATCATCAGACTGGCCCAGGCCTGCGAAGCTGATGCCATTCACCCCGGATATGGTTTTCTGGCAGAGAATGCCGATTTTGCCCAGGCAGTTGATGATGCAGGGATTATATTTATCGGCCCGTCTGCCGGAGCTATTCGCTCTATGGGAAACAAGACCCTGGCCAGAGAAATTGCTGCCGATTTGGGAATTCCTGTCATAGAAGGAGCAACAGGTGATGCAGCAATGCTTTTGAAAGGAGCCCGCCGTATAGGTTACCCGGTTATAGTCAAAGCAACCGGAGGCGGAGGAGGAAAGGGTATGAAGATCGTTCATAAAGACGACGAGCTTGAAGAAGTCATTGAATCGGCAACACGTGAGGCACAGGCCTATTTTGGCAATCCTGAGGTGTATATTGAAAAATACCTGCCCTCGCCCCGTCATATTGAAGTGCAGCTGCTGGCCGACTGCAAAGGCCAAGTGGTCAGTCTTTTTGAACGGGAGTGTTCTGTGCAGCGACGCCACCAAAAGATTATTGAAGAAGCACCTGCGCCCAACCTTGGTGTAAGTTTGCGGAAAAACCTGACTGAATCTGCACGCATCCTGGCCAAACATATAGGTTATTGCAGTGCAGGTACCGTTGAGTTTCTGGTTCAGGGTAAACAATTTTACTTTCTTGAAATGAACACCCGCATTCAGGTTGAGCACCCTGTAACAGAGATGGTAACAGGCATTGACATTGTCAAGGAACAAATGCACATTGCAACCGGAAAACCCCTCCCTTTTTCACAGGGCGATATTCAATTGAATGGCCATGCCATTGAAGCCCGCGTTTATGCTGAAGATCCAGCCAATGAATTCGCCCCCTCACCGGGCAAGGTACTTCTGCACCAAATCCCAAAAGGAAAGGGCCTGCGCATTGACAGCTCGCTTGATGGGTCGGGCGAAATAAGCGCCATGTTTGATCCCATGGTGAGCAAGGTAATCTTTCATTCAAGCAGAAGGGAAACAGCCCGGAAAATGATCATCCACCACCTGAAAGATTATGTGTTGCTGGGTATCAAGACCAATATTTCGTACCTTATCAAGTTGCTTAATTCAAGCCAGTTCACTAATGGCAAAATCGACACCACCATCGTAACAAGGGTTGCACATACCGGATCGGCAAAGACAAAAACCTGTCACCATACAAAAGATCTGTTGTCACTTGCATTCCTGTTCGCCAACCCTGGCAGGAAAGAAAACGCAAATGTAACATGGCGTCAGCTGGGTTTCTGGCGGCTTTTACCTGCAGCAAACCTTAAGGTTAACGGGCAAGAGGTAAACACAAGGTTTCAATATCACACCCCCGATCACCTGAGCATTGACTGTAACGGAGAGCAAATCAATTACCGTTTGCTTGAAAGGGGCGAAAACCATATGCGCATTGATGTTGACGGAAGCATACAAACCATGTATTACCTGCCGGTTAACGGTGAGGTTATATTCCAGCACGAAGGAGTTACCTCAACTGTCAGCCCGGTAAGGTACCTGGGCAAGGATACACTCAGAGAACTTAATGAAAACCCGGTTCTTGAAGGTGAAACCATTGTAACCTCACCCATGCATGGCACCATTGTAAAAGTTGTGGCAAAAAAAGGTGACCATATTAACAAAGGCGACACATTGCTTATTCTTGAATCAATGAAAATGGAAAACAAAATCATCTCTTCAGCCAAAGCATATGTCACACGTGTCGATGTAAAAGAAGGCGATATGGTCGCAGATAATACCCCACTGGTCTATCTTAGCAACAAATTAACATAAGTTCAGACAAGGCCAATTAACAAAAATTCTTACTTTTACCAAACCACAAGCCATGTTTTGTTGTTTAGGAAACATGTACAAAATATAAACAGTTTTATATAATCTATGCATTCATGTACAATAGCCCCTATTTGACGAAGGCCCATGAAGAACTCAGGCAAAAGGTCCGCGAGTTCGCTGAAAAAGAAATAAAACCGGTTGCGGCCTCACTTGACGAAGGCGAAATTTTTTCTGAAGAAATTACTGCCAAAATGGGAGAGTTGGGTTTTTTTGGAATTCAGGTTCCCCGTGAACTTGGAGGACAGGCTTTGGATACCCTTTCTTACATCATCATAGTTGAAGAACTTGCCCGCGTTGACAGCTCACAGGCAGCTACCGTAGCTGCTGTCAACTCGCTCGGTATTGCTCCAATTCTTAAATACGGAACAGAAGAGCAAAAGAAAAAATATATTCCCCCATTATGCACCGGCAAAATGGTTTGGGCCTTTGGCCTTACCGAAGATAATGCCGGATCTGACGCCATGGGTTCTGAAACCATGGCCAGGCTTGAAAACGGTTATTGGATAATCAATGGCTCAAAAACCCATATCACCAATTCATCAACACCCATTTCGGGTGGAGTAACCCTTCAAGCGGTTACAGGTGACAGAAATGGCCGGAAAAAACTTTCGACCATCATTGTAGAACGGGGCACTCCAGGGTTTGCAACTGAAAAGATCACAGGTAAAATGATGTGGCGTGCCAGCGATACAGGCAGACTCTTCTTTAACAATTGCAGAGTACCTGCCGAAAACCTGCTTGGAGACGAAGGCCAGGGTGGAAGAATCATGTTGAACACACTCGACTCTGGCAGGCTTTCAATCGCAGCCATCGGATTGGGTCTTGCCATTGGTGCCCTTGAGGCCTCACTGCAGCATGCCAAAGAAAGGGAACAGTTTGGCCAACCTATTTCAAAATTTCAGGCGGTTGGGTTTAAGCTGGCAGACATGGACATGAAAATTGAATTGGCCAGAAACACCTTGTATAACGCATGCTGGCGCAAAGACAACAATATGCAGTTTGCAAGAGAAGCGGCCATATCCAAACTATATACTTCTGAAATCGCACGTGAAATTGCAGATGAAGCTGTCCAGATACATGGAGCCAAAGGCCTTTTTAAACCCCACCAAATAGAGCGCTTTTACCGCGACCAGCGACTGCTGCAAATTGGTGAAGGAACTTCAGAGATACTCCGCATGGTTATTTCAAGGTATCTGGGCACATAAGCCCCTTATGTATGGAAGACAGGAAAAAAGACCATATCGATCTGGCATTGGCTTCGCAAACCATGGTCAACAATATGGACAACAGGTTCTATTACGAGCCCATGCTTAGTGCGCATCCTACCTCCATTCCTGAAACCAGATTCGGCACTAAAACACTTCGTATTCCCCTGTGGGTGTCGAGTATGACCGGAGGAACAAAAATGGCGGGTATCATCAACCAGAACCTGGCCAGGGCGTGCAATGAGTTTGGCATGGGGATGGGTTTGGGCTCGTGCAGGATGATCCTTGACGATGATACGTACTTGCCCGATTTCGATATGCGGAATATCATCGGTGACCATTTACCCCTTTACGCCAACCTTGGGATCAATCAGCTTGAAAACCTGATCAGAGACAAGGCCGTTGATAAACTTGACCGGCTGGTTGAAAAACTGCGGGCCGACGGGCTGATCATCCACGTAAACCCATTTCAGGAGTGGTTTCAACCCGAGGGAGACCGCCTGCAGCATGCTCCCATTGACTCTGTTGAAGCATTACTTGAACAAGTAAAGTTTCCGGTCATTGTTAAAGAAGTTGGTCAGGGCATGGGGATTGAAAGCCTGCGTGTACTTTTAAGGCTTCCGCTGGCTGCCATAGAGTTTGCTGCCTTTGGAGGAACAAATTTTGCCAAGGTTGAAATGCTGCGAAACCCGAATCAGCCACGCGAACTGTTTGAGCCTTTGTCGCTTGTTGGTCACGATGCCCTCCAAATGGTCATCATGGTCAACAACATTATGCAAGATACCGAAGTCAGATGCAGGCAACTGATTATATCGGGAGGTATCAGATCGTTTCTGGATGGGTATTACCTTCTGAATCGCTCAAACATGCCTGCCATCTACGGGCAGGCATCGGCTTTTCTGAAGCATGCCAAAGACGATTACAAAACACTTCAACAATATATTGCCCATCAGGTCAGCGGACTTCAAATGGCCTACGCCTATCTGCGTGTCAGAGAGTAGTAAGCGGTGGGAAAAACCACACTACAAATACCTATCTGACTATGGAAAACCAACGAATTATCAAAGGCTTCTCCAAGTTATCAGAGCAAGAAAAACGACAGTTGGTATCTTCTTTTTTGTCATCACCACAACTAACCGTCAATCACCTGGAATCATTTCTGCATCCCGATCCATCTGTCAGACATATATTATCAAACATCAGCGAAAATACCATTTCAGCTTATCCCCTTCCCTTTAATGTGGCTCCTAACTTTCTGATCAATGATACCATGTATATGGTTCCTATGGTAACTGAAGAAAGCTCAGTGGTGGCGGCAGCGTCCTCAGCTGCCAGATTCTGGGCCGAAAGGGGCGGTTTCAAAGCAAGTGTTGGATCAAATACTAAAAACGGGCAACTGCATTTTCTTTACAAGGGTGACCATGCCCGTCTTAAGGCGGCCGAGGCCGCAATGATTCCATTTCTCAGGGAGTATATTCAACCCCTGACCCAAAATATGGAAAAAAGAGGCGGAGGTATCTTGCAGATAGAACTCAAAGATTTTTCTGATACGATTGATCATTATTTTCAATTGTTTGTCACCTTCAACACCAGCGATGCCATGGGTGCCAATTTCATTAACTCCTGTCTTGAAGAAATTGCAGGTGCAATGGAGCAATATTTAGCACAGACACCTGGCTTTGCTGCTGATGAGTTTGAACCATTGATGGCTATTTTGTCAAATTACGCTGACCAGTGCATCGTTCATGTAAGTGTATCATGCGGGCTGTCAGAACTTGAAGCTATAGCACCAGGTGTAAAAGCCGATGCGTTTGCCAGGCGGTTTGCACTTGCGGTTCAGATTGCCAATGAAGACGTGTACAGGGCCACCACCCATAACAAAGGCATCATGAATGGTGTGGATGCAGTAATACTGGCCACAGGTAACGACTTCAGAGCCATTGAAGCAGGGGCCCATGCCTATGCTGCTAAATCAGGAAAATACCGGTCGCTGAGCCGTGCCCGGGTAACTGATGATGCATTTAGATTTTCACTGAGCATGCCCATGGCACTTGGAACAGTGGGAGGCTTAACCAGGCTTCACCCCCTGGCCGCTACCTCACTGGATATCCTTGGGCATCCTGATGCCAGTCAATTGATGATGGTTGCAGCAGCTGCCGGCCTTGCCAACAACTTTGCTGCCCTCAGATCATTGACTACTTCAGGGATACAAGCCGGCCATATGCGCATGCATCTTGCCAATATACTGATGCAATTTCAGGCCGATGACGATGAAGCCCGCCTGGCCAGGGAATATTTTAGCAAACAAAAAGTTTCTCATCAGGCCGTAAAAGCATTCCTTAACCGGCTAAGAGAAAATAAAGCCAACTCTTGAGGCATATGCAACAAAGTTTTTATTCAAACGGAAAACTGATGATCACCGGTGAGTATACCGTACTGGCAGGTGCAACAGCCCTGGCTGTTCCTGCACAAGCCGGCCAGACACTCGAAGTTGACTCAAAACCTCACCAAAACTGCCATATCATCTGGCATACCCATGTCGAGGGCAAACATCTGCTCAGCCTGGAGTTTACCGGACCACATCTGCATCCAGGATGGCTACATGGAAACCGGATGCATTTTGAGTCATCCGGCAACTTTATCAGGCGCATGTTGCTTGCAGCCCAAATACTAAACCCTGATTTTCCGAATCAGCATACCCAATATGAAATTAAAACCCACCTCGACTTTAGCCTACACTGGGGTTTGGGGAGCAGCTCTTCACTCATATCAAATGTAGCATGGTGGGCCGGGGTTGATCCTTTCGAGCTCTTATTCAAGATATCGGGGGGGTCGGGTTACGATGTTGCCTGCGCCCGGAGTTCTACACCCATACTGTATGCTTACAGAGGAAAGAACCTTAAGCCCATGGTTGAAGAAGTAAGATTTGCACCCTTGTTTGCCGGCAAGCTTGCTTTTATTTATAGTGGTCGAAAGCAAGACAGTGAAGACAGCGTCCGCAAGTTTAACATCGCAAACGTAGAACAGAGCCATATTGACACCATCTCAGACATATCAGTCAAGGTGGCCAATGCCAGTGATTTAGGTACGTTTTCAGACCTGCTTCGGCAACATGAATTGCTAACGGCAGGTTTGCTTGGCAGAAAGCCTGTTCAGGATGTCCTTTTCAGAGACTTTAAAGGCATGGTCAAATCTCTTGGTGCCTGGGGCGGTGACTTTATGCTTGCCGCGTCAGATAAAGGATCAGACTACATAAAAAATTATTTTGCAAACAAAGGGCTAACCATCATCATTCCATACAAAGATATGGTCAGCACCCCCACATAAGCGGTAATGACAAACAGTGTGAAGCAACATCCAGGCGACTGGAAGCAGACAAAAGGAAGTATTTGCTGGGAAAGCCCGGCAAACATTGCCCTAATCAAATACTGGGGGAAGTTTCCGGGCCAGTTGCCCATGAATCCCTCTCTGAGCTTCGGATTAAAAAACAGCACGGTTGAAATCAAGCTTGATTTTGAACTTGATCAGGACCAGGTGTACTCACTTGAAAGTTTCCGGCTCAACGGCATTGAACACCATGGTTTTCGCAGTAGGATTGATGGCTTTTTGCGTGATATGACCAGCGAATTTCCCTTTCTGGCTCACGCCCATATCACCATAAGCAGTAAGACCACATTTCCGCATTCGGCCGGAATTGCATCATCTGCAGCTGCATTCAGTGCACTTGCCTTATGCCTTTGCAGCGTAGAAGAAATAATCTTTCAACAAACAATTGACAGCAGGCATTTCTTCAGAAAGGCTTCACATATTTCCAGAATGGGAAGCGGAAGTGCCAGCCGTTCAGTATATGATGGTTTAGTTCTATGGGGTCGCACCAAACTGATCGCAGAATCGTCTGATGAATATGCGGTCAGACTGCCTGACAGTGAAATAAGTCATGTATTCAGTCATTGGAAAGACGCCGTTTTGATAGCAGACAGCAGCAGCAAAAAAGTCTCTAGCTCAAAGGGGCATGCCCTGATGGATACACACGCTTACCGCCAGGCCAGGGTGCAGCAATCGGCTATTAACCTTGAAAGTATTCTTGCCGCCTTACGCAACGGTGATGTTCACAAGGCTGGTGAAGTTATTGAAAACGAAGCATTAAGTCTCCATAGCCTGATGATGTCATCCAGACCAGGGTATGTGCTTATGAAACCAGCCACACTCAAAATGCTTGAAATCATTTGGGATTTTCGCAGCCAAACAAATATTCCAGTCTACGTTACCCTCGATGCAGGCCCTAACATCCATTTGCTATACATGTCTGGTGATGAGCAACAGGTATACAACCTGATCCGAAATGAATTATCTTTACATTGCCAGGACGGAAAGTGGATTGACGATTTGATGGGGCACGGCCCTGTGAGAAAAGACAGCCACTCATGATGCAACATGATTTTTCCATGCAGACTAAAACCCCGTTTTTTGCCAAAGTGATGCTTTTTGGCGAATACAGCCTGTTGGATGGCTCATCAGCCCTGACCCTGCCTTACAGAAAACGCAAGGCCTGGTTGGTCAGCGGTATCACTGGTGACCAAAATGATGAGAACATATTGCAGATGCGGGCAAGTAACCACCAACTGCTTGCATATGTAGTATATCTGAAAAAAATGGTTGAGTCTGGTGATCTTGCAGAGGTTATTGACATGGACGCCATTGAGAAAGCAGTATCCGGGGGCTTATGGCTCAGGTCAGATATCCCGACTGGCTACGGGCTTGGTAGCTCCGGAGCTCTTGTAGCAAATATCTTTGCGCATTATACAAGCCCTGACTGGAAAAAAAAGACAATGGACAAAGAGCTGGCACCTGGCATTTTAAAAGGGGTACTGGCTGTTATGGAGTCATACTTTCATGGCAACAGTTCAGGCATTGATCCATTGTGCAGCTATATGAACAAGGCTGTTTTGGTTGAAGGGAAAGACAATATTGTTTCGGTTATTCCCATGCACCATTTTCTGCAAAGTGAGGGATCGGGCTTTTTCTTGCTTGATACTGGTCAGCAGCGTAAAACAGCACCATTGGTATCACTTTACCATCAGAAAAAAAAGCAGGATGTATTTCGGTCTATGCTCACTTCAAGGTATATTCCCTGTGTCAACCGCTGCATCAAAGCAGTTACCGCATCAGCCACAGGCAAGCTTCAGCAGCATATGCGCGAGCTTTCAGGAATGCAGTTTACATATTTTACCGAAATGATCCCTGAGCATTTTATTCCGGTCTGGGAACAGGGATTCAGCTCAGGTGACTACAGCCTGAAGTTATGTGGTGCAGGTGGAGGTGGATTTCTGCTGGGCTTTACAACCAATTTCCGCCAGGCCAGCGCCCGGCTGTCTCAATTCGGCATAATCAAACCCGAAAAACTCTAAACCCATGGACATAAACATTCTTGAGTGGATAGGATATACGGCTTCAGCCATCATCGCCATCAGCATGACCATGAGCTCAATCGTAAAGTTCAGGCTAATTAATCTGGTTGGTGCTGCATTATTCTCAACCTATGGCTTTCTGATCGGCTCGCTTCCGGTTGCATTACTCAACTGCTTCATTGTTGCTGTTGACATTTATTATCTGGCAGGGATATTCTCAAAAAAAGAGGTATTCGAGACCATGAGGGTCAGAAACGACAACAAATACCTGCTGCGTTTCCTTGATTTCCACAAAAAAGAGATCAGGCAGTTTTTCCCTGACTTCAACTATGACCCTGAACTGAATACCTTAAGTTTCTTTGTGCTCAGAGATATGTCAGTGGCCGGCCTTTTTCTGGCTCGCAGAGAAGACACAAACATCCTGAGGGTGGGGCTTGATTATGTGATTCCCGAATACAGAGATTTCAAGAATGGTAAATTCATCTTTCACCGGCTCAGCGATGCTTTCATTGCTGAAGGCTACGCAAAGATCGTGTCAGAAGGGCATACACCAATACATAAAAAATACCTGAAAAAGATAGGATTCAGAGAGGTCTCACCAGGACATTTTGAACTGCCGCTGGCTAAGTAATCAGCTTCATCAAAGACCAAATTCCTCCGTTTTTTTCCATAGCGCAACCCGGCTGATTCCAGGCGACCTTGCCGTTTTATTCATGTAAAAAAACCGAAGGTGCACATCAGTGATGATCATGGCATGGGGAGCCAACTCCAGCATATTTTTCCAGTCAACGTGCTGTTTTTCCATCCTGGTATATTTTTTTAATCGATAATATTTGTAATTTGGCAGTATTGGTTAGCTGCATCCGGACATTCCGGATGCAGCTTTACATGTTTAGACTTTGTGCCAGCAAAAAACGTGATGATTATGAAAAAGTTATTACTTCTTGTCTCTTTTTTAATGACCTGCTCTATTGGTTGGGGCCAATTTTCATTAGATGCCCAGATCAGACCTCGTTTTGAATTCAGAAATGGCTATAACCGCTTGCCTTCACTTGACAGCAATCCTGCAGCACAGTTCAACCAACGAACAAGGCTAAACCTGACTTACTTGTCAGATAGCAGGGTGAGTACAAGGATCTCCATTCAGGATGTTCGTATCTGGGGACAAGACCTGCAATTAACCCATGTGCCGTCATTTGACCTTTATGAAGCATGGGTAAAACTGCAGCTGTCTGATAACTGGGCAGTACAGGCCGGACGGCAAGAGTTGAAATATGACAATCAGCGTCTTTTATCTTTCAATGACTGGGCACTTCCGGGACGCACACATGACGCGGTGGTTTTTCAATATGACAATGATGCAGCTTCAAAACTACATGTCGGACTGGGCTTGAATCAAAGCCAGAACAGGATGTTTGAAACTCACTACGGCCTTAACCATTACAAAACGCTGAACTATATATGGTATAATACCCGTATTTCGACCAATACCACGGCTTCGCTGCTGGCCATTGCCGATGGTTACGAACACCCCGATAATCCTGACAAATTGTATATCAGGGGCACCTGGTCGGCCTATATGCAATCATCACCCGGAAATTATTCCTTTACATTTAATCCGGCTTATCAGCACGGAAACACACGGACAGGCCAGGATATTTCTGCCTGGTTTGTCACTTTCGAAGCTTCAGCAAGGCTGACAGGCTCCTATTCCGGACTGCTTGGTTTTGAATTATTCTCAGGCAATGATGGTGTGAATCCCGGTGATACCTATACGGCTTTCAGCGATCTGTATGGTATTGGCCACGCAAGGCATGGGTTCATGGATTATTTCACCAGTTTTCCGGCACATACCCTGGGTGCGGGTCTTTTTAACCCTTATTTCAAAAACACATTCAGGCTTTCAGATCAGACGGTATTTACTGCCGACCTTCACCTGTTTTACATCCAGAATGACTATCCTGATCCGGTTAACCCCGGTCAGACCATTGATTATTACCTGGGCTCAGAAATTGACCTGGTATTGAGCTATCGCTTTAATGACTTTACCCGTCTCATGTTCGGCTACTCTGTTATGTTTGGAACTGAATCAATGGAAGTAATCAAGGGTGGCAGCAAAGACGAATTTGCCCATTGGGCTTTTGTGATGATCACGATGACTCCGCGGTTTCTATAAGCAATAAACAAGTATACCTGCCCGCCATGGGATTACCCGAACATGACATTCTCATTCGCAATGCATTGGTAGTTAATTACAATGCAACATTTCAAACCGATATACTTATTGGCAACGGACGTATCCGGCGCCTGGCCAAGGGCCTTACTGAAAAAACCCAACACATATTTGATGCAAAAGGCATGGTGGTGTTTCCGGGTGGTATCGACCCCCATGTGCACCTTAACCTGCCCACCTTTGCAGGATACTCATCTGACGATTTTGAATCAGGTAGCAGGGCTGCTCTTGCAGGCGGCACAACCACCATCATCGATTTCGTTACCCCGGTAAGGGGTGAGTCACTTACAGATGCACTTGACAAAAGAATGAAAGAAGCAAAGCATTCATTCATTGACTACAGCTTTCATATCAGTCCGGTTGCGTGGAGTTCGTCTGTTGCTGAAGAAATCAATCAATGCATTGCCATGGGCTTTCCTTCATTCAAGGTGTATATGGCCTATAAAGACAGTATCGGGTTAGACGAAGCAAGCATTGAAACGGTGATGTTTGCTGTTGCCAGGGGTGGTGGCATGGTGGTAGTCCATTGTGAAGAAGGTGACGAGATCAATAATTTAAGGGAGCAAATGATCAAGACCGGGCATAGCTCTCCGGCAGCCCATGCCCTTTCACGTCCTCCGCACACTGAAAGCAAAGCTGTTGAAAAAGCCATCAAAATGGCAGACAAAACCGCCTGCCGGTTGTACATTGTGCATGTGAGCACGGCCGAATCAACCAGACTCATCAGCCAGGCCCGAAACCATGGTCAACAAGTCTGGGGTGAAGTATGTCCCCAACATCTGTTGCTTGATGTATCATGCTATGAAAAAGATTTTGAAAATGCTGCTGCTTGTGTGATGAGTCCCCCACTCAGGTCAAAAACACACAGAAAAGCCCTATGGGAAGCACTGGCAAACGGAAGTCTGCACACAGTCGGCACCGACCACTGCCCTTTTAATTTATCACAGAAAGCACCGGGAAAGGATGATTTCAGAAAGATTGCCAATGGAGCGGGTGGTATAGAACACCGGCTGTCGTTATTACATACTTTTGGGGTCATGGCCGGACGTATCGATATGCAAAGTTTTGTGCATCTTGTATCGGCCAGTCCGGCTAAAATTTTCGGTTTATATCCTGCCAAGGGCTTGATTGCTGAAGGATCTGACGCCGACCTGGTAATATGGGATACGCAGGCAAAAGATTGCATTTCTGCAGCCAGTCACCACCAACGCTGTGATATCAATATTTTTGAAGGGATCAACACAACAGGTAAGCCTGTTACAGTGATTGCAGGAGGCAGGATAGCCTTTCATGAAGGCAAGTTCACCTCTGGGTTAAAGGGGCGGCTTTTGCGGAGACCTGCCCTTGAACGTACTCACTAAATCAGACCAGGTTTGCAAACCCCATAAAAGCCAGGGCCAGTATCCCCGCAACTACCAATGCAGCGGGGGCACCACGCATACCTTTGGGAACATCCATCAGGTCAAGATGCTCTCTGATTCCTGCAAAAAGCACGATGGTCAGGGCAAACCCAAGGGCATTTCCAATGGCAAAAACAACTGCTTCAAGCAGGTGGAAACCATAATCTTCGCGAACGGCCAGAATGGTCACACCCAAAATGGCACAGTTGGTAACAATCAATGGCAGAAAAATACCCAGTGCCTGATACAAGGCCGGACTTACCTTTTTCAGAATTATTTCAACCATCTGAACCAGCGAAGCTACCACCAGGATATAACTTATGGTCTGCAGATAGGTAATATCAAAGGGGATGAGGATGTAGTTATAGATCAAAAAGGTTACAATGGTGGCCAGGGTCATTACAAACATGACTGCACCCGACATGCCCACCGAGGTGGATACCTTGGCTGAAACACCCAGATAGGGGCAAATCCCAAGAAATTGTGCCAGTACAATGTTGTTAACAAATACGGCTCCGATAATGATGACAATGTATTCCATGGCAAATCGGTTTAATCAAGTTTCTTTTTAACAATATTGTTCAGGGCAACCAAATAGCCCAGGCCAATAAATGCGCCGGGGGCGAGAACGAACACAAGCATGCCGTCGCCCGCAAACAGTGAAAGACCAAAAAACTCGCCGGCTCCCAGAATCTCACGGAGTCCTCCCAGAAGGGTCAGGGCAAAGGCGAATCCGAGGCCCATACCCAGTCCGTCGACAATAGCACTGAATGTGTTGTTTTTGCTGGCAAAGGCTTCTGCACGCCCCATAACCAGGCAGTTCACCACAATGAGGGGGATGAACAGCCCCAGTGAGTCAAACAGGGCAGGCATATAGGCTTCCATGACCAGGTCAACTATGGTAACAAATGAAGCAATGACCACAATGAATGACGGAATCCTCACCTTGGATGGGATATAGTTCTTTATGAGCGATACCACAATATTGGATGAGACCAGTACAAAAGTTGTGGCCAGGCCCATACCAAGCCCGTTAAAGGCAGATGTGGTTACACCCAGGGCAGGGCAAAGCCCGAGGAGTAATACAAATACCGGATTCTCCCGGATAAATCCTTTGGAAAAATTCTGTAGTTGTCCCATAATTATTCTCCTCCTTCTTTTAAAACGGTTTCACGGTTAGCCATGAACGTCTGCCAGGCCCTGTCTATGGCGTCACAGTAAGCTCTGGCTGTGATGGTTGCAGCAGTGATGCCATCCACGTCGCCTCCGTCATTTCGAACCCTCAGAACTGAAGCAGACGGATCAAACCCGGCAAACTGATCGCTCCAGTCTGACTTGCCCTTCTCAATCTTATCGCCAAGGCCCGGTGTTTCTGTATGTGACAGATGAACCACATCAATGATTCTGCCGTCAAGGTCAAAACCTACCATGGCACGGATAACTCCGCTATAACCCATGCTGGTATATGTGGCCACTGCCACCCCCACCAACTCATTGTTTTTGAACCCGAGGTTAAACTCAAGAGGCTCTGAGCCGGTGGCCGGTATAAAGCTCAAGGTCTGCAATTCATCAAATTCGGGCAGCACCATACTGATGGCTGCCTGGCGGGCAGCTTCCCTGGCCCGTTCAATGGGTTCTTTGGTCAGGTTATAAACTGTTGCCAGTGTAAATGAGGCTGCTGCGGCCACAATGACCAGGGTCAGCACCATATTCAGAAAAGTAGATTCTTTTTTAGCCATTTTTTACTTCCTCCCCAAAACGTTTCGGTTTAAAGGCACGGTTAATCAGCGGCACAAAGGCATTCATAATTAAGATTGAAAATGCCACACCTTCAGGATAGGCACCAAATAAACGGATGATGATAGTCAAAAGACCACAGCCAACCCCGAAAATGATCATCCCCCACCGAGACATGGGGCTTGTGGCATAATCTGTCGCCATATAGAGTGCTCCCAGCATAAGCCCACCTGTAAAGAGATGAAATACCGGATCAACATAAACCTGTGGATCGACCAGCCAGAATATCCCTGCAAAGATTGCTGCAGAGCCCAGAAAAGCCACGGGGATATGCCAGGAAATAATGCGTCTGAATAACATGTACAAGCCACCAAGAATCAGAGCGATAGCCGAAACTTCACCTACCGACCCTCCCATATTGCCCATCATCAACTGTGTATATTCAGGCAATTGTGGCATCAGCTCTGATATCCCGACACCCCTTGACACCCCGTCTTTAACCAAAGTAAGTGGTGTGGGGCCGGTTACCACATCGGTAAGCCTGGTGCTGAAAGCCGTCGGTTCGGGATAGGTGGTCATTTGCACCGGGAATGAGATCATCATAAAAACCCTTCCGACCAATGCCGGATTAAAAGGATTTTTACCCAACCCTCCAAATGTCATTTTCCCCATACCGATGGCAACGGCCGACCCTATAACCACCAGGCCAAGGGGCAAATTGGCCGGAACGTTGAATGCAAGCAACACCCCCGTTATGATGGCCGACCCGTCAAAAATGGTTAGGGGTCCCTTGATGAGGTACTTCTGGATGACAAACTCAAATGCCATACACGACACAACAGCCGTAAGTGTTACCAGTATGGCTGCCAGGCCGAAAAAGTAGAAAGATACCAGCATGGCAGGTATGAGCGAGAAAACCACGCCGTACATGATTTTGCTCACAGACTGGTCTGTATGCAAATGGGGCGAGCCCGAAACGGTCAGTAATCGCATATCTTAAGATTAAAGTTTAATGTTTCCATTCTCTGTTAAGATGATCTTTCCCTGATCATTTTGCCAACAAGGTTTTTTCCTACCCTGATTTGATCAAGCAGAGGCCTGCCCGAGGGACAAATATAAAGGCATGACCCGCATTCCATACAGTCCATGATTCTTTCTTCTTCACACTCTTCAAGCCTTCTTTTATCGGCAAGCACGGCCAGCAAATAAGGTTCCAGACCCATAGGGCACACGGTGAGACACTTGGCACAACGTACACAGTTTAGTTCAGGCAAACGCGGAGTTTCTTCTTGAGTAAAAAGCAGAATTCCTGAAGTGCCCTTGGTGACAGGTGCACCCAGATCATTCAATGCCTTACCCATCATGGGCCCGCCATTGATCACCTTGCCTGTATCTTCAGGCATCCCCCCTGCTGCTTCAATCAGGGCACTTACAGGTGTTCCTAACCTCACCATGAAGTTTGAAGGTTTCTTAACCGAAACCCCGGTTACTGTCACAACCCGCTCAATCAATGGCTTGTTCTTTTGTACAGCTTCATACACTGCCAATGAAGTTCCTACGTTGTGGACAACGCAGCCCACCTCAATGGGCAACTTTCCGGAGGGCACCTCGCGATCAACCAAAGCCTTTATCAGTTGTTTTTCAGCACCTTGCGGATACTTGACCTTTAAAGGTTCAACAGTGATTCCGGGATATTTGCGAGCCAGTTCAGTAAGATGGGTAATGGCGTCAGGCTTATTGTTCTCAATCCCAATAATGGCCTTTTCTACACCGAGTGCCCTCATTTGTATGGTGATCCCCACCAGCATTTCTTCACCCCTTTCAAGCATGATACGGTGATCAGCTGTCAGGCAGGGTTCACACTCAACCCCGTTAATGATCAGATACGATGCCTTTTTGCCTTGGGGCACATTCAATTTTACATGAGATGGAAAGGTGGCACCACCCAGACCCACAATACCCATTTCGTGAACTTTTTTGACAATTTCAGGAGCATCGAGGCTACAATCGCTGATCAGGGTCTGGTCTCTGTCAATTGACTCCATCCAGTCATCCCCATCCACATCGATCAAAATGGCTTGTCTGCGGTAACCACTTGTATCGGTTATACTATCGATTTTCGATACAGTTCCCGAAACGGATGCATGGATATGGGCTGAAATGAATGCTTCACCCCGGGCAATAAGCTGACCAACCCTCACCTTGTCACCCTTGGTAACCACTGGTTTGGCCGGCACCCCGAGATGTTGTGAAATGGGAATGGCCACAGTACCCGAAGGTGGCAGCCACTCAATGGGCTGTTTCTCCGCAAACTTGTTTTCAGGTGGATGAACACCTCCTATGGCAAACGTTTTCAATGTGTCTTATTTTGGTTTAACAAATCTCTTGTAATGGATAATGCAATGCAGCCCAACAGACCGGCAACATATCAGGCTTCCACTTTATTTTCTTCCTTTTCAACCTTAGGTTTTCTGGGCGGAAAATTCAGCTCATGGATGGCATTGGTGGGACACACTGGCGGACATTTCCGGCATAATGTACATTTTTCATAATCTATGTAAGCCAGGAAATTTTCAAGTGAGATGGCATCAAATTTACATTCTTTGACACATTTACCACATCCAATGCAGGCAACCTTGCAATTTTTGCGGGCTACTCCGCCTTTTTCCATATTTATACACGACACAAAAATCCGGCGGTCTTTTTTGCCTTTTTTCCGCATTTCAATGATGTCGCGCGGGCAAGCTTTCACGCAAGCTCCGCAGGCCACACATTTGTCGTCCAGAATAACAGGCAGACCGGTTTTATGGTCCATATACATGGCATCAAAAGCGCAAGCCCTTACGCAATCTCCACACCCGAGACAACCGTAGGGACATCCCGCCTCACCTGAAAACAGGCTGTGGGCAAAAGCACAAGTCATGGCTCCTTCATACCTTACTTTGGGAGGTGCCGATTCACGGCTGCCGCTGCAACGGAGTACTGCGATCATCGGAGTTTGCTCTCCGGCCTCCCAGCCCATGGCTTTAGCAATATCCTGCATGGCTGCATTACCTCCGGGCGGACAATTGATTCCCTCCAGGCTCTCAGCCCGCACGATGGCTTCAGCCAATGCGCGGCAACCGGCCAGTCCGCAACCTCCACAATTGGCCCCGGGCAAAAGTTCTTCAACAGTATCAATCCGGGGATCTTCAATTACTTTGAATTTTTGCGCCACAAGATACAGAATGATGGCCGCGACGCCGCCAATGGCGCCCAGAGAAACGACAGATAAAATGGTGATTTCATTGATTACTTCGTTCACTGCTCATGGTTTTGTTAGTGAATGAAAAGAAACGAATGCATGTCAGGTTTATAGTTGTGAATGATCACACACAAGACAATGCGCAAAAATAGAAAACATAATGAAAACCCGTGGTACCATACGGCCTTTTTTGCACACACCCAAGACTCTGTTTATGAGTATTTTAGGGTTGTTAATCCGCTAACAATCATAAAATAGGCTGACTATCAGGCCGCTATAGTCTTGTTTAGAACTACTCTAAATTTCGCGAAACCTAACTTACGCACGTCAGTCAGTGGGTTTTATGTCAATAATGATGAAGGCCGGATATGGAAGTGGAAAGTCTTGCGTAATTTTTCACGCCAATGGTAAAGGGCCGCATAGTAGGGGACCATGAGCCCAAATGAGACAAGGGCGGCCAGCCCCTCGTTTCGGGTAATCCAAACCATGGTAAATAATGAAATAACCAGAATGATAAAGGGGAGCATATAGCCCAGGGCCAGTGCCCTGAATCCCAGCGAACGTTTAAGGAATACTTCGACCTTTTGTCCGGGTTTATAGGTTTCTGCATTGCTGGTCTCTACCTCAACCAGCTTGTCAACAGACTCGGCCATGCCACAATGGCTCTTGGCATGGCAGTGACCACAGGCAGCCTGCGACTGAACCCTGACCATTACCCTGAGGGCATCAACCCTTTCAACGATACCGGGATGGCTGATTTGTTGTGATCTTTTTATTTCCATTGTATGGTACAAAAATACAAACATTCGTTCAGCTAAAGACAAGACTGTAATGAAAACACGTATTTTTGCAATATCAAAAACCAAACATCTTATCCAATGAAACAAATTCCCTTATCCAAGATAGTGGTCATCGTGGTGGCTTTTTTCACCCTGATTTCACTGAGCGCTTGCAAAACCCACGACGAAGGCCCGAGAGAGGACATTTACCTGATTATGCTCTCAATGGACGGATTCCGCTGGGATTATGCAGACCGTGTCCCCACCCCCAACCTCGATTTTATTGCACAACACGGAGTAAAGGCAGAATATGTGATCCCCGCTTTTCCAAGTAATACATTTCCAAACCATTACACCATGGCCACCGGACTCTATCCCGACAACCACGGCATCGTCAATAATAATTTTTACTGTCCTGATATGGATATGACTTACCGCATGCGTGACCGGGAGTCCGTTGAAAACGGGGCATTTTATGGTGGTGAACCCATTTGGGTGACGGCCGAAAAACAAGGCATGACATCCGCTTCCTATTTTTGGGTTGGTTCTGAGGCGGCCGTCAAAGGGATCCAACCAACTTACTGGAAGGTATACAATACCACCGACCCCTTTGCAGCCCGCATAGACACAGTAGCTTACTGGCTGCAACTGCCGGTTGAAGAACGTCCCCAACTAATCACTTTTTATTTCAATGAGCCAGATGGGCAAGGACACCGTACTGGTCCTGACAGCAGAGAAATCGACGAGTTGGTTATGGAGCTTGACCAACTGGTGGGCTATCTGCTTGAAACAATCCGCAGTTTACCCATGGCTGACCAGATCAATCTGATTGTAACTTCTGACCATGGCATGACTGAAAGGCGCACCAAGGGGTATATTGACCTTTCACAGTATATTGACAGAGACTGGATTGACATTGCCTTTGGAGGTAATCCCACCATGATGTGGCGGCCTGCTCCTGGCATGACTGACAGCATTTACAACATCCTGAAAGAGGTTGACCATTTGAATATCTGGAAAACCGGCGAGCTCCCCGAACGTTTGAATTTCGGGCATAATCCCCGCACCCTCGACCTGGTGGTCATGGCAGATGACAACTGGAATATCGGCTGGGGAGAGCGAACCGAATCTTTCTATTCGGGAGGAGGACATGGCTGGGACAATGCTTTCAAAGACATGCATACCATCTTTTATGCCATTGGTCCTGACTTCAAACAAGGACACCTCCACTCTGCCTTTGAACTGGTTGACCTCTACCCCTTAATCGCTAAAATTATGGGGCTCGACCCTGCGCCAGTTGACGGGAAGCTTGAACGCGTAAGCGGAATGCTCAGGTAAGCGCATGTTATCTCAAACCCCATATCACTTTAAATCACGGGTAGTAAGAATCGGAGGACTCCCCCTTGGTGGCAACAATCCCATCAGGATTCAGTCGATGACCAATACCCCCACAGGTGATGTGGGCGCTACCATTGACCAGTGCATACGTTGTTTTGATGCCGGTGCTGATTTCATGCGCATCAGCGTGCCAGACAATGATGCCCTTGAGAACCTTAAACGGGTTAAAAACGGATTACTGGCATCAGGGTATGAACAGGGCCTTGTAGCTGACATTCATTTTAAACCCGGGCTTGCCCTGGCTGCAGCCAAAATTGTCGAGAAAGTCAGGATCAACCCCGGAAACTACCACAAACAGTCAGGAAATACCAGGAGAGCAAACAAAGATCAGGACAAGGAGCATGAATACGATCTTATACGGACCAATCTGGCTCCCCTGCTGCAAGTGTGCAATGATTACGGAACAGCCATACGCATCGGGACCAATGCAGGTTCACTCTCTGCATCAATTGTGCAAGAATTTGGACATGGAGCCAAAGCCATGGTCGAAAGCACCATGGCCTATCTGCAGCTTTTTGAAGAAGCCGGTTTTTTCGATACCGTTGTATCGCTTAAGTCGAGCGACCCATTGACCATGTTGGAGTCATATTTCATGATGGGGTTGCGAATGGCCGAAAAAAACATGTATTACCCTTTGCATATTGGCGTTACAGAGGCTGGCAGTGATGCAGCAGGAAGGATCAGGTCGGCCATAGGGGTTATCCCCCTGTTAGACATGGGCCTGGCAGATACCATCAGGATTAGTCTTACAGAGCCACCCGAAAACGAGGTGGTTTTTGCCCGTAAGCTTATCAACCCAACAGAGAGCTCCAACATGCAGCATGATCCCGATCAGGTGCTGGCAGACTTATGTCATGGTTTTGTCTGGCAAGTCATTTCTATGCACCATGCCACAAAGACCAGGCCCTGGCTGATTAAGGCAATACCCCCTGATAAGGCCTATGAAAAAGATCTGGAATCACTGAAAAAGGAAATCATCGAGGCTGCCGTGGCCAAAGGTGCAGAATCGCACGAAAATTCTGAGAAACTGGCTGACCAGCTCCTTCAATCTGCAGGGCTCAGGGCAACGGATACTGAATTCATTTCATGCCCAAGCTGCGCACGCACTGCTGTCGATCTGGTAAGTCTGACCAGTAAGGTAAAAACTGCGTTGTCAGGACACCCCGGACTAAAGGTGGCCATCATGGGTTGCATTGTGAATGGCCCCGGTGAAATGGCTGATGCCGATTATGGAATCATGGGTACAGGAAAGGGTAACCTGGATGTTTACAAGGGTAAGGATGCTGTGTACCGGAATTTACATGAGGATGATGCCATCAATGCGCTGACAAAGCTTGTAAATGCATATAAAGAGTAGTATCTTTCAAATAAGCGTAAAAAGGTGCGCATGAAAAACTTTGTATACATTTGTGGTGTTGTTTCCCTTGACCCTCGAAAGCCATGAGAATAATCATTACCGGTGACAGTGAGGTAGCCTTGCATTTGGCTGAATTACTTTCAGGTGAAAACCATGATGTAACACTTATTTCGCCCGACAGGGATTTTCTGAAGCTGATTGAAGTACATTCAGATCTGATGACCCTGGTAGGTGACTCCACGTCTATCCAGGTATTGAAAAATGCCGGAGTTAAAAGAACCGATCTGCTGATAAGTGCCCACAAAGACGGAAGGTTCAACCTGCTGACGGCTTTGCTGGCCAAGAGACTGGGTACAAAAAAATGCATCGCCAAAGTCAACGAACCCGAATATCTGACCCAAGATTGCAAAGACCATTACAAGGAGCTTGGAATTGACTTTTTGGTATCACCTGAAAAAATAGCAGCAAAAGAAATCGCAAATTTGCTCAACAATACAGCCGCTGCTGAAATATTTGATTTTTCTGATACCCGGCTATCGCTGATGCTTGTCAAGCTTGACGAAGGCGCACCCGTGATCGGGAAAACCCTGTCTGAAATAGCAGAAGAATACAAGGAACTCGATTTCAGGGCCGTTTCAATCCACAGAAGGGCCCGAACCATCATCCCCAAGGGAGATGATATTTTTCAGGCCGGTGATCTGGCCTATGTTGTCACCAAGCCCACCGGCATTGATCACCTACTGCAGTTAAGCGGGAAAAACCGTTTTGAGATCAGAAATGTGATGATTGTGGGTGGGGGGGCCGTGGGCAGCCATACTGCTGCCGCCCTGGAGAAAAAATTCAATGTAAAACTTTTTGAACTAAATAGTGACCGGGCTGCTGAGCTGACAGATTCACTGCGTTCAAGCCTGATCATTAACGGCGATGCCCGAAATATCAATTTGCTTGAGAGTGAGGGTGTCGGCTCAATGGATGCCTTTGTGGCAGTAACCAATAACTCTGAAACAAATATTCTCACCTGTCTGCTGGCCAGGCGTTATGGTGTAAGGAAGACCATCGCGCTCGTTGAAAACATTGACTTTATAGACATCTCACAAAGTGTGGGCATTGATACCATTATCAACAAGAAATTGGCTACCGCCAGTTATATCATCCGGTTTACCATGACAGCTGAAGTCATATCTACCAAATGCCTCACCAGTGTCGATGCTGAAGTATTCGAATTTCACGCCAAAGAAGGTTCGCCCATCACCAAAAAACCCATCAGGAAATTAAATTTCCCAAAACAGGCAATAATAGGGGGGTTTATCAGGGGTGAATCAGGGTATATTGCCAGGGGTGATATGCAGATCCAGCCAGGCGACAAGGTGGTGGTATTTGCCTTGCCTGAAGCATTTCACGGGGTTGATAAGATGTTTAAAAGCAAGTAGGCGCAGTGGCAGCACGGACATCCATAAATGGGAGGTTAATCACCAAGTTCACCGGCATTCTGATCATGATGCTTTCAATCTTTATGCTCATATCCATCAGTTGGTCTGTGTATTATAATGAAACCCACACCACCCAATATCTTCTCTTATCATCGGCCATCACATTTTTTTCGGGTTTTCTGGCCTATATGCTTACCCGCCGGCACGACCACCGCAATATCGGAAAAAAAGAAGGCTATGTAATTGTTACCGTTATTTATATCAGTATTTCGTTTTTTGGCTCCCTTCCCTTTTTCTTGTCGGGTGCCATTCCAAATTTTTCAGATGCGTTTTTTGAGTCCACATCAGGCATTGCCACAACCGGAGCAACCATTCTTACTGATATTGAAGCCATACCCAAAGGGCTTTTGTTCTGGCGCAGCATGACTCATTGGTTGGGGGGGATGGGCATTATTGTACTGACCCTGGCCATTTTACCCATTCTGGGTGTGGGAGGCATGCAGCTTTTTGTGGCTGAAGTACCCGGGACCACCCCCAGCAGGCTCCACCCCCGAATCACACAGACCGCCAAAAGACTATGGGGTATATATGCTGGGCTGACCCTTGTCCAGACCATACTGTTGATGTTTGGGGGCATGGATTTCTTCCATAGCCTCAACCATGCATTCAGTACGGTTGCCACAGGGGGGTTCTCCACCCAGAATGATAGCATTGCCGGCTATTCGCCGTATATCCAGTATGTCATCGTCTTATTCATGATACTGGGAGCAACCAGTTTCTCCCTCCATTATTTTGTGTTGAAGGGTCAGTTTGAAAAGGTGCTGAACAATGAAGAATTCAGGTTCTACCTGGGTGTGATAGCTTCATTTACGGTGTTTTTCTTTCTTGTGCTACTGGCTGTAAACCAAAGTGGTATTGAATATACCTTCAGAAAAAGCCTTTTCCAGGTGGTATCCATCATCACCACCACAGGATTTGTTACCACAGACTATATGGAGTGGGAAGGATTCCTTTGGTTCTTTCTGTTCATCCTGATGTTTACCGGAGGTTGTATCGGATCAACAGCGGGCGGGCTTAAAATGATCCGTGTTCTGGTACTGATTAAAAACACAAGACTTGAATTCAAACGCCTCCTCCACCCAATGGCCATCATTCCGGTCAGGGTTAATCAAAAAACAATTCCCCAGGAGATCATCCATAATTTTTTGGCATTTTTCCTCTTGTATATGTTACTTTTTATGGGTGGGGCAGCTACCATGACATTGTTCGGACTCGATTTTACCTCAGCCATTGGCGCTTCAGCTGCCACCCTGGGCAATATCGGACCTGCCATTGCCAATGTTGGCCCCATTGACAGTTATGCCAACATACCCGATGCTGCCAAATGGATTCTAAGCCTGTATATGATTTTGGGCAGGTTGGAAATATTCACCGTACTATTGCTGCTATCTCCGAGTTTTTACAAGAAATAAACACCAAAACAAAGTGAACCGTTTCAGGCAAATTCAATGGAAGCTCATCGGCAAGCTGTTGGGTATGCTTTTCATGGTGCTGTCATTGGCTATGATTTCCGCAGCAATCTGGCCAGTGCTTGACCAGGAATGGTCGTCTGGTATTGCCATATCAGGAGCCAGCCTGATTACATTTATTGCCGGGCTTTTACTTTGGATCATGAATAAGCGTCATGATATAAAAAAAATCAACATCAAAGAAGGCTACCTCATCGTCACCCTGACCTGGATTTCCATGTCCCTGCTGGGGGCATTGCCATTTTTCCTGTCGGGCAGCATTGCTTCATTTACGGACGCATTCTTCGAATCCATTTCAGGATTTACCACCACCGGGGCCAGCATTCTGTCAGATATTGAATCTATGCCCAGGGGCTTGCTGTTTTGGCGAAGTATGACCCATTGGTTAGGCGGAATGGGTATCATCGTATTAACCCTGGCCATCTTGCCTATATTGGGTGTTGGTGGCATGCAGTTGTTCGTTGCGGAGGCGCCGGGCACCACCCCTGGTAAACTGCACCCCCACATGAAAGACACCGCACGCAGGCTTTGGGGCATCTATGCCTCCCTCACATTGGCACAAACCATGCTTCTCATGTTGGGGGGGATGGACTTTTTTCACAGCATCAACCATGCTTTCAGCACCATGGCCACCGGTGGGTTTTCAACCCAAAACGACAGCATCACCAGCTATTCTCCATACATCCAGTATGTGATCATTCTTTTCATGCTGCTTGCAGGGATTAGCTTTACCATGCATTACTTTTTACTTAAAGGTCAATTCAAGCGCTTGCTGGGCAACGAAGAACTCAGGTTTTACCTCGTGGTGATCGGGGCAAGCACACTCATCTTAACCATCTCAGTTTTCGCACTTGATCATTACGGACTGGAGCAAACATTCAGAGACAGCCTGTTTCAGGTTGTGGCCATAACCACCACCACAGGCTTTGTTACATCAGACTTTCTTCAATGGCCTGGCCAGCTCTGGATCATTTTATTTATTTTGATGTTTACTGGTGGATGTATCGGATCAACCGGTGGGGGTCTGAAAATGTTAAGGGTATGGACTTTAATAAAAAACACCAGGCTTGAGATACAACGACTAATCCATCCAATGGCCATCATCCCGCTTAAGTTGGATGGAAAAATTATTCCTAAAAACATCATTACAAACTTCATGGCCTTTACCCTGCTGTACGTCATGTTGTTTTTTGCCGGCGCTGCAATCATGTCAGTGTACGGCCTTGACTTTGCTTCTGCCATGGGTGCCTCCATCGCGACATTGGGCAATATAGGACCTGCCATAGGCAGTGTGGGACCGGTTGAAAATTACGCGCACATCCCCACAGGTGGCAAGTGGATACTGGGCTTCTTTATGCTTTTGGGAAGGTTGGAGTTATTTACCGTGCTGTTATTATTTTCTCCAGGTTTCTGGAAAAAATAAATTGCGGTTATGCTTCCATTCAGCTGAATATATGCCCATGATTCGCATTCCGAAGATTATCCATTCAGCAAATCGGCTATCCTTTTGGCCTGTGCTATGCGATCTGCCATGCCGATGCCTTCCTGAATATTGCCCACCAGGTACAAGCCCGGGTATTTCATTTGCAGTCGAACAATGGCCTTGAGGCGATCCATGCTCTCCGCATCATATTGGGGGATGGCTGCCGGATAGCGAAAAAGCTTTACCAGATCGGGGTCCCATGCTGGTAACTTCATCATTTGCTGCACTTCGGTTTTTACCACATCCAGGATGGCGCTGTCACTGAGGGCAAGCATATCAGGGTTACGCATTCCACCCACGAATACGCTTAGCAGGGCACCTCCCTCAGGAGCCCTGCCTGATAGAAATGCCGAAGGAAACAAAATGCCAAGTATTTTACGGTGCTCTCTGGATGGAACAAGTCCGCCAAAAGCATTCAGGGGTTTGCCGGGCCATCTCTTGAATCCCAGAACCACCTGTACAACGGGGGCATAGGTTAGCGTATCAATCCGCTGTAACTCATCTGCGGGCAAGAAGGGCATGAGCTGTCTGATCAGGCCGCCCCCCACTGTCGATACCACCTGTTTGGCGTGAAGGACCTGGGATTGTCCATTTTTAGTGTAATGAATGGCATATCCCCCTTCTGTGGGAATTACCCGGCATGCTGATGCACCTGAAACCACCGACTGATTGCCTGCAACTGCTACCAGGGCATTGATAAGGTTATCCAACCCGCCTTTTACTGAAAATACTTCGCGGCTTGGTCTGGGACCTTTTTCCCTGCTCCTTTTTTTCCATGCACCCCCAATAAAGCTGCCATAATCCTGTTCCAGACGATAAAGCTTGGGGAGGGCATATTTGGTGACCAGGCTTTCAGGGTCACCTGCATAAATACCTGATATAAACGGATCAACGGCATAGTCCAGAAAACTTTTCCCCATCCGGCGAATAACCAGCTGGGCCACCGTCTCCATGGGGTCAGAGCCCCGTCTCCTGAAAGGTTCGCCCAATATCCTTATTTTGTCTTTCAGGCTAAAGAGCGGTGTGGTTACTGCCTGTACAATGCCAGAGGGGATGGGTTCCCATCGGCCAGCCTTCCATATCAATCTTTTCCTGGCCTTGGGATTGGCAATTTCCAACTCGCACAAGGGGTATAAATCATCAAATAAAGCACTCACCTCCAAATGGCCGATCACACCCGTATTGGGGCCGCCTTCGAAAACAAAGCCAGATTCGCGAAAAGTTTTTATCACCCCACCGGGGTGGTCTTCTTTTTCAATAACCATGAACGAAAGCCTGCGTTGCCTGAGGTAGAACCCCAGGCTAAGACCTGTCAGGCCTCCTCCGATAATGGCCACATCTGTGTGCTTGATCTTATTCATGATCAGCATGTTGTTTTGTTGTTAAATGAGCATCAGCCGGACCCTTTCCAACCAAAAAAAACCTGTTGATGACAAGTCCCAGCGCAAGCAATCCGGCAACAATACTTACCCCAAACAACCCCTGGTATGAGAAGGTTTCTGCTATCTTGCCACTGCTCACTGCAAAAAGCAGGCTTCCAAGGTGTACAACAACAATCTGAAGGGTGAAGTCTGTTCCCTCCCTGCATGATCTGACCTGATCCATGGCCGCCGTAAATACCAACACCATACCCATGGCATAAACGCCCCATAACAAAGCCACCAGGAACATGGCCACAGATTGGTTAACGGCATAGGGGCTCAGCAACAGAAAGGCGGCAGGGGGCAACAGGTTCAGAAGCGCCAGTGACAGTGCTGCCACTTTCCGGCTGATCTTTTTCATAAAGATGCCGGCCAGCAGGGCAAATACAGCGCCGGTAGCCGTCCCAAAAATACCTGCAATGAGTCCTACTTCCCGGGCATTGTAACCCAGGTCAATCAACAAGGGCTTTACCATGGCCATGATTCCGATGAGGCTGGCGTGAAATGTGGCCAGAAACAACAAATGCGGCCATAGTGCGCTTTGCCTGAAAAACCCAGGGATATCGCCCATGGAGACGGTCTTGCTTCGGGGTCTTTTACTGACAAGCTGTGCAGGTTGATATAGCGCCAGGGGAATCAATGCCACCAGCACAAGCGTTGCAAGAGAGAGCAGCAGGATATGCCAGCCAAGGTAATGGTATACAACCAACAATACACCGCTTCCCAGCAAGGCACCGGTGAATGAACCAACTGACTGCATGCTGTTACCCAGGCTACGCTCCTCCTTTTTGAGGCTGAGGATGGCCCATGCATCGGTGGCAATATCCTGGGTGGCACTTGCAGCAACGGCCAATACCATCAGTACCACCACCAGGATGAAATGATCCTGTATGGGAAAAAAGGCAATGCTGGCAATGGCCACAGCATAAAACGCCTCTGCCTGAAAAATCCAGCGTTTATATCCCACCGTTCCGCCGCCTGTTTTGTCAACATATGGAGCCCATAGAAATTTTAAGACCCAGGGCAACTTGACCAGTTGCATCAACCCGATGGCCTCAAGCGAATAATGTTGCTGCCGCATGATTACCGGGATCACCGTGGTAAAGAAACTCATGGGAATGGCCTGAGCAGTATACAGGCTCAAAAGCGTGGTCAATTTGCCAAAACGGTCTTTATTCATAACCTACAAACCATAACGAAGGGTTAATCCAAAAGTGGATGGCCGGCCCTGCTGTACATAGTGGTTACCCAAGGCTGCAAACGAAAATGCATGGTAAGTTTCGTTAAAAATATTTCTTACCCACAAATCGGCCTGAAACCCTGCAAAATCAAAGGTTAACTGGGCTCCTGCCAAAGCATACCACGACTGGTGGGTGGTGTTATGCTGATTCCAGTAATGACGACCCAGCCCCTGGTAGTTCAGGCCGATTGTCATGGCCCGCAGCATGTCTCCCTTGAGCACAATCTGGTACTCAAGCATGGCAGACAAGGTGTGCCTTGGAACATAAGGAATGAAATAACCTGACAGGTCGGTATCCGGATCGGGCCTGTTTTCAGAAAAAGTCGCATGGGTGTAGCCATAACTTCCCCTGTAACGCCATCCATTTCCGGGTATGTAATCAAGGTCTAATTCAAAGCCCTTGCTCACCGATTTGCCTGCGTTGCTCAACATGGAGCCCTGACCGCTGGGCAACATCTGGTAAATCTGCTGGTCTTTCCAGTCAATGTAAAAAACAGCAGCCTGGTAACTGAATCCCCTGCCGGGGAAAAACCCTTTGAGGCCAAGTTCATAATTCCAGGAGTATTCAGGACCAAAACTCCGGTCTTCCTCACGCTCAAATACCATGTTGAACCCCCCTGTTTTATATCCCCTTGTGAGGGAGGCGAACAGGGCTGTTGTTCCACCTGGCGCAAAGTTCAAAGCCAAACGGGGCAGTACCTGGTAAAAAGCAAGGTGGCTGTCAAATTCCTGGGGTGGTGGTGTTGGCATATCGGCCTCCAGGTATGCAAGATGATCAAGGCTGGCTGATTCATAATCAAGACGCAGGCCCGCCGTCAAGCTCAATCCCTGAACAAAAAGATCATGCCATGCAGACTGATGGAAAATGGCGGCACCTTTTGTCTGATGCGCCGACGCCTGAATCCTGGACAGGGGTACCGGAACAAACTGCATGGCCACGGCATCTTCACCAAATTGAATATCCAAATCATGGTCAAGTGACTGCATAAATCCAAACATGCCAAAAATCCATTGATAGGTCCCGGGTCGGTGCTTTCTGATGGTCAGTTCTTGTGAAGCCATGTGCTGAACCTGATCTTGTATGGCGAAAACAAGATCCATGGGTGTAAAATCCTGGTCGATCTTTTGTTTGTCAAAGAAATACTGGTAAGCCGTCACGCTTTGGAACATGACCCCCCTTGCCTGATACCTGGTCACAAACCCATTGGATATCATTGTCCTGGCATAGGAAGAAGGCCTATCATAATTAACTTCGTGGGTCAAACCACTACCTGGTTCATATATGGCATACGGATAGCCTCCCTGATCGAGCAGCTCCACATGCGACGTAAACTCAAGTTGAAGCCCTGCGGGCAGTTGTTTGGTAAACCTGAGTCTGCCCCCCGCAGAAAAATGGGCGTCAGCCATACCTCCGGTAAACGCATTTTCAAAATAGCCATCATGCCTGTTTATTCCACCTGAGATTGAAAGTCCGGTGGTGGATGTCAGCAAACGGCTGTGGCTTACCGTAGCATTGAAAAAGCCGGGATTCCCTCCGGCCATGGCCACACGGGTTCCGGTCTGACGAAAAGGGGATTTGCTATACACATTGATCAATCCGCCCATGGTATTTCGGCCGTAGAGGGTTCCCTGCGGCCCCCGCAATACTTCCATTCGCTGAATATCGATGAGATCAAAATCAAAAACTGATTTCTCAAAATAAGGAATGTTATCTACATACAATCCAACGGATGGCGCATTGATCCTTGATCCGACGCCTCTGATATATACCGGAGAGGTTAGCCGTGACCCATAGTCAGGGATGAAAACATTGGGAACCAGTGTGCCCAGGTCTTTCATGGAGAAGACCTGGCGACGGGCCAACATGGCATCATCAATCACGCCAGCAGTAATGGGGAGCTGACTAAGTAGCCCCTGTTCACGCATAGAGGTGATTTCAGTTTCTTCCAGCTGAACCTGAGGTAATCTGGTGGTATCACCTGACAGCACGACAATTTGGGCAAAAAGCCCAAAAGGATTCAGCAGCAGGGCTGCTGACAGCATGATATGGTTAAAATGCATAATAAAAGGATGTTTTGAATTGAACAAACCGGTCAATTGCTTCGGTAAAAAACCCGAAGAGAGCAATTCAAAAAATCCTGAAGGGGGGTGGCCTGGAGGGGTGAAATAATCCAGGATTGGCTTCAAAAAAGACAGGGGGAGCATGATACATGCCCCTGGTTTTCGTATCCGCACCAAACTGACATGGGGCCGTCGGCTCAGCATCGGTAAAATCTTCATGATCGTAAAGATCCAGTGCCTCTGTGTTTGGAGAAACATAATCGGCAATGGATTCTTGTTGCCAAGAAGTTGTTTCTGATCTGTTTACGTGGGTCATGTATAGAAAACCAGCCCACATATAAAAACATGTGAGGACAATATATGGTAGCGGCGAAGAAAAAAAGCCAACAAAAAACATATTAATCCTTTTTTGGGTCCATATTCTTGCTGGGATACCATCCCTTTTTAACGCGCTCTTCCTGCTCGATCACCTCATGGATACCCCAGAGACAGGCAAATCCGAAAACGGCAAATATAGCAGAAACCAGGAGATTTTCAAAAAAGAGTGATGCAATCACCCCGCTGATTCCAAATCCCAAAAACACATACCTGAATGCCTTTCCCATATGGTACTCTCCTGCAATGCAGGCATACCTTGTTAGTAGAATAATGCACATTGTGGCCAGTCCGGCCAGTAATCCGTCAATATTTAACCCCAAAAAAGACCATGAATAGGTTTCAATCATAATCATTGCGTTTTGGATTTCTGGGTGCGCGGCCCTTCAATACCCGTTCATGCTGGAGAAATATTTCATATGTGCTCCAGAAAAATGAAAATGCAAGGCAGCCAAGCAATATAGACCAGATGGATGTCAAAAAGAAGGATGCTGCAAGACATCCCAAACCAGGAAAAAACAGCATCCACCAGCTTTTCCTGCCCAGGTGATATTCCATGCGCGCCACAACCGGGTGAAAAAGTCCGATCATGAAAAATGCAGCCAATCCCACCAGAAACCCTTGCCAATTAATAATATCCCACATAATCTCTTCACTATTGCCTAAACAAAAATAAGCAATACCCTTCAGAATTCGGGTGTTTAAGTACAATTATACACTATTTAAAAACGATCTTCGCGATGAAATTCAGCCGAATTGGTTTAACTTTGGACGTTTCCTATTAATAATCCTATGCTTAGCATCTGTATCCCTGTTTTCAATCAGGATGTCACCCACCTGGTTCATGTACTGCACAATCAGCTTGATAATTTGGGGGTTACTGCCGAAATCATGGTTATGGATGACGGTTCAGATGACGATATCAGAGAGGTAAACAGATCTGTTCAATCATTGCAGTTGGTCAGGCTCATAGAGCTGCCTGAAAACATTGGCCGAAGCAAGATCAGAAACCTGTTGGCTGAGCGGGCCACATACGGTTGGCTGCTTTACCTTGATTGTGATACACTGATTATAAACAGAGATTTTATTAAAAAATACCTGGCTTACTGCCAGAATGGCACCGTGGTATGTGGAGGCCACGTTTACAGCAGTGAGCCCCCTGGTTCAAAATACATACTACACTGGAAGGCAGGCACAAAAAGAGAAGTCAGGGCCCTCTCATTCAGACAGGCCAACCCGTATCATGCATTTATGACAGGAAATTTTTTGATAAAACGAGACATGTTCGATACCATAAAATTCCATGAAGATCTTGAAGGATACGGACATGAAGACACCCTGTTTGCCTTTGAACTTAAACAGGCCGGAGTGGCAATTACCCATATAGACAACCCTATTCTGCATAAAGGCCTGGAAGAAAGTGACCAGTTTCTCCAGAAAACCAGAGAAGGCCTTCGCAACCTCCACCACATATACATAAAAACCAAAGAGGACCAGACATTTGCAGGCATGTCAAGGGTTCTCGACATGTACAGGCGCATAAGTGCAATGAGGTTAGCCGGATTATTGGGGTTTACGTTCAAAATATGTAAAAGGCAGTTTGAACGAAACCTGCATGGCAACAGGCCCTCACTAATGTGTTTTGATCTTTATAAACTAGGCATGTTTCACCTTGTCGGAAAAAGCACAAGCTGTCAGGATATATAGGTCTCAATAATCCGTGTCCTTTGCTTTGGCAAAAGTTCTATAGCTTTCAAATCAGCCGGCAACAAGATGGTGTCTCCCGTTTTTACCTCAAGACTTCCTGATGCATACACTATGGTGAAGCTCCCTTCAATGCATACATAGACCACGAATGAATCCACCAGAATATAGTCTGTCAGCACCTGCTGGTCAAAATCAAGCAATCTGGTGGTAAAAAATTGGTTGCGTACAAGTTCGACAGGCTCGCCCATGATGGGGCTGTATGATACCTTATGGTTGCCAGCCTTGAAGTCAAGTACTTCGATCGCTTCTTCAAGGTGTAATTTGCGGACGCCTCCACCGGCGATGGACCGATTCCAGTCATAAATCCGGTAAGTAATATCAGAAGCCTGCTGAATTTCACACAGGGTGATACCCTTTCCAATGGCATGGATGTGTCCGGGTGGAATGTAGAACACGTCACCAGCACTAACCTCCTCAACCTTTAAGATTTCTTCAAGCCTTCCCTCTCTCACAAAATGCATGAATTCATCTGATGTGGTATCCCGTTTAAAACCGGCATAAATCTTTGCGCCCTTTTCTGCCTGCATGACATACCACATTTCAGCTTTGCCCCTGCTTTGATGACGCTCCAGTGCAAAGGCATCACCAGGATGAACCTGAACTGACAAAGTATCAGCAGCATCAAGAAATTTAAAGAGCAACGGAAAGGTCGGGCCAAAACCTGCATGGATCTTTTCACCCAACAGGTCACCCATATACACCTCTGCCAACTCAGTTAATGCATTGCCTGCCAAAAAACCATTTTCAACCACAGATATATTATTGCTGACACCTGAAAGCTCCCATGATTCCCCACAGTTTGGCAGGGGGTCAAAAGATTTACCGGGGAGATGCTTCAACTGCTGCCCTCCCCATATCTTTTCCTTATAAATTGGGATGAATTTTAAGGGATATAATTCGTTCATCAGGGCCAGAGAATCTTTTCATCATCATCCATGGCTACAGCCCAACTTACCAGGCCCAGTTTGTCACCGTCAAAAACAAACTGCATATGCGCCTCATGAAAGAATAAAATGCGCTCTTCCAACTCAGGATCATCTTCTACTTCAAAATCACCATAACCGTTTTTTTGCATTAGTGTTATGATGTCCTTTTCTGGCATGACAAAAACTTTTTCTCCAAAAAGAACGGCCTCTTCATTGTCCGTTTCAAAATTGGTGCACACACTGTCGAGCTCTTTTTCAAAGTATACGGCATGGCCCTGATCCCAGTAGCTCCATACTTCAACTTCGTGAATCTCTCCATCCACGTCAAGGGTTTCAACTTCCTGGGGTGGTCCAAGTACCGTTTTGACGTCATCCTGGCTGGCTCCAAATTTTAGTTCGCCGAACCCTGTTTTTGGCTTGATCTCAGTTATTGTGTTCATAATATGTCGATTTGGATGGGTATTGATATTGAAAGACAAAGATACATGATTTTTTTAGGTGTTCCCGAGCCAAATAATTCAACACAAACTGATCAGAAAGGATACAAACCGGCCCGTGATTGCCTCACATTTATTACTTAAAGGGAGCATCCGGCTCCCTGGCCATATGCTTGTATACCAGCTTATCTGTATAACCGGGGCATAATTTGTTCAATAAGACAGTTAGTTTTCCCTGTCTGGTCAATATGAGTGTCCTCTTTCGCTTTTCAATGGCCCTGAATATTTGTCCGGCCACTTCTTCGGCCGACATCATCTGGTCTTCAGCCCTGGGAGACTCGCCTTGCATGCTTCCATCACCGGCAAGGGCGGTTTTACGTATGTTTGAACTGGTAAAACCGGGGCATGCTGTCAATACGTGGAGTCCTGTCTTAAGATTTTCTGTTCGCAGAGCCTCTAAAAACCCCTGCAGTGCAAATTTTGAGGCCGAATAGCCGGTTCTGGCTGGCAGCCCACGGTATCCGGCAATAGAAGAAACACCAACCACGCTTCCATTGGTCAGCAAAAGATGTGGAAGCGCATATTTTGTGCACCTGACTGCGCCCCAGAAGTTAACATCCATAAGTTTTTCAAGTACTGAAAGTTCTACATCGGCAAACAGCGCCCGCATCGAAATGCCGGCATTGTTGATCAGGACATCAATGCGACCAAACTTTTCAAGGGTTTTTTCAATGAGCTCTCTGCAGTCAGTATCCTGTGAAACGTCGGTTCGAACAACCAAATAAACAGAAGGGTCATGCATTTTTGTGTATTCTTGCATGGACGTTACATTTCTTGCCCCCACGGCGAGCAATGCACCTTCTCCAAGCGCCCTGATGGCCAGCGCTTTTCCGATTCCTGAAGAAGCACCTGTAATGATAATGACTTTACCTTTGAGCATATTGAGAATGACTTTTAAGGCTTGTAATATGGTTTTACAATATTACATATTTTTGCAATGATATATTTGAACACAATTGTTCTGCCAAGCCTTGCCCTATGATGCAACTCATCGAAGTACACGACAAGAAAACTGCGGGAGCGTTTTTGTATTTTCCCCGCATCATATACAAAGGTAACCCCATTTGGATTAGCCATATTGATCAGGACATTGAAGTCATATTTGACCCTGCCAGAAACAAGCAGTTCGAGGCAGGTGAAGCCGTACGATGGATTCTCAAAGACAAGCAGGGGAATTTGATGGGAAGGGTCGCTGCTTTTATAAACCATAACCTGGCCACAACCCACAGACAGCCCACAGGTGGCATGGGTTTTTTTGAATGTGTACAAGATAAAGACGCGGCTTTTATGTTATTCGATGCCTGCCGCTCCTGGCTTGAGCATAGGGGGATGAAAGCCATGGACGGTCCAATAAATTTTGGTGAAAAAGAAAGATACTGGGGGCTGCTGGTGGATGGATTTGGGCACACCCCACCTTACCTGATGAACTACAACCCCCCATATTACAAAGATTTTTTCGAGGCTTACGGGTTTCAAAACTACTTTGATCAGTATGTTTATAAAATCCAGGCAGATGTGGTGCTTCCGCCCATTCTTGAAAAGAAATATGAAAGGCTTACAACCACCCAGGGCTACCATTTTGAGCATATGAAGATGAGTGAAATCGAAAAATATGCAAGTGATTTCAAGACCATTTACAACAAGGCATGGAGTAAAGCCCACAAACATTTTAAGCCTATGACCACAGAGCAGGCCATTGCCAATTTCAGAAGCATAAAACAGGTGGCTGATGAAGAGTTGATGGCATTTGCCTACCACCAGGGTGAACCAGTGGCATTTTTTATTGGAATACCCGAATTAAACCAGCTTTTCAGGTACGTCAACGGCAAACTTAACCTGATGGGCAAGATCAGGTTTTTATACCACAGGTGGCGCGGTAAATGCAGGGTGATTTACGGACTGGTTTTCGGGATCATACCCGAGTACCAGAACAGGGGCATAGAAAGTGGGTTGGTGATGTATATGAAGCAAATGGTAACCCGGACAAAAAAATATGATTCCATGTTTATAACCTGGGTGGGCGATTTTAATCCGAAGATGATCAAGATCGTTGAACATATTGGAGCACAACGAATGTTTACCCTTACAACATACCGTAAACTTTTTGATGAAGACGCGGTCTTTGAAAGACATCCTGTAATCGACTAAAAAAATAAAAACGGTGGTGCTTGTATCACAGGCCAACATCGGCAGTACATACTGATGGGAAAAAGCCAAAAAAAACTTTGCATTTTTCAAATTTGGGAGTACCTTTGCACTCTCAAAAAATAATGGCGGCAGCCATTTTTTGTTTGAAATCGTTCATTTAAATCACCTGACTTGGTAGCTCAGCTGGTAGAGCACGTCCCTTTTAAGGATGGGGTCCTGGGTTCGAGTCCCAGCCAGGTCACAACATATTTTGATTATTCCTGACTTGGTAGCTCAGCTGGTAGAGCACGTCCCTTTTAAGGATGGGGTCCTGGGTTCGAGTCCCAGCCAGGTCACAAAAATACCCGGTGCATTTGCCCGGGTTTTTTTTATCACATCGTGAACATTTGTATTCCCCTAAAAGGCTGCCATGAGCAGGTCAATATCCTGGTAAGGTATGCGGAAAAATTCACCAATATACTGGTTGGTCAATGTCCCGTTGAATAAATAAACACCTTGTCTTACACCAGGATCACGCTTAAGCATATTTTCAACACCGCCCTCATCTCCTATGGCGAGCAATACCGGAGCAAAAAAGTTACTAAAAGCATAGGAGGCAGTGTTTGGTACCCTTGAAGCAATATTGGGCACACAATAATGGGTCACACCAAATTTTGAAAAAACCGGATCAGAATGGGTAGTCACTGAGCTTGTTTCAATACACCCACCCTGGTCTATACTTAAATCAACAATGATACTGCCTTTTTTCATTTGACTCACCATGTCTTCACTCACTATAACAGGGGTTCTGCCCCAGGGAGAATGAACGGCTCCGATCACCACATCAGCAGTCTTTAATGCCTTGAGCAATACCTTGGGTTGAATAATTGAGGTAAAAGCCCTTACATTCAAATTATTCTGAAGCCTGCGCAACCTGTATACTGAGTTATCAAATATCTTCACCATGGCGCCAAGTCCAGAAGCTGCCCTGACAGCTGATTCACCTGCCGTACCTGCTCCGATTATTATAACTTCGGTGGGTGTGATGCCCGATAAGCCTCCGAACATGCGCCCCTTTCCGTATTTGCGGTCACTAAAATATTCACTTGCAATAAGTACGGCGGTATTGCCGGCAATTTCGCTCATGCTGCGCACCAGGGGAAAAGCATTTGTTTTATCACGGATAAACTCAAAGGCTATGGCAGTAGCCTTTTTGGCCATCAGCCTTCTGAAGTAATCCTCTTTTTGCATGGGTAAGGCCACGGTAGAGAATATGACTTGTCCCGGCTTTACCAAATCCATTTCCTGGTCGGTAAGCGGGGCTACTTTCAGGATGATGTCAGCCTGGTAAACTTCATTGGCATTATAAACAATCTGGCATCCGGCCTCTGCATATTCATTGTCGTCAAAGAAGGCGTTTTCACCTGCTTTTGACTGCAATAAAATTTCATGGCCATTTTGGGTTAACAAATCTGCAGCCTCAGGTGCAAGAGCAACCCGTTTTTCTTCATAGGTGGTCTCAAGGGGGATGCCAATAACCAGTTTGTTCTTCCGTTTTTTCACCTCCAGCATTTCCTCCCTTGGGCTGAATTGCAGTGACTTTGAAAACATGATATATTCACTACCTGGACGTTCCATAAAAACTTTATTTACGAAGATGGGGTTAAAAAGCCTGCATCCGGATCATCAAAAAACTACCCGCCTGAGGCCATTTGTTTCTTCCATGCCAACCCTGATATATTCATCAGGCAGCAACGACTCCAATTTTTCCGGCCACTCAATAAAACAATAGTTTCCGGAATACATATATTCTTCATAACCCAGGTCATATACCTCGGCAATTGATTTAATTCTGTAAAAATCAAAATGGTATAAACTTTGGCCATTTTTTGTAGCATAGTGATTGACTATGGAGTAAGTCGGACTGCTTACCAGGTCGATTGAGCCAAGTTCATGGCATATGGCCTTGATAAAGGTGGTTTTACCCACGCCCATGGCTCCAAAAAAAGCAAAGATCCTTGCATCAGGATGTGACGCAAGCAGGTCTTTTGCAAGCTTAATCAATTCGCCCTCTGCTGCGATGTGGTATTCTTTTTCTCTGGTCATCAGCAACTGTAATATCATGCATTCAGGCTCACTATTTTGGATGCAGATGCACAAAGGGCACCAACATCTCCTCCAGCGATACCCCTCCGTGCTGGAAGGTGTTCCGGTAATAGTTTACGTAATAATTATAATTATTTGGATAGGCAAAAAACCTGTTCTCTCTGGCAAATATAAAGTTTGAGCTCACATTATCTCTGGGCAGAAACACATCTGCAGGATGCCTCACTTCAAACACCTCTTTGGGATCATACTGCAGGCTTTTCCCGGTTTTATACCTCAGGTTCGTATTGGTGTTTTTATCACCCACTACCCTGGTTGGCTGCTGAACCCTGATTGATCCGTGGTCAGTTGTAAGTAAAAGCGGGATTTTACGCTCAGCCAGCATCCTGATGATGTCCCAGAGCGGACTGTGTTCAAACCAGCTTATGGTCAGAGACCTGTAAGCTGCTTCATCATCAGCCAGTTCTTTTATTACCTCCATCTCGGTTCTGGAGTGTGAGAGCATATCAACAAAATTATACACCAGAACATTTAGTTTCTTATCCATGTAATCACTCAAACTGGCAAGTAGTTTTTTCCCAGCTGTAAGGTTGACTATTTTATGGTAGTTAAAAGGGATACCACCTCCCAGTCTTTTGAGTTGATCTTCAAGCAGTTCAGACTCAAATTGGTTGCGTGTACCTTCATCAGCCTCCCTGGTCCAGTATTGCGGGAAACGTTTCTGTATTTCACCGGGCATAAGACCGGAAAACAGAGCGTTTCTTGCGTATTGTGTTGCGGTAGGTAATATGGAGCAACATATTTCTTCTTTCACCACCCTGTACAGCTCTTCAATCTTGGGCTGTATAACTTTCCACTGGTCGTATCGCAGGTTATCAATAATGATCAAAAATGACTTATTCTCTTTTTTGATCACAGGAAGGCATCTTTCACGGAACAGGGTATGTGACAATATGGGTTTGTCCTCATCCTGGCCTTTTAACCAATCGATATAATTTGTCTCTATAAACTTGCAAAATACGGTATTGGCCTCGGCCTTCTGCATCAAGAAAATATCCCTCAGGTTCTCATCACCCGATTTTCCGAGTTCAAGTTCCCAGAACACAAGTTCACTGTAAATCTGCACCCACTCTTTAAAGCTCAGCGAAGCAGAAAGGCTTGCTCCGATTTGCCTGAATTGCTGCTGATAGGCCATACTGGTCTTTTCACTTACCAGTTTCTTGTTTTCAAGGTTCTTTTTTAGCGATAAGAGTATCTGATTCGGATTAACAGGTTTTATCAGGTAATCAGAAATATTGCTTCCGATGGCATCGTTCATGATGGCCTCTTCTTCACTCTTTGTGATCATGACCACCGGAAGGCCCGGATATTTCGTCTTCATCCGCTCAAGGGTTTCCAGGCCTGTGAGCCCCGGCATGTTCTCATCCAAAAATACAATATCAAACTGTCTTTCTTCAATCAGATCGAGGGCCTCAGCACCACTACTTGTTGTGATTACTTCATAGCCTTTTTCTCTGAGGAATAAAATATGAGGGGTAAGCAGATCAATTTCATCATCAGCCCACAAAATGGTAGCACCCATATTTTTTTGTATTTTGCAGTTTAAAACAAATGTAACCAAAAAAGCCGAATCAGGCTTTTGTGGTTTCCCAAAAAATCAGAAACACGGCACTTTTGACATAAACCCATGGGACAATCATCAGATAACAAACTAAAGATATTCAATGATCCTGTATATGGGTTTATCAACATCCCTGACGGATCTGTTTTTGATATAATTGAAACTCCTTTTTTTCAAAGGCTTCGACACATCAGGCAGCTTGGCATGTCACACCTTGTTTACCCCGGAGCCCTGCACACAAGGTTTCATCATGCCATGGGAGCCATGTACCTTATGGGCCAGGCTATCGAGATTTTGCGCTTTAAGGGTTACGAGATTTCAGAAGATGACGCATTGGCTGTAACCCAGGCCATTTTACTCCATGATATCGGGCATGGCCCTTTTTCGCATGCCCTTGAACACAGTCTGGTTAAGGGTGTAACCCATGAAGAACTATCCGGGCTCTTTATGCAGCGCTTGCACCAAACCATGCCGCATTCGCTTGAAAATGCCATCAGGATATTTAAAGGAACCCACCCCTGTAAACCCTTGCACCAATTGGTATCAAGCCAGCTTGACATGGACAGGCTTGACTATCTGAACCGTGATAGCTTTTTTACCGGAGTTTCTGAAGGTGTCATCAGCTGGGACAGAATCATTAAAATGCTGAATATCTCAGACGACACCCTTGTAATTGACGCCAAGGGCATTTATAGCATCGAAAAATTCATCATTGCCCGACGGCTTATGTATTGGCAGGTTTACCTGCACAAAACCGTAGTAGCAGCCGAAAGCATGCTGACCAATATATTGCGAAGGGCCAGGCAGTTGGCCATGGCCGGCGAAACATTACCCGCCAGTGCTGCACTCAGTCGCTTTTTATATCACGATTACAGATTACATAACTTTCTGAACGACGCAAGCCTGCTTGAAGATTTTTCTTTGCTGGATGACTATGACATTTATGCGGCCATCAAAAGCTGGGTTGTTCACGAGGATAAGCTTTTGGCCTATCTGTGCAGGAGTCTCGTGCACCGCAAGCTGTTCAGGGTACATATGCAAAATGAAGCTTTTGATCACAACCAGCTATCTCACATCAAGAGCAGGGCCAAAGAAGTTTTTGGTTTCATAAGCGACAGTGAACTTGATTACCTTGTTATTGAGGGGAAGTCAAGCAATAGTGCATATGATCCGGGAGCCTCAGGCATCATGATTTTGTCAAGGGATGGCCGTCTCAACGACATTGCAACAGCCAGCGATCAATTAAATATCAATGTTTTATCCAGTCCGGTTGAAAAGTTTGTCTTGTGTTATCCAAAAGAACTAACATAAAAACTTCTTGGCAGTCAGCATAAATATTGGTAACTTGCGCGCCCTTATTCTCGCATAGAAAGCACATATGGAATTCACAGCCAGACAGATATCCGATTTTTTAAACGGCGAAATTGAAGGAGACCCCAACATCAAGGTGTCTCGGATCTCAACCATAGAAGAGGGCGGTAGCGGCAGTTTGACCTTTTTATCCAATCCGGCATACACCAACCACATATATCAAACCACTGCTTCCATTATTCTTGTCAGACAAGATTTTCAACCAGAAAAGCCTGTTTCAAGCACGCTGATTCGTGTCAGTGATCCATATGGCGCCCTGGCCAGATTGTTGGAACTTTACCAGGCAAATCTGCCCCAGAAAACAGGGGTCTCAGAGTTGGCGTGGATATCTCCCACTTCTGAACCTGGTGAAAATGCCTATGTCGGAGCATTTGCCTACATTGGCGAACATGTAAAAATGGGGAAAAATGTAAAGATATATCCCAATTGCTATATCGGTGACAATGTGGTTATCGGCGACAATACCGTATTTTTCAGTGGAGCCAAGGTGTATGACAACTCATTAATCGGGAATGATTGCAATATCCACGCCAATGTGGTAATTGGTGCCGACGGGTTTGGTTTTGCCCCCCAAACTGACCGGAACTATAAAAAAATTGAACAAATAGGCAATGTAATCATCGAAGACCAGGTTGAAATTGGGGCCGGATCTACCATCGACAGGGCTACTCTCGGATCAACCATTATTCGCAAAGGAGTCAAACTCGATAACCTGATTCAGATCGGTCATAATGTGGTTGTAGGAGAAAACACCGTAATGGCCGCACAGAGCGGAGTTGCGGGATCATCAAAAATTGGGAAAAATTGCATGATTGGCGGACAAGTTGGAATCAGTGGCCATATTAACATAGGAGATGAAGTTAAAATTGCAGCCCAGGCCGGCATAGCTTCGAACATCAAAGACGGGCAAATTGTTATGGGTTCACCAGCCCTGGAAGCCTCGCAATACAAAAAAGCTTTTATCTATTTCAAAAACTTTGAGAAGCTGGTCAAGCGAATTGAAGAGTTGGAAAAAGAACTCAGCAAGCTTCAAAAAGGCGAACTCAAGTGAAATTTTATGAACGAAAAACAGAAGACCATAAAGCAAGCCGTCACTGTGACAGGCGTGGGTTTACATACAGGCAAAAATGTACACCTGACCATACATCCGGCTCCTGAAAATACTGGTATCCGTTTCTGGCGGTCTGACCTGGGCGACGAGGCTTTTGTAGAGGCCGACGCCAACCTGGTGGTTGACACCTCAAGAGGTACCACCATTGAAAAAGAAGGGATGAGGATAGCCACTGTTGAGCATGTATTGGCTGCACTAACCGGTAATGGTATTGACAATGCCACCATTGAAGTTGATTGCCCTGAAACGCCTATACTTGACGGAAGCAGCAAAATCTATGTTGAAGCCATCGAAAAAGCAGGCACTGTCGAACAAGAGGCTTTTAAGAACTATTTTGAGGTCAGAGAGCCAATCAGGTTCTACCATGAAGAAAAAGATTGCGAGATTATTGCGCTGCCCAGTGACCAGTTCAGGGTTACCTGCATGATAGATTATGAGTCAAAGGTTCTTGGCCATCAGTATGCCACTATGAATTCAACGTCTGAGTTCAATGAGGAGATTGCAAAATGCAGAACATTTGTGTTTCTGCACGAACTTGAATACCTGTTGAACCAAAACCTTATCAGGGGCGGAGACCTGAGCAATGCCATTGTATTTGTTGACAAGCCGGTTAGCCAGCAAGAGCTTGACAGATTAGCCGGTGTGTTCAACAAACCTACGGTTGCCGTCAGGCAAGAAGGAATCCTCAACAACCTTGAACTGGCTTTCCCAAACGAGCCGGCACGCCATAAACTGCTTGACGTTATGGGTGATCTTACCCTTGCAGGTAAACCAATCAAAGGGCATATCATTGCCACCAAGCCAGGACATGCGTCCAATGTGCTTTTTGCCAAACAAATCAAAAAACATATTCGCATTCAGCTCGAACAAGAGCAGATTCCGGTATATGATCCTGATGCAACACCACTTTATGACATCAACGAGATCAAGCGGATGTTGCCACACCGGCCACCATTTCTTCTGGTTGACAAGGTAATTGAGGTTACTGATTCATCAGTGGTGGCCGTCAAGAATGTGAGCATGAATGAACCTTTCTTCATCGGCCATTTTCCTGATGAGCCCCTCATGCCAGGTGTGCTACAGATTGAAGCCATGGCACAGGCCGGAGGCATACTGGTTTTATCAACTGTTGATGATCCGGGTAACTACAATACCTACTTCTTAAAGATTGACAACGTCAGATTTAAGCAAAAAGTGGTTCCCGGTGATACCCTTGTATTTAAACTTACACTGATATCGCCCGTCAGAAGAGGCATTTGTCATATGAAAGGAGTTGCCTACGTGGGCAGAAAAGTAGTATTGGAAGCCGAACTGATGGCGCAAATCAGTAAAAAATAACCGTCTTATGAATCAACCGCTAGCATACGTCCACCCCCAGGCTAAAATTGCCAGGAATGTGGTCATCGAACCTTTTGTCACCATCCACAAAAATGTTGAAATTGGTGAAGGTACATGGATAGGATCAAATGTTACCATCATGGAAGGCGCAAGAATCGGTAAGAATTGCCGGATTTTTCCCGGAGCCGTTATCAGTGCCGTACCACAAGATCTGAAATTTGAAGGTGAAGAAACCACTGTTGAGATTGGCGACAACACAACCATTCGTGAGTTCGTAACCGTTAACAGGGGAACAAAGGCCAATAACAAGACCGTGATTGGCAATAACTGCCTGCTGATGGCCTATGTTCACATTGCCCATGACTGTATCATAGGCAATCACTGTATACTTGCCAATGCCGCCAACCTTGCCGGACATATCACCATGGAAGATTATGCTATTTTGGGCGGCCTGTCGGCTGTTCATCAGTTTGTTAACATTGGTGCCCATGTGATGATATCAGGTGGCTCGCTGGTAAGAAAAGATGTACCCCCGTTTACCAAGGCAGCCAGAGACCCACTTTCGTTTGTAGGAATCAATTCGATTGGTTTGCGACGAAGAGGCTATAGCAGTGAGAAAATCAATGAAATACAGGATATTTATCGCGTGCTGTATCTGAAAAGCCATAACGTCAGTCAGGCTATCAACTTTATTGAGACAGAAATGCCCGCCACGCCTGAGCGTGACGAGATACTAAGTTTTATTTCAAAATCAAGCAGGGGGATTATGAAAGGCTACGCCTACAAGGACAGATAAAACACCCTGAATGATACAGGTCAACATAAGCAAAGCCGGTAAAAAGTTTCAGGGCAAATGGGTTTTCCGACATATGGATTTAACCCTTGATCCGGGCAGGCGATATGTCATTGCCGGAAAGAATGGCAGCGGAAAATCTACTCTGCTGAAAATGATTTCTGGTTATCTCAGTCCGTCAGAAGGCACATTAAGTTGGTCACTCGATAAACTTCCCATCCATTCAGATGTATTGTTTCGACACATATCCATGTCGGCCCCTTACATTGACCCCATCGATGAATTTACCTTCACTGAGTTACTCGGGTTTTGCCGACGTTTCAAAGACATTCCTGAAGGGCTTTCAAACCGCCAGATTATTTCGATGGCGGGGCTTGAAGGCAGTTTTGACAAACCCATCAGAAATTTTTCTTCAGGAATGAGGCAAAGGGTCAAGCTTTGCCTGGCTGTTGTTCCATTGTCGGGACTCTTGCTTCTCGATGAACCCTGCAGCAACCTGGATGATGAATCACGTCAATGGTATGCCTACCTGATGCAAACCTATGGCCAGAACAGAACTGTTGTGATAGCCTCCAATCATAACCCTGCTGAGTATTTGCCCGATGATGAGATGATTTCTCTTTGACCCCGTGATGGTTGTTTTACAGATAAAGAGTAATTTATTTTTATTACTTTTGTGCCGGAATAGACCAAACTATTGAATCATATGTTTTTATGGCAACAACTTCAGATTTCCGCAACGGACTTTGTATAGAACTCAACAATGAATTATTTACCATTGTTGATTTCCAGCATGTAAAACCCGGCAAAGGCGGAGCTTTTGTACGTACCAAACTTAAAAACCTAAAAACAGGTAAGGTGCTGGCAAACACCTTCAACGCAGGTGTAAAAATTAACCTGGCCAGGGTTGAAAGGAGACCTTACCAATTTATTTATAAAGATGATCTGGGTTACCATTTTATGCATGCCTCCACTTTTGAACAGCTGACCATTGAGGAGCAACTGATTAATGCCCCTGACCTTTTGAAAGAAGGGCAAGAGGTTGAGGTTGTTGTGCACGCTGACTCAGAGACCCCATTGAGCTGCGAACTTCCGCCCTTTGTTGTATTGGAAGTTACTTATTCTGAACCCGGGGTAAAAGGCGATACAGCCACAAACACCCTTAAGGCCGCCACAGTTGAAACCGGAGCTACCATAAATGTGCCGCTGTTTATAGATACTGGTGAAAAGATCAAGGTTGACACCCGTACAAGAGCTTATTCAGAAAGAGTTAAATAAAGCCCGATATGCAATTAACTCCTCCGCTCAAACTACAACAAGTTGCAGGATTTATACAGGCTGAGTTTTCTGGTGATCCCGGGCATATAATCAGTGGCATAAATGAAATTCACAGGGTTGTAAAGGGAGATATCACCTTTGTTGACCATCCGAAATATTATAGAAAAGCCCTGGAATCTGCTGCTTCGACCATTATTATCAACAAGAAAATGCCTTCTCCAAACGGGAAGGCACTTATTTTTTCAGATGATCCATTCAAGGATTTTGTCTTTCTAATCAAAAAGTTCAGGCCCTTCGAGCAATCTTCATCCATGATCAGCCCCACTGCCATCATTGGCCAGGGCACCAGGGTACAACCCGGGACGTTTATCGGCAACCACGTTACCATCGGAAGAAACTGCCTTATTCACTCAAATGTGAGCATATATGATCACTGTGAGATAGGTGATAACGTAATCATTCATTCAGGTGCCATTATTGGGGCAGATGCCTTTTATTTTAAAAGAAGGCCAGAATTCCATGACAAACTGGAGTCATGTGGCAAAGTAGTTATTGGCGATCATGTTGAAATCGGGGCAAATACGACCATAGACAAAGGAGTTTCCGGAAGTACGATTATCGGCGATGGAACCAAGCTTGACAATCTGATCCAGATCGGACACGATACCATTGTTGGTAAAAATTGTCTGTTTGCAGCCCAGGTTGGTGTTGCAGGCTGCGTTAATATCGAAGATGATGTTATACTCTGGGGACAGGTCGGTGTTCAGAAAGACCTCACCATCGGTAAGGGTGCCGTGGTTTTGGGCCAATCGGGCGTAATCAAGTCACTTGAGGGGAACAAGACATACTTTGGCTTACCTGCAATTGATGCCACAGAAAAAATGAGAGAAATTGCCTTGTTAAAAAGGCTTCCGGATGTTTTTGAGAATTTATAAGACATCAATCAGTCAAATACATACTCCGTCTGACCGATCTCATCAGGATTATACTTTGAAGGGCATTTTAACAGCAGACTGCTGGCCACGAAGGTATCCCCTTCATAGCGACCAATGAGAACAACTTCATCTGACTGCTCAAAGTCTTGTGGTTTTCCTCCAAAATACATTACTTCTGTCACTTCTCCTTCCTTGTCACGCATATAGAACGTTAACAAAAGGGTGTTGTTAACCACTTTTTCTTCAACAGGCATATTCCTGACCAGGTCACCAATAATATGAAACTCCCGCCCGGGGTGATCCCTTGCTTCAGAAAAACTGGCATAGGTGTCGGCATTGTATACCATACTGATGATAACTCCAATTGAGACCACCACAAATATCAATCCCAACAGTTGTGTCTTTTTCATGGTTTTGAATGATTATTATCCTTGTGGGTTAGCTCACCAGCATCTTTAAGCTTTTTTATTTTCTGCTCCAGACCGTGTAGTTTGCGGTCAATATAAAACATAAACAAGGCAATGCCCAAAAAGATCACTACCAATACCATCACCACAACCAGGAGTTTCCCTTCATCCATATGATCATCCTTTTAATAATGCTCAGTTATTTCATCAATTTGCTTTTCAAGACGACTGGAGCGAAACAGCAGGGTGAACAACCACCAGGCCATAATAAACCAACCAGCCATGGCAGGAAAAAAAATCTTACGCATCTCAGGTGCCATATCTCCTGTTGCCAGGGCCGGATTTCCATCAATCCCAGGATGGATTGATGCCGACGCAAGTCTTGGTAAAATCATAATGAAAACAAAAAACAAAACAAAGGCAAATACATTGTAAACAGCGGCCAGCCTGGCTCTCATTTCTTCGTCTTCAAATGACGCTCTCAAGACCATATAGGCAAGATAAGTAAGTATCCCTACAACTGCTCCATTGAGCTTGGGGTCATTAACCCAGAAACTCCCCCAGGTAAACTTTGCCCAGATCATTCCGGTTATCAGGCCTAGTGCCCCAAATAAAAGCCCCGTTTTTACCGCATTTAATGCTTTCAAATCATCAATCATCCGTCCATATAGCAGATAGCGAATACTGAAACCCAATGCTGCAAACAAAATAAACATCATTCCGAACCACATCCCAACATGAAAGTATACATTTCGGATGGTTTCTCTGATGACAGGCAATTGTGGAACCGAAAACAAAAGGCCCCCTACAATCACATACACTAGAAGGATGATCCCGGCAATTTTCCACCAATGGGTTTTAAGCATATCGGTATCACTATATGTTTATTCTTTCCAAATATACGGAAATAATAGGTTTGAAAGAATCACTGTGATGATAATCAATAATGCTGATATTAATATATCAGATACACCTGCAGAGCCTCCGGTAAGAGCTGTTGAAGATACGCGTATTAACAGCAACAGCATGGGTAAGATCAGGGGAAATCCCAAAACGGCCATGAGGGTAAAATTGTTCCTGGCCCTGGAGGCAATGGCTGACACCAGGGTCAGCACAGAGGCAAAGCCCAGCATCCCCAAAAACAAATTCAGTAAAAACAGACCGGTGTGTACCAGTGGATTACCCATAAAGAGTACAAATATACCAAACCCGGCCAGGCCGAGGATGGTCATAAGCGAGGCATTGTAAAGGATCTTTGCATTGATGACTCCCCGGGCACTAATATGGGTGTAATAAAAAAGCTGCCTGCTTTCAGCTTCTTGCATAAAACTTTTCAAAATGGCATTGACTGACGCAAACAGCATGATCAACCAGAATAATGCATTCCATGTTTGAACAGGAATTAGTCCGTCAAATGCCAGGTATGCAACAAAGACTGTCGAAACCAGGTATAGGATCACACCGCTGACGGCAAAGCGCTGCCGCCACTCGAGCATGACTTCTTTGCGAAGAAAAGCCAATACTTCTTTCATGGTTACTTCTTGATACACAACAAAAATACACTGATTTTTTTATCCGTGAAGATAAATCAACCCACATGTGTACCAGCTGCCCTGACCGGTTTAGCTTGTCTGCAAACCCACATGACTTTATACCAAAAAAAAACCGGGCCAGATATCTGCCCGGTTTTGGGTGGCTAATGGGACTCGAACCCACGACCCTCAGAACCACAATCTGATGCTCTAACCTACTGAGCTACAGCCACCGTGTAATTGCGAGTGCAAATATACATTTTTTTTACGTAATTTGTCAGGTCAGAAAACTAAAAAAGTTTAATTTTTCCAAAGGTCTGCGGGAGCCGTTCTCCCCTTCAATTCATGCCCAAGCCCTTTGCTTCTATGGATCAATCAGATAAGCATCATGTAGTAGTAATTCCGTCGTGGTATCCTCCTTATGGGGGTTCATTTTTTCGCGAGCACGCCATGGCGCTTGCCAGATACGGCCAAATGGATGTCACCGTACTTGCACGTCATATGCCAGGTCTGAAAAATGGGCCATTACGCTGGCTCATGCCATTTCAGGGTAAAACTGTCTCAAAGCCTGAAGCAGGGTTAACGGAAAAGATTAATTGGCTCCGCCGCATTCCGCTCGCTGACAAAAAAAACACCGAAAGGTGGGTGAACTGTATTGTTGCTGATTTCAAAAGACATCTGCAACATAACCCAAAACCCTCTCTGGTACAGGCACAAAGCAGCATGTGGGCGGGTTTGGCAGCTGCTGAAATTAAAAAAAAATGGGGGGTTCCTTATGTTTTGACAGAGCACAGGGGACGATTTGTGTCTGGCAAAGACGGAAACTTACTTATCATGCATTGGCATAGACCGTTTCTGCATACGGCATTTTCAAATGCTTCACATATTTTGACTGTCAGCCGTTCACTGCAGCCAGGCATTCTTGAGGTTGTTCCTGAAAAAGCAACCCAAATGTCGGTTATCCCCAATATGGTTGATACCTCATTTTTCACTCCAGGGGCTGAGGAAAGCAAAAATGCAAAATTTACATTTTTATGTATTGCCCACCTGGAAAGACACAAGGGGCTGCATACACTGATCATGGCCTTTGCCGACCTGGCAAAGAGCATGGTTGATAGCCCACAACTGATAATAGCCGGAGATGGCTCCCTTGGTAAAGAGCTGCGTACAATGGTTAAAGACCTTGGTGTTGAAAAACAAATCACGTTTAAGGGCAAACTTGATAAAACTGCTATACGGGAACTCCTTTGGCAGTCAAACGCCCTGGTAGTCGCATCCCTGTTTGAATCATTCGGGGTGGTTATTGCAGAAGCTATGGCCTGTGGTATTCCGGTAGTCGCAACCCCGTCGGGTGGGCCACAAGAAATAATCACTCCCCAGACCGGTCTGGTTTCAGAATCGCATGATGTGTGTAGCCTGAAAAACACCCTGCAACATTTCATGGAGGCTTACCCTGGCTACGATAAAGAAACAATCAGGGCTTATGCTTTGGATATGTTCGGTCAAAAAAATACCATACAAAAGTATATTGCCTTATATCGCCAAATTATTCAATCAACGCCATGACAGCTCCTTTTTATTTTCATGACGATGGTTTTAAACCAGTTACCTGCGGTAACATTGGTTTCAGAGGCTATCTGTTTGATGCATCAGACAACTTCGCTGCGGGTAAAAGCGCAACAGAAAGTTTCGAACACGTTAAAACAGCCGAAGAATTGCGCGAAGTAATCACCCGTTTGGATGGTGCATTCACGGTGACCATCAATACAGATGATGGGCTGCTTATCGGCACAGATACCATGGGTCTTTTTGCCATGTACTATGCATGGGATGGTAACAACTGGTTTATTTCTGATTCGGCACACGAAGTTAAAACACGTACAGGGATAAGCAAAGTGAATAAGTCCGCAATAGCTGAGTTTCTTTCTGCCGGATTTGTAATGGGAAAAGATACCCTTGTGAAGGGTATAAACAGGACACGCCCGGCTGAGGTACTCTTCCTGAAAAACGACGGCAGCTGCCAGGCCATGATTTATGAACGCTTTCTGCCTGACTATTTTTCATCCAAATCAAGGCATGATCTCGATCAGCAACTGGGGAGAGTTCTTGAAAAGACAAGCCGTCGTCTGGTTGATTCATTGCAGGGCAAAACAGCCGTCATTCCGCTGAGCGGAGGATATGACTCAAGGCTAATTGCCTGTATGCTCAAAAAGGCCGGATACACCAATGTTGTATGTATCACCTATGGCCGGCCAAACAAAGAGTCTGAGATCAGTCAAAAAGTAGCGCAAAAACTGGGATTCAGGTGGCTGTTTATTGACTACAGAGAAATCAATGCTGCAGCAGCCATCAATGATCCCTTGTTTTTAGATTATGTAAAATACGCCGGCAACTTAAGTTCAATGCCTTTTCTACAGGAATATTTTGCAGTTGACGCCCTCACAAAATCGGGAGCAATCACTGAAGATGCCATATTTTTACCCGGCCATACAGGTGACTTTTTGGCCGGAAGCTATGTGGAGAAAACAGCGGTATGCAATACCATGAAGTACGACAGACCCACCTGGCTGCTGAAACAATATTTCTCTTTTATTCAGCCGGGAAAGGCCATGGGTGAAACAATCAGGGGGCGGATTGCAGCATGGTTTGACAGCCAGGAATTTCCTGCCATAATTAACTGCCAGGGATATGACCCATTGGTTGAGGAGTGGGACCTGAAAGAAAAAATATCAAAATTCATTTTTAACTCTTCAAGGGTGTTTCCCTTTTTCGGATATCAGTTCCGATTTCCTTTATGGGACAGGCAGCTCAGGTTATTTTTCCGCCGCCTCCCCTACCCCTTGCGTTCATTTAAGTCATTATACGACTATCATCTCGAAGAACAATATTTCAAGCCATTGGGGGTATACTTTAACCGTGATGAAATCAGGGAACAAAAGACGCAGTTGCAGATTCAGTTCGTCAAAAGCAAACTAAAACCTTTTGTCCCGGAGTTTATTAAGAAGAGTCGGATAAGCAAACGTGATTACCTGTGCTATAAGCATTTTACACGTGTGATGGCCGCAGAACTAACAAAAGAGGGAACCAGGCCGGTGAAAAAATTCAATAGCTATAATGCCCTTATTTGTCAGTGGTATGTAGAAAAATTTACAGACAATCCCTAAAGGATGTCTGCAAACTGAGCTGTATGAGAGCTATTCGCTGATTTTTCCGTTAAAGGCCGATATAAACTCTTGAAGATCTTGATCATCATCAAAAGCCCTGGTTTCAAAAAACGCCAGCAAAGCTTCAAAATTCTGCGGAGGCCGGTACCCAGGAATAGCAGTCAGCAAGTCAAGGTTTTCATCAAAAAAGGCCATACTGGGATAGCTCATGCGGCCCTGCAGCAATGCAATGGCAAAGTCATGGGCAGCCCTTCTCTGTCCGGCATTGCTATTGACGTAAGTCTCACCTCTGAAAACAATTGGTTCGGTTTGTTCGGCATTGAGCTTTACCGGATAAAATGAATTATTCATGTATTCTGCTATCACAGGATGGGCAAACGTTTCTGCTTCCATGCGTCTGCACCATGAACACCAATCGGTGGTGACAAAAACCAGAACCATACGTGGTTCTTTGGCAACCTGTTCCTGGGCTTGTTCAATGGTAAGCCAGTTTACACCCTTGTCTTCATTGGCCAAAAGGCTTGAGTTAAGCAACATAAACAGCCCCACCGCAATACTGGCGACGAGCACACCTGGTCGTATCATCATATAATTTTTTAGTTATTTAAAATGTACTTCCCCAAAATTAATCAAAACCAGAGGAACACTTGGATATTTAACAATTGAGTCATGTATATTGTTTGTTACACTTCAGCTTTTGTCAGCAACATTGCCATGGTAGCGACATGAAAAAAATTCATGTACATTTGCTTTTATTTTGTCGGGATGTTCTGGAAAAAGCAACATAAAAAATCATTATCGCCTGGTCGGTTAAGCTGGAAGAAATTCAGCAAAAATCCGGCCGCCATGATGGGCCTTTTTTGGATTACGCTGTCGGCTTTTCTCGCCCTTGCAGGCTACCTGCTGATCCCTGACAAAACACCCTATGCCAATCACCAGCAACTGGAACTGGCAGCCCACAAGCCAGGAACACAGGCAGTAGTCCTTAAGGTTACCCGAAATCAGGTATACACCAAACCCGGGTTTTTGCAAAGAATTATCTGGGGGGTACCTTCTCCTTTTACCACAATAACTTTACAAGACTGGTGGTTTGAGGATGAAAAGCTTTATTACGAATCGTATCCCGGGCAAGCCGGGTATCCGGGGCTGATAGCCTATGTCAATATTGCAGATGTGGCTTATGCCCTTGATCCCACTAAAGATATTGAACGCACCAGTGATGATATGTTGGTGTTCAGAGATACTGGCCAGAAAAAGCATACCGTGTCAATAGCCGGGCTTCAACTTAAAGTTGCAGAAAATCATATCCAAAAAAGACGATTCATTCTGGGGACCGACCGTTTTGGCAGGGATATGCTCAGTCAGCTGGTGATTGGCACCAGGGTTTCACTTTCAGTGGGATTTGTTGCCGTTTTTATATCACTACTCATTGGTGTAAGCCTGGGCAGTCTGGCCGGTTTTTTCCGGGGGCGACTTGATCAGTTCATTGTCTGGCTGATCAATGTGATATGGTCTATTCCCACCTTACTGCTTGCCATAGCCATTACTTTTGCCCTGGGCAAAGGGTTCTGGCAGGTATTTGTGGCTGTGGGACTTACCATGTGGGTTGAAGTGGCCAGGCTGGTAAGGGGGCAGGTCATCAGCATCAGGGAACAAGAATACGTTGAATCAGCGCGGGCTCTCGGGCTTGGAAACCTGAGAATAATCAGGCGCCACATATTGCCTGTGGTTATGGGACCCGTTGTTGTTATATCTGCCGCCAATTTTGCTTCGGCCATTCTGATTGAAGCCGGTCTGAGTTTTTTGGGGATTGGCGTCCAGCCGCCCATGCCTAGCTGGGGAACCATGATCAGGGAGCATTATGGATTTATCATTCTCGAAAAGGGATACCTGGCCTTTCTGCCTGGCATAGCCATCATGCTGATGGTTCTTGCATTTATGCTTCTTGGAAATGGATTAAGGGATGCCCTTGACAAAACAGCAAAAGACCAATAGTTTTCATTATTCCTTATTGCCCAGCATGGGAACAAACCTGAACTGGCCAAAGCGCTGCTCTTCAAGATTTTCATCACCATGCTTGATAATACGGGTCATGATCTGTGTCCCACCCCCGCCAACAGGTATAACAAGCATTCCACCTGTTTTGAGTTGCTGGATGAGCGCCTCAGGAATGGCCGGGGCAGCAGCTGTAACCAGGATGCGGTCAAAGGGTGCAAATGCTGGCAGGCCTTTATACCCGTCACCATAAAATAGTTTTGCCGGGCAATTCATGGCTTCAAGCAGCTGCCTGGCTCTCGTGTAGAGCGACCGGTGTCGCTCAATCGTATACACCCTGACTCCCATTTGGGCCAGTATAGCCGCCTGATATCCGCTTCCTGTTCCTATTTCAAGCACCTTAAGTCCTTTTTTAACTTCAAGTAGTTCTGTCTGAAAGGCAACGGTATACGGCTGGCTGATGGTTTGCCCTGAACCTATGGGGAATGGCTTATCTTCATAGGCTATTTCAACAAAAGATGAATCAAGAAAAAAGTGCCTCGGAACTGCCTCAAGCGATGCGAGCACGTCCTCATTTCTGATGCCTTTGGCCCGAACCTCTTCAACGAGTCTTTTCCGCAAGCCTTTGTGTCTGTATGTATCTGTCAGCATAGTCAATGGAAAGCCTTCCTGGTGTTTCAAATAGTCAAACCCTATGCGAAAATAAACATTTCAGACACCATAAAAAACTTTACATTTGTTAATTCAACCAACATTCAACACAAAAGCTTACCATTATGATTAATAAAATAGGGGTTTTGGGTGCAGGCCACCTGGGAAAAATTCATATAAAATGCATACTGGCCTCTGATGATTTAGAACTTGTAGGATTTTATGACCCCGACAAGGAAACAGCCGAAGCTGTTGAAAAAACATTTAACGTTCAAAGGTTTAGTTCAGCTGAAGAACTAATTGCCGCCTCAGACATTGTGGATATTGTCACACCTACCGTGTCGCATTATGACTGTGCATCAAGTGCCCTGAAACATGCACGGCATGTATTTATCGAAAAACCGCTGACCACTACCCTCTATGAGGCCCGCAAACTCATTGAGCTGGCAGGCGAAGCCAATGTCAAGGTCCAGGTCGGCCATGTGGAACGCTTTAATCCGGCTTATATAGCAGCCAAACCATACCTCAATAATCCAATGTTTATCGAAGCCCATCGTCTGGGCCAATTCAATCCGAGAGGTACGGATGTCCCTGTAATTCTCGACCTGATGATCCATGACATAGACATCATCCTGAATGTGGTTAATTCTGGTGTTAAGAAAATTTCTGCCAGTGGTGTGGCGGTTGTTTCTGATACGCCGGATATAGCCAATGCCCGGCTTGAATTCAACAATGGGTGCGTAGCAAACCTGACCGCCAGTCGTATTTCTATGAAAAATATGCGCAAAACCAGGTTTTTTCAACGCGATGGATACATTGCCGTCGATTTTCTCTCAAAAGAAACCCAGATCATACGCCTGAAAGATCTTGACGCCAGTCCTGACCCTTTTGCCATGGTCATCGACATGGGTCCCGAAAAAAACAGCAAGCAAATCTGGGTTGAAAAACCTGAAATTAAATCGATCAATGCCATCAAAACTGAATTGGAGACATTCAACGAATCAATCGTTAACAATACGGAGCCCCTGGTGACTATCATGGACGGTTATGCTTCACTTGAAGTTGCATACCAAATCATGGAAAAAATCGAGAACAATATTCAACTACTTACCTAAGTAAAATTAAAGGCTCATTCTGTTCATTTCAATGTCGCTGCAGAACAATATGTGTTTGCTGTTGCCGTTACTCTTTTATAGAAATCCCTGGTCGTTTTACTTGAACAAGTTACATGGACAAACGGTTACAAAAGCTTCAACTTTTTAAGTTTGTTTTTTTTGACTTTCTGGCAGCCGTCCTGGCCTGGATATTGTTTATCAGTATTCTCAATGCCAATAATGGTTTTGCGTTTGATACAATCAGGGAGCAGCTGTTCATCGAAGAGAACCTGCTATTCAGCCTGATTATCATTCCTTTTTTCTGGCTTCTGCTATATTATATCACCGGGACATATAACAATGTTTTTAAGCGTTCAAGGTTAGGACAGTTTGGACAGACCATTTTCATCAGCCTGATAGGTGTGCTGGTAATATTTTTTGTTATCCTTCTCGACCAGGAAGTTACCACCAGCAAAGAATATTTTCAGTCGCTGGTAATACTCCTTTTGCTTCACACCACATTAACATCGACCATACGCTTCATTCTCTCATCAAGACTAATAAAAAAAATCCACAACCGGCAGATCGGTTTTAACACACTGATTATCGGAAGCCAGAAAAAAGCAGTTGAAATAACCAGAGAACTTGAGTCGCAAAAAAAATCATCGGGAAACAAGCTTATTGGCTATGTCTATACGGGGAAAAATGAAGAACACATCATGGATGGGATTCTTCCATGCCTCGGAAGCTTTGCCAATATCAGAGATATAATTGCAAGCCATGAAATTGAAGAAGCCATCATCGCACTTGAGCCCAGAGAGCATAAAAATATCGGAAAGATGCTTACTGAGCTTTATTCAACAGATGTGACAGTAAAGATTATTCCTGATTTGCACGATATCTTGCTGGGGGCAGTAAAGATGACTTCCATATTCGGAACTCCTCTTATTCAAATCCAGTCAGGTCTGATGCCTGCCTGGCAACAATCAATCAAAAGGTTTATCGATGTGGCCGTTTCTCTTTTCAGCCTGATCATCCTGTCTCCCCTTTTTCTGATTACAGCCGTTGGTGTAAAACTTTCAAGCAAAGGCCCGGTATTCTACCAACATAAGCGTATCGGGCAACATGGGAAACCATTTATGATGCATAAATTCAGATCTATGTATGTGGATGCTGAAAAACACGGACCCCAGCTTTCTTGCAAGGATGATCCACGGATAACACCATTTGGCCGGTTTATGAGAAAAGTCAGGCTTGACGAGATTCCACAATTTTACAATGTACTGCTGGGATATATGTCGCTGGTAGGTCCACGACCCGAAAGGCAATACTACATTGACCAGATCGTAAAAAAAGCACCCCACTATAAACTGCTTCAAAAAATAAAACCTGGTGTAACCAGTTGGGGTCAGGTTAAATTCGGGTATGCTGAAAATGTTGATGAAATGATTGAGCGTCTCAAATACGACCTGCTGTATCTCGAGAACATGTCACTGGCTGTTGACTTTAAAATACTGATTTATACCGCACTCATCATTCTTCAGGGTCGGGGGCAATAGGCTTATATTAGCCCGGCTTCGATCAGCTGCACAATCTCTTCAATGATGGCGTCTTCACCTGCAGGATCATATGAAGTTTTGAGGTTATAACCAAACAACCGCCCCAGCGATTGCCAAAAGACGGCAGAAAAAGCCCCCCTGAACTCTCTGAGTATTTCATATGAAGTATGGCTGGTCTCCCGGTCTATGAGCTTGATCAGTATCAGACCCTGAGAAAAATTGAGCCTTTTCAGATCGTCCCCAAACTGTTCCTCGATTTCCTTTTCAGCAGAGCGAACAAAACGTTGTCTTTCTCTTTCGCTCTCCAGTTCAAGCAAACGGGCACTGTATTCGTCAAACATTACCCCTGCCTGACGGGCATATGGATATACCGTTTTTACATTTTGTACCATCCTGTTATACCGGTAGGCAGCAAACCTGTTACGAAACTGCCGGGATGCGACCACCTCCACAGGCTTTAGCTCAATGATCAATAAAGTATCGCCATTTTCGACCCTCGCACCCACAGTGGTTCCACGTATTTCGCGGGGCAAAGGGGGGGGTGGCTGATCTAATGTATCAGGCAACCAACAACTTAAGATTGTGTATACAAGAATGGTGAACATGACGATAGCGAACTTACTTGTCAGTAAAACGCTTTAAAGTATAAAAAATTTCGGAAGATTCAAAGTGATGGTCTAGGATGCGACCCTCAAAGTACCCAGGCGGGCCTTTTCAACATGTTGACGGGCATAGTCAAGTGTAAGCTTAAAAACACCGCCTTCTTGATTTCCTTCTGGAATATCATACATGGCGTCAAGCATGATGATTTCACAGATTGATCTCAGTCCCCTGGCTCCAAGCTTGAATTCAACCGCTTTGTCAACAATGTATTCAAATACGTCTTCGTCTATATCCAGCTTGATGTTATCCATTTCGAATAACTTGACATATTGCTTAACAAGTGAATTTCTGGGCTCTGTGAGTATCTGACGCAAAGCATCTCTGTCAAGGGGTTTCAAATATGAAAGCACAGGCAATCTGCCCACCAGTTCAGGGATCAGGCCAAAGCTTTTCAGGTCTTGTGGTGCTATATATTGCAAAATATTCTCCCTGTCGATGCGTCCGGTTTTGCTGGCACCATATCCAATGGCATTGGCATGCATGCGGGCCATAATCTTCTTCTCAATTCCATCAAAGGCACCTCCGCATACAAACAGGATATTCTGGGTGTTTACCTGGATCATCTTCTGCTCAGGATGTTTTCTACCCCCCTGAGGCGGGACATTGACTATGGCTCCTTCAAGCAATTTTAACAAGGCCTGCTGAACCCCTTCACCGCTTACATCGCGGGTAATAGACGGGTTGTCACTCTTGCGGGCTATTTTATCGACCTCATCTATAAATACAATGCCACGTTCTGCGGCTGTCACATCATAATCAGCAACCTGAAGCAGTCTGGCCAGAATGCTCTCAACGTCTTCACCCACATAACCTGCTTCAGTAAGTACGGTTGCATCTGCAATACAGAAAGGAACCTGCATTTTTTTTGCAATGGTTCTCGCCATAAGGGTTTTTCCGGTTCCGGTCTCACCCACCATGACAATATTTGATTTTTCCAGCTCAACACCATCGTGATCACCCTCTGTTGAGCGAATGTAGTTGATCCGTTTATAATGATTGTAAACAGCAACCGACAAAACCTTTTTAGCTTCTTCTTGCCCAACTACATACTGGTCAAGATGCTTCTTGATTTCGTGGGGTTTGAAGAGTTTAAAGGAAGGTATTTTCTGCTTTTCTTTCAGGGCCTTTTCTTCAGACACAATCAAGCCTGCCTGTTCTACACAACGCTCACATATGTGGGCACCGACTCCTGAAATGAGCATGTCCACCTTTTGGCCTTCACGACCGCAAAAAGAGCATTTTCTGTCATCCTTTGTCATATGCGGATGGCGTTGGGGTGTTTATTTGTCTTTATTTGCCTTATTGGCTATGAGCACTTCATCGATCATACCATAAGCCTTTGCTTCATCTGAAGTCATCCAGTAGTCTCTGTCTGCATCTTTCCAAATCTGCTCATACTCTTTTTTGGAATGATGGGCGATTATTTCATACAACTCTTTTTTGATCTTTTGGATCTCACGGGCAGTAATTTCGATATCCGAAGCCTGTCCTTCAGCTCCACCCATGGGTTGATGAATGAGAATACGGCTGTGCTTCAGTGCAGTGCGCTTTCCGGGACTCCCGGCACTCAGCAGAACTGCACCCATAGAGGCTGCCATTCCGGTACAGATAGTGGCTACGTCAGGTGCGATATATTGCATTGTGTCGTATATACCCAAGCCAGCATACACCGAGCCACCGGGTGTGTTCAAATATATCTGGATATCCTTTTTCGGATCAACTGACTCCATATAGAGTAGTTGTGCCTGAATGATATTGGCTACATAGTCATTGATGGGTACCCCCAGAAAAATGATCCTGTCCATCATCAGTCGGCTGAACACGTCCATGGTGGCAACATTCAACTGCCTCTCTTCAATGATGGTAGGGCTGATATAGTTTCCATACACCGAAGTGTAATTATGCATCGTTTGGCTGCTGATGCCCATATGCCTGGTGGCAAACTTTTGAAAATCATCCCTGTTACTCATGGCCTATTGGGTTTTGGTGTCGTTTTCTGTTTCGGGTGACCCCTGATCCTTTTTGTATTTTTCTGTAACCAGCTTAACAAAGTCATCAAAGTTAATCTTGATTTCGTTAAGCTTCAACTTTTCCTTGAAAAGCTCAAGGATCTTCTGATCAAAAAGGTGGTCGTAGATCTTCTTGACTTCATCCTTGTTCGAAGCCACACTCTTAACGTATTCATCCAGGACAGATTGTTCCACATTGTCTTGCCCATATTGCTTTAACTGGGCTCTGATGAATGCTTCGATATGCTTGTTGACTTCGTCCGGGGCAACTTCAAGCTTATGGGTTTTGATCAAATGGTTTTCAATAAGCTGCCAGCGGAAAGAATCGGCAAACTGCTCAAATTCATTGTCAATTTTTTCTCTGGTAAGTTCTTCTTTATTGGTATCAAGCAGCCAACTCTTCAGAAAACTTTCAGGAAGTGGCAGGTTTGTAGTCTCAAGGATTTTCTCCATTACCAGGTTTTTGAAGTGTTTGTCTGCATCTGCCTGATACTGTTGTCCGATCTGCTCGCTCACGAATGAACGGAACTCCTCTTCTGTTTTTAACTCCTTGTCAGGAGCAACCTTATTGAATAAATCTTCATTCAGATCGGCAGGTTCAACCCTGCTGATGCTCTCAATGGTAAAGCGAAATAATGGGCCATAATTGCCAATTTCCTCTTTCTTCACGCCAAGCATGGCCGCTGCTTCGGCCTCTGAGCCAACAGACTTGTTCACGTCTATGACAAATGACTCGCCCGGCCTGGCTCCATTAAGCTTGCCCTTAAGTTCGTCATCTTTGATATACTGGGCATAAACATTGGCCTTATGGCTATGACCTTCATCTTTGGTAGTTGACTCATCGACCATCTCAACAAATTCACCGAAAAGCACATCTTCTTCGCCTGCTGTTCCAGGGTTGGTCATTTTACCATAGCGTTTGCGGATATCTTTTATATAATTATCAGCAATATCCTGGTCAACAGTTATCTTATGGTAATCAACCTCAATATTATCAGATAACTCCAACTCTATTTCAGGTGCCAGACCAATATGGTAATGCAACTCAAACTCCTTTTGTGTTTCCCAGTCAATTGCATCAGCCTTTGTCTGATCAGGTACCGGATTTCCAAGCACATTGAGCTCGTTTTCTTTAATATGGTTGTACACAGCGTCAGCCAGCAATTTATTCACTTCTTCAGCCAGCACACTCTTCTCATACATTTTCTTCACAAGCCCCATGGGTACTTTACCCGGCCTGAAGCCCGGCATTTGTGCCTTTTTTTGAACGCTCCGCAACTCTTTGTCTACTTTTTCACGGTAGTCTTCTTCAGTCACATTGACTTTTATAACTGCCTCCAATGGTCCGTTCTCTTCCCTGATGATATCCATAATGAAATGATTTTTTTTGTGCGGATGAAGGGACTCGAACCCCCACGCCTTTCGGCACCAGATCCTAAGTCTGGCGCGGCTACCAATTACGCCACATCCGCATGTAGTTCAAAATTGGAGTGCAAATATACGACTTTTTATGGGAACAGCCACTGAAATACTGAAAAACTGAGGAGAGGTCAGCTTGTGGCCCTGGGAAGGGGTATGGTGAATGTGAAAACTGATCCCTTTCCCGGCTCACTTTGAATGGAAATGCTTCCCCCTTGTTTCTCCACAAACTCTTTGCATAGCAAAAGTCCAAGACCGCTTCCCTTTTCGTCATGCGTACCGAAAGTGGTGTGGAGGGTATCAACCCTGAACAGCTTCTGTTGGTTTTCGGGTGAGATTCCCACCCCGCTATCGGTCACAGATATTTCGAGCATTCCATTGCGCTGCTTTGACGACACATGAATGCTCCCTCCTGACGGGGTATATTTGATGGCATTTGACAGAAGGTTTCGCACAATGGTATTGGTCATATTCACATCTCCCCAAACCACCACATCGTTGGTGACCCTGTCAGAAATCTCCAGCCCCTTTTCCCGGGCCGGCCCTGAGAACAGGTTCACATTGTCTCTGATGATGTCTTTTAGCTGGAAACTTTCGGGATTATATGAAATTTTTCCTGTCTGCGATCTTGACCACTGCAAGAGATTCTCCAACAGGCTGTTGATTTTTAAAACCGATTTGTCCAACTCCATGGCCAGTTGTTGTAGTTCTTCGATGGTCAGGTTCTTGATATCACGCTTCAGAATACGTGAAAAACTCACAATAGACGCAAATGGATTCCGGAGGTCATGAGAAATAATGGAAAAGAACTTGTCCTTTGTCTTGTTTATTTCAAGCAGGTTGGTTTCAGATATCCGAAGTTTGGTATTCAGCTCCTCTACCTCCTTTTTTTGCTCCATAATCTTGGTGTTCAGGTCCTGGAGTTTTTTATTCTTTTTTACAATTTCAATCTTTTGCAGTTCGAGCTGGGTATTGGCCTTTGAAATGGCCAAAAAGCGGTTATATATTATAAAGAGAGTAACCAGAATCAGGGCCAGAAAAAGCAACAGAAAATTACGCAGTAACCGCTGTTTTTCAAGATTGAGTTCATTGATCTGGTTCACCTTGCGCAAAAGCTCTATTTCGCCCTCTTTCCGCTCTCTGTCATACATAAGCTGCAGCTCGATGACACGTCTGCGGCTTTCTTCATCGTAAATACTATCCTGGATGGCAAGAAATTGTTTTTGCAGGTTATAGGCACTTTCATAGTTCCCTCTCTGTGCCATCAATTCACTTAGTTTACGGTAGTTGTCAGCTATAAGTGAGGGTGAACCAATGCGAATGGCAATTCTCAGGCTTTCGTTATAAAACCGGTCGGCCCTGATCAACGAACCAGTGTCAGCATAAACCTCGCCAAGTTGGTGATACACCAGGGCAATCCCCATATGGTCATTTACCTGCACAAATAGCTCCCTGGCTACATTCAGATTTTCAATGGCTTCACTGTGGTTGCCCATTTTAAAGTACAAATACCCAATATTTCTTGTGGTCTGGGCCCTCTCCCTGGTCTCCTTCAGTTTCTCCCTGATCTCCAGAGCGGCCAGGTAATGCTCAAGGGCCTCAGGATATTGTCCCCTGGCCTTGTAAATTTGCCCCAGGTTATTCAATGAAAAGGCCTTGCCTCTCTCATCGCCAAAATATTCCTTTATCTCCAGTGAACGCATATGATAGACCTCGGCCATTTCATAATCGCCCTGCCTGTAGTAGGTGGTGCCTATATTGTTCAATACAGAAGCTGTACGGGCAATGGAGTCAGATTCTTCATAAATACGCAGGGCTCTGAAATGATATTCAAGCGCGTTATCATAGTATCCCTGACCAGAAAAAATAATGCCCATGCTGGTAATTACCCTTGCCACTCCAAATTCGTATCCCTCCCGCTCGAAGATTTGTCTGGCCTCAAGAATGAAGTCGTAGGCCATTGTAAAGTTTCCCATTCGCCAGTATATCAAACCGATATCTGTCAAAGCCCGGGCCGCCACAAGGTGATAATCATTGTTTTCAGCAATTGCAAGACCTCTTCTGGCGTATGCCAGGGCTTGTCCCGGGTTGCTTGACCGAATTGACCAGGCGTAATTCAACAGAGCATCCATAAACAATGAATCAGACACCGTCTGTTCTTCAACAAGCATTCTCAAGCTGTCAAGCCTTGCTTCAGGAGCATCCTGAAAATCGTCCCGGAGCGCTCCCTCTAAAGAAAACACCGATAACAACAGATATAATGATATAAGGCTAACCCTGGGCATAGTCAATCCTTTGGCAAAAACCGGGTAAAAATACAAACATTAACACATTTGAATATCATACAAAAGTAGGCTATTTCGGTGATAAAAACATCATATTGGCTAATTAAATATATGTTTTTTATTACTAAGCTGCAAAAAAAAGCCCAACTATCTATCCTGAAAACATATATGCGCATATGTAGCTGAACATTTGAAGTTTACAAATCTATTTTTATTTAGTCTGAACAACAATTTACCAAATAACGGGGGGGATTACATCCATAGGAGATATTTTTTTTATATATTTCAGTACCATTTCTCCTGTTACTATAACACCCGCTTATGAATGCGATCAAAAGAATTGTCATTTTTTTCAGGCCACCCAAAAACTGGCGGTTTACGGTGATTATTCTCGGGGGGATATTCACCGGTATTTTATTACTTGTTGTGCATATCTCCAATGCCACATCATACCTTTCTGATGAACCCGAAACCTGTATCAACTGTCACGTCATGTATCCCTATTACGCATCATGGACAAAAAGCAGCCACGGGCGTGACGCCACATGTGTTGACTGCCATGTCCCACAGGATAATTTATTTAGAAAATATTACGTAAAGGGAACAGATGGAATGGCCCACACAACCTATTTTACATTTCGATGGGAGCCACAGGTGATTCAAATCAAACAAAGGGGGATCAACGTGGTTCAGGAAAACTGCATCCGTTGCCACATCGATCTGGTTGATATGACACAGCTGGTCGAGGTCACAGGCAGAACGGCCGCTCAGGATGAAGGCAAGCTTTGCTGGGACTGCCACAGGGAAACACCCCACGGAACAGTTAAGAGCCTGTCAGCTGCACCCCATGCCCTGGTTGACAGGCTGCCGTCGGTGCTTCCAGGGTGGCTGGAGAATTTTCTAAGTCAAAAAGATCAATAACATAGCCAATTAGCAAACCTTCAAATACCTTTATCACATGAAGAGTATAAGTGAACTCACAGAAAAGAAACCCTGGCTAAACTGGGTACTGTTTTTTGTTACAGTAGTGGTCGTTTTCATCATCGGACTGTTCGCTGCGAGCATCGTTGAAAGAAGAAGTGAGGCCCAATTGTATTTCCAAATGGTCAGTCCCATTCCCGACTGGGAACCAAGGAATGAGGTCTGGGGTGAAAATTTTCCAAGACAGTATCAGTCGTATCTGAGAACCCTCGAAACTGATTTCGAAAGCAAATACTATGGGTCGGTGATGATTGATTACCTTGAAAAATATCCTGAACTCGTTGTTATGTGGGCCGGGTATGCCTTTTCAAGAGATTACAACCAGGGCCGTGGCCATTATTATTCTGTTGAAGATGTCCACAACACTCTAAGGACGGATGTGCCCCAGCCGGCTACATGCTGGACTTGTAAAAGCACAGATGTGCCCAGGATGATGAATGAAATAGGTGTCAGTGAGTTTTATGCCCAAACCTGGGCAGAGATGGGGCCCAACATTCAAAACCCCATCGGGTGCCAGGATTGCCACGACCCCCAAACCATGAATCTGAGAATTACAAGACCGGCTCTCGTGGAAGCTTTTGCCCGTCAGGGCATTGATATTCATAACGCCACCCGCCAGGAAATGCGCTCTCTGGTTTGTGCGCAGTGTCATGTTGAATATTATTTCGGACCTGAAAACTACCTGACTTTTCCCTGGGACGAAGGATTCTCGGCTGAAGACATGGAGTATTACAAAGACAATATCCAGCATGTTGACTGGGTGCATGCCTTGAGCAGGGCGCCAATGCTTAAGGCCCAGCATCCTGATTATGAATTATATAAAACAGGTATTCACGCCCAAAGAGGTGTTTCATGTGCTGACTGCCATATGCCATATATGCGTGAAGGCGGTATCAAGTTTACTGATCACCATCTGGTAAGCCCCCTCGCCAAGGTTGATAAGTCTTGCATGGTATGTCACAGGCAAAGTGAAGAAACCCTGATAGCCAATGTGTATGACCACCAGAGTCGGGTATCTGAACTTAGAAGAATAGCAGAAAAGAACCTGGCAAGGGCTCACATTGAGGCCAGGTATGCATGGGATGCCGGTGCAAATGAACAGGAAATGGCACCCGTTCTTCAGCTTATCAGACATGCGCAGTGGCGTTGGGACTGGGTAGCTGCAGCCAATGGAATGGGTATACATTCTCCAGCTGAGGCCTTACGCGTATTAGGTACTTCAATCCAGAAGGCTCAGGAGGCCAGCTTGAAACTCACCTCAATATTCCGCAAATACGATGTGGATTATCCCATTGAAATGCCTGACCTTTCAACCAAAGAAAAGGCACAGGAATTCATCGGTCTGGATATGGATCAGCTTCGCAGGCAAAAGGATGATTTTAAAGAAAATGTGCTTCCGCAGTGGCTAAGCCAGAACTAGGTGTTTATTCTACATTTACGCCTGCTATTGCTTCATTGATATTCAGAATGGCATCACCGATCTTCTCGCATGATGTGATGAGTTTGTTAAAGTAAAAGGCACTTTTCACCTGGGTGGGATCTTTTTCTATATCAACGATCACCGAATCACGGACATGGTCTCTGAATGAATTGATTTCTTTTTCAATGTCAGCCGCCTTGGGCAGGTTTTTTCTGGCCTCAAGGGCGCTGTTTTGCAGATTGCTGAGCATGAGGTCAAATGCGTTATTAACCAGCTTAAACATCTCGAACAGATCACTGCGCTGACCCGGGGTGAAGTATATTTTTTCTTTCTTCTTTTCAGACAGCACAGTGGCCATTTTAAAACATACGTCACCTATTTTTTCTACCTCGCTGCTCACAAGCCGCATTCGTCTGAGTTCTTCAGACGCCTGACTACTCAACTGCTTACGCGATATTTTGATTAAAAAAGAGGTGATCTCAACTTCGACCCTGTCGGTAATCTCTTCGTATTTACTTACTTTTTCAAGGATACTCTGGAATTCTTTCTTGTCGGTTTCAATGATCAGGGCTGGGATAAAGTTGAACATACGGTGGGCCAGTTCACTGTACTTCCTGACCTCTTTCTTGGCCTGGAAAACAGAAAGTTCAGCCATATGGAGAAACCCACTGCTGAAATACTCCAGATGTGGACGCTCAAACTTTTTACCACGCGAAGGCATGATAAACTCAACCACATTGACCATATATTTTATGAACCCAATCAAGAGGACTGTATTGATCACATTAAATACGGTATGGAATATTGACAGACCTATGGTTATAGAGGTGGATGTTTCAAAAGGAGACCCTAAACCTGACCTGATCATGAAGGCATCAATATGCCCGAGAAAAAATCTGAACAACAGCAACATCCAGATGATTCCAATAATATTGAAGAACGTATGCGCCAGGGCGGTTCTCTTGGCATATACATTTCCAACCAATGCAGCCAGATTGGCTGTAATGGTGGTTCCGATATTTTCACCCAGAACAATTGCCGCACCGTGCTCAAAACCTATCCACCCATAATTACACATAACCAGGGTCAAAGCCATGGTGGCACTTGACGACTGAAGAACGATGGTAAGTATTGTTCCCAGCCCCAGGAATATGAATGTACTGTACACCCCATATTCAGTCAGGTCTTGTAAGGCTTGAAACATTTGGGGGTTTGTATGCAGGTCAGGCACCGAGTTCCTGAGAAAATCGAGCCCCATGAACAGCAAGGCAAAACCTAGTATAATTTGTCCCAATGAATTAAAACGTTCTCTTGAGTTCAGTAGCAAGGGGAAGCTAATTCCGATCAGGGGGATGGACAGTACAGAAATATTAAACTTAAATCCCAGAAGTGAAATCAGCCAGGCGGTGGTGGTGGTTCCGATGTTGGCACCCATGATGACCCCGATTGATTGGGTCAGGTTCATTAGCCCGGCGTTGACAAAACTCACCACCATGACCGTAGATGCCGAAGATGACTGAACAAGGGTGGTGAGCAGAAAACCGGTCAGCACACCCATGAAACGGTTTGAGGTCATAGCCGCCAGAATGGAACGCAATTTATCACCGGCAAACTTCTGAATCCCCTCACTCATGGTCTTCATGCCGAAAAGAAACAAGCTCAAAGAGCCAAAAAGCGTGAGAAAGTCAAAAAAACTAAAGCTCATACCGCCTGGGGTTGGTTAGTAAAAATACGCAATTGTATTTTGAATATGGATGCAAATATCTGTTTTTTTTATCTTAGTTTCCATATCAGACAATTGTAAGGTTGTGATTTAACCTAAACTTAAAACAGAAAACCCTGCAGTCAGTTGATGACCACAGGGTTTTTTGTATTGATCTTTGAAGACTTATTTTACGAAGCGGAAGTTTTTGCCGGGATAAATGGCAATTTCTCCAAGCATCTCCTCAATGCGTATTAACTGATTGTATTTGGCAATACGTTCAGAGCGGCAGGCAGATCCTGTTTTGATCTGACCGGTTCCAAGGGCAACAGCCAGGTCGGCAATGGTGGTATCTTCCGTTTCACCTGAGCGGTGACTCATCACAGCTGTATACTTATTCTTATAAGCCATATTAACCGCCTGGATGGTTTCGGTTAGTGACCCGATCTGGTTTACTTTTACAAGAATAGAATTGGCAACCTGGATGTCAATTCCTTTTTGCAGGCGCTGCACATTGGTTACAAATAAGTCGTCACCTACCAGCTGGATCTTACCACCCAATTTTTGTGTCATGAGCGACCAGCCTTCCCAGTCATCCTCATCCATTCCATCTTCAATGGAAACAATGGGGTATTTATTTACCCAGTCAGCCCAGTAATCTACCATTTCAGCAGGTGTAAGTTTATCACCTGTTGATTTGTGCAGGTGGTATACGTTTTCTTCTTTGATGAAGTACTCACTGGCAGCAGGGTCAAGTGTCAAAAATACATCATCACCGGGTGTATATCCGGCCTTTTCAATGGCCTGAAGAATCAGTTGCACAGCTTCTTCATTTGATTTAAGATTGGGAGCAAAACCACCTTCGTCACCCACATTGGTTGAGTATCCTTTCTTTTTCAATACATCTTTGAGGTTGTGGAATATTTCAGCCCCCATTCTGATGGCGTGGCTGAATGACGATGCACCTACGGGCATAATCATAAACTCCTGAAAGTCGACTGAGTTATCAGCATGACTTCCTCCATTAAGAATATTCATCATAGGCATGGGCAAAGTATTGGCGCCTACACCACCTACATATCTGAAAAGTGGTTGACCTGTTTCCTGCGCAGCTGCATTGGCTACGGCAAGGGAAACACCCAAAATAGCATTGGCCCCAAGCACACTCTTGTTGGGGGTTCCGTCTATTTCAATCATGGTTCTGTCAATGAGTACCTGGTCAGTTACATACAAGCCCTTCAGTTCGTTGTTAAGGGTTGTATTCACATTATTTATGGCTTTTAAAACCCCTTTGCCAAGATAGTTGGTTTTGTCACCGTCACGAAGTTCAACTGCTTCGTGTATACCTGTCGATGCTCCGGATGGTACCGCTGCACGTCCCATAAAACCATTTTCAGTGATCACTTCAACCTCAATGGTGGGGTTGCCTCTTGAATCAAGAATCTGTCTTGCATGAATATTAATGATTGCACTCATATCTTATCGTATTTAAAAGTTTTCTCGTTTTGATTTAATGTAAAGATACACATCAGGCTTTTAATAAAAAAGGATAAAGATTGCACCGCAACTTTATCCTTTGTATGCTGGAAAGAACCTGGATGTTTATTCTCTGGTCTTGTCTTTATCCTCTTCGGGCTTTTCCTCAGCCTTCGGTTCTTCAGTTTTGGGCTCTTCTTTTGCCGGTGTTGGTTCTTCAGGTTTTTCTTCTTCTTTTACCTCGTCTTTAACTTCTTCAACGGGTTTCTCGTCTTCTTTAACCTCTTCAGGCTTAACCTCGTCTTTAACTTCTTCAACGGGTTTCTCGTCTTCTTTAACCTCTTCAGGCTTAACCTCGTCTTTGGTCTCTTCTACGGGCTTCTCTTCTGTTTTAACCTCTTCAGGCTTAACCTCGTCTTTGACTTCTTCAACTGGCTTCTTTTCTTCTTTGGCCTTAACCTCTGTCTTAACCTCATCCTGGGCCTTCTGTCCCCCGCGACGTCCCCTTCTGGTACGTTTCTGCTGGGTGTCTTCTGTTGTTTTCAGCAAGCCTACATTGTAATCAACCAGCTCGATAATGCACATTTCTGCGGCATCACCTTTTCTGAAACCAGTTTTTAGGATACGGGTGTAGCCACCGGGTCTGTCTGCAACTTTCTGTGATATTTCACGGAAGAGTTCGCTAACAGCAAATTTGTTCTTCAGGTAGGAAAAAACGGTACGTCGTGAATGCGTTGAATCATCTTTTGACTTGGTAATCAAAGGTTCAACATAAACACGCAGTGCTTTGGCCTTAGCCACAGTTGTACTAATTCGCTTGTTAAGTATCAATGCAGTGGCGAGGCTCGACAAGGTTTCCTTCCGATGGGCCGATTTCCTCCCCAAATGATTAAATTTCTTTCTGTGTCTCATTTCAGTTATTCCTTATCTAATTTGTATTTCGAAAGGTTCATGCCAAAACTGAGGTTCTTTGATTTGATCAACTCCTCTAGTTCAGTCAATGATTTCTTGCCAAAATTTCTGAATTTAAGCAAGTCGTGCTTGTTTAAAGCCACCAGGTCAGCAAGGGTTTCAACATCAGCTGCTTTCAGGCAGTTCAACGCCCTTACTGACAGATCAAGATCAACCAGTTTGGTTTTAAGCAGCTGCCTCATATGCAGTGAAGTTTCGTCAAATTCTTCACTGGCTGCTTTTTCTTCCGTATCAAGCGTAATCTTCTCATTTGAGAACAACATGAAATGGTGGATCAGGATTTTGGCAGCCTCTTTCAGTGCTTCTTTAGGTGTAATTGACCCGTCGGTTAAAATATCAATGACCAGTTTTTCATAGTCAGTTTTCTGCTCTACCCTGTAATTCTCAACCTTGAATGTTACATTCTTGATGGGTGTAAAGATTGAGTCTACGGCAACCAAACCAATGACAGGGTTCAGACCTTTGTTTTCTTCGGCAGGAACATAGCCACGACCCTTTTCAAGGGTGAATTCCATCGAAAGATTAACAGAAGGTTCCATATTACAGATCACCACTTCAGGATTTAATACCTGGAAGTTGGCCAATGCAGCATTGAGATCGCCTGCTTTGAATTGCTCCTGACCTGATATATTAATAGTGAATTTTTCGGCTTCAGCGTCCTCAACCTGGCTTTTAAAGCGAACTTGTTTGAGGTTCAGGATTATCTCTGTAACATCTTCTACTACCCCTTTGATGGTTGAAAACTCATGCTCCACGCCCTCTATTTTAACTGACGTAACAGCAAAGCCTTCAAGTGATGATAACAGGATTCGCCTGAGTGCATTACCAATAGTTATACCATAACCAGGTTCCAACGGCCGGAATTCAAATTTTCCCAGACGGTCGTCGGATTCAAGCATGATCACTTTATCCGGTTTTTGAAAAGCTAAAATTGCCATTGGTTTATTTTTTTTGTTTAAAAAAGATAACGGTCATTACTTGGAATATAATTCCACGATAAGCTGTTCCTTAATGTTCTCAGGAATCAAATCCCTTTCAGGGAAGTTCAGGAATTTACCTTTTTGTTCGGTGTTGTCCCATTCCAACCAGGGATAACCAGAAGAACGTGAAGCCAATGAATCTACTATAGCCTCAAGGCTTCTTGACTTTTCACGCACACCAACAATATCGCCCGGGCGAAGAGTATACGACGGGATGTTGACTACCTGTCCGTTTACTGTAATATGGCGGTGACCAACCAGCTGTCTGGCGGCACGGCGGGTGGGTGCAATACCCAACCTGTAAACCACATTGTCAAGGCGAGCCTCAAGTAATTGGAGCAATATCTCACCGGTAATACCTTTTTGACGAACAGCCTTTTTGAACGTATTGGCAAATTGCTTCTCAAGCAAACCGTAGGTATATTTTGCCTTTTGCTTCTCAAGAAGCTGGATACCGTATTCAGATTTCTTTCTTCTCTTTTTCATCTGACCGTGTTGGCCAGGTGGATAATTTTTCTTTTCAAACGCCCTGTCTGCCCCAAAAATAGGGTCTCCAAACTTACGGGCAATTTTAGTTGTTGGACCTAAATATCGTGCCATGGTTATTTTCTGATTCTTTGATGATTAACTAACGGGACTAATTGGTTATACCCTTCTTCTTTTAGGAGGACGGCAACCATTATGTGGCAATGGGGTTACATCAACGATCTCGGTAACCTCAAGACCTGATGCATGCAATGTACGAATAGCAGACTCTCTTCCTGATCCCGGGCCTTTAACGAAAACCTTGACTTTTCTCAAGCCCAGATCATAAGCAACTTTTGCTGCATCCCCTGCTGCCATCTGGCCAGCATAAGGGGTGTTTTTCTTTGAACCCCTGAAGCCCATTTTCCCGGCAGTAGACCAGGAGATAACCTGACCCTGCTGGTTGGTAAGGGTAATGTTGATGTTATTGAAGGACGCAAATATGTGAGCCTGACCAAGAGGCTCAACTTTCACGACCCTTTTTTTGGCACCTCGCGTGCCTTTGGTTGATTTTGCCATAGTCTAAATTGGTTTAACTACTGATCAAGGGGCGCATTCCATGCTCCCGCTTCAAAATTCAATGATTACTTGGTGGCCTTTTTCTTATTGGCTACAGTTTTCTTTTTCCCCTTTCTTGTACGGGCGTTATTCTTGGTTTTCTGGCCACGTAAGGGTAGTCCGATACGATGACGGATACCACGGTAGCAACCAATGTCCATGAGCCGCTTGACGTTCATTTGAACCTCTGAGCGCAACGAACCTTCTACCTTAAATTCGTCGTTGATGACGTTACGAATTTTAGTCAACTGATCATCGTCCCAATCTTCAACTTTTGTATCCGGATTAACGCCGGCAGTCTCAAGGATTTTCCGGGCATTGCTCTGACCAATCCCGTAGATGTAGGTGAGGCCAATAACACCTCTTTTGTTTCTTGGAATATCAACTCCAGCTATACGTGCCATATTCTATGCTTTGTAATGTTGTAAATTCTATCCCTGACGTTGTTTGAACTTGGGATTCTTTTTGTTGATAACGTAAATTTTACCCTTTCTGCGTACAATCTTACACTCGGGGCTCCTTTTCTTAACAGACACTCTGACTTTCATTTCTCCGCGTTTTATATTGCTTGCAATTGCTTATTTATACCTGAACGATATGCGTCCCTTTGTCAAATCATAAGGAGACATTTCTACTTTGACCCTATCACCGGGCAATATTTTAATATAATGCATTCGCATCTTGCCTGAGATATGGGCAGTAATGACGTGTCCATTTTCAAGTTCAACGCGAAACATTGCGTTACCAAGTGATTCGATAACGGTTCCGTCTTGTTGAATTGATGCTTGTTTTGCCATATGACCTACCTTATTATGACTGAATTATTTTTGTTCTCAAGTAATGCTTCTTCAATGTACTTAAATGTTGACAAGACATCTGCTTTTCCGTTCACTACAGCAACTGTGTGTTCGTAGTGTCCCGAAGGTTTTCTGTCAGCGGTTCTGATTGTCCAGCCATCACTTTCCTGAACCACGAAGCGCTGACCCAAATTGATCATCGGTTCAATGGCAATAACCAGCCCTTCCTTGATGATCGCACCCCTTTTTCTTTTGCCATAGTTTGGTACTTCTGGTGGCTCATGTAATTGCTTTCCTACACCATGACCTACCAACTCCCTGACAACTGTATACCCGGCTCTTTCTGCATGTTCCTGTATTGACGAGGAAACATCACCCAGGGTATTGCCCTCTTTGACCTGTTCAATGCCAAGATTGAGGCACTCATAAGTGGTCAGCAACAACTTCCTGACTGATTCACTGATTTCTCCAACAGCAAAGGTATAGGCTGAATCACCATAAAACCCGTTTTTCAACACCCCGCAATCAATGGAGATAATATCTCCTTCATGAAGGGGTTTCTTGCCCGGGAACCCATGTACTACCACCTCATTTGGTGAAATGCACAGAGTGTAGGGGAAACCGTGATACCCTTTGAATGCGGGAACTCCTCCATTGTCACGGATAAATTCCTCGGCAATCCGATCGAGCTCAATGCCCACCACACCTGGTTTGATGTGTTTAGCCAACTCGGCATGTGTCTTTGCAACAAGTAAAGAACTTTCTCTAATTAACTCTATTTCCTCAGCAGACTTGTACTGAATCATTTCATTCGTGGTTAACCCGTCATTCCCATGGGAGACGACCGACCCTTGATACGACCAGACTTGGTAAGCCCGTCGTAGTGACGCATCAGCAAATGGCTTTCAATTTGTTGGAGCGTATCCAGGACGACACCTACCATAATCAACAAGGAAGTACCTCCAAAAAACTGGGCAAACTGACTTGTGACCCCCATCAAACTTACCAATGCAGGCATAATCGCCACAAATGCAAGGAAAAGGGATCCTGGAAGGGTTATACGGGACATTACATTGTCGATAAATTCGGCAGTTCTCTTACCAGGTTTTACACCTGGAATAAATCCACCGTTTTTCTTCATATCCTCTGCCATCTGATTCGGGTTCACTGTAATAGCGGTATAAAAATACGTGAAGAGAATAATCAGAAAGGCAAAGGTAAAGTTGTACCAGAAGCCGGTAAAATTTGACATGGTCGCGGCAAAACCACTTAATGCCTCAGAAAAACCAGCCAGGGTAATGGGGATAAACATGATGGCCTGTGCAAATATAATAGGCATAACACCGGCAGCATTTACCTTAAGTGGTATATACTGACGTACTCCACCATATTGCTTGTTTCCGACAACCCTTTTGGCAAATTGAACAGGTATCCGCCGGGTACCCTGCACCAAAAGAATTACCATAACCACTACAGCCATTAAAATGACCAATTCTACAAGGAATATCACTGCGCCTCCACCACTGGCTTCTTCAACGCGGGCAATGAACTCTGCAGCAAGTGCAAATGGCAGCTGGGCAATGATCCCCACCATAATGATCAACGAAATACCATTTCCAATACCCCTTTCGGTTATCCGTTCGCCCAACCACATAACAAACATAGTACCTGATATAAGTATGACTACAGATGAGATCATAAAATACAGGGAGGTGCTGGTAGCAGCCGGGTCAAATGGGGTGATGGCCTGCGGGGGTAGCTGTGAAACCAGGTTCGCCAGATAGGCAGGAGCCTGGGCAGCTGTAATAAAAACTGTTAGATACCTGGTTATTTGATTAATCTTTTTGCGGCCACTTTCACCCTCTTTCTGCAGTCGCTGAAAATAGGGAACGGCCACACCAAGAAGCTGAATAACAATGGACGCACTGATATAGGGCATAATCCCCAATGCAAAAATGGATGCATTGGAGAATGCTCCACCAGAAAACATATTCAGCAAACCAAGCAATCCATCCTGAGTTTGTGCCTGTAGCTGCTGCAGCTGGCCAGGATCAACACCAGGCAAAACCACAAAGGATCCCAGCCTGTAAATCAGGATGATACCCAATGTATTAATGATCCTGATCCGAAGATCCTCAATATGGTAGATGTTCTTTAAGGTTTGGAAAAATCTTTTCATTCCTTTGGGTTATATCCGGTTAACAGTACCGCCATTTGCTTCTATGGCTTTGGCAGCGGTTTCAGAAAAAGCATGTGCACTAACATCGACCTTGGCAGTCAGTTTCCCTCTGCCCAGAATCTTAATCAGGTCATTCTTTGAAGCAAGGCCATTATCTATCAGCACAACATGGTCAACTGTCACAATGCCTTTTTCATCGGCAAGTTTTTGCAGGACATCCAGATTGACTCCAAGATAGGCAACGCGGTTCCGGTTTTTAAAACCATATTTGGGAACACGCCTCACCAATGGCATCTGGCCGCCTTCAAAACCGGCTTTGCTACTATATCCTGAACGGGATTTCGCTCCTTTATGTCCACGGGCAGCCGTGTCACCACTTCCGGAACCTTCTCCCCTGCCGATACGTTTTCTCTGCCTGACAGCACCCTTGGCTGGTTTCAGATTGCTTAAGTCCATTATATATTACAAATTTAAAATTTTGAACAAAACGATTCTATTCTTTCACCTCTTCAACAGAAAGCAAATGCTTTACTTTGTTGATCATACCCTCTACCTGTGGTGAGCCTTCGACAACTACCGACCGGCCCATTCTTGTGATTCCAAGAGCATCCAAGGTTCTTTTCTGAACTGCAGGCCGTCCTATCCTGCTTCTGATCTGTACTAATTTATATTTCTTCATGTCAGGTGTCTTAGTCGTTAGCCGTTATATACTTTTTCAAGGGTGATACCACGCTGCTGTGCAACTGTAAGCGGATCCCTAAGTTTCATCAGGGCATCAACGGTTGCCTTTACAACACTATGGGGGTTGGAAGATCCCTTTGATTTAGCCAAAACGTCTGTAATTCCGACGCTTTCAAGTACAGCACGCATGGCACCACCTGCAATAACACCGGTACCGTGAGCAGCAGGCTTAATCAAAACCCTGGCTCCGCTGTATTTACCCTCCTGGGCATGGGGGATGGTCCCTTTGTGAATGGGAACCTTGATCAAATGCTTTTTGGCATCGTCAATGCCTTTACTGATGGCAGTTGTCACTTCCTTTGCCTTACCAAGACCGTGTCCAACAACACCATTTTCGTTTCCGACAACGACAATGGCTGAGAAACTGAATGTCCGTCCACCCTTTGTTACCTTTGTAACACGCTGGATACTGACCAGTCTGTCTTTAAATTCGATCTCGCTTGACTTAACCTTTTTGATATTTACGTTTGCCATAATTTAAAATTTTAAGCCTCCTTCCCTGGCTCCTTCTGCCAATGATTTAACTCTTCCGTGATACAGGTAACCGTTGCGGTCAAACACTACGGTTTCTATACCAACTTCTTTTGCTCTCTCAGCAATCAGTTTTCCCACCTGGCGGGCTGCCTCTGTCTTGGTTATTTTCTGATCATCTACTTCTTTTAGCTGCGAAGAAGCTGATGCCAGGGTTGTACCTTCAAGGTCATTGATCAACTGGGCATATATAGCCTTGTTGCTTCTGAATACAGAAAGCCTGGGCTTTTCTGACGTACCGCGTATACGTTTTCTTACGCGGAATTTTATTCTGGTTCTTCTGTCGAGTTTCTTTATTGTTGCCATCCTGTCAAAGGGATTATATTGTTCTACAATTACTTGGCAGCTGCTGCCTTACCGGCTTTCCTGCGAATCACTTCACCCTTGAAGCGTATACCTTTTCCTTTGTACGGTTCGGGTTTGCGCATTGAGCGAATTTTTGCCGCTACCTGGCCAATGAGTTGTTTATCGTGCGATTCAAGAATTATGGTCGGGCTTTTACCCCTTTCTGTGATCGTCTCTAATTTCACTTCATCCGGAATCTCAAACACAATACTGTGCGAATATCCCAATGATAGTTCGAGAAGTTGGCCATTGTGAGAGGCTTTGTAGCCAACACCTACCAGTTCCTGAATAATTTTGTAACCTTCTGAAACACCAATAACCATGTTGTTGATCAAAGAACGGTAAAGACCATGCAGTGATTTATGGTTTTTTTGTTCGCTTGGACGTTCAATGGTTATTATATTCCCTTCGATGTTGACCTTCATGTCTTTGTCAACATCCTGCGATAATTCACCCTTTGGGCCTTTAACAGTGACCACATTATCATCCGATACCGTTACAGTGACACCGGCGGGGATTTCTATTGGCAATTTTCCTATTCGTGACATTTTTACCTCCTTTAGCTTACGTAACAAATAACTTCACCACCCACACTGAGTTTACGGGCTTCTTTGTCTGTAATAAGACCTTTGGAAGTAGAAATGATGGCTATTCCCAACCCGTTTAAAACCCTGGGAAGATCCTGACTGCTGCAATAACGACGCAGGCCTGGACGGCTCACCCTTTGGATTTCGTTAATGGCAGGGATCTTGGTTACCGGGTGATACTTCAAGGCGATTTTGATAATGCCAGGAATTTTATCATCCTCAAATTTATAATTCAGGATATAGCCTTTGTCAAAAAGAATCTTCGTGATCCCCTTCTTGAGATTCGATGCAGGAATTTCTACAACCCTGTGATTGGCCTTAACGGCATTCCTTATTCTTGTCAGATAATCTGCAATTGGATCGGTTATCATCGTTTGAAAATAATATGTTTTGTAAAAATATACTACCAGCTTGCTTTGGTAACTCCGGGAATCAGCCCTTTGTTGGCCATTTCCCTGAAATTAATACGGGAAATGCCAAACTGACGCATATATCCCTTGGGTCTGCCTGTAAGCTGACAACGGTTATGAAGACGAACCGGTGAGGAATTTTTTGGAAGCTTCTGAAGAGCCTCCCAATCACCATTGGCCTTTAACTCAGCCCGCTTGGCGGCATACTTTTCAACAAGCTTTGCTCTTTTAAGCTCTCTGGCTTTTATGGATTCTTTTGCCACGATCTGTCTATTTATTCTGGTTCTTAAATGGGATTCCAAATGCGCGAAGCAATGCATATGCTTCACTATCGTTTTTCGCAGTAGTAACAAAGTTGATGTCAAGACCATTGATCTTATTCACTTTGTCAATGACAATTTCAGGGAAGATGATTTGTTCAGGAACTCCGGTAGAATAATTTCCACGGCCATCAAAACCTTTTTCGCTGACGCCTTTAAAATCACGGATACGCGGAAGTGAAACAGCCACAAGACGATCAAGGAATTCGTACATATTGTTTCCTCTTAATGTGACACGCGTTCCGATGGGCATCCCCCTTCTCAACTTGAAGTTGGAGATGTCTTTCCGTGACTTTGTGGGTACAGCCTTCTGTCCCGAAATTGCAGTCATTTCTTCAACTGCAGTGTCTACAATTTTCTTGTCGGTGATAGCATCACCCACTCCCTGGTTCAGGCAAATTTTCACCAGCCTGGGCACCTGCATGGGGTTTGAAAACCCAAACTCTTTCATCAATGCAGGAACGATCTCTTTAGAGAACTTTTCCTTCAGTCTCGGTGTATAGCTCATTACTTGATTACCTCCCCTGTCTTTTTGGAATATCTAACCAATTTGTCATTTTCCAGTTTCCTGCCAACTCTGGTTGCATTTCCTTTAGAGTCAACAACCATCAGGTTTGAAACGTGGATACTTGCTTCCTTTTTTACAATACCACCCTGAGGGTTGGCTGCATTGGGCTTGGTGTGTTTAGAGACCAAATTGATCCCCTCAACCAAGGCCCTTTGTTTAGTTGGATACACCACAAGGACTTTGCCGGTGTTTCCTTTTTCATTGCCGGCAATGACTTTTACGGTATCTCCTTTTTTTATGTGGATCTTGGGTTGCATAGTTGATGTTTTTTCAATTATAGCACCTCGGGTGCCAAAGAAACGATTTTCATAAATTGCTTTTCACGCAATTCTCTGGCCACGGGGCCAAATATACGTGTGCCACGCATTTCTTCATTGGCGGTGAGCAATACGACAGCATTATCATCAAATCGAATATAGCTGCCATCAGAACGCCTGACATGCTTTTTTGTCCGCACTACGACTGCTTTTGAAACAGTACCTTTTTTTACGTTACCCGAAGGCAGTGCATCTTTTACGGTTACGATGATTTTATCACCGATACCCGCATATCTGCGGCGTGTACCACCTAGCACACGGATACAAAGTACTTCCTTTGCCCCGCTGTTATCCGCTACCGAAAGTCTGGATTCTTGCTGTATCATAATTACTTCGCTCTTTCAAGGATTTCAACTAATCTCCAACATTTATTCTTGCTCAAAGGCCTGGTCTCCATGATGCGAACTGTATCGCCAATGTTGCAATCGTTCTTTTCATCATGAGCCATAAAGCGGGATGACCGCTTAACAAACTTCCCGTATTTGGGATGCCGTACCCTACGCAGAACCACCACTACAATGGATTTGTCCATCTTGTTACTTACCACAAGACCTGTTCTCTCTTTTCTGGGTTTTCTGGTTTCCATCTCAACTGTTACTTTAATTTGTTTCTTCTAATTCCCTCTTCCGGAGCTCCGTCATGATACGGGCCACAGTCTTGCGGTAATCCTTGATTTTCAGCGGGTTCTCCAATGGGGAAACCGCATGGTTCATCTTCAGTTTACGCAACTGCTTACGCTCTTCATCCAATCTTTCGAGGAGCTCGCCGGTTGACATTTCACGAATTACATTCTGCTTCATCTGTGCGTGAATTTATTTGTTTGTCAGCTGGTCTTTCCGGTATTTGCCCGGGTAGACTCAAGGGGTGAAAAATCCAGACAGGTAACGGCTGTGTTGGTGTTTAATCCCCTGCAAAAAGGCTGCAAAGTTACGATTTTTTATCGAATAAAGCTTATTTATTTTTCAACATAATCCCTTCTTACAATGAATTTTGCAATAATGGGTAGTTTCTGTGCACCCAGGCGCATTGCTTCCTGAGCAGTTTCCAATGTAACACCTTCTGCTTCAAACAAAATGCGACCGGGACATATCCTGGCTACAAAATATTCAGGTGCACCCTTACCTTTACCCATACGTACCTCGGCGGGTTTTTTGGTAATGGGTTTATCGGGGAAGATCCTGATCCATAGCTGGCCTTCACGTTTCATCCGACGGGTTATCGCCTGACGGGCTGCTTCAATTTGACGACCGGTGATCCAGCATGTACCCATGGCCTTCATACCAAAAGAACCGAAGGCAAGCTCTGCTCCACGCTTGGTGTTGCCCTTCATACGGCCCTTTTGCATTTTCCGGTATTTGGTTTTCTTAGGCTGTAACATTATTCAACGCTTTTCTTAATTGACTAATTGAAAATGAAATCTTATTTCTTTCTTCTGCCGCTAAACCGGCCACCGCCACCTGGACGCTGCTTTGTTGCTGGCTCTTCTATAAAGGGAGTAAGTTCTGGCCTACCATATACCTCTCCCTTGCAAATCCAGACCTTTACACCAATACGACCATAAGTTGTATGTGCTTCTACGTTTGCATAATCAATATCTGCCCGAAGTGTATGAAGCGGAATGCGACCTTCTTTATAGGTTTCATTTCTGGCCATTTCAGCTCCACCCAAACGTCCGCCAACGGTTATCTTAATCCCCTCGGCACCAAGACGCATGGTTGAAGAAATGGAAGTTTTCACAGCGCGACGAAAAGATATACGACCTTCAATTTGTTTTGCCACATTCTGGGCAACAAGGTATGCATCAAGCTCAGGTCTTTTGATTTCACTGATATTGATCTGAACCTCTTTGTTGGTCAGCTTTTTAAGCTCTTCCTTAAGTTTGTCTACTTCCTGGCCGCCTTTCCCGATGATGATTCCCGGACGAGCGGTATTGATATTTACGGTTACAAGTTTAAGTGTCCGTTCAATAATAATTTTTGACACCCCAGCCTTGGCAAGCCTTGCATTGAGGTATTTACGGATCTTATCATCTTCAACCAGCTTGGCTGCATATTTTCTGCCACCATACCAATTAGAGTCCCATCCTTTGATGACACCAAGCCTCAGGCCGATTGGATTTGTCTTTTGTCCCATCTGAGAAATATTTATTCGTTTGTATTTTTACTATCAACAAAAATGGTCACGTGGTTTGAACGCTTTCTGATGCGGTGAGCACGTCCCTGCGGTGCCGGGCGTAACCGCTTTAGCTGACGCGCTCCGTCAACGTAAATGGCCTTTACGAACAGCTGCCTGTCTTCAATACGGACACCTTCATTTTTGTTCTGCCAGTTGGCAATGGCTGACAGCAATAATTTCTCCAGCCTTTGTGCTGCTTCTTTCTTGGTATACTTCAATATACCCAGGGCTTTGTTGACTTCCTGCCCCCTGATCATATCAGCCACAATCCTCATTTTTCTTGGTGAGGTAGGACAATTGTTCAGTTTGGCAAAGTATTGGGTTTTCTTCTCTTCCTTGAGTTTTTCAGCCCTGATGTGTTTTCTTAATCCCATTGTTCCAATCTATTTTTATTTTTTGCCTTTGTCTTTTTTGCCTGCATGGCCACGGAATATCCTTGTAGGAGCAAACTCTCCAAGTTTATGACCAACCATGTTTTCGGTAATATACACCGGGATGAATTTGTTGCCGTTATGAACGGCTATGGTCAGGCCGACAAATTCGGGAGAGATCATGGATGCCCTCGACCACGTCTTGATCACAGACTTCTTACTGCTGGACGCCATGGCGAGCACTTTCTTCTCCAGTTTATAGTGTATATAAGGTCCTTTTTTTAATGAACGGCTCATATGCTTATATTTTTCCTGTTAGCAACTGATTATTTCTTCCTTCTTTCCAAAATGAGTCTGTTGGAAGCTTTCTTCCTGTTCCGGGTTTTGTATCCCTTGGCAGGTATCCCCTTACGGCTTCTCGGGTGACCTCCTGAAGCACGGCCTTCGCCACCGCCCATGGGGTGGTCAACCGGGTTCATCACAACCGGGCGTGTTCGTGGACGACGTCCAAGCCAACGACTGCGACCAGCTTTTCCTGACATTTCATGCATATGGTCAGGGTTAGAGGTGCTACCAATGGTAGCTTTACAGGTAACCAGTACCATGCGAATTTCTCCAGAAGGCAACTTCAGTGCTGCATACTTTCCTTCACGTGAAGTAAGCTGGGCATAAGTGCCGGCACTACGAGCCATTCTTCCGCCCTGTCCCGGCTGAAGTTCAATATTATGAACGATACTGCCAAGAGGAACATTCTTCAGGAAAAGTGTATTGCCTATATCGGGTGTTGCTTTTTCACCTGACATGACCGTCTGGCCTACCTTTAAACCATTGGGTGCCAAAATATACCTCTTTTCTCCATCTGCATATGAAAGCAATGCAATACGGGCAGACCTGTTCGGGTCATATTCAATAGACTTCACAGTAGCTTCAATTCCATCCTTATTTCGCTTGAAGTCTATGATGCGGTACTTTTTCTTATGTCCGCCGCCAATATAGCGTGCAGTCATTTTTCCCTCGCTGTTTCTTCCTCCGGACCTGTGCTTACCAACAACAAGACTTTTCTCGGGCTTGTTGGTGGTAACATCATCAAAAGCACTGATGATTTTATTACGTTGACCGGGTGTTGTCGGTTTAAATTTTCTTAAAGCCATGAATCCTTATATATTGCTGTAAAAATCAATGCTTTGGCCTTCGTTCAATGTAACAATGGCCTTTTTAAAACTGTTTTTTCTGCCTGTCTGAAATCCGGTTTTTGTGTAACGCATCTTGCGTTTACCCAAATAAACCATGGTGTTGACAGACGCTACCGAAACCTCGTACATATCTTCAATCGCTTTTTTAATCTGCGATTTTGAGGCCCTTTTGTCAACGATGAAGCCATAGCGGGTGGGGAACTTCTCCGTCACCGCTGTCATCTTCTCGGTAATTAGTGGCTTAATTAAAACTTCCATCTTGGTTTACTTTTTGGGGCCGATCTTTTTCCAGCCCATTAAATCTCAGTATTACTTATTCTTCAAAAAATCTTCCATTAATGCAACAGAGCTTTCAAAAACCAGCAATCTGTCGGCATGCATAATGGCGTAAGTATTCAACTGCGAAGCCGTAATGACGCTCGCCTTGGGAATGTTTCTTGAGGCAAGCCTGATATTTGTATCATGGTCAGGCAAAACCAACAGTGACTTACGGTTCTCCAATTCGAAGCTTTTAAGGATCTCAAGATATTTTTTTGTCCTGGGTTCTTCCATTGAGAAGTCTTCCAAAACAAGCATATTGTTTCCTTTCACCTTATATGCAACAGCCGACCTGCGTGCCAAAACCTTTACTTTCTTGTTTAACTTAAAGGAATGATCACGGGGCTTGGGGCCGAAGATTGTACCACCACCCCGCAGTACAGGAGACTTGATATCCCCTATCCTGGCAGCACCTGTCCCTTTTTGACGACGGAGCTTCCGGGTGCTTCCCTTAATCTCATTGCGCTCTTTGGTTTTATGGGTACCCTGGCGTTTATTGGCCAGATGGTGCTTTACATCAAGGTATATGGCGTGGTTGTTTGGGGCTGCCCCAAACACTTCCTCATTCAACTCGACAGTTTTGGACGTTTTGGTTCCGTCTATGCTATATACTGCTAACTCCATCGTTCAAGAATTAAATATGATCCATTTGGTCCTGGAACAGAACCTTTTACAATAACTAAGTTTTTCTCTGGAATCAGTTTCATGACTTGCAGGTTGATCATTTTCACCCTGTTACCACCGGTTCGGCCTGCCATTCGCATGCCTTTAAAAACCCTTGACGGCCATGAAGACGCTCCCAGCGAACCAGGTGCGCGAAGGCGGTTATGCTGACCGTGAGTCGCCTGGCCAACACCGGCAAATCCATGCCTTTTGACAACGCCCTGAAAACCTTTACCCTTGCTGGTTCCAACAACGTCGATAAATTCACCTTCAATGAAAATATCCACGCCCAGTACGTCACCAAACGCTTTTTGGTGCCCTTTTTCAAAACGGGTAAATTCTGCCACAACCTTTTTGGGAGTGGTGTTTGCTTTTGCAAAGTGCCCTTTAAGCGCCTTTGTGGTGCGTTTCTCCTTTTTCTCATCAAAGGCAAGCTGAATGGCTTCATAACCATCCTTTTCCTTTGTCCTGATCTGGGTAACAACACACGGACCAGCCTCTATTACTGTGCATGGGATATTTTTACCAGAGGCATCAAATATGCTGGTCATTCCAATTTTCTTTCCAATAATTCCTGACATTTCTTGTCGCTTTTAACTGATTATACCTTGATCTCCACTTCCACTCCGCTTGGCAACTCAAGTTTCATTAGCGCGTCAACGGTTTTGGATGAAGATGAGTAAATATCCAGAAGCCTTTTGTAAGAGCATAATTGAAATTGCTCTCTTGACTTCTTATTTACAAAGGGTGACCGCAATACGGTAAAGATCTTTTTATTGGTAGGAAGCGGAATTGGTCCGTTAACTACCGCTCCGGTCGTTTTCACGGTCTTTACGATTTTCTCTGCGGATTTGTCCACCAGGTTGTAATCGTATGATTTTAATTTGATTCGAATTCTGTGACTCACGGTTCAAATGTTTTATAAAACGATTAGGATTTCACACCATATAATTTAACAATCACTTCATCTGCGATATTTTGAGGAACCTCCTGAAAATGTGAGAATTCCATGGTAGATACTGCACGACCACTTGTGAGGGTTCGCAGTGAAGTAACATATCCAAACATTTCAGACAATGGCACCTGGGCATTGATTACCTGTAGATTAGTACGCGAGCTTATGCCATTCAAATGACCACGTCTGCGGTTAATATCACCAACCACATCACCCAGGTATTCTTCAGGGGTAACAACTTCTAGTTTCATGACAGGCTCCAGCATCACAGACCTGGCTTTCTTGCATGCATTTCTGAAGGCAATCTTGGCTGCCAGCTCAAATGACAATGCATCCGAGTCGACATTGTGATAAGATCCGTCAATAAGTCGTACTTTCAGGCTCTCAACAGGAAAGCCTGCCAAAACACCATTTTGCATGGCCGCCTTGAAACCTTTTTCAACTGCAGGGATATATTCTCTGGGAATATTTCCGCCTTTTACCTGGTCAATGAATTGAAGACCGACTACCCCTTCATCAGCAGGTCCGACTTCAACAATGATATCGGCAAATTTTCCTTTTCCACCGGTTTGCTTCTTATAAACCTCTCTGTGCTCAACGACAGAAGTAATCGCCTCTTTGTAGGCAACCTGGGGTGCTCCCTGGTTGGCCTCTACCTTGAATTCACGCTTCAACCTGTCTAAAAGAATCTCCAGATGAAGCTCTCCCATGCCGCTGATAATGGTTTGACCACTGTCAGGATCGGTATTCACATTGAAGGTAGGATCTTCTTCAGCAAGTTTGGCAAGGGCAGCATTCAATTTATCCAGATCGGCCTGGGTTTTGGGTTCTACTGCTACACTGATAACAGGCTCAGGAAAGGTCATTGACTCAAGTATGATCTGATGCTTTTCATCACAAAGAGAGTCACCGGTATGTATGTTCTTGAATCCGACAGCAGCACCAATATCACCCGCTTCAATGTATTCAACCGGGTTCTGCTTATTGGCATGCATTTGCAGGATGCGGCTGATTCTTTCCTTCTTCTGGGTGGTTGCATTCCACACATATGAACCCGAAGACAGTTTGCCACTGTAGACCCTGAAGAAACAGAGTCGCCCCACAAACGGATCGGTGGCAATTTTAAAGGCCAATGCAGCGAACGGTTCGTTTACATCGGCCTTACGGTATTCTGTTTTCTCATTTTTCGGGTTAATGCCGTGGATTGCCTCTACATCCATTGGTGAAGGCAGATATTTGATCACGGCATCCAGGAGGGCCTGAATGCCTTTATTCTTAAATGCAGAGCCACATAATACAGGAGTAATCCTTTGGGCAATAGTAGCCTTACGTATGATAGAAACCATTTCTTCTTCTGAAATGGAATCAGGGTTTTCCATGAATTTTTCCAGCAGTTCTTCACTCTCTTCAGCACATCCTTCAACAAGGGTGGCTCTGTAGTTTTCAACTGTTTCTTTCAGATCATCGGGGATTGGCACCTCAACAAAATTGGTACCAAGGCTTTGATCTTCCCACACGTATGCCTTGTTTGTGATCAGATCAACTATCCCCCTGAAATCTTCTTCAAGGCCAATGGGAATCTGTAGCGGTACCGCATTCATCCCAAGACGTTCCTTGATTTTCTCAACTACGCTGAAAAAGTCTGCGCCCGCACGGTCCATCTTATTGATGAAGCTGATGCGCGGCACTTTGTATTTATCGGCCTGCCTCCAAACGGTTTCAGACTGGGGTTCAACACCTCCCACAGCACAAAAAAGTGCGATCGCTCCGTCAAGCACCCTGAGACTGCGTTCTACTTCAACGGTAAAATCAACGTGGCCAGGGGTGTCAATGATGTTAACCTTATATTGTTGCTCTTTAAAATTCCAGAATGTAGTAGTTGCGGCAGAGGTAATGGTAATTCCGCGCTCCTGCTCCTGAATCATCCAGTCCATAGTAGCAGAACCATCATGGGTTTCACCCAGGCGATGGTTTACACCGGTATAGAAGAGTATCCGCTCGGTAGTTGTAGTCTTACCGGCGTCGATATGAGCCATGATACCGATGTTGCGCGTATGTTGTAAATCTCTAGCCATTCAACTGTATTGTATTACCTTCTTCTCTAGAACCTGAAATGCGAGAACGCTTTGTTGGCATCAGCCATACGGTGCGTGTCTTCTTTACGCTTAAAGGCTCCACCTTCTTCTTTGCTTGCAGCAATAATCTCACCGGCAAGTTTGGCAGCCATTCCCTTCTCGTTTCGCTTTCTTGCAAAACTGATCAGGTGCTTGATACCCACCGACATTTTTCTGTCAGGCCTGATTTCAGCCGGAATCTGAAAGGTTGCACCACCAATACGACGACTACGTACCTCTACAGCTGGTGTGACATTTGCCAGGGCCTTCTTAAAGATCTCAAGACCGTTCTCTTTTGTCTTTTCCTCAACGATGTCTATGGCATCGTAAAATAAATTGTATGCCAGGTTCTTTTTCCCCCTCAGCATGAGGTTGTTTACAAACCGGGTAACCAATGTATCGTTAAACCGTGGATCCGGGAGCAAAATTCGCTTCTTGGGTTTTGACTTTCTCATGTCTTATCTGATATTTTATACTGTCTTCTGCGTCTTCTTAATTCTTGGCCTTGGGGCGCTTGGTTCCGTATTTGGATCTTCTCTGGTTACGGCCTTCAACACCACTGGTGTCAAGTGCACCGCGAATAATGTGATACCTTACACCAGGCAAGTCTTTTACCCTGCCACCACGAATCAATACAATGGAGTGTTCTTGCAGGTTGTGGCCTTCACCCGGAATATAGGCATTCACTTCTTTTCCATTGGTAAGCCTTACCCTTGCTACCTTGCGCATGGCTGAATTAGGTTTTTTTGGGGTGGTGGTATACACACGGACACAAACCCCCCGACGCTGGGGACAAGAATCCAAAGCAGGTGACTTACTTTTGTAAGTAACCTTTTTACGTCCCTTACGAACCAATTGTTGAATAGTCGGCATACTTAAAATTCAATTTTTTGTAAAAACTTCGTTTTTATTTGATTAAAATCAATCCTATCCATTTTTTGGGAGTGCAAAGGTAGGAGTTATTTTGTGAAAACCAATATGGATTTCCAAATAATTTAAACCCCACATCAATTTATCTGGTTATTAGATAGATTGCATCCCCATTTTGAGGGGCACAAAGATAGGAATTATTTTATAGTTTTTTAAGATTTTCCAAACAATTAACAACTTATGTGCCCATGCCGAAAATCAGTGTTTCTGCCCAGGCATGTCCGCGGACGGACATGATTGCTTCGAATTCGGACAATATGACCATCCAAGATACATCAAACAGGGCATCCTTTTGTTCAATTATACGCTGACTGTCATTACATTGGAGTAATTGGCACAATTATTTAAGTGAGGTATATTATTTAAACAAATCGCCATGAGAAAAACAATTGTATCAACACTTTTTATGATGGTCATGACATTGGGCTTAGTGGGTGCCAATGGCCAGGATGCGGATAGCATCAAACAGTTAATCAACATAGCCTACGTGGAGGGCATTCACAACCAGGGAAACCTGAATGATACACGAAATGGTTTTCATCCAGCCTTTCAAATGTTTGTTCTGCGCAATGGGGTGGTTTCTACAGTATCCATTGACCAATGGATACAACGCATAGAACAAGGGCGAAGCCGCAACCCCAATACCGCGACAGAAAGGGCAAGTGCCAGGTATCTTTCAATCGATATTGCCGGTGAGGCGGCTTCAGTGAAGCTCGAATTGCACCGGGGTGATCAGGTACTTTTTACCGATTATCTTTTACTGTACCGACTAAATGGCCAGTGGAAGATCGTCAGCAAGGCATACCAAGTGCATTAAACCCTTACCGTGATCATGAAATACCGCCTGGCTGATTCTGGTTCACAACAACCAGGACAAGAGTGTAATCAGTATCGGTAAGCGGCCTTTTCCATTTCTTTTACATTGCGGAATGGTCTGGGCGGATTGAGGTGTTTTTCAAAAAACTTATATATCTCAAACCTGATGTCGCGGCCTGTCCGGTGATCCATCCGGTCAAATGAATGCCCGCCGGGAATGTCTTCATATATTCTGTACTCAAATTGCTTGTTATGCGCCTTAAGGGCATTGATCAGGTTTTCAACTTCAAGCACATGGACGTCCTCATCATTTGTATTGGTGTGTATCAACAGGGGTACATTCAGTTTATGTGCGTGGTATACGGGTGAGCGCCTGCGATACTCATCAATATTTTCATGTACCTGCTGGCCGATATGGTGCTCTGCCGCGAACAAATCCAGCTCATAGGCCGGCCGCTTATACCCCATGCGTGCCACCAAATCGCTAACGGGCACCCCTGCAAAAACAGCACGGTATGCGCGGGGATGCTCAAATGCATTCATCAGCGAAATCATTCCTCCATGGCTCCACCCAATAAGGCCGACCCTTCTGCGATCAACAATATCATAATTCTCAAGCATCATCAGCATGCTTTCATGCACGTCGTCATTTTCAAGACCACCGTAATCAATCAGCTGATGGTGTCTCTTTCCATATCCGGTACTCCCCCGGTATTCGGGAGCAACCACAATATATTGCTGGGCCACCAGCTCTCTTATAATATGTGTATAATATGTGTTGAAATCTCCATGGACGCCGCCATGTGAAAACACAAGAAGAGGGTATTTTTTTGTAGGATCTATGTCTTTGGGAATAAAAACATAGGTCCAGAACTTAATGGGGTTAGAGCCCATAAGTGTTGTTGATTTCTCAGCTCCCCTGGGTGGTGGGCCTGCCATGAATAATTTGTCTATATAAGCTACATCACCAACGGCCTTATGCCACATAATATCATCTATGGCCTTTTCAAGCACGTCAAAGCGATAGCGCATATCCCTGATTTCATTGAGCATGGTTTCCTGGTTACGCAACAGCTGCTCGTTAGATACCTGGGCCGACAGCAAGCCTGCATTTATCAGAAACAGAAAAACGGCTACATACTTAAAATACGATTTTAGTGTGTACATGGGTTGTATAAATTTTTGTTGTTGATTGAATAGTATCAGGATTTACGGGGTAAAGATAGCAAAGGATTTCCGGATTTTATATTTTGTGTTTGTTATCTTTGCAGTTCTCAATCCGGAAGTGTTTCCCTAAAATAATGCTACCCCTGTTTATGGTTGATTTCCTGAAAGACCTGAATGAAGTCCAACAAAAGGCTGTCCAGACTACTGATGGGCCGGTGATGGTTATTGCCGGTGCCGGTAGCGGCAAAACCAGGGTTCTGACTTACCGGGTAGCCTACTTATTAAGCAAAGACATCTCACCTTTTAATGTCCTTGCGCTTACCTTTACCAATAAGGCAGCGCGTGAAATGCGCGAAAGGATTGCTTTACTGGTTGATCCGTCAAAGGCAAAAAGTCTCTGGATGGGCACATTTCACAGTATATTTGCAAGACTTTTAAGGGCTGAGGCCACCAAACTTGATTTTCCATCTCACTTTACAATATACGATACAGATGACTCTAAAAGAGTTATAAAGAGCATCCTGAAAGAGCAAAACCTTGATGACAAAACCTATGCTCCCGGATATGTCCTCTCAAGGATATCCAACGCAAAAAACAACCTGATATCTGCAACTGATTACAACGAAGATATTGAAATACAAAGCCATGACCAACAGGCCAGAAAGCCCAAACTCGGACTAATATACAGCCTCTATCAGCAAAAACTGCGAAAGGCATCTGCCATGGATTTTGATGACCTGTTGTTTAATACCAATGTTTTGCTGAGAGATTTTCCGGATGTTTTGTACAAATACCAACAGCGGTTTCAATATATTTTGGTTGACGAGTATCAGGACACCAACTTCTCCCAATACCTGATCGTCAAAAAGCTGGCGGCCAACAACGAGAATATCTGCGTGGTGGGAGATGATGCGCAAAGTATTTATGCTTTCAGGGGAGCCAATATTCAAAATATCCTGAATTTCAAAAATGACTATCCTGATCATCGCATATTTAAACTTGAACAAAACTACAGGTCAACGCAACATATCGTAAATGCAGCCAATAGTCTGATTGCCCACAACAAACAGCAAATTCACAAAACTATCTGGACAAGCAACCTTCCGGGCGAAAAAGTTCTGATTGCCAAGACAACCAATGAAGGAGAGGAGGCCACATGGGTGGCCCAACAGATTTTCAAGCAAATACAGCACGAACAAAGGGCAAACAGTGACTTTGCCGTACTCTACCGTACCAATGCACAGTCACGGGCCATGGAAGAAGCTTTGCGGAAACTTAATATCCCCTACCGAATTTTTGGCAGCGTTTCTTTTTACCAACGCAGAGAAGTAAAGGATGTTCTATGCTATTTCAGGCTGGTCATAAACCAAATGGACGAAAATGCCTTTTTGCGTATTATTAATTTCCCGGCCAGGGGTATTGGTGCTACGACCATTAATAAGCTAGTGGCAGCTGCGGGAGAAAGCGGAAAACCTCTTTGGGAAGTTGCCAATAGTCCGGCAGCTTTCGGTGTGAAGCTCCATGGCGGCACCATGGCCAAACTGGATGAATTCACAACCATGATCAAGAGCTTTTACGCAAGGCTTTTCAAAATAAACGCCTTTGAATTGGGCGAATTGGTTGTGAATAAGTCAGGGATAAGAAAGTTCTATTTTGAAGACGGGAGCCCTGAGGGCATTACCCGTCGTGATAATATCGAAGAGTTATTAAGTGGGTTAAAAGATTTTGTATCGGGGGGCGAAGAGGATGAAGAACAGCCACCCTTGCGTACCATGGACGAATTCATGCAGGATATTGCCCTGCTAACTGACGCTGATACAAAAGCGGCCGATGTAAACGACAGCAATAAGGTATCGCTCATGACCATCCATGCGGCAAAAGGTCTTGAGTTTCCTTATGTATATGTTGCAGGTGTCGAAGAAAACCTGTTCCCGTCACAGATGTCGATGAACAGCCAGACAGAACTGGAAGAAGAACGGAGGTTATTCTATGTGGCACTTACCAGGGCCATGAAACAGGTTACGGTAACTTACGCCGAAACCAGGTTCAGGTATGGAAACTTCAATTTTTGCGAACCCAGCCGGTTTATTGATGAGCTGGATCCGGCCCATATCAACTACCTCATGCCACCCAGAAAACGGACAGGGCAAAAACCCTCCGACGAAAGTTTTGCCGAAAGCAGAAATAAATTTATCAAAATTGAACAGGCGGCCAAGTCTGCTGTCACCGACCAGGAAGGCAAGGAGTCGCAAAGCGGGTTTGCCATTCTTGATGCATCCTTGCTAAAGGTGAACATGGTGGTAAATCATCAGCGATTTGGTGCTGGCACCATTGTTGACATGGAGGGAAGCGGGCAAAATGCAAAAGCCACAGTCATGTTTCAGGGGCTCGGTAAAAAGCAGCTTCTCCTGAAGTTTGCACGCCTTAAAATCGTAGGCTAAAGATTATTAAATCATTTTATTTCACTACCTTTGCGCCATGGAATACAACACATCCAGATCAAAGATGAACATTTCGGAATATGGCCGGAATATTCAAAACATGATAGAATATATCATGACCATAGAAGACAGGGAAAAGCGAAATCAGCTCGCCCGTGCAACTATCAATGTGATGGGACAACTCAACCCCCATCTGCGCGATGTGAATGACTTTAAGCACAAACTTTGGGACCACCTTTTTATCATGTCTGATTTCAAACTTGATGTTGACTCCCCATACCCCATTCCTTCACGTGAAATTCTGGAACGCAAGCCTGAAAGACTTGATTACTCAAGCAATAATATCACATTTAAACATTACGGAAGGCATATCGAAAGAATTATTGAAAAAGCATGTGAACTTGAAGATGGACAGGCAAAAGATATCCTCATAAAACTTATTGCCAACCACCTGAAAAAATCATACCTTACCTGGAACCGGGATGCAGTTACAGATGAAGAGATTGCAGAACACCTGAAAATACTTTCAGGCGGAAAGCTCACCCTCCAGAACGACGTTAAGCTGCATAACACTACCGAAATCCTTTCAAAAAACAAAAAGAAAAAATTTCAGGGCAAGCAATCGGGCGGCAACAAAGGCCATGGCCAGAACAAAGGCCGAAAATAAGCATTGCATAATATTCCGGCTACCAAACATATTTATTATGGCTTCTTTTGAGATATATGGAGGAAAGCAGCTCAAAGGAGAGATCATCCCTCAGGGTGCTAAAAATGAAGCACTCCAGATAATCTGTGCAGTTTTGCTTACAGATCAGGAGGTAGTGATCAGTAATATCCCGCAGATCAGGGATGTGATGAAACTCATTGAACTGCTTGCTGACCTTGGTGTCAAGGTTAAAAAACTGGATGAAAACACCTGGTCATTCAAGGCTGATCAAGTGGATATAGACTTTCTTGATTCAGACGGATTCAGAAAAAAAGCCACCCAGCTCAGGGGTTCTGTCATGATTGTTGGTCCATTGTTGGCCAGGTTCAAAAAGGCAAGCATTCCCAAACCAGGAGGAGACAAAATTGGGCGCAGACGCCTGGACACCCACTTTACAGGGCTTGAAAAACTTGGCGCTGATTTTCATTATGACAATGAAAATCAGTTTTATCATATCAGGACAAAAGGGCTCAAGGCCTGCTACATGTTGCTTGATGAAGCCTCCGTTACCGGTACAGCCAACATTGTAATGGCCGCTTCACTTGCAAAAGGAAAGACAGTGCTGTACAATGCCGCATGTGAGCCATATATTCAGCAGTTGTGTAAAATGCTCAACTGTATGGGTGCCAATATTTCGGGTATTGGATCAAACCTGCTTACCATTGAAGGCGTTGAAGAACTGAAGGGTTGTTCACACCGCATGCTTCCTGATATGATCGAAATCGGCAGCTTTATTGCCATGGCCGCCATGACAAGATCAGAGATCACCATTAAGGATGTGGGCTATGAGCACCTCGGAATTATTCCGGATGTTTTCCAGAAACTCGGAGTGCGTTTTGAAAGGCAGGGCGACGATTTGCATATCCCTTCACTTGACAGCTACCAGGTTGACACCTTCATTGATGGAAGTATCCTTACCATAAGCGACGCACCGTGGCCAGGCTTCTCTCCTGACCTGCTCAGCGCCGTCCTTGTACTGGCCACACAGGCAAGAGGTAGTGTATTGATTCACCAAAAAATGTTTGAAAGCAGGTTGTTTTTTGTGGACAAGCTTATTGATATGGGTGCACAGATCATTCTTTGTGATCCCCACCGCGCCACCGTTATCGGACTTGACCGCAAATACCCCTTGAAACCACTGGAAATGACTTCACCTGATATCAGGGCCGGAGTGGCATTGCTTATTGCAGCCCTCAGCGCTGAGGGCAGGAGTATAATCCACAATATTGAACAAATCGACAGGGGATATCAGTTTCTTGACACCAGATTGCGACAGCTGGGTGCAGACATCCGTCGTTTATAAGCTGACAAAATGGCTTTTTTCTGAAATTGGCAAAGCTTTTGATACTCATCAAGCGCTTTGTGATTGTTAAAATTTGTATAAAGGCTTAAACAAGTCATGATTTTTATGCAGTTACAAAGGCTCATGATATTTGGATGGCGACTTTTGCTTCGCTTATTGCGCGAAATATCGTTTCATCTGACCGACTTAATTAAACTATCAGATACATGAAGAAGAAAGAGAAAAACAAAACCGAAGGAGAAAAGGTGAACAAGAAAGAGCAGGATGCCCGGACAAACCAGCAGAAAACCGGGCAAAACAAGGAAGAAAAACAAACATCCAGCCAAAAAGAGAATGGTGAGCCAGCCAATCAGGCTGCAGATGCAGACATAATTGCAGATTACCAACGCCAGATAGAAGCCAAAGAGGCAAGCCTGAATGAAGCCAATGATAAGTTTCTGAGGTTGTTTTCAGAATTTGACAACTACAGGAAAAGGGTAGCCAGAGAACGGATAGAACTCACAAAAACCGCAGCTGAAGGAGTTATAGCATCGCTGCTTCCTGTGCTTGATGACCTGGAGAGGGCCAGCCAAATCGAAACTGAAGTAAAGGATGGCTCATTACAAGAAGGAATCAAGCTTATATACAATAAGTTTAAAGCCATTCTCCGGCAAAAGGGTATAGAAGAAATTGACACACAGGGAAAAGAATTTGATACTGATTTTCATGAAGCCATTACCCATATTCCTGCCTCAGATGAGAAGCAAAAAGGAAAAGTGGTAGAGGAGGTCCAAAAAGGGTATTTGCTTAACGGAAAGGTAATACGCTACGCTAAGGTAGTTGTTGCCAATTAAGGGTTTTACAATGTCAAAAAGAGATTATTACGAAATACTGGGCGTTTCAAAAAGTGCCTCACCTGAAGAAATTAAAAAGGCTTACCGTCAAAAGGCATTAAAGCACCATCCGGACAAAAATCCGGATGATCCGGATGCTGAAGCCAAATTCAAAGAAGCTGCCGAAGCCTATGAGGTGTTGAGCAATCCCGAAAAGAGGTCAAGGTATGACCAGTTCGGACACGCCGGAGCCTCGGGTAACTTTGGCGGAGGCTTTGGTGGTGGAATGTCTATGGATGATATTTTCAGTCAGTTTGGTGACATATTCGGAGGAGCATTCGGTGGTGGATTTGGAGGGTTTGGCAGTACTGGCAGGCAAAGCGGCAGACGCGTCAATAAAGGGTCTAATCTGCGCATAAAGGTCAAATTAAGCCTTGAGGATATACTCAAAGGAGCAGAGAAAAAGATAAAAGTCAGCAAATATGCCGCCTGTAAGTCGTGTAATGGAACCGGGGCAAAAGGTGGCACGGCATTTCGCACCTGCTCTACCTGTAATGGAGCAGGGCGTGTAACCAGGGTGACAAACACCTTCCTTGGACAAATGCAGACAACTTCAAGCTGTCCCAGCTGTAGTGGTGAAGGACAGACCATCGAAGAAAAATGCTCTTCATGCTATGGCAATGGAATTATCAAAGAAGAAGAAGTCATCAGCATCAATATACCGGCGGGCGTACAGGAAGGGATGCAACTTTCACTGAGCGGCAAAGGGAATGCAGCACCAAGGGGCGGCATTCCTGGTGACCTGATCGTTCTGGTTGAAGAAATTCAACACCCAAAACTCATAAGAGACGGGATGAACCTGCTCCATGATCATTATATCAGTTTCCCCCAGGCGGTATTGGGAACAAGTATCGATGTTCCGACACTGGAGGGTAAGGCACGTATAAAAATCGATCCGGGCACGCAGGCGGGCAAGGTTCTCCGGTTAAAAGGAAAAGGTCTACCCTCAGTAAATGCTTATGGAAGGGGTGATTTGCTGGTTAATATCAATATCTGGACTCCCCGCAATCTTTCAGACGAAGAAAAGGAAATTTTGCAAAAGCTTGACCAGTCTGAAAATTTCGTGCCCAAACCAGGAAAATCAGAGAAAAGCTTCTTTGAAAGGATGAAAGACGTATTTAACTAAACCTGAAATATGGGATATCTCCTGCGCGTCGACAGTATTACCAAAGATTACAGAAACCACAGGGCTCTTGATAATGTGTCTGTTCAGGTACCTGAACAAAGTGTGTTTGGTTTGCTGGGTCCGAATGGTGCAGGAAAAACTACATTGATCAGGATTATCAACCAGATTATTGGTCCTGATCAGGGCACGGTTTATTTTGGAGATAAACCCCTTTCTCCTGCCCATGTTCACGAAATTGGTTACCTCCCCGAAGAAAGGGGCCTTTATAAAAAAATGGAGGTGGGTGAACAAGCCCTCTATCTGGCCAGGCTGAAAGGGCTTAAGGGCCCGGCCTTGAAAAAACTGCTGCAGCACTGGTTCGACAAGTTCGATCTTTCACCATGGTGGAATAAAAAAGTTGAAGAACTTTCAAAAGGGATGCAACAGAAGCTACAGTTTATTATCACTGTGCTGCATAATCCGAGACTTCTCATATTTGATGAACCATTTAGTGGTTTTGACCCCATCAATGTGAATCTTATCAAAGAAGAAATACTCCAATTGCGTAAAAATGGCGCAACCATTATTTTTTCAACCCACAATATGGGTTCGGTTGAAGAACTTTGTGATCATATAGCCCTGATCAATAAATCGAAAAAAGTCCTGGAGGGTAGTATAAGACAAATTCGAAAAGACCATGCAGACCATATGTTTCAATTAGAACTGGAGCAACTGAATAAACCCCTTGAACATATTTTAAAAAGTGGATTCACATTGGTTCATTCAAAACCCCACAATGGACTTGTAACAGCAAGGGTCAGGATAGATAATCAACATAGCCCTAACGAGCTACTGGAGCAATTGATGCCCTTTGCAAGGATCATCTCTTTCCAGGAGCTTACGCCCAGCATGAACGATATATTCATCAAGCAGGTTACAGGGAAATATCCTTCGGAGGATACAAAAAATGGGTAAAACAGCAACCATTATCAGACGGGAATTCCTGAGCAGGATTAAAAAGCGCTCTTTTCTGGTTATGACCATAATCGGGCCACTCCTGATGGCAGGCATCGTTATTGTACCCGTGCTTTTAGCCAATTGGTCAGACAGTGATTATTCAGTTGCCGTAGTAGATGATACCTCTATTTTTCATCAGGCATTCAGGGATAAGGACAATGTGGTTTTCATCCCTTTGGGGACAGGAGTTGATGAAGCATTGGAGATGATGCATGACGGCAGGTTTGATGCTGTGCTGCATATTCCCCAGGCTGCTTTTCAGGCACCCTCAACCCTGAGGCTGTTTTCATCCAGATCAGTGAACTTCAATGCAAAGCTATTGGTTGAGAATATTCTCAGGCAAGAATTTGAAAGCCTGAAATTGGCTGCAGCAGGTATTGATGCAAAAACACTCAAATCAACCGAAACCCCGGTGAACATCCAGGCCATCCGTATCAAGGATGATGGTGAACTTATTACCGACTACCCGGAGATTAGCATGGGGCTGGGATTGGTCAGTGGTTTCCTTATATACATATTTATTTTTCTTTTTGGATCGCAGGTGCTAAGGGGTGTACTTGAAGAGAAAACCAACCGCATTGTTGAGATCATCGTATCTTCAGTAAGGCCGTTTCAGCTCATGATTGGAAAAATCCTGGGGGTTGGTCTGGTTGGTCTTACCCAGTTTCTCATTTGGGTGATGCTGACATTTGCCATTGTGGGCATATTCCAGATGGCCAATCCGGACCTTTTTAAATTTACACCCGATGAGCGGGTTTTTGTGACAAGTACACAACTTTTGAGCGCTGAAGAAATGGAATTGCAAAAAGAGGCCATTCAACAATATGACACAATGGCGGGACAATTGCTGGAGGGCTTGTCGGCCATTAATTTTCCGGTGATGATCCTTTCTTTTATATTTTACTTTATTGGAGGATACCTTTTATACGCAGCCCTTTTTGCAGCCATAGGTTCAGCTGTTGACAATGAAGCAGACACCCAACAGTTTATGCTACCTGTTACTGTACCTATTCTGTTTTCGCTGATTATGTCACAATTTGTCATATCCAATCCTTCAGGGCCTGTGGCATTTTGGCTATCCATCATCCCTTTTACCTCACCTGTGATCATGATGATCAGGATTCCCTTTGGTGTTCCCTATGGAGAATTGGTTCTTTCGGTCACTTTGCTGATTGCAGGCTTCATGGCCACCACCTGGCTGGCTGCACGAATATACCGGACAGGCATACTCATGTACGGGAAAAAAATCACCTACGCTGAGTTATGGAAGTGGATCAGATACTCCTAACTCACCCAATTCTGTTATCTTTGTTTTAAACCTTAAACCAAGCAGCATGCCCAGGATACTTGTCGTTGATGATGAAAGCAGCATCAGGAATACACTTAAAGAAATTTTAGAATACGAGAAATATGAGGTAGAACTTGCCGAAGATGCGTTTGAAGCCCTCGATAAACTTAAAGCTGGTGCATATGATGTGGTTTTATGCGATATCAAGATGCCCAAAATTGACGGCATTGAACTGCTGGACAAAATCAGGTATAATGATCCGGATGCAACAGTGGTGATGATTTCAGGGCATGGCACCATAGATACGGCAGTTGAGGCTATCAAGAAAGGGGCTTTTGATTTCATATCAAAACCTTTAGATCTGAATCGCCTGTTGATTACGATCAGGAATGCCATGGACAAGACCAAACTCGTGTCTGAAACAAGGGTGCTAAAACGAAAGGTCAGTAAAACCTATGACATGATAGGTGTTTCTGAACCAATTCAGCGAATCCGTGAGATGATCGAAAGGGTTGCGGCTACTGAAGCAAGGGTATTTATTACAGGTGAAAATGGCACAGGAAAAGAACTGGTAGCCAGGTGGCTGCACGAATTAAGCAACCGGGCCAAAGGACCATTTATTGAAGTAAACTGTGCAGCTATACCCTCTGAACTCATAGAGAGTGAACTTTTTGGACACGAAAAAGGCTCCTTTACCTCTGCTATTAAACAGAAAAAAGGAAATTTTGAGTTGGCTAACGAAGGCACCATCTTTCTGGATGAAATTGGTGACATGAGTCTGGCGGCCCAGGCCAAGGTTCTGCGTACACTCCAGGAAAACAAAATCACCAGGGTTGGTGGTGAAAAGGAAATTCCGGTTGATGTCAGGGTTGTAGCAGCAACCAATAAAAACATACAAGAAGAAATCAGACAGGGTAGTTTCAGAGAAGACCTCTACCACCGCCTTAGTGTCATCCTCATTCATGTTCCGACACTTAACCAAAGAGCCGACGACATCCCTCTGCTGGCTGAACATTTTCTCAAACAACTTATTGAAGAACAGAGCATGCCACCGAAAGTATTCACCGAAGAGGCATTTAATGAGCTCAAAGCCATACACTGGACCGGGAACATCAGGGAGTTGCGCAATGTGGTTGAACGTCTTGCTATCTTGTGCGACAAAGAAATCACAGCAGCTGACGTAATGCAGTATGCACAACCCCTTAGCTCAATCAAAAAATAAACCCTATCTCACTATTGGTGTAAGTGCCTTGGTTTCTCTGAAGAAAATGAGGGCATCGTACCTGAGGGGAACAATGGTATTCACATAGTTTTGGCGACCATCTGCTTCAGGATTATAGACAACACCTATGGCCCGGTTGCCCATTGGTTCCATAAATTGCGCATGATTGCGCTCTTCTTCACCAAAACTGATCCAAAACCGGCCAATGCCAGTGCCGGCAAATATAGATTCAATACTCCCTTCTCTTGCTGGCGGAACTTGCATAAGCTGCATACGGTCACCCCAGGCAGAACCAGCCTTCACGGTTCCCCGATACGTCGAAAAACCCAAAAGAAATACATTGTCAGGGCCATGCCCGACCCTGGCCAATTGTCCGATATTTTCCTGTCCGAACTGTCCCATCTCTGTAAATCGGGCATCACCAATATGTGTATTGTGCGCCCAGACAATCCCCCTGGCATCCTCCCCATATTTATCCAGAAGCCTGTTCACTGTCATATTCATATAACGCACCCTGGCATTCCACGAAGAAGCATCCTGGCGGGTTACTGCCAATCGGTAAAAACGTTCTGCATGTTTCACGACCAGAGCATTTTGCCTGGCATAAAATAACGATTCTTCTGAAACCTGATCAAAAGCATCTTCATGGGTACGGAACAAGTTTACTACGGCTTCAACTTCCAGTACACAGTCGCTGGCTCCCTGTCCTACCATTTGTGCATACAACCAGCTTTCACCTTCATACCGGCTAAAGCAAGCATAATGTGACCTGGCCTGCCGGTATAGTGAACGGTTGTGTTCACGCAAAAATCCAATAACTTCATCCATTGACCTCCATTCGTCGTAAACGTCTTTTCCATAAAAGCCAACCCTTTCTTCTATGGGCAGGTTCTTATTGAACGCCCGCATCCACTCAGCAAGGGCAACAACTTCATGGTTCCCCCACATCCAAAGCGGCCATCTGTCAAGCTTTTCCAAAACTTTTTTTGCACTTGAAGCCGACCCCGGCATGTGTTTCACATAGCGGTTCAAAGCATAAAGGCTGGCCCAATCACCTTCAACAGCAATAAATCTGAAACCATGCTCGGCAATCAACCTTCGGCTTATACTGTCTCTCCATGCATAATATTCATGGGTTCCGTGACTGGCCTCACCAAGCAAAACCAGCCGTCTTGAACCGGCAGTGGCAATAATTTCATCCAAATCACCTGAGTTTGAAAGCATGACGGCTCTTGAACGTATAAACTGTGAAAGCTCGTCCTCATGCTGATCATGTGTGCCGCCAGCTAAGCTGCCCACCATCGGCATGGTAATTAAAAAGACTAAAAAAAGTGTTCTTACCATCGTTGTTTCTGCTTTTGGATTTTCCGTTTCAAATCTTATTCACTACACACAAATTTAAGTAATCATATATAAATGGCCCGGAATTGGAGCAAAGGGAGCATGGACAACCCCGTCTTTCACAGATTCGAAAAACTGCATATCCCTTATAATAAGCAGATTATGTTGTCAAGCAAAATAAACAAAAAATCTTTCACATTTTGTTTAAACGGGCGAAAACATAAAAGGGTCGGACAGTAAGAACTGTCTGTCGATATTTTTATTCTCAATGATTTCATTATCAAATCTATATGAGAGAAAAAAATAATTTTCAGCTCCGATTTTAATGCGTGATTAATTATATTTGTGCATTCGTCGATCTAGCTAATACCACGTATTCACAACCATACAAAATACGCTGTTCTTTCACTACATAAAACCAAAATACCTTCCATGCAATATCTTACCAAGTTACCTGGTTTCATAAGGTTTTCGTGTCTTTTTTTATTGACATCATGTTTACTGTTTCCATCATCATCAATGGCCAATGACAAGGTTAAACCCAGCAATGAAAGCATGGTTGCACATTCTGTTGATGAGGTCAATACTGAACCCTCAGGAAACGGACGTATCAATGTTTTTCTGGATGCTGGCTGGTGGCTTGATGAAGATTACATCAGACAACAAATACCTGTGGTCAATTATGTGAGAGATCGTGAAGTTTCAGATGTGCACATAATCGTTACCCGGCATGGAGCTGGTAGCGCGGGGACCAATTATGCCATCTCATTTATTGGAAGCAGAAGGTTTCGCGGCATCGATCATGACATGGAATATTGGGCGGCTTCAACCAACACGGGTGATGATACACGCAGAGGATATACCAATACACTGAAAATAGGCCTGATTCAATACATTGCAACCACCAGCATGGTCGACAAGATACTCATCGAATTTGATTACGATGAGGCAGCTGTAATCCGTGACAATGGTTTGGAGCCAGAGCGGGATCCATGGAATGGCTGGGTTTTTGAAATCTATGGTGGTGGAAACTTCTCCAAAGAAGAAACCCGAAGCAACTCATCATCACGTTTTGGGTTTCATGCCGACAGGATAACCACCGAATGGAAAATCAGGGCCAGGCCCTACTTTAACTTTAACAAGCGTACCTTCAAGACTGATAGTGGTGATATTATTAGCCAGACTCACAGGCACGGATTCAACACCTATGTTGTCAAAAGCCTTAATAATCATTGGTCGGTGGGTGTGTTCGGATCAGGCTTGTCCAGTACATTCAGCAATATGAAATTCAATGCCGAACTGGTACCTGCTTTGGAGTACAGTTACTTCCCTTACCGGGAGGCCACCAGAAGGTCTATCACAATCGCCTACAGAATGGGATACAGCTATCATGATTACATTGAAAAGACAATTTTCGATAAGGAATCTGAATGGTTATGGTCGCAATCATTGGAAGCAGGTGCACGTTTTCAACAGCCGTGGGGTAATGTCCGGGCAGGTATAACCGGATCACATTATTTCCATGACTTTTCATACAACAGGGCTGAAATCTTTGCCAATGTCAACATTCGTGTTTTCCAGGGCTTTTCTCTGAACATCCAGGGCAATTATAACATTATCAATGACCTGATTTCTATCCCTGCCGGCGACCTGACACTGGAGCAAATTCTGCTGGCACAGTCGCAAAGGTCAACCAGTTTCAGTGTTTCAGGCACCATTGGTTTGAGCTATACATTTGGATCTGACTTTAGCGCTGCATATAATCCAAGGCTATAATTTCTATTTGATTGCAGCTGGGTAAAAAAAAGGGCTATCCTCGCGGACAGCCCTTTTTTCGATGAACAAAACCGAACTACTTTTCATAGTTCATAGCCGCATGGCGGGTATACATATCATACCTCCATTTGGCATTTTCTTCTGCAGCTTTAAATAACTCAACAGCATCTTTTGGGAATGCTTTTTTCAATGAGCTAAAGCGAACTTCTGAATCGAGGAAGGCCTGGAACTTACTCCAGTCGGGTTCTTTGCTGTCAAGCTGGAAGGGGTTTTTGCCTTCAGCTTCAACCATCGGATTATAGCGGTAAAGCGACCAGTATCCGGCCTCAACCGCATCTTTTGATTGTTGCTGTGTGCTACCCATACCATTTCGCAGCCCATGGTTAATACATGGTGAATAAGCAATTATGACACTGGGGCCAGGGTAGGCTTCAGCTTCTCTCACAGCCTTGAGGAATTGGTTCTGGTTTGCACCCATTGCTACCTGGGCTACATAAACATAACCATAAGTCATCGCCATAAGACCAAGGTCTTTCTTGCGAATTCGTTTACCTGAGGCGGCAAACTTTGCAATGGCACCAATGGGTGTGGCTTTTGAAGCCTGACCGCCGGTATTGGAATAAACTTCCGTATCCATGACAAGCAGGTTTACATCTTCACCAGATGCAATCACATGGTCAAGACCACCAAATCCGATATCATATGCCCAACCATCTCCACCAAACATCCAGACTGATTTTTTAACCAGGTATTGTTTCAGGTCAAGGATTTCTTTGGCAATAGGTGTTTTTTCTTTTTCAAGACACTTGACTACCATTGCTGATACCTCTTTGGTTTTCTCTCCATCTTCTTTTGCAGCCAACCAGGCCGTGAATGCTTCACGGGTTTCATCTCCGATCTCAGCATCCATGGCAGTTTCCATTAAACGTGCGATACGTTCACGAAGCTTATTCACACCAGTTGCCATACCAAAGCCATATTCGGCATTGTCTTCGAATAATGAGTTGGCCCATGCTGGTCCGTGTCCATCCTTGTTTACTGTATATGGAGTAGCCGGAGCCGATCCCCCATATATTGAGGAGCACCCTGTAGCATTTGCAATCATCATGCGCTCACCATACAACTGGGTGATCAGCTTGATATATGGTGTCTCACCACAACCTGCGCAAGCTCCACTAAACTCAAACAGAGGCTGTGCAAACTGACTGTTTTTAACAGAAGACATTTTGTTGAGCAAGGTATCCTTGTATGAAACATTATGATGGATCCAATCCCAATGCTTATCTTCTTGCATTTGTGAACCAAGAAGTTGCATCTCAAGGGCCTTATTGGGCGCGGGGCATACGTCAATACAGTTGCCACAACCTGTGCAGTCGAGCGGACTTACCTGCATACGGTATTTCAATCCGGCCAGACTCTTGCCTTTGGCATCAACAACTTCGAGTGTTTCAGGGGCCTGTTTCATTTCTTCCTCATCTAACAGGAAAGGACGAATCACAGCGTGGGGACAAACGTAGGCACACTGGTTACACTGGATACATTCTTCTTTGATCCATTCGGGAACATGCACGGCTATACCACGCTTTTCGTAGGCAGTGGTTCCCTGGGGGAATGTTCCGTCTTCACGGCCGGAGAAAGCACTTACCGGAAGATCATCACCCTTCTGGCTGTTGATTGTATATACAATATCGCGGATAAATTCCGGGACATCTTCACGTAGGTTCAGCTTAACTGCCGCCCTGGCTTTTTTCCAGCTTTCAGGGATGTTAACTTTGACTACATTTCCACCCTCATCAACAGCGGCATTGTTCATTTTAACAATTTCTTCACCTTTGCGGCCATATGACTTCTTAATGGCATCTTTCATTTCATGTACCGTCTTCTCGTAAGGGATGACCTCAGCCACCTTGAAGAATGCACTTTGCATGATCGTGTTGGTGCGACCGCCAAGACCTATACGCTCGGCAATTTCAGTAGCGTTAATGATATAGAACTGAATATCATTGTCGGCCATATAACGTTTCATATGATCTGGTATGCGTTTCAGGGTTTCTTCTTCATCCCAGATGGAGTTAAGCAAGAAGGTACCTCCTTTTTTCAACCCTTTAAGCATATCATATTTTTCAAGATAGGCGGGAACATGACAAGCAACAAAATCGGCTGCATTGATCAGATAGGGCGAACGGATCGGGCTATCTCCAAACCGAAGGTGAGAAACAGTAATACCGCCTGATTTCTTGCTGTCATACGAGAAATATCCCTGCGCGTATTTATCAGTGGTATCACCAATGATCTTGATGGAGTTTTTATTTGCACCCACAGTACCATCAGCACCTATTCCATAAAATTTGGCTGCATAATTACCTTTGGGAGAAACATCAATATTTTCACCAACAGGCAGTGACTTAAAGGTTACGTCATCAACTATGCCAACGGTAAACCTGTTTTTAGGTTCGGGCAGTTTCAGGTTGTCAAATACGGCAACGATATGTGATGGAACTGTATCCTTTGAACTCAATCCGTACCTTCCACCTACGATAACAGGGTTATGTTCCTTTCCATAAAACATCTCACATACATCCAGATACAATGGTTCGCCATGCGCCCCGGGTTCTTTTGTACGGTCAAGAACCGCTATGCGCTTAACTGACTTGGGAAGCACATTGAAAAAGTATTTCTCAGAGAAAGGCCTGTACAGGTGAACGGTAACCAAACCAATCTTTTCTCCCTGAGCCATTTTGTGATCTATTGTTTCCTTGATGGTTTCAGTAATAGAACCCATGGCAATAATGATATGCTCAGCATCAGGTGCACCGTAATAAGTAAACGGATGATATTCGCGGCCACATATCTTGGATAGTTGTTGCATATAATCTGCAACCATATCAGGAAGAACATCGTAGAACGGGTTGGCAGCTTCTCTTGACTGGAAGTATACATCAGGGTTCTGGGCTGTTCCTCTTGTGACAGGATGTTCAGGATTAAGTGCACGATCACGGAAATCCTGAAGTGCTTTCATATCCAATAGCCTGGCTAATTCTTCCTGATCGGCTTCCTCTACTTTTTGTACTTCATGTGAAGTTCTGAATCCATCAAAGAAGTGAAGGAATGGTATTCTTGACTTAATGGCGGCCAGGTGGGCAATTGGAGCAATATCCATGATTTCCTGTACACTTCCGGTAGCCAGCATGGCAAAGCCGGTATGCCTGGTACTCATCACGTCTGAGTGATCACCAAAAATTGATAGTGCCTGTGCAGCAAGACTCCTCGCCGATACGTGAAGTACGCCAGGGAGAAGTTCGCCCGACATTTTATACATATTGGGAATCATCAGCAACAAGCCCTGAGATGCTGTATAGGTACTGGCAAGTGCGCCTGATTGAAGCGCACCGTGCATTGCGCCGGCAGCGCCTGCCTCTGATTGCATTTCAACCAGCTTAACTTCTTCACCGAATATATTTTTGCGTCCGGCCGCAGCCCACTCATCCACATTTTCAGCCATATTAGAAGATGGGGTAATGGGGTAGATGGCAGCCACCTCACTGAACATGTATGCCACATGGGATGCAGCATGGTTTCCGTCGCATGTGATGAACTTTTTCTTCTTGGTCATAACGATTATTGTTTATTAAAAATCAAAAGGTCTTATTTTTAGGTAGTTAGCATGATCTTTTACAGCAGCAAAATTAACAAATATTCTTGACCTGCGGCAGCAAATCAGGCTATTTATAACGATTTTACGTAAGCCTTGGGGGCTAAGTTGTTAATCAAAAAACATCCAGGAAATGCCAAACTTGAACATGGCTTCGGGAAGGGGGTAAAAGGGTATTCCATAAATGGGTCGGGCATCGGGCAGCAGGCCCAGGATGTGTTCAAGTTTGACAAATAACCTTGCGCGACTTATCCTGGCATTCAAGAAAACATCCAGCAAAATATCGTGGTCGCTTTCGTAGCTATTCTGAACATAGAACTGTCTGACCATTGGCATATAAGCCATTTGTTGGTAAGGAGAGTTGTAGCGAATATCAAAACCGGCATTTCCATTTAGTGCTCCATCAAACAAAACAAATTTTGCAAAAACAGAATGCTGACTGAGTAAGCCGGGGAAAGTTTCAAAGCCAGATTCATTTGTATGCTGAAATACAATATCATTGCTGGCGTAAAAACGTCCAATGTTTAAGGTAGATTCCAGGCGAAGGGAGAATACCCTTACAACGTCATCTAACTGCACTGGCATGGCATTTTCGTCTAAGACCACGGCGTCAGAAAGCTGGTAATAGTTGGCCTGAATATTTGCTATCCCCGACTCCATTTTAAGTTGAAGGTGTGATGTCTTGACTTTGTTAAAATCATTATCCCAACTTATGTAGTTGCTTCTCGTCTTATTCTGCAAATAAGGTGCTTCCTGTTCAGCGTATACAAAAGATAAGCTTAGCCTTAAGTTGGCCGACAATCGACCGCCGGTGACACTTCCACCAATGGCCTTGTCATTGGCATTATATCCTCCGATAATTCCCTCGGCAAAGGCTCTGAAAGAAACAGGATGTTCGGGGTCACTGCCCAACACAACTGATGGTTTAAGCTGTTGGTAGTTGTCTTTGAGAAAACCGTAGGCGTCTGGATCAATAGATTGCAAATCAGTATTACGGATATTAATGCGTGTATGGGTAAGCGAAAGGCGCAATTGAACGGGCAAACCCCAGGTAGCATGATCGGCTGCAAAGCTTGTAAACCCAAGTGTGTTTTCAAGAATATGAACAAGTGTCGAGTCAAATGTAGCATCCAGGGCAGGATCATCGCCGGGGTCATAAAAATATCCTGAGGGAGCAATGGGTTCATCAAAAACAAATGCCTTTCTCCTGTACGAAAAAGCATGGTAAAACGATCCCAGGCCTTTGCTTTCTCTTACGTTTAGTGTATCATTCTCAAAAACAATCCGGGGCTGATAGACCTGGTGGAACTGAAAGGCAGTTTCGCGATACCTTGACTCTGCCGTGTACAAAAATACGCTGTCCCTGACGGGATCATCCTCAAAAGCAATGTGGTTTGATAAGCCCCCACTTTCGTCATTGATCACCCTGTTTACATAAAATGCCCCCATGATCCTGTACCCGGACAGCGGTTCGGCGTCGGCTGTCAGTGTCAGATTGGCATTTCTTGCTTCAAGGCGACTGTGAAAGCCAGGTGAGTTGACCACCTGGAACAATAATCCGGCATAGAAATGCTCATGCATCCGTTGGTTGTGCATGACACTGAGTAATTGCTCGTTGGCTGATCCGGTAATATAAAACAATTCTGAAAACACATGTTCGGGCCTGTAAAACCTTATATCAGCAGGCGAAACAATATATCCGGCATAGAAATTATCGGGCAACATCCTAAAACCAGTGTGCAGTACAGGCTGAAAAAACAATGACCTGGTCTGGTGACCGACATTTCCTTTGTCTGCAAACAATCTGCCTGCCCGGTGCCTGAAATCATAGTGCTGAAATCCTGTCAGTGATGTGTCAGCATATTGTTCCTGACTATAATATGGTTCAGTGAGTATGCCGGATGTATACCAGGGAATTCGTGCAGCTCCTCCCCTGTCAGGTATATGGGTGTGATCCTGGCCCATAACCATTGACGGGACACAAAACACATTTGCCAGCAAGATCAATAAAACCAGCCTGTATGGTAACATTCTGTTTTGTATAAAGTCTGAGCTATAAAATAAGCTGTAAAGGTAACAGAAATTTTACCAGCAAAGCAAACACTGGCATAGCAGTTGCTATGAATGTATTACCGGTTAATTGTAATTAGGATATAATAAGTAATGCCATTTTGTCGTATTCATTTGGCTATTTAAACTGCTTTTATATCAAAGGGTTACACCTTATGTTTTTTCACTCAAAACAATTATGAGAATTTTTATCAGCTTTGTTTTTTTTATCTTTTTATTGCAGCTATCTACCTTTGGAGCAAATACTTACGCATCTGAACCGATCAAAGTTGAGCGACCCTCAATCGGCCTGACCCTTAGTGGTGGTGGCGCCAGGGGGTTTGCCCATATTGGCGTTCTTGAAGTTTTAGACAGCCTTGGCGTCAAGGTAGATTACATCACGGGGACCAGCATGGGCAGCATAGTAGGTGGTATGTACGCAGTTGGTTACACAGCAGAGGAGATCAAAGATTTTGCCCTATCGATGAACTGGGAGGGGCTATTCGCAAGTAATAAAGACCTTAGCTATATTCACCCCGCACATAGAGGAAATCTGCAAAGGCGAGTCATTGAGATTCCCATTGAAAACAGAAGGCTGATCTTTTCAACTGGAGCCATTGAAGGGCAGCAGGTATGGAACACCCTGAATGAGATCTTTCTTCATGTGCATAATATCAACGATTTTGCTAAGTTGGACATTCCATTTGCCTGTATTGCAACCAATGTTGAAACGGGCAAACCGGTTATTATAAAGGAAGGAAATATTGTTTCGGCCATCAGGGCATCTATGGCCATGCCTTCAGTTTTTACCGCTGTTGAGCGTGAAAATCTTAAGTTAATTGATGGCGGAGTGGCCAATAACTTTCCTGTAGTTGTGGCCAGGGATATGGGTGCCGACCTGACTATTGGGGTAAATGTATCACAAGGTTTGCGCCCTGCTGAAGAACTGCGTACCCCCATTGATATTATTTATCAGATGGGATTCTATAGTGATGCCAGAAGTTTTCATGAAAACCGTGCTGCAACAGATATTTACATAGAACCTGAATTGGCAGGATTTACCGCCGCCAATTTTTCAAATGTTGAGCTCATCATAGAAAGAGGGCGTGTTGCTGCACGTAAAGCCGCCCCCCAGCTGCTGGAGCTGGCACAAAATAATGGCAGGCCAGCATCAGGTGTAAGAAGCTTAAGGGATATTACGCTGATTATAGATTCTGTCCAGTTTAACGGACTGAAAAATGTAAGGCCCTATGTGGCCCACCAGGCCATGAATATCTATCATGGAGATACCATCAGTGCATCACGTCTTACCCAGTCTGTAAACAGACTCTTCGCCACCAATTATTTTAAGCGTGTGCACTATAATTTAAATACACTTGACGAAAATAATGTTATCCTCATTGTGGATGTTATAGAACAACCATTTGGAAGCATATCCGGATCTCTGCATTTCAGTTCCTTTACCGGCGTTGGGATTATTGGTGAAATTGCAACCTCCAGATTATTTGTATATGATCTCACTGGATCTGCTTCGATGCTGATCGGTGAAAAACCAGCCATGAAAGGAACACTGACATATTACCTTGATGAGCGAAGAAGATCTTGGGCAAGTATAGCCGGTATGGGCCGCCGATACAACTTTCCTCTCTATGATGACTTCGAGCAATTCTCAGAATACTCATTGAATTCATTCAGAAGCTCATTATCGATTAACAGGCTATCTGGTAATAATGGTTATTTTTCATTCTTTACAGGGCATTATTACCAGCATTTTTCTCCCAATATGAGGGCTCCTGTTATGATAAGCGGACACACAAGAAATCTGGAAACAGGAATTAACTGGAATTACCATAGCCTGAACAGCAATACATTTCCGAGAGAAGGACAACGAATCACCATCGGAGCTAAATTTTTATATGCGCAATATACCTCGTTCAGTTCAATTACACTTAACAACCAACCAGCCACACTTGAAGACCTGGGAATCAAAATAAAACCGTTTGTTCAGGGCCATATAAGCTGGGAAACATACGTGCCCATGAACCTTAGGCTCACCCAGTTCTCGCATGTGCAGCTTGGATATAACTTTGACTACCACCAGGAGTTTATTCACAGCTTCAACGTAGGAGGCTCTCATCCGTTTTTGAACAATCAGATTACTTTTATAGGTTTAAATGAATATAACCTTCTGACTCCCTCTATTCTTACAGCTGCTCTTGGTTATCAATACCATCTTGGCAATGGTATTTATACAACGGCAATGATCAATGTTGGTTTGTATGATTTTGCCATTCACAAACTGGAAACTATTTCAACTGAAAGATTGATATATGGAGGAGGAGTCTCACTGGGATATGACTCGCTGATCGGTCCTTTTGAACTCACATTTTCATATAGTCCCCAAGCAGGAAAACTAGCCGGGTATATAAACCTGGGGTGGGGGTTTTAAGGGTTCGCAGTGAAGGCATAACAGCGCCCCGCGCCGAGCCCTACTTTCTACTTTTGCGGCTGCGCCGCAGTTGATAGGTTAATGAGTTTAAAAGTTGATAATGCCACAGACCAACTTTTCAACCGCCGTCGCTTGCGACGGCTA
>SKRM01000019.1 GCA_007118495.1 Bacteroidales bacterium
GCTTTTACCCAGTCATACATTAACCGCCAGTCTCCTCCACCATGACCGGACGCACCAAATGGATCATTTTCACCGGCAGTGTTGTCAAACGTAGTGCTTTCGCGGGTCATGAAATCTGTCAGTATGAACTCCCGCATATCGCCTCTGATGTCTCCCATTGATCCCATAATGCGTGTTTGGCGGCCATGGTATGAGGTGAAGGCCTCCATGTTGAAACTGGCCGTAATGCCGCCATCGAAAGTCATGGCACATACATAATGGTCGGGCTGATCATTTTCCATTCTGTATACACAACGGCCATAATTGGTCGTTTTCAGGTACTCCATGATGGCGTCACCATGTTTATTTCTGTCATCAGGCAGGTCAAATACGTAAGTCCACTCCCTTTTCCGGTGGTAAATATGTAAGGCCGAGTACGGACATTCTGGCTCGACCCGGCATCCGTCTGTGCATCGGGCTGTACTTCCTGATGGTGCATTTTCACGCCTGAACCATGTCAGATTGCCGAAAGCTGCAATTTGCTCTGAAGGTTTGCCAATTAACCATCTCATCATGTCGAGGTCATGGCATGATTTGGCAAGTATGATGGGTGTGGTTTCTTTTGCATTGTGCCAATTTCCCCTCACATATGAGTGTGCCATATGCACATGTTGTATGGGTTCAAAATGCTGCATGCTGACTATCTTACCCATGACATCCGTTTGCAACAAAGCGTGCATTTTCTGAAAATAGGGGGCATACCTGAGCACATGACACACGGCCACCACCCTGGCAGTTCTATTTGCCTTTTCAAGTATGTCGCGGCATTCTTGTTCGGTAGGAGCGATGGGCTTTTCAAGCAGGATGTCGTAACCCATTTCAAGAGCCCTCATACAAGGTGCATAGTGAAGGTCGTCGGGGGTTGATATAATGATGGCATCGGCAAATTTGGGCCTTTCAAATACATGCTCCCAGGTGGTGAAAACATTCCCGGCAAGAATTTCGTGCCGCCGGGCATACCTTTCTCTTCTGATGGGAATGGGTTCGGCAACACCAACTATATTTAGCATTTCAGGAAAACTGATGCCAAAATTTCCATAGGTATTACCTCTGGCTCCTGCCCCCAGGGTAATGGCAGTAACCGGCCTTGCAGGTGTGGTCACCGGCTCCCAGATTTCTTTAAAGGACAAACCTTTTGATCCTTTAAGGGTGTTAAAATTGGCTGGAACCATGAATCCGACCAGTCCGATGCCAAAAGTTTTTAATGCTTTTCTTCTGCTCCAGTTGCTGTTTGCTGACATATCGGGTTGTTTTGGGTGCACCCAAATGTAGCGAAATTATCTTTTGCCAAAAAATCCCAAATAATTAAATGTCCGTTTAATGGATGGCAATTTTGCATACCTTTGCCGTCTATGAAAACTTTACAAATTGGCAATTACCTGATTCCCGTGCCTATAATACAGGGCGGAATGGGTGTTGGTATATCTCTCTCTGGTATGGCCTCGGCCGTTGCCAATGAGGGTGGGGTTGGCGTTATATCAAGCGCAGGCCTTGGTTTGATACATCGGAAATTAAGCAAAGACTACCTTGAGGCGAGCATTGAAGGACTGAAAGAAGAATTACGCAAGGCCAGGGAAAAGACCAAGGGAGTTATTGGTGTGAATGTTATGGTGGCCATGTCAAATTTTGCTGACATGGTGAGAACTTCAATAGCTGAAAAAGCTGATATTATTTTTTCAGGGGCCGGCCTGCCATTGGATATGCCGGGCTTTCTAAAGGGTGACAGTACTACAAAGCTAGTTCCCATAGTTTCTTCTGCACGGGCAGCCAGGATTATCTGTGAAAAATGGAAATCAGGGTACAACTACCTTCCTGATGCCATCGTTGTTGAGGGGCCTAAGGCCGGAGGACACCTTGGGTTTAAGGATATCCAGATCGATGATGAGAAATTTTCACTGGAGAATCTGATCCCGGAGGTTGTTGCAGAGGTTGCTCACTTTGAGAAACTCTATGAGGTAAGTATTCCGGTTATCGCCGCAGGTGGCGTATATTCAGGAAAGGATATTCATCATATGATCGGTCTGGGAGCGTCTGGTGTTCAAATGGGTACCCGTTTTGTGACCACCACTGAATGTGATGCTTCAGACGCGTTCAAGCAATCATATATCAATGCGACAATTGAAGATGTTGAGATCATCAAGAGTCCTGTTGGGATGCCAGGAAGAGCCATTCACAATAGTTTCCTTGAAAAGGTAAAGATGGGATATAAACAACCCATCCGCTGCCCCTTTAAGTGTATCAAAACCTGCGACATTTCGTCAAGCCCGTATTGTATCATTAACTCTCTGTACAACGCCTTTAAAGGCAAGATGAACAGCGGGTATGCCTTTGCAGGTACCAATGCTTATCTTGCCAGTAAGATTATCAGCATGAAGGAAACCTTCCAGGATATCATACGCGAGTACGGTGAGGTAAAAAACTAAATTTTTTTTTGCATGCAAAAAAAAATGTTTAATATTGCAAAGAAGAATTAAGCACATGCATATTTCCATATATACAACTAGCAATTGGTGGTGGCACGGCAACATAAGTTGGTGTGTTAAGCGTTATTGGCATAGTTGATGTAACTAAAATATAACAAGGTATCCGAAAGACCCGCTTAACCACAGGCGGGTCTTTTTTTGTATCCATAGTAAAAACAACACAAATGACATCACAAAGTAAAACCATGATGCTCCGGGCCAGGTTGAAACACCTTCAGGCTGATACATATACACCAGTGGGTATTTATTTGCGGTTACGAGATCGTTTTCCCCAATCTATGTTGCTTGAGTGTGCTGATTATAGTTCACGGCAAGATTCTTTTTCATATATATGTCTGCAGCCCATGGCAGGAATAGCATTGGAGAACGATCAATGGAAACACTATTTTAAGGATGATAAGTGGCAAAAGGAGATAAGTAATAAGGAGAATCAGGTTACAGCCCTGGTGAAAAACTTTCTTTCGGGGATAACTCTTGAGAATGAGGTTGACACACGTTACATGCCTGGTGTATTCGGCTATACTTCTTATGATGCTGTCAATTATTTTGACAATGTGGACATCAGTCGTCCTGACCAGGAAACCGATCCCATACCGGTATTGCGCTATGATCTTTATCAGTTTGTAATTGCCTTTAACCATTTTAACAACACTTTGACAATATGTGAATTGTTGGATGATGAATCAACATCAAAAATGAATGAAGTGCTTTCGCTATTGGCCAATCGTAATGCCACTTCTTTTCCCTTTGCCGCAAGGGGAAATGAACGCAGTCTTTGTTCTGATGAAGATTATATGGAAATGGTTAAGAAGGGCAAGGCGCATTGTGCCCGTGGAGATGTTATTCAGATTGTTTTATCCAGACGGTTTGAGCAGGATTTTGAAGGTGATGAGTTTAATGTATACAGGGCCTTGCGTTCGGTGAACCCCTCTCCTTATTTGTTTTACTTTGATTATCTCTCGTATAAGCTGTTTGGATCTTCGCCTGAAGCCCAGCTTCGAATACATCAGGGTAAGGCAACAATCAATCCCATTGCCGGGACGGTGGTTCGCACCGGTGATCCAATGGCAGATGCTGCCCTTGTTGAAGGCCTGCTCAGTGACCAGAAAGAAAATGCGGAGCATTGCATGTTGGTAGATCTGGCCAGAAACGACCTCAGCAAACATACCAGCCAGGTGACAGTTGACACCTTCAGAGAGGTGCAGACTTATTCGCATGTAATCCATCTGGTGTCTGCAGTAACAGGTGTATTGGACCGAGAAACAGCCAGCTATCAATTGTTTGCCGATACATTTCCGGCTGGCACCCTGTCTGGGGCTCCCAAGCATCAGGCAGTTCGCCTCATAGACAGGTATGAGCCACATGCCAGGGGTTTTTATGGCGGGGGTATTGGTTTTATCGGATTCAATGGGTCGCTGAATCATGCCATTATGATCAGATCATTTCTGAGCCGCAGAGGTACTTTGGCCTACCAGGCCGGAGCTGGAGTGGTTATTGGATCAACCCCTGAAGGAGAACTGGACGAAGTAAATGGAAAGACCGGCGCTTTAAAAAAAGCCATTCAGCTGGCCGGAAGTTTTATTCAATAAACCATCAGATCATGGCAAAGATTCTTGTTTTAGACAATTACGATTCATTTACCTATAACCTGGTACATTATTTAAAGGAATCGGGGGTAGATGATGTAAGGGTGATACGTAACGATGTGATCGACCTGCCTGCGGTGGGTGCCTATGACGGAGTAGTGCTCTCACCGGGCCCTGGCATACCTGAAGAAGCAGGCTTGCTTATTCCCCTCATAAAAAAGTATTACTCCACCATGCCCATTTTGGGTGTCTGCCTCGGAATGCAGGCCATCATCAGGGTTTTTGGCGGAAAGTTGGTCAATATGAAACAAGTATTTCATGGAGTGGCTACTGAAGCAAATATTATTCAGCCTTCACATTATTTGTTTGCAGCGATGCCTCAGAAGATTATGGTGGGACGATATCATTCGTGGATGGCTGATCAGGAATGTTTTCCGAAAGAGTTGAGAATCGATGCAACAGACATGCAAGGACAGATCATGGCCGTCAGCCACAGGATATTTAATGTTTGCGGGGTGCAGTTTCATCCTGAGTCTATTTTAACGCCTGACGGAAAACAGATGATCATAAATTGGGTTTCGGGGCTGGCAAGTGGTGGTTAAATGTCTTCATACAACGGTGTTTGAATGAAAGCTTGATTTAAATAGCATTTTTTATGAAAAATTTACTGGAGAAATTATTGGAGTCGCAGTATCTGGATCGCATGGAGGCCGCTGAGTTAATGCGGGGTATTGCCGGGGGCGGGCTGAATGATGCGCAAATTGCGGCGGTATTGTCTGCGTATATCATGCGGGGGATTAATCTGGATGAATTACTTGGCTTCCGCGATGCCATCCTGGAACTGGCACACAGGGTTGACTTGCTTGATGGAGACACTATTGATGTCTGCGGTACGGGAGGTGATCGGAAAAACACCTTCAATATTTCAACCCTGACGGCTTTTGTTGTGGCCGGAGCAGGAATTCCGGTGGCCAAACATGGTAATTACGGCGTTTCTTCGGGTTCAGGGTCTTCAAATGTCATGGAGTATTTTGGGTACAAATTCTCCAATGACCGTGATCATTTAGACCAGGAAATACACAAGGCTGGCATATGTTTTATGCACGCCCCCCTGTTTCATCCGGCCTTGAAAGCCGTGGGTGGTGTCAGAAAGCAATTGGGTGTCAGAACATTTTTCAACATTCTTGGGCCCCTTGTGAATCCGGCCTCTCCCAAATATCAGCTTAGCGGGGTTTACAGCGTTGAGGCCGGCCGGATATTCAGCTATTTGCTGCAAAGAGAGAAAAAGAAGTTCAGGGTGGTATACTCACTCGACGGATATGATGAAGTTTCTCTTACCTCGGCGGTAAAGTTATTCACCCCTGATGGTGAAGACTTGCTTTATGCCAGTGATTTCGGATTGGGTACGCTTAATGCCGATGACCTTATTGGAGGGGATAGTGTTGAAGGAGCTGCCGGGATATTCATGGCCGTTTTGGAGAACCAGGGTACCCTTGCACAACAAGACGCGGTGGTGGCCAATGCTGCGTTGGCGATTCATTGTTACGGCAAATCAGAAAATCTGCATGAAGCCGTGGGCCTGGCAAGAGAATCAATTGTTACAGGTGAAGCATTAAAAAAGTTTAAGACGTTAATAGACTTGCAATCATGAATAAACTACAGGAAATACTCGCTGCAAAGCGCAATGAGGTTGAAAAGAATAAAGCCTTGTATCCGGTAAAACTACTGGAACAAAGTGTGTTTTTCGGGGCTGCACCCGTACCGCTCTCAGCTTATTTGCTCAGAGAAGACCTTCACGGCATCATTGCTGAATTCAAGCGCCGCAGCCCTTCACGGGGCATGATCAATGAGTTTGCTGATCCGGCAACCATCACACTGCGATATATGCAGGCTGGTGCATCAGCATTGTCGGTGATTACAGACAAGGACTTTTTTGGGGGCAGCAACAAAGACCTTGTGCTGGCCAGGCAAAATAATTACTGCCCCGTGTTGCGCAAAGATTTTATCGTGGATGAATACCAGATATTTGAATCACGAAGCATGGGGGCTGATGTGATCTTGTTGATTGCATCTGCCCTGACAAGAAAGGAATTATTGCATTTTCACCGCGTGGCAAATGAGCTTGGGATGGAGGTGTTGGTTGAAATCCATGACCCGGTTGAACTTGATAAACTACCGGCAGATGTGCGTCTGCTTGGTGTCAATAGCAGAAACCTCAATGATTTTAGTGTGAACACTGATCATGCTTTAAAGGTCTGCAACCAGCTTCCTGATCATGTTATAAAAATTGCCGAAAGTGGCATCGATAGTCCTGAAACATTACTGAAGCTCAAAGAAGCCGGATATAAGGGCTTTCTCATGGGCGAACGTTTTATGCGCGAGGCCGATCCGGGTAAAGCCTGTTATCGTTTTATCAAACTATTAAAAGGTTTAATACAAGAAAAAACATTTGACCATGAGGGTTCAGAAAAAAATAATTAAAGTCTGCGGACTGAAAGACCCTGACAATATGCGGGCGGTAGGCATGCTCAGGCCTGATATGATGGGGTTCATATTTCACAGACCTTCACCAAGAGATGTAACTGATACTATCGGTGATCTGCCACTGTTAGATATTCCGGCTTCTGTCACCCGGGTTGCTGTGGTGGTTGACCAAAGCCTGGAGTTTTGTCTTGGAATAGTTGAGAGATTTGGTTTTGGCGCCATACAACTGCACGGGTACCAGACACCTGAATTTTGCCGGACCCTGCGTAAGCATTGCCTGGTGATAAAGGCATTTGCTTTAAGAAATGCATTGCCGGTCGATGTTGCCGATTATGAAGGCTGCTGTGATTATTTTCTTTTTGACACAGCTGGTACTGCTGCCGGTGGCAGCGGTATGACTTTTAACCACGCTGTCCTCTACAATTATCGTGGCCATACGCCCTTTCTTGTGGCCGGAGGTTTGGATCATGATACTTCGCTTAATATTCTGGATCTTCCCATACCTTATATGGCCGGTGTTGACCTGAACAGTCGTTATGAAATTACACCTGGCATAAAAGATCCGGATAGGGTTAACCGTACCATAACAAGTATTCGCCAGCCCCGGCCGCATAAACAAGGCAACCCTTTAAAAAACCTTCGCCTACAGAGGGTAAACCAATTGCCCCATCCTGATGAAAATGGGTATTATGGCGAATTTGGCGGTGCATTTATTCCCGAACTATTGCAGGCAAATGTGGATGAACTGAAATCGGTATATAAACAATATATAAACGAAGAGGGGTTTAAAAATGCATTTGGGCAACTCCTGAATGATTATGTGGGCAGGCCAACCCCGCTTTATTATGCTTTAAGGCTATCTGAATTGTTTGGATGCCGTATTTACTTGAAACGTGAAGATTTGTGTCATACAGGGGCACATAAGTTGAATAATGTGGTTGGGCAGGCTCTTTTGGCACAAAAGATGAATAAAAAACAAATTGTGGCTGAGACCGGAGCCGGGCAACACGGCGTGGCTACGGCAACAGTATGTGCCATGCTTGGATTACCCTGCCGTGTTTTTATGGGAGAAAAAGATACCCGCAGACAAAAAGTCAATGTGTTGCGAATGAAAATGCTTGGTGCTGAAGTTATACCTGTAACTTCTGGCAGCCAGACATTAAAAGATGCCACCAATGAGGCCATTCGGTATTGGATCAACCATCCTGATGATACATATTACCTGATTGGGTCATCCATTGGTCCGCATCCATACCCGGATATGGTTGCCCGCTTTCAGTCGGTTATCAGCCATGAAATAAAATGGCAACTAGCTGAAAAGGAGGGGAGGCAAGACCCTGATTATGTCCTGGCATGCGTTGGGGGGGGAAGCAATGCAGCTGGTGCGTTTTTTCATTTTATCGATAACGGCTTTACCCGCCTGGTTGGTGCTGAAGCAGCTGGCAAAGGTGTCAATTCGGGACATACGGCTGCTACCATCTCTGTGGGTAGCCAGGGTGTGCTTCACGGAACCAAAACATTACTCATGCAAAATGCAGATGGACAGATTGTTGAGGCACACTCTATATCGGCAGGCCTTGATTATCCAGGCATTGGCCCGATGCACGCATGGCTGCACCATACAAGCAGGGCCGGTTTTTTGGCCATAACTGACACTGAGGCCATGGAAGCTGCCCGCATGTTAAGCTTGACAGAAGGAATCATTCCTGCCATTGAATCAGCCCATGCCCTGGCATTGCTAAATAAGCTGTCGCTTAAAGAGACTGATGTGGTGGTTGTAAATTTGTCGGGAAGGGGAGACAAAGATATGGAGACCTACAGTGAATACTACCCCCACTATGAAGAGAACAAACAAAAACAATAAGCCATGAGTACCAAACCGAATGATTCGTTGCTTGAACTTCTTCATGATAGCCGGGAGGAAAAGCTGTTGTCTGTATATATTACGGCGGGCTTTCCCTGTCTCGAAGATACCATGCCTGACATGAAGACGCTGGCCCGTTCAGGGGTTGATTTTCTGGAAATCGGCATGCCGTTTTCAGACCCTCTTGCCGATGGACCCGTTATACAGCAGTCAAGTACAATAGCCCTGCAAAATGGGATGAGCCTGGGTGTGCTTTTTGAACAACTTTCTGCTTTCAATGGTATAATGCCTGCACCTTCACTGTTGATGGGCTACCTGAATCCGGTGCTGTGTTTTGGTCTTGAAGCTTTTTGTCAAAAAGCGCGGGCAGTGGGGATTTCAGGGGTGATCCTTCCAGATTTGCCCATGCGGGAGTACCTTGAATCATACCGCAAGGTTTTTCAAAAGCACAGATTACATTTTATTTTTCTGGTCACCCCCACAACCCCCGAAAGCCGCATCAGGCAGATTGATGAGGTGAGCACTGCCTTTATTTATGTTGTAGGGTCTTCTTCAACCACCGGAAACCAACATAGCGACCATGGCAGAGAAACCTATCTTAAGCGCCTTCTGGATATGAATCTGAAAACGCCATTGGTGGTTGGATTTGGGATCAGCAATGCGACCAGCCTGCAACAGGCCTGGAGGTATGCAAAAGGAGCCATTACAGGAACTGCGTACATCGGGCGCCGCATGAAAGGCCAGAGCCCTGATAAGGCAGTCAGTGAGCTATTCCATCAGCTTGGCCTAAAGCCTCGCAGCACCTCCGATCGCCAGGCTCAAACCCCGGAGGCAGAAACAACAGTTGAAGCCTTCAAACCATTAACTTCAAAACTCTATATCCCATGATCATACAAACCACACCGCATTGTTCAATGCCCGAAATGGAGCAAATATTGCAAGAGATCAACAAACTGGGCTACAAACCTGCCCGGGTTGAAACCCAATATGGTTCATATATTGTATGTGTTGGCACAGCTGAATTTGATATCCGACTGCTAGGCAACCTTTCTGGTGTCAGAGACATTCATATGGTAAGAGACCAGAGCAAACTGGTGTCAAGACAGTGGAAGGTTAAGTCATCTGAAATTAGCCTCGGCCCTGACATGGTAATTTCAAGGAATGATCTGACCCTGGCCATGGGCCCCTGTTCGATAGAAAATGAAGAGCAGGTCGAAGATATGGTTGCATTTTTGAAGAGCCAGGGTGTCAGGCTTATGCGTGGGGGGGTATTCAAACCCCGCAGCTCGCCATATTCATTCAGGGGGCTTGGCCTGGAAGGACTAAAGATGTTTTATAACAAATGCAATGAGGCTGGAATATTTGTGGTTACTGAGGTGATGCAGGTGTCGCAGGTGGCTGAGATGTATGATTATGTTGATGTTTTTCAAGTAGGTACCCGCAACGCCCAAAACTTTAATCTGCTTGATGAATTGGGAAAGGTCGACAAGCCAGTTCTGCTAAAGCGGGGGATGTCTTCAACCCTTGATGAATTGCTGGCTTCAGCTGAATATATTTTTTCAAACGGCAATGAAAAGATCATTCTATGTGAGCGAGGCGTCCGTACATTTGAAAGGGCATACCGCAACACCCTTGATCTGAACGCCATTCCTTATCTGAAAGAAAAAAGCCACCTGCCTGTTTTTAGCGATCCTTCTCATGGTATTGGCTTAAGGGCATTTGTTGAAACCATGTCATTGGCTTCGTTAATGGCGGGTGCAGACGGACTAATTATGGAGATACACCGCCAGCCTGAAAGGGCCATGTCAGATGGACAGCAATCATTGAATTTTGACGAAGCCCGTCGATGCATCCGAAAAATCAGAGAAACCGTAAAATTCAGAAAAGAGTTGGCGCTTCTTGAAGACTTATAGACCGATTTGGTTTGATGGAGGTCTTTATTTTATATTTGCATGAGCCTTTGGCAAAATGTTGGGATATTACCTTCAGCTAAACAGAAGAACCAGAGATGTAAAACGATGACTATGAAAAGAACAGAAGCACTCGATCTGCTTAAATCGTATGTGAAAAATGAGAAAATGATCGCTCACAGTCTGGCTTCTGAAGCCGTGCTAAGGGCTTTGGCAGAACGTCTGGGTGAAGATCCTGACCATTGGGGACTGGCTGGCTTGCTGCATGATATTGATGTGGAGATCACCAATGCAGATCCGAGGATACATGCCATGGAGGGAGCAAAAATTTTAGAACAGAAGGGGATTTCTCCGGATATTGTTGAGGCGGTTATGCTCCACAATGAAGACGCTGCCCACGATCAGGAAAGGCATAAGCCCCTGCATCATGCATTATCGGCGGGTGAAACCATCACAGGTTTGATCACTGCCACTGCACTGGTCTATCCCGACAAAAAAGTGGCCAGCGTGAAACCAAAATCGGTTACAAAACGTATGAAAGAAAAGGCTTTTGCAGCTTCTGTCAACAGAGAGGCCATCATGGAATGTGAAAAGCTGGGTATTGGGCTACATGAATTTGTTGAGCTATCACTCAACGCCATGAAAAAGGTGGGGTCTGAGATTGGGCTGTAACCCAATACTAAAGGTCTTCACCTTGCCTCAGAAGCGAAAGCATCATGCCGTCACGCAGGGCTTCAATGGCCTTGTCAAGGGTCAGGTCTCTGGTATGCAAGACAGGGTAAAATGCATGGGCGCCAAACATATTTCGGCCAATATAGGCTTTCAAATGGGTTCTGATCATGGCTTCGCATTCAGGATTCATTTGCCTGGGAAGCTGCAGGCCCTGGTCCTGAACAAACTGCAGGAAGTCACGGAAGATCACATTGTTCAAGGTGAAGTTCTGTACAAAACCTGCTGCATCGCCAAATCGGGTAAGGTTGCTTCGCTGCCTGTCTACATAGTCAAAGGCGTAAAGATAGATGAAGCCTCTGTTTGACACCTGGTTAAAGAAAGCGGTTTGACCAACTGTTTCAAGGGGCACAAAAATATCCGGCATGATTCCTCCTCCGCCGTATACAATTCTGCCGGCTGGTGTTTCAAACCTGAGTGAATCATCAAATTTGATGCTGTCAGGACTGACAAGTTCACCGCTGTGAAATCTTTCAATAAGGTCATTATAATAGGCATCCAGGCCTTCATCATATGGTTTTTGTATGCTTCTGCCGGTTGGGGTATAATACCTGGCTACTGTGAGACGGAGTGCCGATCCATCACTTAGCTGCACTTGTTCCTGAACCAGTCCCTTGCCAAATGATCTCCGACCTACCACAAGACCTCTGTCGTTATCCTGAACTGCACCTGCAATGATTTCGCTGGCTGAGGCAGACCATTCATCAATAAGAACTACCAGTGGTTGTGACTCAAAAATTCCATTGCGCATGGAGCGTGCGAAAGTACGTGGTCTCTTGCGACCATCGGTATAGACAATAAGCTGACGAGGTTCAAGTAATTCGTCAGCAATATGGATGGCTGCATCCAAAAAGCCCCCTCCGTTTCCGCGCAGGTCAAGGATTAGCTTTTCCATCCCCTGTTGCTGAAGCTTGTCAATGGCCTGGAGAAACTCCTGGTGGCTGGTGGCAGAAAAACGGCTCAACTTGATATATCCGGTTTCATCATCAGTCATGTAGGCAATATCCAGGCTGTAGGAGGGTATCTGGTCGCGGGTGAGTGTAAAACTGAGCAAATCGGGCACACCCAGTCTGTATACCTTTATGTCAACAACGGTGCCTTTTTTGCCAAGCAACATAGACACTACATCATCGGTTGATTTGTTTACCCCGGCAATCAGGGTATCTCCAACCTGCGTAATTCGGTCGCCAGGCATAATGCCTGCCCTTTCACTGGGCCCTCCGGGAATGGGCTGAATCACCACCAGGGTGTCTTTCACCATGTTAAACTCAATGCCTATTCCTTCAAAGCTTCCCATAAGGGGGTCTGTAAGCCTGCGGAAATCTCTTGCAGGTATATAAGATGAATGTGGGTCGAGGTTGTCAAGCAGGCTGCGGATGGTCTCTTCAGTAAGGTATTCTCTTGACACACTATCCACATATGAATCATAGACATAATTGATTACATCCCTGACCTTGTCATAACGCTCCATCCCGATTGAAAAAAACCGTCCCTCTGGCTGCCCGCTGCCAGGTGGTCTGAGGTGAAGGCCAAGGACAAAGCCGGTTATGAGCACCAATGAAAGTACTATGGGAAGATATACTTTAGAAAGGGTGTATTTTTTTTGCTTGTTTTCCATATGCTGAAATAGACTATTGCGGGCAGAAACCACAATTATTGAACCAAATATGCTAAATTAGTGATAAATGGAGGGGTGAAACGTTATTTTTTCTTAAAAACCCCTATTGGTGGCGGAACTTTTTGAGTTTGCTGATCAGGGAGGTGGTCGAATAACCTGGTAGTAGCGGAATGCTTATGACCCGGCCACCATATTTTTTCACCTCTCCGGATCCCACTATATCATTTTCAGAATAATCACCTCCCTTTACAAGGTAATCTGGTTTGACAAGGCGGATCAGGTTGAGGGGGGTGTCTTCACTGAATAGAACAACTGCGCTGACAAACCCCAGGCATGCAAGTACAAAGGCTCTGTCTTGCTCGCTGTTAACAGGGCGATCCAGGCCTTTTAATCTTTTTACTGACTCATCAGTATTCAGCGCGACCAGTAAAACATGGCCAAGATCGGCAGCTTTTGCCAGGTAGTCTGTGTGCCCCCTGTGCAGGATGTCAAAGCAACCATTGGTGAACACCAATGTCTGATCTGATGCATGCCATTGCTTAAGCAATGGCTGCAGTTTTTCCCGGTCATGCAAATGGAATATTTTGTTCTCAATGTGCTGATGTTCTCTGGTTTCCATGTGTTTAAAATCTTAAGAACGCAGTGATCTTATGACCGGAGCCTTGATTTGTTCTGCAGGGATAAAATAATCCACGAAGCAGTCCCTCCTATGATGTTTACAATGATCTGTGTTGCGTGCGTGATATATGCATAGGAAGTAGCCGGTTCAGATGCAATACTGTAAAGCTCAGTAAGGGTAATAATGGTTAGGAAGTGGTAAGTTCCGATGCCTCCGGGTACCGGTGCCAGTATGCCCAGGCTGCCAACCGCCAATAAGGTCAGACCGGCAAACAGACCAAGGTGTGATGTTGCCTGGAGGGCAAAAAAGCACAGGTAAACAGTCATGAAATAAAGCCCCCAGATTAAGAACGTATACAAAACGAACCAGGCTTTTCCCCTCAGGTGCCTGATGGTCTTGACCCCATCGATAAACCCCCTGAGCTGCCTTTTTATTTTGTAAAAAAAACTGTTTTCGAGGGGGTTGCGCAACTTATTTCTGACAAAAAACAGAATGGCCAGACCGATTGCCAGCATACCCAGACCTATTGCAAGCAAGGGGATCCAGTTTTCCAGTCCCCTCGATACCATGGGCTGCCAGAATAGTTTGTCCAGAAAGTTCTTCAAAAAACCGAATTGGCTGATGATGGTTATAAAGACAATGGCAAAAAGGCTGAATACGTCAAACACCCTTTCAGCTACAACTGTTCCTGCCAATGCGTTAAATGGGGTTGCTGTCGACTTGCTCAGCGTGACGCATCGGGTTATCTCGCCCATGCGTGGAATGGCCAGGTTGGCCAGATAACCTGTCATGACAGCATAAAAGGTTTGGCGGGAGCTTGTGCGATATCCCATGGTGCGAATCAGCATATTCCACCTTACTGCCCTGAGAAAATGGCTACAAAAGGCGCAAAGCATGGCCAGGAATATTAACCTGTAGTCAGCAGACCTGAATTCGCTCATGATCTGCTCTATGTCCTGTCCGCGGGTAATGAGCCACAGCAGAAGCAGCCCAAGGCCCAAAGAAAAAGCCACCCTTACATATCGTCTCAGGCGATGGTTCACAGGATGTGATCAGATTTTGTTATTATCGTCAGGAAATATTATTGTCGGTACATGGGTTTTGGCCTCATCAGGTGTCATTTGTGCATAGGCCAAAATGATAACCAGATCGCCAGGCTGTACTTTACGGGCGGCAGGGCCATTGAGGCAGATCTTTCCACTTCTCCTTTCGCCCTTGATGACATAGGTTTCAATCCGCTCCCCATTATTGATGTTTACAACCTGCACCTTTTCATTCTCCAGAATATTACTTGCATCCATGAGGTCTTCATCAATGGTAATGCTTCCTATGTAGTGCAGGTCGGCCTGGGTGACTACCGCCCTGTGTATTTTGGCTTTTAAAAGTTCAATCAGCATGTTGCCGTTGTGTTTTTGATGAATAGACGTTACGATGTCCGGGCAGTTGCAAAATTACGCATTTAATGACAGATTATCAATTAGCCTGATCTGTCCGGCAAAGACCGCGGTACAGGCAACTGCCGGAGCGTCTTTCTCCCCATCGTGCAGGGGTAGCAATGTTGAGGCATTTACAATCTCAAAATATTCAACATCTAATTCAGGCGATGCATTGATCTGTTTCATGAACGCACTGCTTATTTGTTCTGTTGAATGTGATCCGAACATTTCTCTGGCCCTGATCAACCCCTGGTATATGCGGGGGGCTTCTTTTCGTTGGGCCGGGCTAAGCCTGGCATTTCTGCTTGACAGGGCCAGCCCATCTGCTTCTCTGACGGTGCGACAACCAACAATCTGCACCGGAATATTTTCCATTCGAACCAATTCTCTGATGATTCTTAACTGCTGAAAGTCCTTTTCTCCAAAATAGGCACGATGGGGAGAAATTAAATCAAAAAGCTTTTTGACTACGACGGCAACCCCGTTAAAGTGGCCAGGCCTGAATCTGCCCTCCATGACCTTGTCAAGCTGACCAAAATCATATATTGTGGTTTCTTTTTCGGGGTACATTTCATTTTCGTCCGGACAAAATACGGCATGACAAGGTGTTGCTTCAAGAAGAACCAGGTCTTGCTGCAGGGTCCTTGGGTATTTTTTCAGATCATCAGGGTTGTTGAACTGCATGGGATTTACAAAAATACTGCAAACCACCAGGTCATTTTCACAGCCAGCTTGTTCTACCAACTCAAGGTGTCCACGATGAAGTGCGCCCATGGTAGGTACAAAACCAATGATTTTGCCGGCTGATTTTTCCTGTTTAACCCAATTCGTTAATGAAAAGTTGGTCGTGAAAACCTTCATATATTGATGTAATATGCTTATTTAGAGTTTGTTAAGACCAAATAACTAGCTTTATGTACCCAGAAAACAAATCCGCAAAGCTAAAAGGAAAAGTTGAAAAATAGCAAAAAAAAGTGTAAATTTGCATAATATTTTAATACCAATACATTTAAGTTCATTCATATATGGAAAAGCCCAAAGTTCTATTCGTTCAGCAGGAAATTACCCCTTATCTGAAAGAATCCCACATGGGCCACATTGGCCGCTACCTCCCGCAGGGTATCCAGGAAAGAAAAAAAGAAATCAGAACCTTTATGCCGCGTTACGGGTGTATCAACGAACGCAGAAACCAGCTTCACGAAGTTATCCGTTTGTCAGGGATGAACCTTGTCATAGATAACACTGACCACCCGCTGATCATCAAGGTGGCCTCTATTCAGGCAGCCAGGATGCAGATATACTTTATCGACAATGAAGACTTTTTTCAACGCAAGTTTACCCTCACTGATAAGTCGGGTCAATATTTTGAAGATAATGATGAGCGGGCAGTGTTTTTTACGCGTGGAGTAGTTGAAACTGTCAAAAAACTTGGATGGTCCCCTGATTTGGTTCACTGTAACGGATGGTTCACAAGCCTGATGCCCTTTTACCTTAAAGAGGTACTGAAGGATAATCCAATGTTTGGTGATACCAAGGTAATCTATTCAATATACAATGATGGGTTTCCCGGGGCATTAAGTCAGTCAATGCCGTCCAAGCTTAAGGTGAAAGGTCTGGACAACGGATTGCTCAAGAAATTTGACGATCCAAGCTTCTTTAATATCAGCAAGGTAGCTATTGACTACGCAGATGGGATTATTTTTGGCGACCAGAACATCAACCCGGAAGTTGAGGCCTATGCCAGAGAAAGTGGAAAATCCCTGCTCGAATACCATGATATGGATACATATCTGGATGCTTACAATCAGTTTTATGACGAGGTATTGGTGTCGGAATCAGTGTTGGAGGAATAATATTTTTTTTACCTTTGCGTTCAGGTAGCACAAAAGATTGCCTGAACGTTCATAAAAAGACAATAAACTTTGAAAACAATATCAAACCCCCGTTTTTACGGGGTTTTTTTCAGCCTTTTCAGTAAAGTAGTTCTGATCCTTTTTACTGTATTTATTATTAAAGGATGTGAAGAGTCAAATGAGATTGGTCTTGAACTCATTGATAGTCCGGTCAGGATGTTTTCTCTGGACACCCTGACGGTAAAAGCCTATACCCTTGCCGATGACAGTGTGGCCACAAATTTTGGAAGCCGCAACATTCTTGGGGTTATCGATGATCCGGTATTCGGAAAAACCAGGGCAAGCATTTATACTGAGACCAGACTGCCGTCAAACAACCTTTCGCTTGGTGAAAATCCGCGTCTTGACTCCATATTTCTTGTCATGTATTATACAGGATCATACTATGGCATGATTGAAGTTTTCCACGATGTTAAGATTTATGAGTTAAGTGAGAATTTCCCCCCAACAGACACCCTGTTTTCAAACATCGATATTGCCCATTATCCTGAACTTATCAACAAAAACCAGGAGCCCTTCAGGTTGCGACCGGCCCCCCGTGACAGTGTGATGGTTGATACCATCATGCGTCCCCCCCATGTTCGCATACCACTTTCTGAAGCATTTGGACAAAAATATATTGAGGCCAATGGAAAACCTGCCTTTGAAAACATACCCAATTACCTTGAAGATTTTAAGGGCTTGTTTATAACCCTGAACGAAAACGTTGATGAACTGGGTTCGTTATATAGCTTTAACATGGTTAACCCACTCACAACCATAGAACTATACTATACAGATATAACCGAAGAAGATACATTGTCGCGCAAGCAGACATTCCCGATCAATGAGTTTAGCAAACGGGCAACGCGTATCGATCATTTTGGCTATGACCATGCACACGAGTCGCTCAGGAGACAAGTGGTTGAGCAAGAGATTTCACTGGGTGACAGCCTGCTGTTTGTGCAGTCACTGGGAAGGGTGCGTGCAGATGTATTCTTTCCATACCTTGATGAACTGGCCGAATTACCCAGGGTTGTTATCAACAAGGCTGAACTGGTCATACCTGTACAAGACGGATTCTCAACAGAAGATCTACCCGAAGTAAACAATTTGCTGCTCATGCGGCTTGACGATGACAGAGACCTGCACTTCATCAGCGATTATTATGTCGGCTCTGGTTATTATGGCGGAGGTCTTGACCAATCGAAGAAACAATACGTTTTCAACATATCTCAGTACGTACAGGAGCTGCTTGATGGTTATTATCCCAACAACGGACTTGCATTAATCGTGTCAGGTTCATCAGACAATATGAGCAGGGTTGTGTTGCACGGACCCGGTCGTAAGGAAAACCCCATGCGCCTTGTTATACATTATAGTGTGTTTGACTAAAGCATTGAACTATGTGCGGTATCGTTGGATACATTGGCCCGAAAGATGCTTATCCCATTCTGATCAAGGGCCTTTACCGGCTTGAATATCGTGGTTATGACAGTGCCGGTGTAGCGTTGCTTGATGGTGATCTGAAGCTCTACAAAACCCAGGGAAAAGTTGATGATCTGGCCAGATTGGTAAATGGTCAGAATGTTGCAGGCACCATAGGTATTTCGCATACCCGCTGGGCTACCCATGGTGAGCCCAATGATGTGAATGCCCATCCCCACTATAGTCCTTCCGGCAATATGGCCATTATCCACAATGGCATCATTGAAAATTATGGATCACTAAAAGAAGAGCTCCTTAACAGGGGATATGTTTTTCGCAGTGATACAGACACCGAGGTGCTTATACATCTGATAGAGGATATTCAGCTCAATGAAAAAACAGACCTGGTCGAAGCTGTCCGGATTGCTTTAAACCAGGTGGTTGGAGCCTATGCCATTGTAATTGTATCAAAGGAATATCCGGATCATCTGATCGCAGCAAAAAAAGGCAGCCCGCTGGTTATCGGTGTGGGAAAAGATGAATATTTTCTTGCCTCTGATGCCTCTCCCATAGTTGAGTATACCAAAAACGTGGTTTATCTTGACGATGAAGAGATGGCCATAGTGCCCCGCCACGGGAAGCTTAAGATCAAGACCATCAGAAACCAGGAAAAAACCCCCTATATTACCGAGCTTGAGATGCAGTTACACTCCATTGAAAAAGGAGGGTTTGACCATTTCATGCTAAAAGAAATATATGAGCAGCCCCGCAGTATCAGAGACAGTATGCGTGGACGCCTCAATGTAGCTAAAGGGATTATTTCACTTGGGGGTATCATTGACTATGAGCAAAAGCTGGTCAATTGTCAGCGGATAATCATTGTTGCCTGTGGTACTTCGTGGCACGCAGGACTTGTTGGGGAGTATTTGTTCGAAGACCTGGCAAGGATTCCCGTCGAGGTGGAGTATGCTTCTGAATTCAGGTACCGCAACCCGGTCATCACTGAAGACGACGTTGTAATTGCCATCAGCCAGTCAGGTGAAACTGCCGACACATTGGCTGCCATTCAACTTGCCAGGTCAAAAGGCGCCACCATTATCGGAATTTGCAATGTGGTGGGATCATCCATTGCAAGGGCCACCCACGCAGGTTCGTATACACATGCCGGCCCGGAGATTGGAGTTGCCTCAACCAAGGCTTTTACAGCCCAGGTAACCATTCTCACACTCATGGCCTTGTCTATTGCAGACAAAAAAGGCACCATCACAAAAACCAGGTACCACCAGCTGATAGCTGAAATGGACGCCATCCCTGCAAAGGTTGAAAAGACATTGAAGGTGAATGACTGCATTATGGCCATTGCCAAAATATTTCAGTTATCCAGAAACTTCCTGTACCTGGGCAGGGGGTACAATTTTCCCGTTGCCCTTGAAGGTGCACTGAAACTCAAAGAGATCTCATATATCCACGCAGAAGGCTATCCTGCTGCTGAGATGAAGCATGGACCCATTGCGCTTATTGATGAAGAAATGCCCGTAGTGGTTATGGCCACCAGAAAAGGAACTTACGACAAAGTGGTAAGCAATATTCAAGAAGTAAAAGCACGTAAAGGGATTATTATCGCCCTGGTCACTGAAGGTGATACCATTGTGCGCAACATGGCTGACCATGTGATTGAAATTCCTGACACAGATGAGATATTGGTGCCCCTGGTAGCGACCATTCCGCTGCAGTTACTCTCTTATCATATCGCGGTGCTCAGGGGATGCAACGTCGATCAGCCCCGCAATCTTGCCAAATCTGTTACCGTCGAATAAATAAAACCCCTTGAAAATGAAAATTGTCAGCGTATCTGCTTTGTCGTGCATGATCATTCTGGCGGCATCAAGCTTTTGCCTGGGTCAAACCCGTGTGTTAATTACCTATCATAGTAAAACCGGTAATACTGAGGCTATGGCCAGGGCTGTCTATGAGGGAGCAAGCAGTGTCAGTGGTGTGGATGTGGTTATGAAACGGGTTGAAAACACAACCGCACTTGATTTGGTTGACGCAGATGCCATTATTCTTGGTAGCCCGGTGTACAATGCCAATGTTACACCTGAGGTTTCAGCTTTTATAGCTTCATGGCCCTTTGAGGGACAACCCCTGAAAGATAAAATTGGTGCAGCTTTTGTAACAGCCGGAGGTGTCTCTGCTGGCGAAGAGCTGACCCAGATGAATATTTTGCAGTCTATGCTGATATTCGGAATGATTGTGGTGGGAGGCCCTGACTGGACTTCACCTTTTGGTGCCTCCTCTATTCGTGGTGAATTGTTTTTCCCTGAAGACCACCCCATACATCCAATGTTTTTGAATAAGGGCAAAGCCCTTGGGCAAAGGGTTGCAGAAACAACTAAAAGAATATGTAAATGAGTTTACTGGTTGTAGGCACTGTTGCCTTTGATGAAATTGAGACAGCAGAAGGAAAATCAGGTAAAATCCTTGGTGGTGCCGCAACCTATATAGGCCTTGCTGCAAGCCAGATAACCAATGATATCAGGCTTGTGTCGGTGGTTGGCGGAGACTTTCCCCATGCATACCTTAATCTGTTTGAAAAGTATCAAATTGACACTGAGGGCATCCGTATAATTCCTGAGGGAAAAACATTTTACTGGTCCGGGCGCTACCATCAGAATATGAACCACAGGGATACCCTTGTGACTGCATTAAATGTACTGGCCGATTTTGACCCGGTGCTTCCTCCCGCTTACCGAAACAGTAAATACATTATGTTGGGCAATCTGACCCCTTTTGTCCAAAAGCGTGTTATTGAACAGCTTGAATCAAAGCCAGAGCTCATCTGTATGGACACCATGAATTTTTGGATGGACGCATGCTGGGATGACTTGCTTGAGGTCATTTCAATGACCGATGTGCTGACGGTTAACGAAGAAGAAGCCAGGCAACTGTCAGGTGAATATTCGCTGGTGAAGGCTGCAAGAAAGATCCAGATGATGGGTCCGGCCTATGTGATTATCAAGCGGGGTGAGTATGGTGCGCTGTTATTTTACAGAGAGCATATGTTCAATGCACCTGCCATGCCACTGGCTGAGGTTCATGATCCAACGGGTGCCGGCGACACATTTGCCGGAGGATTTATGGGGTATCTGGCCAAAGTGGATGACACTTCATTTGAGAGCATGAAAAATGCCCTGATTTATGGCTCGGCCATGGCTAGTTTTGCCGTTGAAAAGTTCGGGACAGACCGTCTTGTTGAAATTTCACAGGAGGATATACAACAACGACTCATCGAGTTTGTAAAGCTCGTTTCGTTTGACCTTTAGACTGTTCCGCTCCATTTTATTTTTTTAAATATTGAGGTGGCTTCGGGGTTTTTTCTTAACTTTAGCCGCTTTTTGAATAAGTATACACGATTAAAATATTTTGATGTTGCTATGAAAGTATATCAGACGAGTGAATTGAAGAATATCGCCCTGGTGGGCGGGGCAAAGTCCGGAAAAACCACCCTTGCAGAGGCCATGCTTTTTGAAGGTGGTGTTATCAATCGCAGAGGTTCTGTGGATGATAAGAATTCGGTTTCTGACTACCGTGAAGTAGAGCTGGAAAGGCAGGCGTCTGTTTTTTCAACCGTGTTATATACAGAACATGCGGGCCAAAAGATAAATATTATAGATGCCCCTGGCTTCGACGATTTTATAGGTGAGGTAATCGCTGCCCTGAAAGTATCAGATACTGCTTTGATGCTGGTGAATGCCCAAAACGGAGTAGAAGTTGGCACCGAGATTACCTGGCGCCATATACAACGGCTTGAGAAGCCCGTTGTTTTCGTCGTTAACCAGTTGGAGCATGAAAAAGCCAACTTTGATGAAGCCGTAAGGCAGCTTAAAACCCAATTTGGAGATAAAGCCATTGTGGCTCAATATCCGGTTAATGCCGGACACGGCTTTGATTCAGTTGTGGATGTGCTGAAAATGAAGATGTATAAGTTTCCCCTTGATGGTGGCAATGCTGAGATTACAGATATACCTGCCGACGAAGCAGATAAGGCTGAAGAATTCAGGAATGCCATTATAGAAGCTGCTGCAGAAAGCGAAGAGTCACTCATGGAGGCTTTCTTTGAGAACGGGACTCTGAGTGAAGAAGAGTTGTCAAAGGGAATCAAGCAGGGTATCGCCACCCGTACCATGTTTCCCATTTTATGTATATCAGCCAAAAACAATCAGGGAATTAACCGCCTGATGGAATGCATCACCGAGAATTTTCCATCTCCTCTTGAGGTGGCTCCTACAACTGACGATGAAGGCAAGGAGTTCACAATGGATGAGAAGAAGGATACAGTTGCTTTTGTTTTTAAAACTGCTATTGAACCCCATCTTGGCGAACTTTCTTTTTTCAGGGTACTGGAAGGTCAGGTGGCCGAATCGGCAGACCTTTTAAACTCGCAAACAGGGTCAAAGGAAAGGTTGTCGCAGCTGTTTGTTGTTGCCGGAAAAAACAGGCAAAAGGTTGAAAAGGTCATGCCTGGTGATATAGCTGCAACCATCAAGCTGAAAGACACCAATACCAATAATACCCTGACCAGCAGCAAGAACCAGGGTGTGAAGGTATCTTCAATCGATTTCCCTGAGCCTAAGTACCGCACCGCAGTAAAGGCAAAAACCACGGGTGATGAAGAAAAGCTGAGTGTGTTGCTCAAAGAGATGAACAATATTGATCCTACCCTGATATTTGAACATAGCAAAGAACTCAAACAGGTGATTCTTTCAGGACAAGGTGAGATGCACCTGAACGTAGCCAAGTGGAGTCTTGAAACCCTTCACAAATTGCCCATCGAGTTTTATGCCCCGAAAATCCCTTACCGTGAAACCATTACCAAGCCTGCAAAATCAATGTACCGCCACAAGAAGCAATCAGGCGGTGCAGGGCAATTTGGAGAGGTCCACATGATGATTGAACCCCATATTGAGGGCAAGCCTGATCAGACTGAGTTTCCGGTGCGTAAAAAGGATGTGCATGAGCTGAGTTGGGGAGGAAAGCTCATATTTAACAATTGCATCGTTGGTGGTTCAATTGATTCGCGCTTTATGCCTGCCATCATGAAAGGCATCATGGAAAAAATGGAAGAAGGTCCGCTTACCGGATCGTATGCCCGGGATATTGTAGTGAATATTTATGACGGAAAGATGCACCCTGTTGACTCCAACGAAATTTCATTCAAGTTGGCCGGTCGTCATGCATTTAAGGATGCTTTTAAAAATGCCGGGCCAAAGATCATGGAGCCCATTTATGATGTGGAGGTAATGGTTCCGGAAGAGAAAATGGGTGATGTGATGACCGACCTGCAGGGCCGCCGTGCATTGATCATGGGGATGGAGAGTGAAGGCAATTACCAGAAGATCAAAGCTAAGGTTCCATTGGCTGAACTGAACAGGTATTCAACCAGCCTGAGTTCGCTCACAAGTGGTCGCGCAACCTACGGCATGACCTTTGCCGAGTACCAGCAAGTGCCCATGGATGTTCAGGAACAGTTGCTCAAAGCTTACGAAGAAGAGCAAAAAGAAGAAGAATAGTCAATATTTTTTGGCACCCAAAACCCGGTATCGCAGATGCCGGGTTTTTTTTATGTAAAACAAAGGTGTTTTTGGTGAATGATGATTCAATGAAAATGTTATTTTTGCCCTTTACTCACATCAGGCTATTGATTTATAATTACTTAGATTGATTCTAAATAGAAACCCATTTTACCAATCACTAACAAGTTTATACAATGGCAGCACAAAATGAACATGATGTACAAAGCGGGGCCGATCCGTCCGCTAACCAATCAAATGAAGTTATGGATACGGGTTCAAAGGGCATCCTGAAATGGGTGGAAGACATGGGTAATAAGCTGCCCCACCCTTTCTGGATTTTTGTATGGATCTGTATACTTATCGTTGTTTTAAGTGGGATAACCGCCTTTTTTGGAGTAAGTGCCATCCATCCTGATGACGGAAGCCTGGTTGAGGCACAGAACCTGATCAGTGGAGAGGGGTTAAGGCGGTTCCTTGAAGAAATGGTCACAAACTTTGCACATTTTGCACCTTTTGGTCTTGTGTTGGTTATGCTCATGGGGGTATCCATTGCCGAGCGCAGTGGATTGCTGGCCGTAGCATTGAGAACCATTGCCTTTTCTGTTCCAAAGAAAATTGTTTTGCCAGTAATCTTCATCATTGGAGCTTGTGGAAATATTGGTTCTGATGCAGGTATCGTCATTGTACCGCCCATTGCTGCCTTGATATTCACCCAGATGGGGCTTCACCCCATTGCCGGGCTTGTTGCCGGGTATGCAGGGGCCACAGCCGGGTTTACTGCAAACTTTTTTATAGCCGGAACCGATGTGCTTCTGGCCGGGATCAGTACAGAGATTACATCACAAATGCCAGGAGGAATGGAAGTCAGTGCCACGGCCAACTGGTATTTTATGATTGTTTCAACCATTATGCTGGGGTTTGGAGGTGCCTTTATTGCCCGAAAATACACCATACCAAGGTGCGAAAAGTTCCAGCTTCTTGGCACTTTTGACCATGAAATTACTGACGGAAGTCTTTCGGATGTTGAAAGAAAGGGTCTGAAAAGGGCTGGTATCGCACTACTAATTTACACCATCGCCATTGTTTTATTGGTGGCTCCCTCAGGTGCACCACTCCGAAACCAGTTAACCGGTGGCATTGTTCCCTCACCATTTCTACGTGGACTGATCCCTATTCTTTTCTTCTTCTTTGCCATACCAGGCTATTTTTATGGAAAGGCTACAGGTGCCATCAAAAAGCCTAATGATATTCTGAAGCAAATGGAGCACGGGATGAAAGAGCTTTCAGGCTATATTGTTCTCATGCTTGTGGTCGCCCAGTTCATCAACCTGTTTAGCTGGTCAAACCTTGATACCATTTTAGCTATCACCGGAGCTGACTTTTTAAAATCAACGGGACTAACCGGGCCGGTATTGTTTATATTATTTATGATCCTGGTGGCTATTCTGAATATTTTTCTGGGTTCAGGTTCAGCAAAATGGGCAATTTTTGCGCCCATTTTTATACCCATGCTTGCACAGCTTAGCTTTAGTCCTGCCTTTGTGCAGCTGCTCTATCGTATAGGTGATTCAATCACCAACTGTGTTACACCTCTTTATGTTTACTTCCCCTTGTTGTTGGGATGGGTCCACAAGTATAACAAGAACATCGGAATCGGTACCATTGTCTCGCTGTTGATACCATATGCTGTTATATTGTTTATCATGTGGGTTGTCTTGTTGTTCGCATGGTACATAATCGGACTACCCATTGGGGTCGGAGAGTTCATATACATCCAATAGGATAAGTGCTCTTAAAACAAAAAAAAGACCGGGTGACATGGAGCACCCGGTCTTTTTTTTCTGAATCAGAACTTATCCGCATTTACTCTCACCACAGGCGGTACAAGTAAGGCAGCCTTCCTGATAGATTACGGAGTCTTCTTGATGGCAGTTGCTGCAGATGCGGCCTTTGGCCTTGGTACCGTCGGGGATGAATTTTTTCAACGCCCTGACCACGCCGTTTTTCCAGGTGTGCAGTCTGTCACTGTTCAGACTCAGGTCATCAATGACATCTACCACCGAAGGAATGGGCATGCCATGGCGTAGGATTCCGGATATGAGCTTGGCATAATTCCAGTATTCTTTGTGGAATGAACGAGATAAACCTTCAATGGTAACCTTGTAGCCATCCTTGTCAAGAAACTGAAAATCATAGCGTTTCTCAGCGTTATCCAGGCGGTTTTTAATAACCCAGCCTTTATCAACATAGGGGGGGAGATAAAACCCATCAGCCTTTCCCGTAAAAATTTCGTAAGGTCTGTCGTTCAGTACACCCACCACAGCCATCCACTGCTCAGAGTCGTTATTGAATCTGACAATCTCAGCTTCGAGCACCTTTGGTCGTTTGGGTGCTGTTGTTTCTCTGAATTCATTTTCATCTTCTTTGCTGGTATCTTTAACAAGAACACCAGATCTTGACCCGTCACGGTAAACAGTGATTCCCTTGCACCCACTTTCCCAACCAGTTTGGTAAATTTGTCCCACCAGCTCCTCGTCAACATCACCCGGTACATTGACAGTAACGCTTATGGAGTGGTCGACCCATTTCTGGACACCTCCCTGCATATGGACCTTGGCTACCCAGTCTACATCATTGGCTGTAGCTTTATAAAAGGGTGACTGCTGTATAATACCCTGGAGGTCTTTGTCTTTCATGTGTTTAACTTCGTCCACATCATACCCGTTGACAGAAAGCCAGTCAATGAATTTATGGTGAAAGACGTTGTATTCTTCCCAGTGGTCGCCCACTTCGTCAACAAAGTCTACCCTTGCATTCTTGTCATTTGGATTGACTTTGCGCCGTCTTTTATAAGCGACCATGAATACCGGTTCAATGCCTGAAGTTGTCTGTGTCAGAATGGACACACTCCCTGTTGGTGCAATAGTAAGCAAGGCAATGTTCCGGCGGCCTTTTTCTTTCATTTCTTCATACAGGTCGGGATCGGACTCTTTAAGACGCATTATAAAGGGGTTGCCAGCTTCTCTTTCAGTGTCATACAACGGGAATGAGCCCCGGTCGCCGGCCAGCTTTACAGACGATCTGTAGGCTTCAATGGCAAGGGTTTTGTGAACGTTTGTGGAAAAATCAGTGGCTTCTTGTGTCCCGTACCTGTATCCTAATGCAGCCAACATGTCACCCTCGGCGGTGATCCCAATTCCGGTGCGTCGTCCTTCAATACATTTATCACGGATCTTGTTCCAAAGGTCTAATTCAACACGCTTGACCTCTTCTTCTTCAGGATCAGATTGAATTTTATTCAGGATGTTGTCAATCTTCTCGAGTTCAAGGTCAATGATGTCGTCCATGATGCGTTGTGCATACGCCACATGTTTTTTGAACAGGTCAAAATCGAAACTGGCTCTCGAACTGAATGGGTTGTTGACATAGCTGAACAAGTTGATGGCCAGCAATCTGCAGCTATCATAAGGACACAGGGGAATCTCTCCGCAAGGGTTGGTTGATACGGTGGTGAAGCCCATATCGGCATAGCGGTCGGGGACTGACTCTCTGATAATAGTGTCCCAGAATAGAATTCCTGGTTCTGCCGATTTCCATGCATTATGGACAATTTTTGACCATAATTCTCTTGCCCTGATTTTCTTTACATAGGTTGGATTGTCGGCGTTGATGGGATACTGTTGCACAAACTCCTTGTCCTCAACCACTGCCTGCATGAATTCGTCAGTAATCTTCACTGATACGTTGGCACCGGTTACCTTTCCCTGTTCAAGTTTGGCGTCAATAAATCCTTCTGCATCAGGGTGTTTAACAGAAACAGTTAGCATCAAAGCGCCCCTGCGTCCATCCTGGGCCACCTCTCTGGTTGAGTTTGAATAACGTTCCATAAAGGGTACCAGACCCGTTGATGTCAGGGCACTGTTTTTAACGGGGCTGCCTTTTGGGCGGATATGGGATAAATCATGTCCGACGCCACCACGCCTTTTCATTAGCTGTACCTGCTCTTCGTCAACCTTCATGATCCCTCCATAAGAGTCAGCATCTCCCTTATTACCTATGACAAAGCAATTTGACAGAGATCCGATTTGAAAAGGATTGCCGATGCCTGCCATGGGGCTACCCTGGGGCACTATGTATTTAAAGTCTTTGAGCAGGTTGAACAGAATTTCTTCAGAAACCGGATTTGGGTATTTTTGCTCAATCCGGTTGATTTCACGCGCCAGGCGGCGGTGCATATCGTCGGGTGTTCTTTCGTAAAGGTTGCCATCAGAGTCTTTAAGGGCATATTTGTTTACCCATACACCAGCGGCAAGGCTGTCACCCCTGAAGTACTCCGTGGCCATTTGCAGGGCCTGGTCATAGTCATATTTTGTCAGGGTATGTCCCAACACCTCTTTTGTCCCGGGAGATTCTTCAGGCATGGTTCTTTTATCCAGAACCTGGTTATACAAATTTGTGCCTTCTCCTTGTGGGTTGCTTTCAGTGGTTAGTTCACGCAGTGTAGTCTTTTCGCCCATATCTCTGAGTTGTTTTAGTCGTTAATCTCTGAAGGAAAGCGCTTCTGGTAAATTGGTGTTGAAGACCTGAGAATTGCGGCCGTAACAACGAAGTTATGAAACATAACAATGAAATCCCTCCATAGGTTTTCAACAAAAGCTGAAAGTTATTAACGAACAGGCCCTAACTTATTGAGAGGAAAAAAGATAGGTAAGTTGTTAAAAGTATATCGTGAAGGGATTGTTTATGTAGTTGAAATTCAAATTAATACATTAATTCAAAACCAGCATCCTCCCTTACGAAAACTCAATGAGATAGGCTTTAACAAAGGCATCCAGGTCACCATCCATCACTTGTTGCACATTTGAGGTTTCTACTCCGGTACGAAGATCCTTTACCATTTTATAGGGGTGAAAAACATAGCTTCTGATCTGCGACCCCCACTCAATTTTCATCTTACTGCTCTCAAGGGCATCTAACTTTTCCCTTTTTTTGCGAAGTTCCAACTCGTACAACTGAGATTTGAGCATGGTCATTGCTTTATCTCTGTTCTGTTGTTGTGAGCGGGTCTCCTGACACTCAACTACCAATCCGGATGGTGCGTGTCTGACTCTGACAGCACTCTCAACCTTGTTTACATTCTGACCGCCCGGACCACTTGACCTGAAAGTATCCCAACTCAGATCGGCCGGGTTGATCTCAATCAGGATGTTGTCGTCAACCATGGGATAGGCGTAAACTGATGCAAAAGATGTATGCCGTTTGTGGTTGGCATCAAAGGGTGAGAGCCTCACCAGGCGGTGAACACCGCTTTCTCCTTTGAGATAGCCAAAAGCAAATTCGCCGTCAAGTTCAATGGAGGCACTCTTTATACCAGCGCCTTCTCCCTCTTGAATATCCAGGACTTTTGATGTGTAGTTGTTTCGCTCGGCCCATCGCAGGTACATACGCATGAGCATTTCTGCCCAATCCTGACTTTCTGTGCCTCCGGCGCCTGCATTGATGTTGAGGATGGCACTGAGACGATCCTCTTCTTTGTTGAGCATTTTGCGAAACTCAAGGTCTTCAATGACGGCCAGGGTTTTGTTATATTGGGCCATGACTTCGTCTTCAGTTCCTTCGCCTGCATTGAAGAACTCCAGCAACACTTTCAGATCTTCCAGTTTCCGGGTTGCTTCGTCGTAGCTTTCAATCCACTTATTGATGGCACTGATTTCACGCAAAATTTTTTCTGCGTCCTGGGGGTTATCCCAAAAACCCGGAGCTTCTGTTAATTTTTGCTGGTGGTTTACATCGTCTTTCTTTTTATCGATGTCAAAGGAACCTCCTTAAGGCGTCAAGCCTCTTGTTCAAATCTTTGATGTGGTCTGTGTATATCATGTTTATCTGGTTTGGCTCGGCCTTTCAGGCCTCGCAGTTATGCCCTCGGCTTCGCCTCGGGCGGTTAGGCTCAGCCTTTCAGGCCTCGCGGTTGGCCCTCGCGGAGCGATGCCTAACTTGCCAACTCTTTTATCGTTTTCCAGACCAACTCTGATTCAAAACCTTTTTGCATCAGGTAGGCGGCTGTTTTTTCCTTTATGTTTTCTTTGCCTTTCAGTTCGTATATTTTCTTTTCTGTGAGGCTTAAAAGTGTTTGCAAATATTTGTCTTCTTCTATGTCTGTCAATGCAGACTGTATGTCTTGCGGCTTTATTTTGCGATTTTGCAGCTCCAGGCGAATCCTTATTTTGCCCCAATGGTTTTGATTGAATTTGCTGCGGGCAAATACCGAAGCAAATCGCTTGTCTTCAATATATCCATCTGCCATTAAGCTGCCCAGGATTTGCTCAGCCAGGTCTTTATCCGCACCCAGGGTGCCAAGCTTTTGCAGCACCTCTGTGGAGCATCGCTCCCTGTAAGCGCAAAACTTCCTCGCCTTTTCAGTTATTTCTCTTTTATTTTCTGCCAGAAACTGCCTGGTGTTACTCATGGCATTTTCTTTGGGTTATTTTTATGCAAAGATAGAACAAACACCCAAAAAAACAGCGGGAATACATAACCGTGTATTCCCGCTGCCAGTGAGCTAAGCTTTCAGAGCTTAATTTCGTCATCCAGTTTGTTAAAAAACCGGTATTCGAGAAAGTGGTAGGATGTGGAAGGGAATACCTTTATCCACTTCTTGTACTTAAAGAACCATTTCATTTGTGTTGAAAGCAAACCTTTTGTAAGATAAGCGCTGATAAATGGGTGAACCCTTAGTGTAAGAGATGGCTCGTTTTGTTCTCTTATCAGGTAGCGAAGGTTGCTTTCAATCTCATCTACCAGAATAATGCTGGGCTTTATCTGGCCACTTCCACCACATGCAGGGCATTTTTCAAGGATCTCGACACTGGTTTCTGTCCTTACCCTTTGCCTGGTGATCTGAACCAGTCCAAATTTGCTGGGTGGCAGAATGTTGTGCTTTGCCCTGTCTTTCTTCATCTCTTCTTTCATCCGCTCATACAACTTACGTCGGTTTGCAGGTTGGATCATATCGATGAAGTCGACTACAATAATGCCCCCCATATCTCGCAGCCTTAATTGACGTGCAATTTCGCCTGCTGCTTCGAGGTTTACATCCAGGGCGTTATCTTCCTGGCTGTTGTCACCTTTAATCCGTTGTCCACTGTTTACATCAATTACGTGCAGAGCCTCTGTATGTTCAATAACCAGATAGGCACCGCTTTTTACTGATACCACTTTACCAAAGGAGCTTTTGATTTGCTTATCTACTCCAAAATGGTCAAAGATCTGATCTCTTCCCTTGAAAAGCTTCAGGATATCCAGCTTGTCAGGGGCAATGGTTTTCATATAATCCCTTAATTCTTCAAAAACGAATGGGTCATTTACATGAATGTTGTTGAAGGACTCGTTGAGCATATCCCGCAACATGGCGGACGAACGGTTAATCTCTCCAAGAATAATCCTGGGTGGCTTTGCATTGGTGAGTTTTTCAGCGATGCTGTACCATTTTGAAATAAGGTTATTCAAATCTGCATCCAGATCTGCCACCATTTTTCCTTCAGCAACAGTTCTGATGATGACGCCGAAGTTTTTTGGTTTGATGCTTTGAACAAGCCGTTTCAAACGGTTTTTTTCTTCATTGTTCTGTATTTTCTGAGACACGCTTATGCGGTCAGAAAACGGAACCAGAACCAGGTATCTGCCAGCCAATGATAATTCACTGGTGATTCTTGGTCCTTTTGTTGAAATGGGTTCTTTAGCAATCTGAACCAATACAGGCTGGCCGGCGGTGAGCACTTCGGTGATCTTACCGGTTTTTTCAATCTCTTTTTCAAGATGAAAATTTTCCATGGCCAGGACTTTTGTTTTTCCTGCCATGGCCAACTTGGTGTACTTGTTCAGACTGTTTACCTGGCTTCCCAGGTCAAGATAGTGTAGAAAGGCATCCTTTTCGTATCCCACATCCACAAAGGCGGCATTTAAACCCGAAATGATCTTCTTGATCTTTCCGAGGAAGATGTCGCCTACGGAATAGTTGTTGTTTTTTCGCTCGCGGTGAAGTTCTACTAAACGCTTATCCTCGAGCAAAGCCATGACAACCTCCGTTGTGCCGGAATCAATGATCAATTCTTTGTTCACAATTGAGATACTTTAAAGTTTCATGGTCCATCAAATATACATGGAGGGGAGGATGCAAGCACCGGATGAATACCGGCAGCTGAAAACAAAATTACATAATACCGGCGGGCATTATGTAATTTTTCAGGAAAAGAATGCGGGCAAACTTATCCCTTAAGCGCGCTACTTCTTCTTATGCCTGTTTTTCCTCAGACGCTTTTTGCGCTTGTGGGTTGCCATTTTATGTCTTTTTCTCTTTTTTCCGCTAGGCATATCAAGTCTCCTAATTAAATAATAAAATTCTTCATCAAAAATCTTTCTGCCCCGCAGAGAGTTGTAGTCTTAAGCTTTTACCGAAGCTTTTACTTCACTTACAAACTCTTTTGCAGGTTTGAATGCTGGGATGCAATGTGCAGGGATGATAATAGTTGTGTTCTTTGAAATGTTTCTCCCAGTCTTTTCAGCGCGTTCTTTGATGATAAAGCTACCAAATCCCCTCAGGTAAACATTTTCTCCTTTTACCAGAGATTTTTTCACAGTGTTCATAAAGGCTTCAACAGTGGCCTGAACAGCTACTTTTTCAATACCAGTCTTATTGGCAATTTCCGTTACGATTTCAGCTTTAGTCATAATACTTTATTTTTTTGGTTATAAGGTAATTATCCTTATATTCTGTTTGTTTCGGGATGCAAAGATAACTTTTTTCTTATTATTTGAAAACAAATTAATTATTTTTACGTCAATTGGTTAGCTAAAATATGGATTTTTCCTACCGCTTACTTTCATGGTATCATAAAAACGGCCGCAGCCTCCCATGGCGTGACACTGAAGATGCTTATCACATTTGGGTTTCAGAGATAATACTGCAACAAACACGTGTAGATCAGGGGATCCATTATTATTATCGCTTCATTGATGCTTTTCCTGATGTTTATTCTCTGTCTGCGGCAACTGAAGATCAAGTTTTGAGATTATGGCAGGGGTTGGGGTATTATTCCAGGGCCAGAAACCTCCATAAGGCGGCCAGAGAAATTGCAGGCAAGCATGGCGGGATATTACCAGGTAACAGCAAAGATCTTGAAAAGCTTAGTGGAATTGGCCCTTATACTGCTGCAGCAATTGCCTCCATGGCCTTTAAAGAAGTTGTACCAGCACTTGACAGCAATGTATACCGTGTCCTGTCACGTTTATTCGCCGTTAGTGAAGCCATAGATACCGTGAAGGGGAGAAAAATATTCAATGACCTTTCACGCGATTTAATTTCTCACGACGATCCTGGTGGATTTAATCAGGCTATGATGGATTTTGGATCATTGGTTTGCAAACCGGCCAATCCTGATTGTATGTCATGTATTTTTCGTCTCGAATGCCTGGCTTATAAGCGAAATGCTATTTCACGCTTTCCGGTGCGCCATCCCAAAAAGGTGCCTGTAAAAAGGTATTTTGTGTACGCAGTGCTGGAAGAAGTTTCTGAAACAGGGGAGCAATATTTTTTTGTACAAAAGCGCACCAGGCAGGATATCTGGAAGCATATGCATGAGTTTCCCCTGCTTGAGAAAAAGGAGAATCCGATTGAAAACACCGAAGCCATAGAGGCATGGCTGACCTCTTTATGTGGAAATAAAAAAGCCTATACGATATGCGGCTCGCCGCTGTACCTGAAGCACCAACTCACCCACCAGACTATTCACGCATATTTCATCCGCGTGAGAATACATGCGGTTTCAGGCAAAAAATTACAGGAAAGTTATATGAGAACAACAGCAGAAACGTTCGATAAGCTGGCCAAACCCAGGCTTATCGAACGTTTCCTTGATTGCTGTTTTTAAAGTTCTATATCAAATAAGTCTGCAAGAAAGTCGTAAGTTCCGTCCGCATACACTACGGCAAGTTCGGGATAATTACCCCAGCCGGGATCATTGTACATCCTGTACTCAAGCATGCCGATTTTCATATTCTTCGCCGACTGTCTCACTTCAATATCCATATTGTCGTTCATGCAGTCGATGTTTTCGTTACAGTTATCCATGGCCAGTACCTCCATAGAACCTGTGAAAAGCAGGGGTGTAATCTGTATGCTGCCGTTTACGCTTTCAAGGTCATCTCCGCTTTGGGTATAGGTTAGTGTGAGATTATTCTGCATAAGCGTTTTTGAGCCCTCCTTCAAGGATGCTGTTGCAATATAACTTCCGTTGCTTCCGGTGTAGTTTACATTAAACATATAAGGTGACATTTGCAAATCCAAAGCCACACTTACGGGAAGCCCCTCCTGGTTATAATTTGCCTGAAATGAAAGGTTCATCACTTGCTGCTGGTTGATTCTAAGTATGATGTTTGCGCTTACCGGGAGCATTTCAGTGTATCCGTCAACCGGTACTTCGATGATTACCAGGTCTTGCAACCTGAGAGAAGCGTTGTTTTGTCCGGCTGAAAGTGCTTCATAGTTGGCAGGAAAGATAAACTCAATGTAGTTAACGTTGTCGTCGATCAGGTCAAACTGCCCTGTGTTAAAGTTGAACTGAAACACACCTCCACCCATTTGCTTGCTGTAAGTCAAAGTTCCCAATGTACTGACCAATTCACTTGCCATTCCAAAACCCGGGATATAGGTTTTACCTTTTTTAGTGAATAAGGCATTGGTTGATGCCATGGGCTCAAATTCCACATCCATCAGACCCATGAAAAAGACCATTGTCTCCATGGCCGGGGTTTGCATCATCATACCCATATTGTACATGATTTCCTCTCCGGCCTGAATAAGTTCAGCCCTGGCCTCGTCGGCAGTAAATGTTCCACCATTGTCTTCACATCCGGTAAACAGGGTGCCGGCAGCAAAGAACACCAGACTGAGAATGATTAGGTTTAGCTTACGTTTCATGTTTTTATCCGCTTAATGACATTAGATATTTAGATTATTTGTTCGAAAGTTAGTGAATTTAAAAAAGTCATACGCATATTTATTCTCAAATTGTAAAAAAGTATTGAGAAACATCAATAATCATAAAGTAGGCTGACACTAATTATGTTGGCAGAATAATTTATTTTTTCTAATTCGAAATTACTCAGTCGAAAAGATGCTGACAACTTAAGGTTGTTTGATTTACTCCAGTTGATAGACGGGTACACTATCAGCGCGTGGTAGTCGTGAAAATAGAATGATGAAAAAGCAATGCTGGTTTGCCCTGTCAATGGATAAAGCAAATTTATTGTAGCGCTCCATTCACTGATTGAAAGTTTTTTTGGGGATGCTGTAGTGGAGTATAGATTAGAAAAAAGTCTGGATGAACTATAGTCATGTAGTTGATTGTAGAGTATTTCGCCCTGGCAAATAAATTTGCTGGCAAAAAGAAAGTCCACACCAAAGCTGGCCATCAGAGTCTGTTTATTATCACTATTACCAAGTGGCAGATACCAGCCCAACTCAGACCGCATGCCAAGTCCCCTGATATTTGCTGTGAGTCCGGCACCAAACATCCAGTCTTTTTGTTCAACCAGCCCTGTTTGCCACTGCCACTCAATACCACTGTGATTGAATCTGCCCATGACGGCTGCTGTTGCTTCGCCATGACCATTGAGTTTGGCAGCGAATTCCATGACAGACTCCGGTCCTGTGTACCAAATAATGCGGGCAGCGTCGCTGCCCAGCATGACAGGTCTGTCAGCATCGAGAAGTGAATGTGTGTTGAAAATGTCATTCACATTCCAGATCAGGGTCTGACCCCAGTGAATGAGCTGCCTGCCAAGTTTGAATTCGAAATCTCCCGTGTAATAGTATATATATGCCCGGTCTATCCGTGACAATATCAGTGAACCGGGCTGATCACTCCAGGTATGTGTCAGGTTTAGCCAGTCATAGCGGTTATACCTTAAGAAAGAGTAGCCGGGGTATTTTTCAACAAAATTACCGGCATAGGCTCTTGTGAATAAGTTGAAGCGAATGCCCCAATTGCCGGAATGGCTGAAGTCAAAACCTGTTTTCAGCCTGGAAAGAAAAAGAAAAGATTGGGTGTCAGTATAGCTTTCGCTGATGCCAAAAAGGCTTACCTCACCAGAACCGTGAAAAATCAAGTTCCGCTCACGGGCATGAAGACCATCACATATCTGCACGAGACAAAATATAATGGCTATAGTACTGATCGATCTCATGTGTCAGCCCATTTGTCTGTATATGGATGTAATTTGCTGCTTCAACATCATCCTTGCCGGCCAGATAGAAGCCAATATGGCTGTGAGCGTAACCATGATGGCAAACCTGAAAAACTCCACCATTGAAAAACCAGGATAAACCACGGTAACCATGGTGCCAGCCTGGCGGTATTCTCTGCTTTGCTGGTATCCACCCTCGAGCAGTGGAGTCAGATCAATCCCTGTTATGGATGTCCATCGCAATATAAACCAGCTTATCAACATGGCAATGGCCGCCCCAAGAAGCGTGATAAACATGGTCTCAATGGCTATCATAGAGAGCAGGCTGGAGTTTTTCATGCCAATGGCACGTAGCATGGCTGTTTCACGTGATCTTTCCCTGACAGCCATCAGCATTGTGTTAACCACCCCCATACTTAATGCAAAAAGTATAATGCCGGCAATGAATGTATTTACTAATCCGGTGTAATCGTGAAAGAAAGCGACTTCGGGACGCATTGTTTTCCAGCTGATCACGGAATATCCAGGCAATTCGTGGCTTATTTTTAATGCCATCTGTGTCGCTTCGCCCGGACCGCCGGTCAGTTGTATGCCTATTTCGTCGCACTGGCCTTTTTCCATGTTTTTCAATAATACCAACTGATCATGAAGCACGAACACATTTCTTCGCTCAAAAGCGCTATGTTCAGATGAATATATTCCTGTTACCTGAAACACAGTACTGAGTATTTCTCCTCCAGGGTTTTGGAATGTGGCCACAAGGCGGGCATTCACAGAAACACCAAGGTCTTTGGCCAGTGCAGCACCGATCAGAACAGGCTGGAATATGTCTTCTTCAAAGTAACTTCCCTTTGTGATTAACTGTTTAAGATTACTGACAGCTGTTTCGTCATCCGGAAAAATACCTGTGAGGCGCACATTGGAAGCAGCCGCAGACGATGACATTACGGCATCAACTGAGGTTCTTATCAGAATTTGTGAAATGCCGGCGATATTTTCAAGTTGCCGGGTAAGTTGGCGGGCATCTGTGATGATTTGTTGACGCCCTGAATGCAGCTGTTCTTCAGGTTTGATTGTTAAGTGTGTATTTTCAATCCATAGTGCATGATCAACCAGGCGCGCCGAAAAATCACGGGTAAATGAAGCGGCAACCATACCACCTGTAATGCCCGTTATCACAGATAAAAGAACAACCAGGCTGCGGAGTTTGTTTCTCCACAGATTTCTCCATGCAATTTTTGCTATCATAGTTTATTTGAATTGGCCGCCCTTATCCATTTTAAACGGATTACCATCCCCAATGAAAGACCTGACAATATGAGGGTCAACGAAAATACCATCAGGATGTTGGTTAGAAAAACAGAAAAGTGGTTGCTCATTACCAAAAGGGGTTCAACATTAAACTGCTCCATGGCGAGCGCCAGCTCACCAGTGAGCCTTATGGGTTTATGGTAAAAAAAACTGACAACAGGCAAAACAGTAAATATGCCTGCCAAAATTCCAAACCCTGCAACCATAAGCATTTCGAGAAGGAGCATTACGGCAAGTTTGCTTCTTTTCAAACCCATGGCCATCAGCATTCCGCACTCATGCCTGCGCTCATGATAGGTGAGTAAAATGGCTCCAAGAATGCCAAAACCCAGAATGATATAAAGAATCCCTTTAAACACCATGGTCCCAGCCCTTCTGAACTTGAATGCTGAAAGCCTGCCTGAAAGGATATCTTTCCATGTTGTGATTTCAAAACCTGAGTTTACAAGTATGCTGTAAAGGTCCTTTTGTGCCTCATCGGCCATTTCCCGGTCATGCATTGTAACCAATATGGAAGTGGCCCCGCCAGGGATGCCCGCAAAATCACCTACAAGTTCGATGGGCGCCAGTATGATGCGTTCATTGATGTCTTTTATCGGGACATCGAAAATGTTCGACACTAGAAAAATGTCAGCAGCTATCCTCCCATAATATGACTGTCCGATCAGAACAACAGAGTCGCCCAGAGACAAACCCAGCTTTTCTGCCAGGCCTTTTCCCATTGAAACTTTGCGCCCTGCAAGAATGTGATCTTCAGATGGTAAAAGCTTTTTCAGGTGCTGGTTGGCTGCTTTATCAATTCCCACCAGCATTCCAGGCATGCTCTGATCTCCCTGCGACGCAAGTACAAGCATTTCCATACGCCTTGAAATGGTTGATACACCCCTGAATGAGAGTAAGATTGACCCAAGTTCATGGGTATGTGCAATGGCATGGTCAATATTTCGTTTCTGAAGATATCCTTCACGGTGTACCTCAAGATGTGCCGTATATAAGTTTATTTCATTGTCTATAAGATAATCAGTAACCCCCTTATTGAGTGATTCAAGCATAACCGCAAAAAACAATGCCGTTACAACTGTGGCAGCAGTTATGATACTTCGGCGGCTATTGCGCCAGCTATTTCTCCAGGCAAGCTTCAGTAATAGCATATTATAGATTTGACCTGGCGCTCATTATCTGAGACGCCTCATGTTTTGAAGGGAGAAAAAACCAGGCTCTAGTATGGGGTTAAATTGATAGGTTTCAATCTCAATGATGGTTTTGCTTCCGGATTTGTTCATGGGTGTCATTTCCATTCTTGAAGGCATTCGCCTGTCTCCGAATTTTTGGAATCCTGAGGCTTGAAGTAGTTGGGCCATCTGCCCGCTGTGGTCATAATATCCGAGTTGCAACTGGTCAAAATGATCAACATCAATCCACATTCTGATACTTTCCCATACAACAGGGGCTGTCTGGTTGGGCCTGAGTTCAAGAACATGACAGTAGATTCCGTTCAGGGTATCACTGCCCAGGTCAAAGTGGGCATAATCATTTGCCATTGAACTGTTTCTGATCAATTCATTCAAGCTGAAGTCTGATCCCATCCAGGGTTGCGACAGCAGTGCTGCAGACATTTTGATGGTTTTGTCAATGGATGGAATCCAGTGCCACAGATCATCTCCCCGTTTCAGGAATGCTTGTCCCCTTTCACGGGGGGGGTCAGTTATAAGTACCAGTGCATATTCTTCGGTGTTTGTCCAGACCTTGAAACGCATATCGCTCTCCCATCCGGGGCGTATAACCTTCATGGTAAACTCAGCATATATGGCGTCTACATCGAATCTTTCAACGGCCCTGCGCATGATTTGCCGTGCAGCCTCATCACCGGCATTATCTTCAGGATGGAATAAAAGTAAATTAAACAGAAACAACAGACACAACCCGACACGCATGGCTGAAACAAATTAAACCCAGGTGACAGCCCCGGGCAGCGATAAAGGTATGAAAATATTTTTCTGCCAGCATGTGAATTTTGCAGCTTTTTAACTCTTCGGGTTCACATGATATGCAGATTCCAAAGGCCAATGTAAACGCTTTACTGGTTTTTTTTGCCGCTTGCCATCAACAGGCTTTGACCTGGAGTTTAAAACCAGTAAATTCGCTTAACAAATCAATTATTTATTCACAGAAAAACGCATGTTATGGCTGGTGTAAACAAAGTAATACTACTGGGAAACCTGGGTAAGGATCCTGACATACAAACACTTGAAAGTGGGGTAAAGGTGGCCCGGTTCCCTCTTGCTACCAATGAATTCTATAAAGGGAAAGACGGTGAAATGGTTGAGAAGACAGAGTGGCACCAGGTTGTTCTCTGGAGAAACAGGGCCGAACTGGCTGAAAAATATCTGACCAAGGGTAGTCAGGTTTATGTTGAGGGCAAGTTGCAGACACGTCAATGGGAAGACAAGGATGGGAATAAGAGGTATACCACAGAAATTGTGGGGGATGTGCTTAATTTTGTTGGCGGAAAACCCGACCAAAGCCAAACCGGATCAGCAGCTGGTGGAGGCGCAAATGATACAACTGCCCCTGATCTCCCTTCAGAAGAAGATGATCTGCCTTTCTGAAACCTGGTTAACCCAACCCATATCAGGTGGAATGTCCAAAGGGGATATTCCACCTTTTTATTTGTTTTTGGTGTTTTAAGTGTATATATAGTCGATCTGCGGAAGAACAATGCCTGTTCACATGTGGCCTATGGGATATTTGCATAATTTTGCGTGTGAAATTATTTTGTGAACCATAAACTGAAACCATGGAAACAAATATGACATTCGGCCCAGTTGAGGGTAAAAACCGTGTCTTTATTTTAGATGTATTAAGGGGACTTGCCTTGCTAGGGATCTTGATGGTTAATATGCCCGTATTCAATACCCCTTTCATTTTGGTGATCGGAGAGGGAAGGATGTGGACAGATCCATTGAATAAAACCGCCTTTTGGATTCTCGATTACTTTTTTCACGGGAAGTTTTATGCGCTGTTTTCTTTCCTGTTTGGGATGGGTTTCTACTTTTTCCTGAAAAAGGTAGATGAGGCTGGTAAAACCATGTTAACCATTTTCAGACGACGCTTGTTTGTTTTATTGATTATAGGAGTTTTGCACGTGGTATTGCTTTGGTATGGCGACATCCTTGTGGTTTATGCCCTCTTTGGATTTATCCTGACCTGGTTCAGGAATAAATCAGATCGCACGGTGTTGATTTGGGCGGGAGTCTTTTTATTGATCCCTTTGGTATTTACAACGCTTATGTTGAGCGTAGTCAATCTGGCAATGAGTAGCCCTGAAGCTGCTTCAAAGCTAGAACAGACATTCAGTGGGCAGCAGGCATATTTTGATCAGTTGGCTGAAAGGGCCATGGTTGTATACAGCACTGGATCTTTTAGCGAGATTATTTCAATGAGGCTTACAGAGTATTCTTATATCTGGGGCGGAATATTGTCTTTCTTCCCGTTTGTGCTGGCCATGTTTCTTGTTGGGATGTTGTTTGGACGCCGCGGCTACCTGGCAGATATTAAAGCCAATGAGGGGTTTTTCAGGAAACTTTTCTGGATCAACCTGCCCCTGGCAATCATGTTTAATTATCTGCTGGCCACCAATGCATCTGTGGCCCAGCATGCATTTCCAAGTGGCGAATTGGTATTGATGATGCTTGGTTTTGCCATTGGCGGGCCATCCATGATGTTTGTTTACCTCTCGCTTGTGGTCTTTTGCCTAAACCGGGGGTACCTGCAATGGCTGGCCTCAAAGATAGCTGGGGCAGGTAGAATGGCTTTAACCAATTACCTTACACAGAGCATTATTTGTACTACAATATATTATGGCTATGGGCTAGGTATGTATGGCAGGGTGGGCATTGTAAACGGAATGCTGTTAACACTGGCCATTTATATTGTACAGCTCATTTGGAGCCACTACTGGCTTCAGTACTTCCGTTTTGGCCCATTTGAATGGGCCTGGAGGTCATTGACATATCGCCGCCTTCAGCCCCTGAAGAAATAGCTTATGCTACAACCTGTTCTCAGAGAATTGCCTGAGAAAAGTCATGATCATCTGGTGAAACTTCTCCATGTCTTTTGTGTGAAAGCCTGTCTGAACAGGTAAGTAGTACACTGGTATGTCAGCCAACAGGTTTTGTAATTTTTCGTCCTGAAGCCGCATGGCATCCTTTTCGGTGGTAAGCACAATTTTACAGTGACTGATTGTACTGTTGAAATGCTTTACCAGTTTATTGATATCGGTGGGGACAAACTGGTGATGATCCGGGTATTTGTGCATAAAAAGTTCCTGACAGCGTGTTTTAAGTTCTTCTTCAAGGGCTACAGAATTTGCGATTCCTGTCAGCAGAAATATGCTCTTGATGTTTTCCGGTTCCTCCTCGGGAGTGTTTGGTGTCAAAGGTTTCATTACACCGTAATTCAGGTAGCTGAAAAAGATGTTATTAAGTTGGCAGGATGAAAGTTTTTTTAGAAAAAACTGACGGTCAAGTGGAGAAAACACTTCGGGCGTTTTGGTTACAATCAGGGCGTCTGCCCGTCTTGCCCCTGATTTGGGTTCGCGGAGGCTGCCTACAGGCAACAAGTAGTTTCTGAAAAATGGTTTGTAATATTCTGTCAGCAAAAGGTTGAGGCCTGGTTTTACATATCGGTGCTGAAAGGCATCGTCAAGGATAATCAGGTTGATATCCGGGTAAAGGGTCAGGATATTTCGTATCCCCCTTCGCCTTTTTTCGTCAACAGCAACCAGTATTTTGGGAAACTTTCTATGCATCTGCAAGGGTTCATCGCCCAAATCATTTACTGTTGAATTCTGGTTGGCGACCAGGAACCCCCGGGTTTTTCTCTTGTATCCCCTGCTTAGCACAGCGACCTTGTAATGGCCGTCAAGCATGCCGACCAGATATTCTACATGTGGTGTTTTGCCTGTACCCCCGGTGCTGAGGTTGCCCACTGAAATAACCGGAACGGAGAATGATCGGGATGGCAGCAGACCCAAATCAAAAAAAATATTTCTCAGCCAGACGGCTGCGCCATATACGAATGCCAATGGCAGCAGAAGTAAGCGGAGATTGTTCATGTATTCAAAGGTAAGGTAAAATGATGTAGTGCAAAAAAAATCATGTACTTTTGATTATACAGCAAAAAAACAAAGATGATGTTATTGAAAGAATTAATACATATCCTCGATGCTGAGGCGCCTTTTTCTCTTCAAGAAGACTACGACAATACAGGAATACAACTGGGGTCGCCAGATCAACAAATTAGCCGGGGCCTGGTTTGTCTGGATGTTACTCCTGAAGTCATACGTGAAGCCATACAGAAAGAATGTGATCTTATTCTTTGTCACCACCCCCTTATTTTTAAAGGAATTAACCGTATAACTGGTGAAACAATGCAAGAGCAGGTCATTATAGAGGCCGTCAGGCATGGGTTGGCCATCGTGGCTCTGCACACCAATTTGGATAATGTATATCAAGGGGTTAACCATGAGCTTGGAATGCGGCTTGGTCTGAAGGAGATGCGCATACTCAAACCGGTTAATGGAAAACTGAATAAATTGGTTACTTTTTGCCCATCAAGCCATGCAGGCGAGGTTAGAGCGGCACTGTTTGAAGCAGGTGCCGGACATATCGGGAACTATGATTGCTGTAGCTACAGTACAGAAGGCAAGGGAACCTTCAGGGCCGGAGAGGGCAGTTCTCCATTTGTTGGGAAGCTGCACGATTTTCATGTGGAGGCTGAGGAGCGAATTGAAACCATCTTCCCGGTGCATTCGCGCAATAATGTGCTGAAAGCACTGAAGGCAAGTCATCCATATGAAGAGGTAGCATATGATATATATCCTCTTGAAAATGCCTGGGAGGGTGCCGGATCAGGTATGCTTGGCCGTTTAGAAAAAGCAATGAATGCCAGAGACTTCATGGAGCTGGTTAAGCATACTCTGGGCACACCGGTTCTGAGGCATTCAGATGCAGACGATACCCTGATTGAAACCGTTGCACTTTGTGGCGGATCAGGGGCGTTTTTGCTGAATCAGTCCATAACTTCAGGAGCGCAGGCATTTATAACATCAGAAGTAAAGTACCACCAATTTTTTGAAGCAAGCAGGAAAATTTTATTGATAGATGCCGGACATTTTGAAACAGAGCAATTTACAAAAGAAATGCTGCTTAAATTGGTTAAGAAAAAAATGATTAACTTTGCACTCCTGATTTCGGAGACGGGAACCAATCCTGTCCGCTATTTTTAATTCATTGTAATCCAACCCAAAAGAGAAGATACGCATATGGCCAAGAGTTCCAAAACCAAGAAAGAGGAGACCAAGATGATCAATCCCAGTACAGGAACTGAAGGATCTCCCGTTTCTGTTCCAGAAACTGCTACCGAAGATAGCATTGAAAAATCCGTACGAAATAAGCTCATCTCACTGTATTCTTTGCAGACCATGGATTTTAAAGTTGACAGGCTGCGCAGCGTAAGGGGTGAACTTCCGCTTGAAGTGCAGGATCTGGAAGATGAAATAGAAGGCCTGGCAACAAGGGTAGAAAAATTCAATCAGGAGATCAAGAATTTGCATGCTGAGATATCCGGAAAGAAAATTGCTGCCCAGGAAAGCCTTGAGCTGATTAAAAAGTATGAAGCCCAGCAGCAAAATGTACGAAACAACCGTGAGTATGATTCGCTTTCAAAGGAAATTGAATACCAAACCCTTGAAGTTCAATTGGCCGAAAAAAAGATGAAGGAGTATTCTGCTGAAGTTGAGATTAAAAGCGAAATGGTTGGCCAGGTTGAAGAAGAACTTGCAGAACGCCGCAAAGACCTGGAAGACAAAAAGGCCGAGCTCAGCACAATCGTGGCTGAAACAGAGAAGGATGAAGCCATCCTTCTTGAGGAGTCAGAAAAGAGGCGTGCCCAGATTGAGCCCCGCCTGCTTTCGGCTTATCAGCGTATTCGTGATAATGCCCTAAATGGTTTGGCAGTGGTTCCGGTTGAGCGTGATGCATGTGGAGGTTGCTTCAATAAAATTCCGCCCCAGCGGCATCTGGATATTCGCCTGCACAAGAAAATTATAGTTTGCGAATACTGCGGACGTATCCTGGTCGACGAAGAGATTATCAAGGCTGCTGAAGAACAGGCCTAAAAACGCCATCCTACCGTAAGCCTGAATGTGCTGGCATTGAACTCTCTTTCAACTGGCCGGAGGTTATCAAGGGTGTACAAGTAGTAGTCTTCAGAGTGGAACGCGTATGTGTAGGCAAAATCTACAAAGTAATACTGTTCACGAAATCCTATTCCTGCTGAAAGTGCCGTTTGTGCTCCATCGTTTACGCCTGTAATATATGGACTTCCGCTATGGGAAACACCAGCTCTCAAAATAACAGGTGACAATCTTAATTCACCTCCAGCCCTGATGCTATGTTGTGCAGTGAATGACTCGCGGATGGTTCGGTTTTCATCTGAAAATCCATAAAACTCATTTGACCGAAACCGCATCTTGCTGTAGTCAGCGTATTCATAATCAATGCTTAATATACCGGTGGTTCCGAATACCAACCCTAAGCTACCCATAGCTCTGAGAGGTGTTGTTACTTCGTATTCAAAACGACCTCTGGGTGATTGGGCCACTTGTGTGTAGTCATCCAGGTTTAAGTCAGAACGCATGGTTGCATTGTAATAAATGGTGTTTTCGTAAAAGGTGGGCGAATGAAATGCCCCACCAATTCGAATCATATCAGTAATTCTGAAAATAGCACCAAATTTGAAGTTGATGCCAGTGCCGCCGGTTTCCTGGAACCGGGAGTATGTAAGCGAATTAAAATACTGGCTTGCATTCTGGTTGTCTGATTCGCGAAAAATTGATTCTTCTTCATGCCTGAGAGATGGAAATCCGATGGTGGCGCCAATATAAACCCTGTCATTATAGTTAGCTGCCGCAGAAAGTACTACTTCGCGAATTGACCCGGCAGAGTTGGTTTCTTGCCTTTGCAAGACCTGGCCATCGGGCATATCTACAAAAAAATCACCTTCGAACATATCCAGCAGATAAGTATCCCAGGCCAGACCCGTTGAAAAGTCATCAAGATTCTCAACGCTTCCTTCTCTGTTGGCTTGTTCAAGCATACTTGTCATCAATGAGTTTTCTGTATTGAAACCTTCAGCAGCCCAACGCTGGTTAAAGTTATTATGTCTGTTTACACCTATCCCCAAATTGAAAAATCTCCATCCGCCTGCCCGGCCTTCATTGCCGAGTGAAAATGAAAACACAGCACCAATATTATTTAGGTTAAAGTTGTATTTCATGTCATCTTCCCATGATCCAAAATACCTGGTTTCGACCTGATTGTAGGTGAGTGCAGGTGTAAGTGTAATCTCAGAGCTTCTGTATACACCAAGGCCTGCCGGATTGAGTGAAAGGGTTGAAAAGTCGCCGCCAAGCGCTCCGAACGCACCTCCCATTGATGTGAATCTGGCTGTGCCACCGGGGTATAGCTGTGAATACCTCAATGCATGTGTTTCGTTCTGGCTGATAGCAAGTTGAACAGAGAAAAATATGACGAATAAGGTGAAGATGATTCGTTTCATATGTGTATAATTTGCTTTACAATACCTGTAACAAAAAACCCCCCGGCTTAAACCGGTTTTGGTGCCGGGAGGTGGAATTATGAATGGAGAAATATGTCATGTAGACAATGGCTGCCTACCGCTGCCTGCCACCGGATGATGTGTTTCTGCTTCCTGAATTGGAAGAAGTTCCGGACGAAGAGCTGCTCGGAGGAGGAGCTGACCTTGTTGTGGTCGTTGTCCTGGAGGGCGGTGGCGTGCTTCTTGTAGGCGGAGCAGTAGTCCTGGCCGGGGCTGTTGTGGTTCTTGAAGGTGTTGTGGCCCTGGCCGGGGTTGTGGTTGTCCTTGAAGGTGTGGTCGTTGTCCTTGTGGGCTGCTGCTGGGGCGGAGTGTAAGCCGGCCTTCCCCTCTCATTACGTGAGGGTTGGGTTGTGGTTGCCGGTCTTGCATCTGTACCCGGGGTAGTGGTTGCAGGACGTGCCCTTTGCGGAGTGCCTGGTTGCTGATAAGACGGGGGTGTGTAAGTTCTTGGCGGGGTAAAACTTGAGGCGCCCCGGTCGAGCTCCCTGTTGGGTGCGCTCTGCTGTGGCCTTGCATACCGCTCTATATTTGCACCTTCGTACTGTTCCCTGCTTGGGGCCCTGTAATCTTCAGGCCTTCTGGCAGGCTGATAAACCACCCTTTCTGCATTTGGGTCTGTTGCCTGTGCCGGGCGAGTGGTCACTTCACGTCCACGGCCTTGCTCATCAACCCTGGCGTGTGTCGCAGCACCCTGATCGGCCGGCCTTGTGGCTGTACGCTCATTGTCACGTGAAGCCAATTCTCTGCCAGACAAGATTCTTTCTTCGGCAATGATCTGCCTTCTGCCAGAATCATCACGAACTGTCCTCGACTCAAATCTGTCGGCAAAGTTTTCTACATCGCGTGAAGTTGCTCTGCGACCCACCGTGCTGCCACCTGATCCCATATGTCCATATCGGTATGAATCACGGTCAAAACTGTTGTATATGTAGTTGCTTCCAATATATGGGTTGTAACCGCCGGCCCATAATCCGTGGTGGAATCCGGTGTGGTATCCCATCCAGTAGCTATGCCTGTAACCATGCGCGTAGGGGAATCCACCATACCAACCCATGCCATAGAGATAATAGTTCATGTGCGGGTAGAAGAAAGCGGGATTGTGTCCGAAATAGAATGGGTGTGCACCGTATCCGTAATACCTTGGGAATGCACCGTATCCGTAATAAATACTTACACCATAGTACAATGGATGGAAAGTATAAAAGAACATATTGGTGAAAAACGGATCGTAATACCCAAAGTGTGCATATGAACTGTGGAAACGACGAATTCTTGATGCGTAAGCAAAGTCGTAGTAGTTGTCAACATAGAAATTATTGATGACTACTTTTTCTTCATCCTGGGCATATACGGCGGTATCATTATCATAGGCATAGGTAGCGCCTTGTTGACCGGAGGTGTTTTGTACAGGTCTGGCATAGTCTTCCTCAACAACCTCTATGACCCTGGTTTGTCCACGGTCAGCTGTCTGTTGTGGTGCAGCCCTGACAATGCCGGGGCTATAATAAATGTCATCCACGTAATCTGTGGTATGGTAAGTGGATGAACAGGCTGTTGCTACCACCACTGTCAGCAGGATGCCGGTAAGTTTTGTTAGTGCTTTCATGACTATTCCTCCTATCGTTGTTTGTTGTGTCCTTCTTACAAAGTTAACAATAAACACCTGGCTGTGCGTGTTTTTTTGTTAAATTTGCCGGGTTATTTCAGTAGTTTAATGCGCAAATATTATACCAAAGACACCATATGGCCAAAGAATTTTCAACCAGAGAAGAGAACTATTCAAAATGGTATAACGACATCGTTCAGCGGGCCGGTCTGGCTGAAAATTCAGCCGTCAGGGGCTGCATGGTGATCAAGCCCTATGGGTATGCCATTTGGGAAAAAATGCAGGCGGCACTGGATAAAATGTTCAAGGATACGGGACATTCAAATGCCTATTTCCCCTTATTTATACCCAAATCTTTTTTCAGCCGTGAGGCAGACCATGTGGAAGGATTTGCCAAGGAATGTGCTGTTGTTACCCATTACCGTTTAAAGAATTCGGCTGACGGAAAGGGAATAGAAGTTGACAGTGACGCCAAACTTGAAGAAGAACTTATCATCAGACCTACCTCTGAAACAATTATTTGGGACACCTACCGTCAATGGGTGCAGTCATACCGCGATTTACCCATTCTGATAAACCAATGGGCCAATGTGGTCAGATGGGAAATGCGTACAAGGATGTTTCTGCGTACCACAGAATTTCTCTGGCAAGAAGGACATACGGCTCACGCGACAGAACAGGAGGCTCTGGAAGAAACCCAGCGCATGCTCGAGGTCTATGCGCATTTTGCTGAAAACTTTATGGCTATTCCTGTCCTGAAGGGGGTGAAATCAGAAAATGAACGCTTTGCCGGCGCCGTCGAAACTTATTGCATTGAGGCATTAATGCAGGATGGTAAGGCGCTTCAGGCCGGCACTTCACATTTTTTGGGTCAGAACTTTGCCAAGGCTTTTGATGTTAAATTTGCCAGTAAGGAGGGAAAACTGGAATATGTGTGGGCCAGCTCGTGGGGAGTGTCAACCCGCCTGGTGGGAGCCTTGATTATGGCCCACTCTGACGATAAAGGACTGGTTCTTCCACCCAAACTGGCTCCGATACAGGTTGTTATTGTGCCCATTTACAAAAGCGCAGAACAATACGAGCTTGTGTGTCAGAAAGCTGCTGAGATCAAAGAAATGCTTGAAAATAAGAATATTCGTGTGAAACTTGATGACAGAGATACATATAAGCCTGGCTGGAAGTTTAATGAATATGAGTTCAAGGGTGTACCGGTCAGGCTGGCCATTGGTCCAAGAGATGTTGAAAATGGAACCATTGAATTGGCCCGTAGGGATACACTTGAAAAAGAGATTCTCCCCATAACCCGGTTGGTTGAAGTGATTGAGCAGCTCATGGAAACCATTCAGAGGGCACTTTTTGACAAGGCTCTGGCTTTTCGTGAGACAAATACGCGAAAAGCAGATACATGGAAAGAATTCAAACAAATACTGGACGATAAGGGTGGCTTTATCCTTGCCCACTGGGATGGTACAGGTGAAACTGAACAAAAGATCAAGGAAGAGACCAAGGCCACCGTACGCTGTATTCCCATTGATGACAATATGGAGGAGGGCGTGTGCGTTTATTCGGGAAAACCCTCAGGCAGGAGGGTTGTTTTTGCAAGGGCCTATTAAGATGCTTTTTGTATATTTACTGACATAAGATGTCTTTTGTATTTACCATATTCATAGTATTGGCCAGCGTCATCATGCCGACTGCTGTTATGGAACAGGAGCAGCCCGGAGGCAGGGTGTTGGCGCCTGGTATGCTTATAACAGATACTCTCCGGCATGCTCCCATACAAAGGGATAGTATTCAACCTGAAATTCCCCTTTCAAGGGCATACGTAATACAAGATCCAAGAATTGACTATCTGCTTGAAGCCCACAGAGAGGCCATGCAAGCCCAGAGGGGTATTCCGGGTTACCGTGTTCATTTGTTCATGGATTCGGGCAATCGTGCCCGTCTCAACGCCCAGCGCGAAAGGGCTGAGTTTGAGGAAAAATTCGCAAACATCAGAGCCTATGTGGTTTATGAGGCTCCCTATTTTAAACTCCGTGTTGGTGACTTTCGCACCAGACTTGATGCCCGCAGATTTCTTGAAGTAGTCAGAAGGCAGTACCCGGGGGCCTACATCGTCAGAGACCTTATCAACTTTCCCGATCTTGAAACCGGTTATTGAGCATAGTTTGCTGATTTAGTTTCTGTTCAGGGCATTCAGGTCATCAAAAGCAATCTTAAGCCTTTCACGCATGCTTTCTTCACCTTTACGAAGCCAAACCCTTGGGTCGTAATATTTTTTGTTGGGTTTGTCATCCCCTTCCGGATTGCCTATCTGATTCTGCAGGTAACCCTCATTGGCGAGATAGAACTGGCGGATGCCATCCCAGAAAGCCCACTGGGTGTCTGTATCAATATTCATCTTGATCACCCCGTATGAGATGGCTTCACGGATCTCTTCGCGACTTGAGCCGCTACCACCGTGAAATACAAAATTCACGGGGTTGGGATCAGTTGCGAACTTATCCATTATGTATTGCTGTGAATTTTTTAATATGACAGGTTCCAGTTTGACATTGCCTGGCTTGTATACTCCATGCACGTTACCAAAAGCAGCAGCAATAGTAAAGCGTTGGGATACCTCTGAAAGTTGTTTGTACATTTCTGCTACTTCTTCTGGCTGGGTATAAAGCTTTGAGCTGTCAATGTCTGTATTGTCAACGCCATCTTCTTCTCCTCCTGTTACCCCCAATTCAACTTCAATGGTCATGCCCATTTTTTCCATTCGCCTGAGGTACTCAACTGAAGTTGCAATATTATCTTCAAGGCTTTCTTCTGACAAATCAAGCATGTGCGAACTGAACAATGGTTTGCCATGGGTTTTAAAGTGCTCTTCGCTGGCGTCAAGTAATCCGTCTATCCAGGGCAGCAACTTCCGGGCTGCATGATCTGTGTGTAAAATAACATGTACACCATAGGCCTCAGCCATCAGATGAACATGTTTTGCACCGGAAATGGCTCCGGCAACAGCTGGTGCATGGTTTTCACCCTTAAGCGATTTCCCCGCAAAGAACTGCGCTCCGCCAGCGGAAAATTGAATGATTACGGGTGAATTTACCTCTCTGGCTGCCTCCAATACTGCATTGATAGAATTGGTGCCCACTACGTTGACCGCAGGCAGGGCAAACTGATTTTCGCGCGCTATGCGGAACACTTCCTGAACATCATTGCCAGTCAATACACCTGGCCTGATATGTTTCAATAATTCTGTTGCCATATATATACAGTTTTTCGGTTTGTACAAATTGGTTCTTCTGTCAAAAATAAGAAAATAAAACCTAATTTTGTCTGCCAAAGCCTGTTTCCGGCAAGTTAGCTTGTGGACAAACGGCTGAAGTGATTATCAATAGATTCATTTTGAAAATTGCCGTAAATACCCGTTTGCTTTTATCTGGCAGGCTTGAGGGGATAGGATGGTTTACCTATCAAAACCTCAGGCGCATTGTACGTGATCATCCCGAAGTTAAGTTTTATTTTCTGTTTGACCGACCTTTTGGCGAAGAGTTTGTTTTCGGCTCAAATGTAGAGCCGGTTGTATTGTTTCCGCCAGCAAGACACCCATTTCTTTATTACCTGTACTTTGAATGGTCGGTTGCCAGGGTTCTCAAAAGATTGAACCCTGACCTTTTCTTATCGCCGGATGGTTTTCTTTCAAGTCGCTATCATGGAAACCAATTACCTGTTTTCCACGACCTGAATTTTATGCACAATCCCGGCTTTGTGCCAAGGCTTACAGGGAAGTTTTATAATTATTATTTCCCGAAGTATGCGGCCATAGCCAGAAGAATTGTGACGGTTTCGGAATTTTCAAGACAAGACATTGCCCGGGTGTTTGATTATCCTGAAAACCGCATTGATGTAGTTTATAACGGGGCCCATGAAATATTTGCACCGGCTGATCAGCTGATGATTAAAAACGCAAGGAAATTGCTCACCGGGGGTGCGCCTTATTTTGTTTATATCGGAGCATTGCATAAACGAAAGAACATCGGGAATATGCTCAGGGCATTTGAACACTTCAGGGGGCATGACCCCGCAGGACATAAATTACTGATTGTTGGTGCCCCCATGTTTAATTCACCAGACCTTGAGAAAGCCTACCGGGGCTTAAAGTATAAGGAGGATGTGATTTTTGCGGGCCGTCAGTATAATGAATCTCTTTCGCAAATTGTATCGGCTGCCTCTGCTTTGATTCTGGTTTCCCATTTTGAGGGATTTGGCATTCCGGTTATTGAGGCCATGCAATGCGATGTACCTGTGATTGCATCTAATGTAACCAGTTTGCCTGAAGTGGCTGGTGATGCAGCCTTGCTGGTTGATCCGGACTCAGTTGATCAGATTGCATTGGCAATGACCCGTATAAGCAGTGAACCTTTACTGCGTGAACACCTCATTGAGAAAGGCCGGATTCAGCGTCAAAAATTTTCATGGGACAAAACTGCCGCGTTGTTATGGGATAGTGTGGAGAAATGCCTTTAGCGCAGGTCTGTTCTGGAAAATTGTATGTATTTTTGTGTGTCTGCAACCAGGTGTTTGTTGTAGAAACATATTGGTTGTTAATAATTTGAAGAAATAATATTTGTTATGGTCCTATTGCAAAGACAAAGGGTGTTCGATCTGCTGAAAAAGGACAGCAGTAGTTTGTTGAACAAAGAAATAAATGTTAAGGGTTGGGTGCGTACCCGGAGAGGCAATAAGAATGTGGCCTTTATTGCACTTAACGACGGATCTGTCATACACAACATCCAGGTTGTTGTTGACGTAAAGTCTTTCAAAGACGATGAATTGCTCAGGAAGATCACAACCGGATCGTGCATTTCAGTGAATGGTAAACTGGTTCAGTCGCAGGGGCAGGGGCAGGCTGTAGAAATACAAGCGACTGAGATAGTTTTGTATGGAACCGCAGATCCTGAAAAATATCCCTTGCAAAAGAAAGGACATACCCTGGAGTTTTTGCGGGAAATTGCTCACCTGCGCCCCAGGACCAATACATTTGGTGCTGTGTTCCGCATTCGCCACGCACTTTCTTTCGCCATACATAAGTTTTTCAATGACAGTGGATTTTATTATTTGCACACCCCCATTATTACAGGATCTGATGCCGAGGGTGCCGGAGCTATGTTCAGGGTGACCACCCTGGATCTGGAAAACCTGCCAAAAACTGATGAGGGGAAAGTTGATTATAACCAAGACTTTTTCGGAAAGGAAACCAACCTGACTGTATCAGGGCAATTGGAAGGTGAGTTGGGTGCGCTGGCCTTGTCAAACATTTATACTTTTGGACCAACCTTCAGGGCAGAGAATTCAAACACATCGCGACATTTATCAGAATTCTGGATGATAGAGCCAGAAATGGCGTTTTATGATATCCATGACAATATGGATTTGGCAGAATCTTTTCTCAAGTTCCTGATCTCTTATTTACTTGAACATTGTGAAGATGACCTCGCCTTTTTACAAAAAATGTATGACAGTGAACTCATTGAACGACTAAAACTTATCGTGGACACTCATTTTGAACGACTAACCTACACAGATGCCATTGATATCCTTATTGATTCAGGACATACATTTGAATTTCCCGTACAATGGGGTGTTGACCTGCAGTCAGAACATGAGCGCTACCTGGTGGAGCAGCAGTTTAAAAAACCAGTAATCCTCACCGATTACCCGCGTGATATCAAGGCTTTTTATATGAAACTCAATGATGACGGCAAGACTGTCAGAGCCATGGATGTGCTTTTCCCGAAAATAGGTGAGATAGTCGGTGGCTCACAGCGTGAAGAAGACTATGAAAAACTCAGGGGGCGTATCAATGAAATGGGTATCCATGAAGAAGATGTGTGGTGGTATTTGGAAACCAGAAAGTTTGGGACAGCCCCCCATAGTGGTTTCGGCCTGGGCTTTGAACGTCTGATGCTCTTTGTTACTGGCCTGGGAAATATCCGTGATGTGATTCCGTTTCCGCGATCACCTCTGAATGCGGAGTTTTAGGCTGTAAATCATAAAAATTTATTTTTATATTTGGGATTAACCGGTTACATTGCCGGCATTGTTAAAAAGGGTTACCATGCTTAGACAAAGGCTTCAGCAAAAATTTTTGCAAAAGTTGTCGCCGCAGCAAATACAGTTAATGAAATTGCTGCAGGTGCCGGCTCTTTTGCTGGATCAGCGTATTAAGCAGGAGATTGAAGAGAACCCCGCCCTCGAAGAGGGTGAGGACCAGCTTGAGGAGTTTGAGGCTCAGGATGATGAAGATTATGACAGTGCCATGGAAACCGGTGGGGATGATGAAGATTATGATTCAGATGACTCGGAGGTGCAGAAAGAAGATGAATTTGACCTGAGCGATTATGTTGATGATGATGACATCCCTGACTATAAACTGTCAGCCAATAATACTTCATCAGATGACGAAGCCAGAGACATCCCATTTGCGTCCGGGTCAAGCCCCCAGGAATTGCTTATGGCTCAGCTTGGCCTCAGGGAAATGACAGAAAGACAGTACCTTATTGCCTCACATATTATCGGAAATATTGATGATTCAGGATACCTGCAAAGAGATATCCATAGCCTGATTGATGATCTGGCATTCAATATGAATGTCCAGACTAAATTTCCGGAGGTGTTGGATATTTTGCGCATTGTTCAGGAATTTGATCCCCCCGGGGTTGGTGCCAGAGACCTTCAGGAATGTCTGTTGTTGCAAATCAGGCGGAAACGGCCACGAACCAAGGCAATTGATAACGCCACCCTTATATTGGAGAAAAACTTCAACGACTTTACCCGTAAGCATTTTGAAAAGATCAGCAAAAAGCACAACCTTACCGAAGAAGACCTAAAAGAGGCAATTGATGAGGTACTGAAACTTAACCCCAAACCAGGCAGCGCATTGCAGGAGTCTGGAAAGTCGACCCAGTATGTGGTTCCTGATTTTATCCTCACACACAGTGACGGAGAACTGGAGCTAACTTTAAACTCACACAATGCACCTGAGCTCAGGATCAATCGCACCTATGCTGAAATGTTCCAGGCCATGGCCGATTCAAAAGGGAAAGCAGATAAACGCCAAAAAGAGGCTCTGACATTTGTAAAGCAAAAGCTTGATAGTGCCCGCTGGTTTATTGATGCGATCAGGCAGCGCCAGAATACGTTGATGATGACCATGCAGGCCATACTTGAGTTTCAGCGGGAATACTTTCTTACTGGTGACGAAACAAAACTGCGTCCAATGATCCTGAAGGACATAGCAGATATGGTCAGGCTTGATATTTCTACCATTTCAAGGGTCGCAAACAGCAAATATGTTCAAACCCCCTATGGAACCTTCCTGTTGAAAGAATTCTTTTCTGAATCATTGCAGACAGATACGGGTGAAGAGGTTTCCACACGAGAAGTAAAAAAAATACTGCAAAACTGCATTGAGGCCGAAGATAAAAAGAAGCCGCTCACTGATGACGAACTGGCCGGCATTCTGAATGAAAAGGGGTATAATATTGCCAGGAGGACGGTAGCCAAATACCGGGAACAATTGGATATACCCGTAGCCAGGTTAAGAAAGGAGCTTACCTGATTATGGCAAGTAAAGACAAAATCGCCAGGGTGATTTCCACCATTTTTCATCCGTTGCTTATGCCCACACTGGGCATATTTCTTTTGTTTCAGCTTAATACCTTCATGAGTTTTGCTGTATCAACCGAGGCCAGGCGTTTCATTTTTCTTATAGTGTTTATTAATACAGCTATTGTGCCCGTTCTGGCAGTAGTCATTCTTAAACGGATGGGCTATATTGAAGATTTAATATTGCGTGATCGCGGTGAGCGTATTCTGCCCTTACTCATAAGTTCGGCGCTGTTCTTTATGACATATTACCTGTTGCGACAGCTTTCGTTGCCCACCTTGCTATATTATTATTTTATGGGTGCTACATTGCTGGTTTTGCTGACGCTGATGATCTCATTTGTCTGGAAGATCAGCATTCATATGGTTTCATTGGGCGGCTTGACCGGATTTTTAATTGTCACCTCTTTGCTGTTGGGGATAAATATTGCATTTCTCATTGCCCTTGCATTTCTTGCATCGGGTTTGACAGCTGCATCAAGATTGCAGCTCAAAGCCCACACCCCAGCACAGGTTTACACAGGATTCGCTACAGGAGTTGCTGTTATGTTGATGCTGTTTGTTTACCTGAGGACGTAGTATTGACTGATTCAGGTGCAAAAGGAAGAATCAGAACAGTATCACTGAGACACCAAGGGATATGGGAAACATATCTTCTGACTGATTATCTTCAAAAATACTTGTAAGGGCATATGAGAGGTATATGTTGACGCTGCCTACACCCAGCATACCGGTCATGCTGATCTTGTGTTTGTTGATATTCTCCAGTTTATGTTCCTTGATTTTTATGCTTCTGCTTCCGGGAGAAAAAGGAGTATCGAAATAGATGTTGGTAACAGAAGATGCCTTGCCGTAATATTTTGTATGGGCATTGACCAGGTAACTAGCCTTGAGTCCGACGTAAATCCTGAAATTGCGTTCAAGATTTCGTGTTCTGTACCGTATTTGAACGGGAACATCCAGATAATTCAGGCTCAATTTGTTTTTATCGTAATCACCGCTTAATCGGTAAAAGTCATAATGTCCATTGGGTGTATATCCAAAGTAATGATCAGAATATAAGTTATTACTTGTAAAACCGATACCTGTGGCCAGGCTGAAATTGCTCCGCCCCCAGGGCATGTCCTGCATGGCTTTGAAGCTCATGCCTCTTTGTATGGCTTTTTTATCCATTCTTTCGGGGACGTTTTGCCAGATATCAGAAAAAACCGTGACAATGAAGCGGTCGGTGGGATGCATTCTTGGGGGGTCAAAGGCACTGGATACCTGCGCAATGCCCAGGAAGCATGCCACTAGAAGAAGGATGCGTTTCATTGTTGCCGGTTTATAACTGTAAAAGAAGTAAAATTAAGAAAAATCCATGTACTTCTCAAATGAGGCCCAGTATGGAATGGAGACCTTCAACCTTTTTCCGGTATTTAATATATCCAGGTATTGTTTTTTCTTTTCAGTGGGTCCGTGTTTCATATGGGCTTCCATGGCTGCCTGTACTTCATATGTCATGGAACGTCTGATCATGTGGCTTAAAATAAAAGTCGGAAAGTATAAACGATTTAAAGGAAATTGTTTGGTAACATTTACACCAAGCTTTTTACAAACACGAACGCCTTCTTTAAGGGCCATAATATATTGCTTTATAAGTGTGTTGTTTTTTGCAAAAAGCCTGCTGCTTCCTGCCTTGCTCAGCAAGCCGGGCAGCAATGCATCCATCATGTAACGTGTTCGGAGCAGATCTTCTATTTTACTGCAGGGACGGGGTCTTAAGCCTGCTTCTTCAAACTTGGTCAGGGTTGCAAGTAAACGGTCAGTTTTACGTCCCCCGGGTTCACCAATCCAGGTATAATCGTTTCTGAACAAATAGGTGTTGATGCCATTGTCAAGATGACCTCCTGTAACGATACCAGGGTAGGCAAAAAAGTATCGGCCCCCCGGCAGGTGTTTGCGTATGAGTTTTATTTCGTCCCATAAGTTGCCCAAAAACAGAATGTGGGCGTTCCCTCCAAATTTGGCTATATAGGGCACAACATCTCCTAATTGGTGGCTCCTGACAGTAACGATGATCAGATCAAATGCCTGGGATGGTTCGAGCTTGTCAACGATCTTTGGCCTGAACACAGTTTGTCCGTATGATTTTTTTCCGCTACGCATATCAGTATAGGTAATGGGTACTCCTGAATGACTGTAGCGCACCATGCGTAATTTGCGGACGAGCATGCTCACCTGATGACCTGCCTCGTGCAGTTGCCAGGCATATGTTGTTCCGATAACTCCTGATCCGAAAATGAGTATGTTCATAAATTTATTACTATATGGATAAGCTTTTTGGTCTTCCCAAAATTAATAACACTTCCGCATTTTTTACATTATTTTTACGCGTTGGTTCAATTGAAGTACAAAAGCGAATTAAATTTCGAAAAAAACAAACACCAGGATGAGGCAAACATATCTGGACACTCCGATAGAATTCCTCAAGGGGGTTGGACCTCAGCGGGCAGACCTTCTAAAAAATGAGTTGGGTGTGTTTACTTTTGCCGACCTGCTGCACTTTTATCCCTTTCGCTACATCGACCGCAGCAAATTTTATACAATCAGCGAAATCAATCCTGACCTGCCTTATGTGCAGATCAGGGGTTATATTTCAGATATTCAGTTGCATGGGCAAAAACGTACCACCCGTATGACTGCCTCCCTGAAGGATGAGACCGGAACCCTTGAACTTATATGGTTCAGAGGGTTTAAATGGTTAAAAAACCAGTTTAAACCAGGAGTTGAGTACATTGTGTTTGGCAAACCATTGCTTTACGGTAAAAAGTTCAATGTGGCCCATCCTGAAATAGAACCAGTTACTCCGGGTGCCATAAGCCAGAGTTCATCCATGCAGCCAGTGTATAATTCAACTGAAAAACTTAAATCAAAGGGGCTTGACAGCAAGGGCATTGGCAAGCTTTTGAAGACCCTTTTGCCACTTGTCGCTGACCATATTCCCGAAACACTTCCAAAAAACTTACTTGATCAGGTAAAACTTATGCCCGGGAGGGAAGCGTTGTACCATGTTCACTTTCCTGCCACATCCATTGATCTGAAAAAATCCATAGCCAGACTGAAGTTTGAAGAGCTATTTTATATACAGCTTAATTTGTTGAGAAACAAGCTGATGCGAAATGAAAAGGTGAAAGGACATGTGTTTCCATCTATAGGAACGTATTTTAATGACTTTTTTCATGACCAACTGGCTTTTGAGTTGACAGCCGCTCAGAAACGCGTCTTAAAAGAAATCAGGGTTGATACACTCTCGGGCCGGCAAATGAATCGCCTTTTGCAGGGCGATGTGGGGAGTGGAAAAACCATTGTTGCCCTGATGTCTATGCTTATGGCTCTGGATAATGGTTACCAGGCTTGCCTGATGGCTCCTACCGAAATATTGGCATTTCAACACTTTGAGTCAGTGTCGGCCATGCTGAAAGACATGGGTATCAGGATTGAGCTACTTACCGGGTCAACTAAATCAGCACACCGTAAACCAATTTTGAAAGGACTGATTGAAGGAGATGTCAATATACTTATCGGAACCCATGCCCTGATTGAAGATCAGGTACAATTCAAGTCATTGGGCATGGTGGTTATTGATGAACAACACCGGTTTGGCGTTGCTCAGCGGGCAAGACTGTGGTCAAAAAGTGAAGTTCCTCCGCATGTGCTTGTTATGACTGCCACGCCCATTCCACGGACGTTGGCCATGACTTTGTATGGAGACCTTGATGTCTCAGTAATTGATGAACTCCCTCCTGGTCGTAAGCCCATAAAAACGATTCATCAATATGAGAGGAACAGACTGAAGGTGTTTGGGTTTATTCGTGAAGAGATTAACAAGCAAAGGCAGGTATATGTGGTATATCCCCTTATTCAGGAATCAGAGAAGCTTGATCTGAAAGACCTGACAGACGGATATGAAAGCATTGTCAGAGAATTTCCTGCACCCCGGTATGGCGTAAGCATTGTGCATGGAAAGATGAAGCCTGCCGACAAAGACTATGAGATGCAGCGTTTCGTAAAAGGGCAGACCCAAATCATGGTGGCTACTACAGTTATTGAGGTGGGCATCGATGTGCCAAATGCCTCAGTAATGGTCATTGAAAGTGCCGAACGTTTTGGACTATCACAGCTGCATCAGCTAAGGGGCAGGGTTGGCAGGGGGGCTGACCAGTCTTATTGTATCCTGATGTCAAAAGATGAATTGAGCAATGATGCCCGTAAACGCCTTGGGGTTATGGTGGCCACCAATGATGGCTTTCGTATAGCAGAAACAGATCTTCAACTCAGGGGCCCGGGAGATATCCAGGGTACGCAACAGAGTGGGCTGCCCGACCTTAAAATTGCCGATTTGGCAAAAGATGAGGCCATATTAAAGTTTGCCCGGCAAATAGCAAGAGATCTGCTCGAAGGCGATCCTCATTTGGCGCAACCGGCCAATATCATGGTGAAAAAGCAGCTAAAAGCCTTGTATCACGACCGGCTTTTCTGGAGCCGGATCAGTTAAAGGCAAAAAAAAACCGCATGTACACCATGCGGTTTTTTTATATAGCGATTTGATTAGTTCAATCTGAACCGGATTGGCATATTAAACTGAACCCTTACTGGCTGGCCTCTCTGACGGCCTGGCTCCCAGCGTGGCATCATACGTACAACCCTGACGGCTTCTTCATCGCATCCACCGCCAATACCGCGGATTACGCGCACATCGGTTACACTGCCATCACGCTCAACTACGAAGGTGATAAATACAGTACCCTGAATACCGGCTTCGCGTGCCATTTGGGGGTACCTGAGGTTATCTTCCAGAAACTTCTGGCGGGCTGCTTCACCACCCGGGAATTCGGGCTGGTCTTCAACCACGGTAAAAATTACCTCTTCATCTATTGCTTCTTCTTCTTCAAACACGATGGGTGTGAACTCCTGAACTTCCGTAAATACGTCAGCATCAATGTCAATGGTGAATTCTTCATCAAGTTCCACGTCATCATCTACAATAATAAGTTCCTGAGACGGCTCCGGTGGTGGCGGTGGTGGTGGTTGTTCCGGGCGGGTGATTGGGATATCCTCTTCCTCGATGAAATCAATCTCGAGGACACCAAGGTCTATCTGCACCCTTTCGTATTGCTTCCATTCAAAAGCAACCAATGCTGCACCTAGCGCCAGGGCAATCCCAATTTGCAAAAAGATGCGCTTTTTGCTCTCAAGGTCTGCTTTGGGTGTTTTTTTCGCTTCCATAATTAGTATTTCCTGTTGGTTTTTTGTCCTTCAAAAGAGTCTGCTAATATACAAAGTATTTTATTAATGACAACCGGCTATTGAGATTTGATCTGTGCCGGACTTTTTATTTTTTGTTTCGGTTGCCGTAAATAATCCCTGAAATGATTACTCCAAAAACCGTTCCAAAACCGTTTGCAATTGCATCTGCCATGTTTCCATGCCGGCCTTCCAGGCAGTAAAACTGCAATAGCTCAGTGATAGCGCCATAAAACAATCCAGTGATCAGGCCAACAGCTGCCGCAGCGAAGGTGAATGTATTTTTGTGCTTTACAGAACCAGATACCGTCAGGAATCCCAGCACTGCAAACATGATAAAGTGTACTGCTTTATCAGGATGGGGAATTGGCCAATTTCTGGTGTCAGGCAAATTGGACGGTGGAAGGCTGATTACCACCAAAATCACCAATCCCCACCCAAAAGCAGGCAAAAATGGTTTCAGGTTTTTGATCACTTACGTTCTGGTTTTATTCGCCTGTCAGGCACCTACCAGTTCTTTGTATTCATCTGCTGAGAGAAGGTCACCGGTTTCAGATTCGTCATCAATTTTTATCTTGACGATCCAGCCGTCTCCGTAAGGGTCTTTGTTGATGATATCAGGCGCTGACTCCAGGTCTTCATTAAATTCAAGCACTTCACCGCCCAGGGGCATGAAAAGATCTGATACTGTTTTTACGGCTTCAATGGTGCCAAAGGTTTCTTCTTTGTCAAGGTTCTCACCAACGGTGTCCACTTCAACAAAAACAATATCACCCAATTCGTTTTGGGCAAAATCGGTTATGCCAATCGTGGCGGTGTCGCCTTCTATTTTGACCCATTCATGGTCTTTTGTGTACTTAAGATTGTCGGGGATGTTCATTTTTTTAGTGATTTAGGTGAATAGCTTTATGCCTGTTCAGCAGCCAAATGTACATGATTTTTTTTTATGCGCAAAATACACAAAGGCGCGTAAAAAAAATATGTGAAAGTGCAGCTGTTTCTTCTATTAGCAGACATTATGTATATTTCGTATACAAAATGTCTGCTGTTTTATAGGTAAAAAATACAATCTTTTACAAAACAAAAAAAGATTTCCTTATCAGGTCTGCTCAAGGTCAAAGGTTTTCAAATACAATCTTTCCATCAACCATTGTTAAAAGGATATTCATATGCAGAATTTCACGCGGATCGCAGTCAATCAGGTTTAGATCGCTCACAGCTATATCGGCGAGCATGCCCTTGCGGATCATCCCGCGGGTGTCTCCGTCAAATGCTGCAAAGGCATTGTTGACAGTATATGCCCTGAGGGCTTCCTTTACACTGATTTTTTCTTCGGGAAACCAACCTCCTTCTGGTTCGTGGGTTAGGGTGGTGCGGTTCACCGCTGCGTGTATGGAAGCACGTGGGTGTACAAGGTATTCTGCTGCTGAGGTGCCAGGCCAGTCAGAGCCAAAAGACAACATGGCTCCGTTGTCAAGCAAAGATTTGAAGGCATAGGCACCCCTGCATCTTTCATAGCCAATTCTTTCTTCCATCCAGCGCATATCATCTGATATATGGTAAGGATTGACTTCGGCAATGACATTCAGCTGCTGAAAACGGGGAAAATCTTCAGGCCTTACGACCTGGGCGTGGATTACCCGGAATCCATCCAGGGGCTTGCCCAGATCTTCCATGAGCCGCTCATAGGTGTCGAGCATGAGAGAAACACCCTTGTCGCCAATGGCATGAACATTTGAAACAAAACCTGCTTCATAGCCAATTTTGATCAGGTTATACATTTTATCCATGTCGGGAACAAGCAGATCGGGGTCATTGCTGGTATGTGGTCTGTAATGGCCGTAATTGTCAGGTTGATCATCATAGGGCTCAAAGAACAGGGCGCCATGTGTTCCCATTATTCCGTCAATATATCCTTTGAATGCACCGTATCTGAGGAAGGGATCGGGTTGTTTGGTAACCGGATGGTCACCCATGGTAAAGCCGGCCTCCTTCATTTCAGATGCCCGTGACAAATCAGGACGCAACCAAACCCTGGCGGTAAGTTCTCCATTTAGCTGTAATTTAATGAAGCGTTCAGTCTGGGCAGGGGTGGCAATGTCGTGTATTTCGGTTACCCCGGATTCGGCCAATGCTCTCAGGGCTGCCCTGTTTTCGTTGAGAAGCCGTTCTTCTGACTTGGGTTTTACCACTTCTCTTATTTGTGCAATAGCCGGAGAGCCTCGGTAGATGAGCCCTGTGGCATTTCCGTTTTGGTCAGTTTCCATTCCAGGTAAAACCTTATCAATCAGGTCAGCAGCTTCAAGTGCCAGGGTGTTGGCCAGAAACATGGAGTAGTCAAAGTTGTTCAGAAAGCAAGGGTTGTCAGGAGTGATGTCGTCGATTATGTTCCTTGAAGGCCTCCATCTTTCGGCTCTTCTTGAAGCTGAGGCACTGGCACCCAGTTCCCAATCTTCATATGCACCCCATAATCCGCCGGTAATCCACTCATTTGCACCCACTATATCAGTTACCCTTGCAATTTCTGCCCTGAGATCCTCATCTGCTGATACCGTCATAAGGTTGGCATCATTGATGAGCTCACCGGCCCGGTTAAAATGCACATGGGCGTCAATAAAACCAGGGGTTACAAATGCACCATTCAGGTCAATGACCCTTGTTCCGGATCCGGCATCGCGCAATGCACCGTCAGGGGCTTCATACACACCGGTGATCAGGTTGCCGGTTACCGATAAAGAGCCTGCCCATTGCATATCTTCATCCATGGTATAAATGGCACCGTTAATAAAGACAACATCCGCCCGTTTTCTGGCGCAGCCGTTGCAGACAATACCAAGGACGATCACTGCAGGCAACAGCAATCTTAAACGCTTAATTAAGTTCATGTTGTTAGAGGTTTAGTGGGTTTTGACACCTGAAATATACAAATTGTTTTCATACATTGCACAAGGTGCTGCCCATCTCTTTTTTTCTTCTATCTTTGCCTCCGATTTTTCTAAAAAACCCAAAACTAACCGTTACTATTCCCCTATGACTTCAGTTACAACTAAAAACA
>SKRM01000039.1 GCA_007118495.1 Bacteroidales bacterium
GCGGTCGGTCAGCTCAATGTACCATGGCTCTGTGGTGCTGAAAAGGGTTTCCTGGTTGTGCATATTCACCTTGTCGATGTGTCCGATAATTTCAGGCTTTTGGGTTTCAACCATTTGCATGCTCTGTTCGTAATAGGCGGTGACCGCCTTGCGGTGGTCGCCCCCGAATACCTCGGCGATGCCCCTGAAGTACCCTTCTGCGGGTCCGTCAATAAACCAGATCTCCCCGCTTTTGGGCTCCCTGACCAGGTGCACCGAGCCGATACAGTAGTCTAACGGGATTTCTTTGGTGAATATTGAATAATCATCAGACAAACCAGGAATATAATCGATTTCCAAACCAAGATAGAGCCTGATCTCATTGCGGTAAGCTTCTTTCAGCCGCTTGCCCTCGGCGATGTACTCGGGTAGCTTCTTTCCCGGGATGCTCCATTCGTTGCTGACCGGCAGCGGGGAGTGCCCGGAGAAACCGAGGGCCTCGAAATCCAGCTCAATGGCAGCCTTTACAAAGTCTTCCATGGCCAGTTGGCCGTCGTCGTAGTGGGAGTGGGTGTGGTAATTGTATTTGTGGTTCATTTGTTCATTATTTGTTTTTCGCCGGTCAGAGGAACTAAAACTTATAATCATCCTGTTTAAGTCCGGATTGCCGAACAATCGACCTAAAAGTGCCAATGGGGATTTCTTTCTTGGGGGCGGGAACAATGGCGGTGTGTTTCCCTTTTTTGTATTTCTGATGACTTCCGCGCTGGGAAACAAGGCGAAAACCATGGGCAAGAAGTGTGTCAATGATGTCTTTTGACGAGGGCAGCTTTGGCATTGCTCCTACACTTTTAGCTTTGTCTCGCCGAGCATGGTTTCCTTAATGGGCACGATGGAAAACACAGAATCCTTGTCCTCAAAATATAATTCGAGGGCCTCATTTAGATTATCTAAGGCTTCCTGGACCGTGTTTCCAAAGCTCGAAACCTCCACGTTCAGGCATTGTGAAACATAATATTTCCCTTCCCGGTAGATCACGTATTTAAGGGTTTTCATTGGAATCTATTTTTTACAAAGATAGGAAAGAACGGTGATATAATTCACCCTGGAGTGGCCTTAGGCCATACGTACACCGACCCCTCACCCGGCAACGTCGACGTTGCCTTTTTTAGAATTTTGTTTCAGCTGAATCATGGAGGTGATGATGTCGATGGCCACCAGGTTCTCCCCGCCCTGGGGTACGATGATGTCGGCATAGCGCTTGCTGGGCTCAATGAACTGCAGGTGCATGGGCTTTACGAAACGCTCGTAGTGTTCCAGCACGTCGATGAACGAACGGCCCCTTTCCTGTATGTCGCGGTAGATGATTCGCATCAGCCGGTCGTCGCCGTCGGCATCCACAAAGAGCTTCATGTCCATGCGGTCGCGCAGCCGCGGATTGGCCAGCGTCAGGATGCCTTCCAGGATCACCACCTCGCGGGCCGGCACCGGGATGGTTTCCTTGGCACGGGCGCAGGTCAGGTACGAATAGATCGGCATGGGCACTTCCTTGCCTTCGCGAAGCAAATCCATATGCTTCACCAGCAGGTTGAACTCGATGGCGCTGGGGTGGTCGAAGTTGATCTTGGCGCGCTGCTCGGCCGTCAGATGTCCGTTGTCCTTGTAGTAGGCATCCTGGTAAAGCACCGATACGCTGTCTTTGGGCAGGCGCTTCACGATCTTCTTTACCACGGTTGATTTGCCGCTGCCGGAGCCGCCGGCAATTCCGATGATCAGCATAGAGGCGGTTTTGGTTCCGAAAGGTAATAATAAAACTTTAAAATTTATCTTTGCACAAACCCTCGTCTCATGCTCCTCGACCTGCTTACCATCCCCTGGCAGCACGTATTACTGGTCATTGCAGCCGGCGTGCTGTGTGGTTTTATCAACACCCTGGCCGGGAGCGGCTCACTGATCAGCCTGCCAATTTTAATGTTTATCGGATTGCCCCCAAACATGGCCAACGGCACCAACCGGGTCGGGGTGCTGGTACAAAACCTGGTGACCACCAAAACTTTTCACAGCAGGGGCTTGCTGGATATTCCCATGGGCTGGCAGGTGGCTGTACCGATTATCCTGGGCAGCATTGTGGGCGCCCTGGTGGTGCTGGAGCTGCCCGACCGGGCCGTGGAGATCGTGGTGGGCGTGGTGCTGCTGGTCATGCTGATCCCCATGTGGTTCAAGCCCCGGCGTTGGCTGGACGGCAAGGACCTTACCGGGCACAAGGTGAACCATGCGCTGCGTTGGGCGATCTTTTTTGTAATCGGAGCCTATGGCGGCTTCATACAGGCCGGGGTCGGCATTTTCCTTTTGTCTGCACTGGTGCTCAACCTGGGCTGCAACCTGGTGAAGGCAAATGCCCAGAAGGCGATGATCAATTTAATCCTGACCACCTTCGCGCTGATGATCTTTGCATGGCACGGACAGATCGACTGGGCGGTGGGCATTGCACTGGCCGCCGGAAATGCGGTGGGCGGCTACCTGGGCAGCCACTGGGCGGTGAGCTGGGGGCCAC
>SKRM01000013.1 GCA_007118495.1 Bacteroidales bacterium
GCTGCCTCAGCTTCAGTGACCATCTCTGCAGACGCACAGCCTGCTCTGGCTATGACCATGACCGCATCGCAGCAAACCTACAGCTTCGTAGGTGAAGAGATCACCTACACCATCACGGTGGGAAACACCGGGAACCTGGTCCTCAGAAATCTTGTACTAAATGATCCACTTACAGGCCTGAATACATCCGTAGCTAACCTTGGGCCAGGTGAAACCCGCACTTTCAGTACGCAATATTCAATAGGCCAGCCAGACATTGAAGCAGGAATCCTGATCAATACAGCATACGCCCAGGCTTATTATGCAGCCGGAAACCCCATTTACGCTTCTGCAATAGCTACTGTAACCGCGTTGATACAACCAGAGATGCGTATTAGCCTGGCGGCCTTACCTGTAACATATTCAACTGTGGGCGAAACAATCACCTTCTCAACATCTATTGAAAACACAGGTAATGTGGCGCTAACGGACATCCGGGTAACCGACGCAATAACAGGGTCAGTGCAGTATATTGCCGAACTAAGTCCAGGAGCAACAATCTCTGTCCATAACGAATATGTAACAACCATTGATGATCTGTATGCAGGCAGAATTGACAATTCATCATCAATCAATGCTGGAACCAGGGCTGGGAATACATTGAATGATATTATCCACGTAAGTGTATTGGCAGAATTCAATCAACTAATTGCAAATGATATTGACCTTACAAACAACCAAATCAGTGGTCATGAAGGTGGATTATTGGTAGAAAATATACTTTTCAATGACCTTCTGAATAACCGTCCTATAGAACTCGAAGAAGTTAATATCAGTGTTGTTGAGGCGGCTGGAACACCTGGCATCAAACTGAATACAACAACTGGTGAACTGTGGATGGATCCTGGCACTCCTTCAGGGTTCTACACATTAACATATCAAATCTGCGAGATTAAGAATCCGGCAAATTGCGATCAGGCCACTATTTATATTGCCATAATGTCAGTAGCTGACCTTGCCATTGCCATGGAGGCAGATAAAGATCCAGTAACAGCAGGTGATCAGATTGTTTATACAATGCGAATGGTTAATCATGGGCCTGATCATGCTGAAGACGTTGTCCTGACAAACGCACTTGATCATCAATTGGCAAATCCCGTATATAGTTTGAACAACGGAACCACCTGGCAAGCATGGACAGGCAGTTTGGGAGCCGGAAGACTGATGGCCGGACAAGAAGTCGTTATCCTGGTGCGAGCCACACTCATTCCTGGTGCAACAGAGCATATCAGTAGCACCGCTACAGTTGAAAGTACAACATACGATCCAATAGCAGAGAACAACCAGGTTACGGTGGTATCTGCTGTAACGGCGTCTGCTGATCTTGAAATCAGCAAACAGGCCCCTGAAGAAATATTTGCTGGCGAAGAACTTACATTTACAATAAGCATTATCAATATGGGTCCAAGTGTTGCCAGAGATGTGGTTGTACAGGATATTCTTGCGAACGACCTTGAGTTACTTTCCACTCAGCCATCCCGGGGAACCTGGTCAGGAAATGAGTGGTCAATAGGTATGCTTGGCAATGGTGAATCGGCCACCTTATTGATCACCACAAGGGTTAATGCCGGGATAACCGATGGATCAATCATTAGCAATACCGCAATAGCTTTCAGTGAAACACCCGATCCGGATGTATCAAACAACACTTCGTCAACCCAAACACAAGTAAGAACCCTGGCAGACCTTGCAATTAATAAGACAGCTGAACAGAAAACCATCGCAGCTGGTGAAGATGCAGTATTCAATATTGTACTTACTAATAAAGGACCAAGTACAGCCCACAATATAGTGGTACACGAATTCTTGCCCGACATCCTGACCAATGTTCAGGCAAGCGCCAATAAAGGTATTTGGGAAGATCCGTATTGGACAATCAATTCTCTGCTCCCCGGTGAGACAGCCACACTCATACTCAGGTCAACAACTGATCCGTCAACCGAAGATGGCTTGGTACTTACAAACAAGGCCAAAGTTACCAGTTCAACTATTGATCCGGATCTGTCAAACAATACCAGTCAGGCCGACATCCTGATGAGAACCGTAGCTGATCTTGCCGTAATAAAAATGGCCCAACCTGATACCTTGGTTGCTGGTGGGGAAGCAACCTACATCATTATCCTCTCAAATAAAGGTCCAAGTGATGCCAGGAATGTCAAAGTTACTGATCACCTGCCTGAAGAAGTTGTTATCACTTCAATGAATACCACCATCGGTGAATGGAGTGGTCATCTTTGGGATATTGGATACCTGCCCGCCCTGCAGCAAGACACTTTATTTGTAAATGTATTGGTTGCCCCGGATATTAATGAAGGTACCCTCATAAGGAACACGGCTAAAGCGACCAGTGATACACATGATCCTCAACCCGCTAATAACTCATATACTACAGAAAACTATGTAACAACCAGGGCTGACCTGTCCATTCATCTTACAGCAAGGTCTGAACCGGCCATAGCTGGCGAGCCACTTCTACTGGATATTACCGTGACAAACCATGGTCCCAGCCATGCCAGAGACATCTTGATCACCAAGAATTTCGGTGTTGAAATGGAATTTGTCAACGCAAGCAACAATGGACAGTTAATAAATGGTAATGAAATACAATGGGAACTTGCATTGCTGGCAATTGAGCAATCCATCGAATTAACTGCCGAAGTTTTTGTAAAACCTGATGTTGCTCACAACTCTCAGGCAAATGCGATTGCAGAAGTTGTCGCTGAAACATTCGACCCATTTACTGACAATAACCAATCCGCATTATCAATTCCTGTTCATGCAGTTGCCGATTTGCGCATTACAGCTTTATCCGAAACCGATACGGTTATAGCAGGAACAGAATTTGACCAGCTTTTGATCATAGAAAATGACGGACCAAGTTATGCAGGCGAGATTAACGTTACAATAGAAAGTTGCAGCTCTATTACCGGGAATATCTATAGCTTCGATAACGGGCAGACCTGGCATGAGTGGACAAGTCCGGCTGAAATAGCCAGCATTTCACTGAATGACAAGATTGAAATTCTCGTGAGATCTACTGTGTGCAGCTCAGCACGTGGCTATGCGACCAATATTGCAACCTTATCAAGCACAACCATAGATCCAAATGAAGACAACAATACTGCCAGTTTGAGCAAACCGGTTAAAGCTTTGGCCGATATGGAGCTTAAACTGAGTTGTAGTGAAACAATTCCTGTTGCCGGAAGACCATTCCTATACAGATTAAGTATTACAAATAAAGGACCAAGTGATGCTGAAAATGTTGAAGTTCATTCTCAGTTTCCGGCATACCTTGAATTTATTAAAGCCAATTTTGGTGGGGTTAAATCAGTCGATGAAGTAAGCTGGAACATAGAGTACCTGGAGGCAAATCAAACCATTGAAATGCAAATGGAGGTACATGCACCCAGCTACCTCCGTGACAATACAGAGATCGTTAAAAAATCGCACGTCATAAGTAGAACAGAAGACCCGGATCTTTCAAACAACCACGATAGTATCATAGTGCTGATAACCACCCTGGCTGACCTGGAAATAACCAAGGAGGTATTAACACCAACAGCATTGGGCGGTACCATGGTTGATTACAGAATTACTTTAAGAAACTATGGCCCAAGTTATGCATCCAATGTTACTGTTGTAGATCAACTGCCAGAAGGGTTGTCATTTGTAAGCACAAATGGAAATGGACATTATATTCCCTATGACCATAGCATTATTTGGACGATAGATAATGTGCCAGATAATGATCAGATAGTTTACACAACAACACTGCGGGTTGGCAGGGAGGTAATTGGTGGATCAATACTTACCAATCATGTAATGGTAAGCAGCTCTACAAATGACCCCGATGAGAATAAACGATTTGATTCAGCAGACCTTTTGGTTGAGACATCAAATGAATTATTTGTTCCCGAAGGCTTCTCCCCAAATGACGATGGCATCAACGATTATTTCGTAATTGGTGGACTCCTTGATCTACATCCTGATAATGCAATCAAAATATTCGACAGATGGGGTAACCTGGTATTCGAAGAGACCCCTTATCAAAACAGATGGGATGGAAGACATATGAATGGAAGAATCATGCCTTCAGGCACATATTACTACATACTGGATCTGGGAAGAGGACAGGAAACTGTGAGAGGATTTATTTACCTGATTAGGTAATTTTTAAGTACGAAAACAACTTACTATGGAAAATACAGCCAAAAATTATCTGAAGCTATTATTTTGTTTTATACTGTTGCCCTGTTTGACAGTAAATGAAGCATTGGCACAAAGAGAGGTGATGTTTGCCCACTACCTGTATAATAAAATGGAAATAAATCCAGCGTATGTTGGGAGCAGGCCCTCGCTGTCAATTACCGCCCTGAACAGATCACACTGGACAATGGTCTTTGAAAATGCACCCATTACGCAAAGCCTGAATTTGCATTCTCCCGCAAACAATCAAGATGTCGGGTTGGGGATGTCATTCAGAAATGAAAGGTTTGGCCCTGAAAAGACCACATCTTTCTATTCTGATTTTTCTTATCGGGTCAGACTAAGCAGAGAAAGCAGCATTAGGTTTGGCTTAAAAGCCGGGGTGAGCATGTTTACTGTTCCCTTGACTGAACTTGTCATAGATGATCCAGGTGATCCTGCATTTGCTTCTGATTTTCAAAGTCACTGGTTACCTAACTTTGGATTCGGCATTTATTTCAGACACCCAAAAATCTATGCAGGCTTTTCCATCCCAAAATTCCTCGAGGTTAACTATTTTGATAATGCAATGACGGGTGGAGCCAGAACTATCTTGCAGGAAAGAAATTATTACTTCATGGCCGGAGGAATAATTGATCTGAATCCGGATGTTTTTTTACGTCCTGTTTCTTATGTAAGAATACAAAGAGACGCCCCATGGGAGGTTGGAATTTCGGTTGAATGTATGTTTGCAGAGCGTTTCTCTCTAGGCTTAATGGTCAGACTTCAGGAGTCAATAGGTGTATTGGTTGGGCTGAAGGTTAGCGAAAACCTCACAGCCGGGTACTCATTTGACTGGTCAGTTTTAAACAAGGTCCCCAGTTTCAACTTCGGAAGTCATGAAATTGTGTTGCGATATGATCTTATGTTCCTCGAATCTCACAGCAGACGGGGCCCCTTGTATTTTTAAACTACATGCGCTCCGGAACCACAATACCTAAAAGGGTCATCCCCTGTTTGATGGTATTTGCTGTGAGGTCAGAAAGACATAACCTGAAATTGCTTTGTGTCACATCTGGCTCATTCAGAATGGAATATTCGTGATAAAACTGATTAAACTCCCTGGCAAGCTCATATACATAATTCGCTATTTGTGCAGGGCTCATTTCACGTGCTGCTTCTGAAACCACATTAGGATAATCATATAAGGTTTTTATTAATCGCTTCTCTTTTTCATTCAGGTTTGACATTAAAATGAAGTCTGAGGCCTTGTGCATGCGATCTTCTCCTGCAGTACGCCTGATAGAGCAAATGCGAGCATGTGTATATTGGATAAATGGGCCTGTATTGCCATTAAAATCAATAGATTCAGCAGGGTTAAACAACATATTCCTTTTCGGATCAACCTTGAGCATAAAGTACTTAAGAGCACCAAGACCAATCATGTTATACAGTAGAGACTTTTCCTCTTCAGTGAAATCCTGTGTCTTCCCAAGCTCTTCAGTTGTTTTTTTTGCAGTATCAATCATTTCATCCATGAGGTCGTCTGCATCTACAACTGTTCCTTCTCTTGATTTCATCTTACCTTCAGGAAGCTCAACCATACCATAACTCAGGTGGTAAATAGTGTCGGCATAATTTTTACCCAGTTTTTTCAACACCTTTTTCAAAACATCGAAATGATGGTTTTGCTCATTCCCTACCACATAAATCATCTCACTGGCATCGAATTCGTCATATCTTAACTGGGCAGTCCCGATGTCCTGGGTCATATACACTGAAGTGCCATCAGCCCTTAATAATAATTTGTCATCCAATTTGTATTCACTCAGGTCTGCCCAAACAGATCCATCTGCTTTAGCATAGAGGATACCCGAATTCAGCCCCTGCAAAACAATGTCTCTGCCTAAAAGATAAGTCTCCGACTCATAATATGTCTTATCAAATGAAACGCCAAGCCTTTGGTATGTTTTATCAAAGCCTTCATAGACCCAGCCATTCATTTTTTTCCAGATTTCGACAACTTCATGATCACGTGCCTCCCAACGACGCAGCAATTCCCTTGCCTGTTCCATCAGCGGAGCTTTTATGCGGGCCTCCTCTTCATCCAAGCCTTGCTCACTTGAAAGTTCATTGACCTGTTTGCGCAACAGGCTTTCAAATAAAACATAATAATCTCCCACAAACTTATCCCCTTTTTTCCCCAAGCTTTCAGGGGTAGCTCCTTCACCTTTCAGCATCCAGGCCAACATAGATTTACATATATGAATACCACGGTCATTTACAAGGTTCACTTTCACTACTTTCTGACCATTGGCTTCAAGTATCTTTGAAATTGAATATCCGAGCAAGTTATTGCGGATATGTCCAAGGTGCAAGGGTTTGTTGGTGTTGGGTGATGAAAACTCCACCACAACTGGTTTTTGGTCAGGCTGCTGTTTTTTGTCTTCAATTGACTGCTCGAGGGTTTTATTCAGAAGAAAATCAAGCCAGAATTTTTCTGAAAACGTAAGATTCAGGAACCCCTTTATTACATTATAAGCAATCACTTCATCGAGCCTGGTCACAAGATGCTTGCCAAATGTTTCTGCTGTAAGCTCAGGTGACATTCGCATGGCTTTTACATATGGGAATACCACCAGGGTTAAGTCACCCTGAAATTCCTTCCTCGTTTTTTGAAGATGAACCTTGTCTGTCCCGATTTGCATCCCCGACTTTTCAAGAATTATGGAAACCACCTCATTGGCAATCTTCTGTTCAATATTCATGGCCTTTTCATTTGAAGGGGCAAAGTTACAATTTTTCCATCCAAATCACCCAGGCACCAACATCACCAGCATTAATTACCTTTTTTCTTGAAATATATCTCATATACTAACCGTTACCCAAACATATCAACTTTAACCAAATGAATTATCAGAAGATTATTGAAGAAATTTATTCAAACGTTATTAATGGGAAAAATCCTGGAGAGGTAGCTACCTATATCCCAGAACTTGCCCATGTTGATCCGGGTAAATTTGGGGTTTTTATTTCAACCATCCACAACCAAACATTTGGGATTGGCCATTTTTATGAGAGGTTTTCCATTCAGAGCATTGTAAAAGTCTTTTCCCTTTGTCTGGCCTATAAATTAAAGGGTGAGTCTATCTGGTCAAGACTGGGCTATGAACCATCGGGAACGGCTTTTAATTCACTTGTGCAGCTTGAAAGTGATAGAGGAATTCCCAAAAATCCATTGATAAATGCAGGTGCTCTTGTCATAAGCGACATCCTCATGAGCACACTCGATAACCCAAAAGAAGATTTTCTGGCATTTACAAGAGAGGTATCAGAAAACCCAAGGATTGACTATAGTATGCGCATTGCCGAATCTGAAAGATCTGCTGGCTATGTTAACATTGCCCTCTGTAATTATATTAAGTCATTTGGTAATATCCACAACGATCCGGATGCCTTATTGGATTTCTACTTCAATATTTGCTCCATTGAGCTCAGTTGCGAAGAACTTTGCAGGGCTTTTCTTTTCCTGGCCAACGGAGGACGTAAGGCTAACAGCATTGATAATATTCTGACCACCAGCCAGGTAAAGCGTATTAATGCCATAATGCAAACTTGTGGATTTTATGATGAATCGGGCGACTTTGCATACAGGGTCGGGTTACCCGGAAAAAGTGGTGTTGGCGGAGGCATCATCGCGGTGCATCCTGGTCAGTATTGTATAAGTGTGTGGAGTCCGAGGCTTAACAAAAAAGGTAATTCGTACAGGGGGATCATGTTTCTGGAACAATTTACAACCAAAACCGAGCAATCCATTTTCTAGGCATGTCAGTTGATGGTATTAAAAGAATAGCAGGGTAGCAATACCAAAATATATCAAAAGACCTGTAATATCAACAATGGTTGTGATGGCGGGGCTTGCGGCAACGGCGGGGTCACCTCCGAGCCGTCTGACTATCAATGGCAGGGAAGCACCTATGATAGTTGCGGATATAACCTGCAAACTCAGGGCCATGGATATCCCAAAGGCGATAAACAAGAGGCTGAATTCATCAGGAACATCTGTTTCCCACGACAAAAAAAGAATCTTACCAAAGGCGATAAATCCCAATACAACTGAAAGCATTATAGAAATTCTGGCCTCCTTAAACAAAATCATAAACCAGTCTCTGAGGGTTATTTCACCAAGTGCTATGGCCCTGATCACCACAGTCGCAGCCTGAGAACCCACGTTTCCTCCCGAGTCGGCAACCATAGGCATGTACAGAGCAAGGATAATCAGCATCGACATGGCCTCCTCATATTTGTGTATGATCATACCCGAAATCAACCCAAGGATGGCCAGAGATGCCACCCAGGTGATTCTTTTTTTGAAATGACCCAGGACGCTGGTTTCAGTATAATTTAACCCATCAATGTCAGGAACGATACCCATGAACTTCTCCATATCCTCAGTCTGCTCAGCCTGGATAACCTCAATAGCCTCATCGTGCCTGACAATACCGGCCAGCTGGCCATATTTGTTAATGACCGGGATGGCAACCAAATCATATTTTTCAATTTTGGATGCCACAGACTCCCTGTCCTCATCCACTTCGGCCCGGGCAAAATCCTTGTGTACGATCTCCCAAATTGAGGTGTCGGGCTCAGCCATGATAAGGTCTTTGAGGGTGGTGAACCCGTGAAGCCTCATGTCCTCATCCACCACATAAACATAGTAGATCATTTTTTTGGAGGGTGCATCACTTCTGACCTTCTGGATCGCCTGAGAAACAGTCATATTTCCAAGTATGGTGGCAAAGTCGGTACTCATGATACCCCCGGCAGTCTCCGGGTCATATGCACTTAGTCTGACAACATTCTCCCGGGTCTTTTTATCAAGGTATGGTAGCAATTTAAGCTGCTCTTCCCTGTCAAGTTCCTGATAAAAGTCAGCCCGCTCATCTGAAGCCATATGTACAAAAATGCGGGCAAAGTCTTTAGGACCTAATTTCTCGAAAAGATCCTCCTGCATTTCAAGGTCAAAATCTGAAACGATATACCCTTGTTCCTCTGGAGAGAAAAAATAAAGTAGTTCTATGAGATCATCCTGCTCAAGTTCTCTGAGCACTTCTACTACTTCAACCACCGGCATTTTTTTCAGGATTGAGGCCAGTGCTTCCCACTCCCTGGCCATGACCAATCCTTCAATGACCATGTTTTTCTGACTTGCATCAACAGTAACCATGGCACCCTCCTTTCTTAAATTGGGTGGTATAACCTTACTGGCAAAAAACTGCACAAGGGCTGAAAGCCAACAAAAAACCCTTCCGGGAAACATTGGAAGGGGGCTTTGGTAATCTACTGGACACGACCTAACAAGCTGTGTCCAGATTCACTGCCCCTTGTTGAGTTTTAGCTCTGGATGACTTATCCCTATTTAAGGGAAGCTACCTTAAGCAGTGCCTTAATCCGACAAAGCCTGTTCTACCCATTGGCGTCTGTAGACATTTTTGGGCAGTAGCCTGTGTTCATCCAGTAGCCTCACCTAACAGGCAACACCA
>SKRM01000028.1 GCA_007118495.1 Bacteroidales bacterium
AACCGAAGCAACCGAAGCAACCGAAGCAAGTTATATCACCGATACGAGTGAACCTGATCTATTGGGGGAAAAAGAAATTAACACCACCATTGCGGCTTATGTAGATTTCGTAGAAAACAGTGAAGGAATGATGGGTCTGGACCATGCATATACAAATGAAGCGCTGCTAAAACTAATTGATGCGGTAAATGCCAAGGCAGATGAGGTTGGATATGAAGTTCGTGCAGATTTAGATAAGGTAAGGGAATATGCAAAAATAATTACAGTGGACCCTTATGAAACAACACATGCAGATAACATCAGAAAGGCGGCTGATATTTTAACCAATGTATTGCTAAATATTCAACTGGCTGAATATTTAGGGTTAACAGCTGAAATGGATGAATTGAAAAGTGCATCAGCATCAATTAATCCTGAGGTGCTTACACTTGCACAAAAAGATGCAGTGAAGAACTACTTTGATAAAGCTTCTGATCTTCTTCAAAAAATGAATTGATTAATCTTTAAAAATTAGAATCATGACAGACACAAAAAAAAATCTTTTTAACCTGGACGAATTATCCGGTTATAAGGTGGCTGAAAATTACAGCGATGTTCGGGGCTGGGAAGTAAAAGATGCAAATGATCGCATCATTGGGAAAGTGGATCATTTGCTGGTAAATAAAATTGCTGAACGCGTAGTTTACCTTGATGTTGAAGTGGATTCAACCTTGATCGAGGACGGACATAACACGTATCAGGCTGCTGCAGAAAAAGGTGTTCATGAGTTTTTAAACAAGGAAGGGGAAAATCATCTGATTATTCCAATTGGAATGGCAACCATAGATGAAGAAAACAAATTGGTAACTACCAACCAGATTGATCGTTCAACTTTTGCGAAAATCAAACGGTTCAAAAAAGGAGATGTTCTGGATTTTGGGTACGAATTGGAGGTGGTTCGCAATTACAGGGGAGATAACACGATTCACAGTTCGGATGATGTTGAAGGTTTTTATGACCGCGAGGAGTTCAACAACATATTTCATATTAAAAAACCTGGTCTGTGAAATGGGAACAATAAATACAAGCGCCATCAGACCGGAATATATTGAGGTAGAACCCAATGTTCGACTTCATGTTACTGACGCGGGTGAAGGCAGACCCATGGTGCTGATCCCTGGTTGGCCACTGAGCGATGAAATGTACGAATACCAATACAACGATCTGATAAATAGCCATTTTCGGGTAATCGGAATAACCTTACGGGGTTTCGGCAAATCAGATAAGCCATACGGAAACTACGATTACGATGTACACGTTGCGGATATCCGGAAGATTTTAAACCAGCTAAAAATAAAGGATGCCGTTTTGGGCGGTTTCTCCATGGGTGGCGCAATTGCAATCCGTTTAGCAGCAGTTGACGAAGGTGCTGTTATTTCGAAACTTGCTCTGTTTGGAGCTGCTGCACCAATATGGACAAAACGTGATGATTTTCCTTATAATCTTCCCAAAAGTGATGTGGATGATTTAATTGCTTTGAACCATAAGGACCGGCCAAAACTTTTATCTGATTTCGCGAAGATATTCTCCGCTACAGAAACCTCGCTCAATGAAGGGATAGGGAGTTGGCTAAATGGAATTTGCTTGAGCGCTTCTTCTTATGCAACGGCTCAATGTTTAATTGCGCTGCGCGATACTGACCTGAGAGCTGATCTTGCCAAAATAGTAATTCCATCATTAATCATGCACGGCAAAAAGGATAAAATATGTTCTTTCGACCTGGCTGAGCAAATGAAAGCCGGTATCGCAAATTCGCATATTGTTGCTTTCGAAAATAGTGGTCATGGTTTGTTCCTGGAGGAAACCCGGAAGTTTAATGATGAGTTGTTAAAGTTTGCGAAGGAATAACTAGCGTCATGTCAATGTTAAAGGAGTGTCGACATAGCATCAGTTCCCTCTGGCTGTTTTCCGCAAATGTATTTCAATGTAAACCGTAAAAATTTTATTATTTCATTAGGAAACAAATGAAAATAATAGACATAAAAGTGATGCGCGGTCCTAATTACTGGTCAGGATACAGGCAAAAACTTGTTGTCATGCAAAACCTATAACAGCACCAAAAAAGAAGGTCTTGATCACTGCCGGGATTAAGTCCATAAAACCCACAAATTTGAGTGCCTGAGAAAAAAACAGGGTAAACGTAACGCTACCTTTGATATTTACACCGGCCCAGCTTCCCAATATGCCCAATGCATCAGCATATAATACCAAAATGGGTTTCATAAGCGTAGCAGCCAGAACCCTGGTAACCACCAAAAAGCGTATCGGATTGACAGAAGATACCTCCATGGCATCGATCTGTTCAGATACCTTCATGGAACCCAGTTCTGCCCCCATTCCTGAGCCGACTTTTCCTGCACATATCAATGCCGTTAAAACAGGTCCCATTTCCCTGATTATCGACAGGGTTACCATTCCCGGCAGCCAGGATACAGCCCCAAAACTGGCGAGAACGGGCCGGGATTGAATCGTGAGTACCAATCCAATGATTAGACCGGTTACAGAAATTAGCGGCAATGTTTTGTATCCAATTTGGAAACATTGCCGCATAAATTCCTTAAACTCAAATTCGCGTGAAAACGCCTCTTTTGTTATGAGCCAAATAAACAGGAAAAAAATCTGCTACCTGAGAAAGAAAAGTAATGACACTGTGCGTATTTTCTAAGGTTTGCTCACTGAGCCTGATTACCTGCTTTTTAACATCGGGTAGTTTTGGGAGCTTTCTGCCTACAGTGCTGACACCTTTCATCCTTTAGCGTTTAATGCCCCGAAAGAATTTTGTCTATTTCTTCCGCTGTTTTACCAAGCTTTTTCTGAAGTTTCCCAAGCATCTCATCTTTCTGGCCTTCTTCATACATCAGGTCATCATCTGTTAATACGGCAAATTTTTGTTTGAGCCTGCCTTTTTGCTCATTCCAGTTGCCTTTCATTTCTGTCTTGTCCATTTTCTTAAGTGGTTATAGGTTCAACAATAAAATAAAGGTATTGCAGATGAGCATGCTTTCTGTTATATATTTAACACAAACAATTACATGATTTCCATCAGAGAATAACGATACCGCCATATTTTACCCCGCATAGAATGGGGTAATGCTTTCTCTTAAAAACATGGGATTGATGTAACTCATTTCGGAAAATGTATAACTACTTTCCAGGCAGGAATACATACATTTGATTTACTATACCATGCTTCATAGAACAGAAAACCAACAATGGAATAACGGAAGCATTGGTGATTACAAACCCCCAATAAAAAATCCAGAAATGATTATACCAGATCTGCTGACACAGCGATTGATTCACGAATTGCTGACTTTAAAAGAGGCACCCTGCATCTCGCTTTTCATGCCCACGCATCGAAGTCGTCCGGATAATATTCAGGATCCGATTCGATACAAAAACCTTGTTAAACAGGTGAAGGCATCATTGCTGAAAAAATATCCGGCTTCCGAAATTCATAAATTACTTGAACCTTTAGAAGCGCTTGCTGCCGATACTGAATTTTGGAATAATTCCAGTAATGGCCTTGGTGTTCTTCGTTCAACCGGACTTTTTAAAGTGGTTCATTTGCAGATACCAGTTGAAGAACTGGTGATTGTAGCTGATAGCTTTCACACCAAACCGCTCAGGCATTTTCTGCAATCGGCAGATCGTTACCAGGTGTTGGCGATAACCATGGATGCCGTCCGGTTTTTTGAAGGCAACCGGCACGCCCTTTTTGAAGTCGAACTTTCTGATGATTTTCCGAAAACAATCACAGATGCACTGGGCGAGGAATTGACAGGGAAACATCTCACGGTTGCTTCCTTTGGCGGCGTGGGTGGCACAAGTGGAAACATGCACCACGGGCATGGTGGCAAAAAAGATCAAGTGGATGATGATACCAAGCGGTTTTTTCGCATCGTAGCTGGTGCAGTATATGACCGTTATTCGAAACCTTCCGGACTGCCACTTTTACTGGCAGCGTTGCCCGGGCATCATTATCATTTTAATATGGTAAATAAAAATCCATTCGTTTTGCCCAATGGAATACAGATCAACCCCCAATCCGTTTCGATAGAAAAACTTGCGGAATTATCATGGGAGGTGATGCAACCGGTGTATTTAGAAAAGCTTGAAACGCTGGCAGGAAAATTTAATCAGGCAAAGTCTGATGGGCTGGGCTGCGATATTATCGAAGAGGTGGTCGAAGCAGCAGCCGCCGGCAGAGTGGATACACTTTTTATTGAAGAACACCGAATTATAGCAAAGCGTTTACGAAACACCGATGGAACATATAAAGTAACGGACCTTACGCAGCCTAAGCTCGATGACTTGCTTGATGATATCGGAGAGTTGGTAAGTAAAAAGGGTGGCAACATAATTATTCTGCCAAAAGAAATAATGCCTGTTCAAACCGGCCTTGCAGCCATATTGCGATATTGAAATTATAATTCCCCATCTTAAAACACAGAAATCGTAATTTTACTGCAGCTTATTTCGTATCAACACGAGCCGGATCTTACTTAAAAAAACATGCATAAAAACCCCCAAACGAAAGTCTTATTAACCGGTGCTACCGGATATATTGGCAAACGATTACTGCCTGTTCTGGTTGATCAGGGATTTCACGTAGTTTGCAGTGTAAGGGATAAAAACAAATTCCACCCAGAACAATCCATCAGGGATAAAATTGAGGTAATCGAAAACGATCTGACCCAAAAGGAAACCATGGAGAATATTCCCCATGATATTGACTTTGCTTATTATTTGGTTCACTCCATGGCCGCCACCAAACAATACGAGGCGTTGGAAAAACAATCGGCCGTGCATTTCAGGGAAGCCTTAAACAAAACGAAAGTTAAGCAAGTAATCTATTTAAGTGGCATTGTTAATTCCCAGACGCTGTCCAGGCACCTTAACTCCAGAAAAAATGTTGAAATAGAGCTGGCCAAAGGTGGGTACGCCCTTACCACCGTAAGAGCAGGTATTATCATTGGCTCAGGAAGTGCTTCATTTGAAATAATTCGCGACCTGGTGGAGAAGCTACCTGTTATGATTGCCCCCAAGTGGTTGAAAACCAAATGTCAGCCCATTGGTGTTACCGACGTGATTAACATATTAACCGGGGTTCTGGGCCATGAAAAAACGTATAACAACAGTTATGATATTGCAGGCAATGAAGTCCTTACCTACAAGGAAATGTTGCTGGGTTTTGCCGCAGTACGTGGGTTGAAAAGGTATATCTGGACAGTACCTGTCATGACACCCAGGCTATCATCTTATTGGCTGTATTTTGTTACCTCAACCTCTTATAAGCTGGCCACATCATTGGTTGATAGCATGAAAATTGACGTGATCGCCAATGATGACAAAATCAATAAAATACTTAAAATCAATCCATTAACATATCAGCATTCCATTAAAAAAGCCTTTGAAAAGACAGAGCAAAATGCGATCATTTCCAGTTGGAAAGACTCAACTGTAAGCGGAAGATTAGACTATAGGATATCTGACTATATCAAAGTGCCTGAATATGGCTGTTATAAAGACATTAAAAAGAAGTATGTTGAGGACATCCCCACCTGTTTGGATAATATTTGGCGCATTGGTGGCGAAACAGGTTGGTATTATGCAAACTGGTTATGGGAGATAAGGGGCTTTCTTGATAAGGTTTTTGGTGGTGTGGGATTGAGGAGGGGCCGGACAAACCCCCATAACATGCAGGCTGGTGATACCCTCGATTTCTGGCGGGTGCTATACGCCAATAAGCCCGAAGGTCGCCTCTTATTATTTGCAGAAATGAAACTACCCGGTGAAGCCTGGCTTGAGTTCCGTATCCAAGGCCATGACTTGGTTCAAACAGCTACTTTCAGACCCAAGGGGTTATTGGGCAGATTATATTGGATGGCTGTATTTCCATTTCATAGCATTATTTTTACCGGCATGATCAATCGGCTGACTTCGCCTGTAAAGAACCATTAAACGGATAAATGCACACTGATTGTTCCTGTGGTAACACAAATAGTTGTCCTTTGGTTACAACCATTAGGGGCCTTTGAACGTCATATACCTGCAACCCATTAAATAAACAGAAAGTATGATAAAGATAAAAACAGTTGTCTTAGCCATTTTCAGTCTCGCCATGATTGGACTCATCTCATGTGAAAAGGAGACCACCCTCAGAAGCCCAACCTTACAGCTGGTATTTGATACAAAAACATCATCGACAAGCCTTAAGAACACGTTGGCCAATAATATTGAGTTCACAGATGGTCGCATTATTCTCGAGAATATATCTTTTGAAGCAGAATCAGATACCGATTCAATTCAATTGGAATTTGAAATAAATGCTTTTATTACCATTGATTTTGCCACTGGTGAAATAACTCCTGATGTATCGGCTATAGAAATCTTACCTGGTTACTATACCGAAATAGAACTAGAATTTGAACTTTGGGATCAGACTGAACAGCCTTCAATTTACCTTGAAGGTACATATACCGATACAAACGGAACGCCCCATCCGGTTAGGTTAATAATGCCCGTAGGCCAGACTTTCTCATTGGAAATAGAGGGTCAATTTAACATTCAGGAGCATACCAGCATGATTGCACTGATCACTATTGATCCGGGTGCCTGGTTTATAGGAAAGGCAGGGGAATTGCTTTCTTCAGCCACAACCAACAGTGAAGGAGTCATTGTAATCAGTCCTGATCATAACTATGCGATTTATGACCTGGTCAAAGATGCAATTGATGATATGAGCGAAATAGAGATTGAAATATATGAACATCAAAAATCGCAGTAAACACTTCCGACTTACCAGCTTAGCCATGGCGGGATAATGACCATGGCAAATTCGCATATTGTTGCTTTCGAAAATAGTGGTCATGGCTTGTTCCTGTTAGTAAAGAGAAATTCTACAATGACACAAAATCACGCAAAACAGAATTCTTAATACCTGACAGATAGCAGTTCCACCAGTAATTAAAAACAAACCGACTGATATCCCGTTCAAAATAAATATCCCCGGTGGGGGATGTGTCTGCATTATCGGGATTCGATTCATGGTATATCAATTTTCCCAGAGTATTGGCAATACCTGCGACCACACCACCGGTCTCCGGGGTAAAATCCAGCAAAAGGTCATTCCATTCCATATACAACGCTCCGCTTGATTCTACATCATTGCCTGTAAATGAAAATACAGAGCTCTTGTGGGTTCCTTCTTCAACCTTAATGCCGGCAAGAGGATATAGGGCAGAATTGATGGTTTCAAACCGGAATTCCGATAACGCTACGTCAGCAGTGTAACCGCCATTAATATCATTGAGATTGTAGATGAAATCGGCCCGAAGAATCGCATCATCAAAAATAGATGTCTTTGCACCAATATGCATGATACTGTCCTTTTGCAGCGAGTCGGTGATATTTGTTATGTTTTTCAGGGTAGCTTCCAACCTGTTAAAAGGCACGCTTCCGGCGGCTTCGTGAAACCCGGATCCGGAACCATCATCCGGGAGTTCCGAATACAGAATATCAAATTCGCTGATATTTATTTCGCCGACAAATAAATCAACCGGGGCCGTCTTAATCAACCTTGCTGGCATGGCCGGACGTTGTTCCTCATTAAAAGGGGGTCGCCGGTCACGGGAAACATCCATCATTCCATTATCAATATTGACCTGGGAAATCATCAACCCCCTCCTGCCATGTTTATTGTGTGTCCGCAAGCCTTTAATTTCAATATTGTCCAGGTGTGTTTCTATGCGATCGGTTTCAATATCAACATATTGGTAAAACTCTTCCTTGGGGTGATTTGGAAGCATTTTGATCTTCTCTATGCTGATGACATTCATGGGGCCGTCAAGCGAAATACTGTCAATGTGAAAAGAATACAGATTTTGAGGAAAATAAACAGAGAGATTTGCGGCCTGAAGTGAGTGTTTTTCAAATGTAAGGTTTTCAAGGCCATTGCTGTCGTTATCAGGCAGCTCAACTCTCCCCTTAAAACGAATTTGTCCGGTCTGGATTTTCTGTTGGTAATTAGATACAAGTCCGGATTCTTCTACAATGCATTTGGTGCTGAAATAAACACTATCCACCTGTAAACGCTTCATGTTGAATTTTTTTTGACCCAGGGCAATGAACAAAAGCGGCTTAAGGGAAATTTCAAAATTGATAATGCCCGCTTCATAAACATGGTGACATTGCTTGGCAGCCCCATCTTCATTATACACATTGGTTGCTGCGTAAAATGAAATCTCAGGTGTCGACACTGTGACGGGAAAAACGTTGAATTTTAGTTTTTGGACATGAACATCAATTACATCACCTGAAGCCTGGTCAAGATGACCACCAATAGCTTCCTCCAGTGAATTTTCAACATAGCTTGTAAGGGCACTGCGAAGATATACCTGAACAAATAGAACGCCCAGCGCAAAAATCAGGACGGGGACTGCAAATACAACAAATCTTGTATGTTTTTTTTTCATGCCTGATGATTTAATTCAGGTTTTTTATCCGCTCATTGAATCGTTTTAATATTCTTTTAAACTTGCTCAATTGAATGGAGTGTCTCCTCATTCCTTCTTGCCCCAACAGAAAAGCATATGGATTCATAAAATCAATGTGCTTGAAGAGTATTCTTAAACTTGCAAGAAACGGAACAATAAGCAGCATACCCGGTATACCCCATATTATACTGGCAGCAACCAGGCCTGTAATAATAAAAAACGGATTGATGTTGACATTTCCGCCTACGATATTTGGGGTGAGAATATTATTTTCAATAAACTGAATGATGATAAAAAGGATGACTACCTTGAATGCAAGAATAGGACTACCTTCCACCAGAAAGGCAAAGGTAAGTGGCACCAGACCTCCCAGCAATGTGCCAAAGTAAGGTATGAAATTGAACAATGCGGCTGTTACACCCAAAGGAATTGCAAATGGAAGTCCGATAATCAAAAGCCCGATTGAGTTAATGAAAAAGAGAATGAAAACAACGATGAAGACCCCACCCAGGTATCGTACCATTACCGCTGCTATTTCGCGCAACATGATCACCATTTCTCCTCTTCTGGATTTTCCGGCCAGATGAAGCATGAAATACATAAATTTTGTACGGTAGTATAAAAACAAGAAAATATAGACAGGTAATAATCCGAATGCAACGATGGTATTGGTGGTGGCAGAAAAGACGGTACCAAGTTGTTTTCCGCCTGCGTCAAAAGCAGATCCAACCTGGCTGCTGATGGTTTCTGCTATGTTGCTCGTGTCCATGCCAAAATACTGCCCTGCAATGACACTCATTTCGATTAGATTTTCAATGGCCTTGTCAGCCAGATCAGAAAAATTTATCGTTATGGGGGTAATGATATGATAAGCCGCTATTGTAAATCCGGCCATTAAAGCAAGCGTGCCGAATATAACAATCAAAATGGCAAGAATGCGGGGTAAGCCCTTCATTTCAAGCCAATTTGCCAGCGGGTACCCAAGGTATGCCAGAACAAAGCCAAAAGCGATGGGATAAAGAAAATTGCGTGCTGCGATCAGGCCGTAGATAAAAAGAAAAATGGCCAGTAAAACCAAGGCTGTTTGTTTGACCAGCAAATATCTTTTTTCTGCCTGGAGTTTTTGATTATTTTCTTCCATGTCTTCGTAACGCTAAATTCGCCAAATAGAACCATATACAGCAGCAACAAGAGTCACTATCAGAAAAAATATGATCCAACTGACTGCTGGATGATCTGGGTGCCAAAAACTACAATCCCTACCATTCCTAAAAATAACAATATGATGGCTGCTGTTCGTATAAGGCTGAGATTTAATTGTTAAACATACAAAAAATATCATTTCGAAAGTAAGGACATTGACTCCGGGAAGTGTTACATAATTTGTTTGAAAATGTACGATATTCACACATTTGAATGTCCCAACAGAAATCCTTCAGACACTTCGGTTTTTTCTTTAACAGGGAATGTGCGAATAACGAAACTCTTCTCAATAATTATGTAAAACCTTACTTGATTAAGATCAATACTCTTAAATTGTAATAACAGGTTGTTTTTTTGCCGAAAATAAAGACAATCAGATATAAACCAGAGAAGTTCGCAAATGGATTTCATCTGTGAGTTCTTCAGGCCTGAGGCTGAGTGTAAAGGTCTTGGGGTTACTTGCCACAAAGATTTGCCATCAAACGAAGTCTTTGTCAGAACCGATCGTGAAAAACTATATGCCGTTCTGACCAATTTGGCCAAAAACGCCATTAAGTATACTGATGCGGGAGAAATAGAACTTGGATACATCAAAAAGAGCGAAGTCATTGAGTTCTATGTAAAAGACACCGGTATCAGTATTCCGGCAGATCGGATTGAAGCGATTTTCGAGCGATTTGTCCAGGCCGATATCTCCGATAGAATGGCCCACCAGGGTGCCGGTTTGGGATTGGCCATCTCCAAAGCCTATGTGGAGATGCTTGGAGGAGAAATATGGGTTGAAAGTGAAAAAGGGAAGGGATCCACTTTTTATTTCACCCTGCCGCTTACAACTCACCCCGCCGACTGATCAATTCTTCCTTGATATTGATATGGTATTGACAAGGCCTTTTACTAAAAAAAGGTACAAAAATAATATTCATTTTTAAGCAATACCTAATATTATGCAATACTTTAGTATTTGTAAATATGTTGTCCCAAATCGTAAATAAATCGCAACATTTTTCATGTTTATAAATTTTTGTCATAATATTGAATCTTATTTTTATGTCACTGTGGCAATTCAATAAGCGGAAGCAGAAAAGCTTAAACAGAGTATGCACCATCCACAACCAACATTTTTATGAAAAATAGTTACAAATTTCTGATTGTGTTGCTTTTACTTGCCTTGATCGGCAGCACCGCACATGCACAATTTCAAGAAGGAGATCGCTTTATAAGCACCCAGCTGACCGGATTGGACATTTCAAAGTGGACTTTTTCAATGGAAGGCGATTCTGAAAGTTCTGATTTTACCCAGATTGGGCTAAACCTTTCAGGTGGGCAATTTATTCAAGAAGATCTGGCCATTGTGGTTACCCTGGGTTTTCTGTCGGTTCAGCCTGATGATGGTGATGGTTTAAAAGCGTATTCGCTTACCGGTGGAGTTCGCTACCATTTTGGGGGTCCTTTTTTTGGAGGAGCAGGACTGAATTACAGTAAAATTGATCTTGACAACGGTTCAAGCACAGCAAATGCCATGATGTTTGCACTTGAAGGAGGCTATTCATACTTTATTACTGAAAGGCTTGCCGTTGAGCCAGGAGTAAACTATGCTATCAAATTTGCCGGTAAGATAAAAACAGGTGATAATGATGATATCTGGCTCAAAACTGACCCAGCCTCAGACGGTATTGGGTTTGACTTGAAGCGAATGGGTTTAACCGTTGGGATTACTTTCTTTTTCTGATTTGAATACCTAAAATACCAATACGAATGACTGTTGAAAGCAAATTAAGAGAGCTGCTGATGCCCGTTTTGGGTCTTACATCGGTGGATGAAATACAGCCTGATCACGCGCTGGTAAATGATCTGGGTGCAGAAAGCATCGATTTTGTAGAAATACTCTATGCCATTGAAACCAATTTTGGTGTAAAGATCAGTGTTCAGGAAATCTCCATGACCGATTACGGAGCCCAGGCTGCAGAGGATGGGGTGCTAACAGCAGAACTGGCCAAACAACTGAATGCTGATTTCAATACGGACCGCTTTCAACCGGGACAAACTGCCCGTGAATTATTCGAAACTTTCACCGTGCGTGAATTGGGAATAGTTATTCAGCGCAAAATGAACGAGCATTAAAGCAGTTGACGGTGAGATTTTATTTGATAGACAGGGTCAACGAGGTTTGCCCTGAAAAGTACATTGAGGCCGTGAAATGCATCTCCATGAGCGAGGATGTATTCAATGAGCATTTTCCCGGGTATCCCCTCTTTCCTGGCTCACTGATCCTGGAAGGGCTGGCCCAGATGAGCGGCTTATTTCTGGAGTTCTGCCTGAAGCGGCGGGGAATGAAGGCAAAACGCGCTACCCTGACCCTGGTGACCCGCATGAAATTCCGTGCAGCGGTCAGACCCGGTGACCGTTTAATATACCGGGGTAGGGTGAAAGTGTTTTATCCGGATGATGGTTATGCGGTAATGAAGGTTGAAGCCAGGTGTGATGAGAAACTGTATGCTGAAGGCGAGTTGATGTTTGGTTTTCTTGATGTGATGAACGATGAAATGGAACAAGCCACCGAATCCTTGATGAAGATGGCTTTTACGAACGCAAAAATCGTAGAAAACAGGTGAAGGTAATCTATAAGAAATATGCTGCCTCACAGGATATCCCTGTGTTTGATTATGTGACCAAACGAAAGTTGACCAAATATCATACCCGCGAAACCATGGCTGCCATGGTGGCCATGGGGGAACTTTACAAAGATCAGAAGCCTCCTGCTGATATGCCCTTTTTCTACTCGACTGGAGAATTGGAATACCTCGACTATTACAGGGAGTTGGCCATGTCATTTACAGAAGAGGAGCGAAATACCCCTTTTACAGGGTTGTTTGCTGTTGACAAAGCCATGCCCCGGATGTCACCCCTTGATCAATTCAAGATTATGCGGAACATGACGCAATGCCTCATATCCATAGAATATGGGTTAAAGGGAGACAATGCCCTGTTTCTGGATTCGCTGCAGGGTTTGCTGCTCGCTGTCAAAATCAGCGATTATGACGGTCCTGTTCTTATTGGTGCTGGCAAACTTTATTCAGATGGTAGTACAGCATGCGGTTTTGCAGAGATGCTGCCCGATGAGTTGACCAATTTCTCTATGGTATCGCCCCACGATGACCCCCTGGTATTTTTTAAACAAAACATCCAATAGCGATGCGTGTTGTCATTACAGGTCTTGGTGTAAAGTCACCGTTGGGCTGCAACCTGAATGAAGTTTTTGAAAGTATTAAAACCGGCAAACCCTGTGTCGGGGCTTTAGAGAATATTGATGCCGGTGGTTTCCCCATGACTGCAGCCGGTGAGATACGCCAGCATGGAGAAGTGGTCAAAACACCTGGCAGTGTAGACAGAAAGATTCACTTTTTGAATCTGGCCATGGAGCAGATGCTGGCAGAACATAACATGTCAGACAAGTATTCGGGCAATGAGATGCTGATGAACCTGGGTACCGGACTTGACTACCTGGACAGCGAAAACTATTTTAATTCCAGGGAATATATGAAGCCCTTCGGCTCAGCGATTGACTCCCACCAAAAGGCTGGTCGTTCAATGCGTGAGCTGGCGATAAAGTTCGGTATAAGTGGTGGTTGCAATATTTTCGTTGCAGCCTGTGCGGCATCTAGTCAGGCTGTCGGATTCTCCTATAAATTGTTAAAAAAGTCTTTGGCCAAAGCCGTTGTGACTGGTGGCAGTGACTCCATGACATCACACGCTGCTTATCTTGGTTTTTTTAAATTAGGTGCCATGGCACTGAGCGATGAAGGGCCAGCCACATGTAAACCTTTTGATCGTTACCGTACCGGTACGGTAGTGGGCGAAGGAGCTGTGACCATGACCATGGAAAGACTTGAATTCGCAACACCTGATCAGGTTATTATGGAAGTGCTGGGATATGGAAGTACGGCTGATGCATTTGCCATTACAGATCCCGATCCTTCTGCTGATATGCTTGCCAGGTCAATCGAAATTGCGTTGAAAGATGCCGGTGTATCTCCTGATCAGATTGACTGTGCCCACTTGCACGGAACCGGCACCCCAAAGAATGCACCTGCTGAATACCTGGCCCTGAAACGGGTGTTTGGTGACCGGGTAAAAGATTTGCCTGTATATTCAATGAAAGGACAGATGGGCCACCTGATAGGAGCATGTGGTGCCATGGAACTGTTGGGTGTTGCTTATTCCCTGCTTTATCAGCAAGTGCCCCACACGGTTAATTTTAGTGAGTCTGATCCGGATGCCCCACTGTACGTTGTCAGCGACAAGCCATTGAGTATGCCTGTAACACATGTTTTGAAGCTTAATGCCTCATTTGGTGGACACAATACAGCACTGATTCTGAAAAAATTTGAAGCATAATGGAAAAAATTGTGATAACAGGTGCCAGTTCAGCTATTGGGATGGCCATCGCCCGCCGGTTGGCTGCTTTGGGGCGGCCCATGCTGCTTCATGTAAATAGCAAGCAAATGAAACCAGACAAGGAGCTGTCAAAAGCAGAGGTGGTGGTAGCGGATTTTACCAAAGAAGATGAATTGAATACATTTTTATCCCGGCTCGATGATGTATATATTTTGGTTCATGTGGCTGCCAGTATTGACACCCAGCTGCTGCCCATGATCAGTGAGGCATCCATTGACCGGATGATCTGCGTGAATATTTCGGCCTTCACCCGCATATGCCAGCGCGTGATCCCACCCATGGTTTCGCGAAGGAACGGAATCATTGTCAATGTATCGTCTGTGGTGGCTTCCAAAACTTACCGGGGTCAGTCGGTTTATGCGGGAACGAAAGCCTATATGGAAGCCTTTTCGCGGTCCATTGCCGCTGAATACGCAGCCAGGGGCATTCGGTGTAATTGCGTAGCTCCGGGTAGTATTGCCGGGGGATCACTTTCTTATCTGATGAAGAACATGGGTGACCGGATCAAGGATGTGAATGCGTCAGGCAGGCTGGGTAGCCCGGAGGATGTGGCAGGTGCCGTTGCCTACCTGTGTAGTGCAGACGCTGCCTTCGTGAATGGCGAGGTGTTGCATGTTGATGGAGGACATTGGATTGGGCTATGATGCTAACAGGCTAAGTTTGTTCAGGATCATTTTCTTCAGGGCGACATCAGCCTAGGGGCTTTTCATCATCCGCTGAAAAAATGAATTATGCTCCTTCTCTTCTGCCATGGAACTTTCCGGTCCATGGCCAAAAAAAAATACCGTATCTTCAGGTAGGCTCAGGACTTCCTGTTTTAGGGTATGCATCAGTTGCAAGTAACCATCGTGTGAAAACCCAAGGCTGCCTTTGGTCAGTGTATCACCTGTAAACAGCCAATGTCGTGAAGGTTCGTAAAAACAAACTGAACCCATGGTATGTCCAGGCGTATGGATGACGGTCAGGTTTAACCCACCAAAAGAAAGTTGTTGACCCCCTGAAAATGTCTTTGCTGCTGAAAGATCAGATCCATCAAGGTTCACCTTATGCAGGTGTGCATCATACTCGTTTTTACCCTGGTTTATTTCCTCCTTTTCATGGACGTAGATGTCAACTCCGTAGGTGTTGGAAACAAATCTCGTCCCGGCAATATGATCCATGTGTCCGTGGGTTAGCAAGATGGCCATAGGCTTAATATTCATCGCCTTGATAAAATCAGATAATATTTTTTGCTCTGCCACATGGTGGCATCCGGGATCGATTACGATACAGTGACCTGCCTGGTTCCAAAGAAGGAAGGAGTTAACCTTTAACGGGTTGAAAATAAATTTTTTGAGCCGGATTCGCATCACGCTGACCGCTTGTTTAATGGAACCCCAACCGGAATGATGGCTCCGATCTCCTGGCCGGGAGGTAACTCAAGCATTTTCTGTAGTTTTTGCCCGGCCACCAGCCCACCAGTCATATAGCATGCCCCCAGGCCCATGCTTTGGGCTCCAAGCAATATGAGCATGGCCACACAGGATATCGATTTCACCATGTTATCTCTCTCCATGGTTGCCATTTCAGGGGTGCAATGATTTCCCAACAAAATCTGCAATGTAGGGGAGACCCGGAAAACCGGGATAAAGAGTGCCGGAGCCTTTTTGAACAGGGAAAAATAGTTGGCGTACCCCCCGAACTTGTCTGCATATTCCGGTAAAATATAATTTTTTAATTGTGCCGATTCCTGATCTACAGCACTGGCCATTCGGTCAATTTTTTCCCTGTCGGTGATCACGTGGATGTTCCAGTTCTTTCTCCCTGAAGCAAAAGGCGCTGTGCGACCAATATCCACCAGGCGCTGAATTTGTTCATGCGTCAGGGGGGTGGTTGCAAAGTCGCGGATACTTTTTCTGCTTTTACAAAGTGTATACAACGAGCAATAATCCATGAGCTGTTTTTTTTGCAATATTACCATTTTTCAGTTGAACGTATCATCAGTACTACCGCCGTACCTGAAAGCATCACCCCCGTTAGAGTCATCAAAACAATCTGGCTGAGCATGGTATGAATTTCAAGCCCTTTTAGTATGATCAATCTGGATGTGTCGACCATGAAATACACAGGGTTTATAAAGCGCGTCAGCTGAGCCCATAGCGGCATACTACTCAGGTGTGAGAACATGGTGCTCATCAGAATCATAGTCAGCAGGGTGAAGATAAGCAGGTAGACTGCTTGCACCTGGTTGCGCGAAATTACTGCAATCAAATAACCCAGACTCAGCAAGGGAAAGGAAAAAAGGATGGCCATCGTGAGGTAATGCCACACGCTTCCCGCCACTGTGAGTCCATATGTGATCCGGCAAAATACCAGGCTAATGACTGCCACAGCCAGGCAAACCAAAGTCATATAAATGTATTTTCCCATAATGTAGACAAAGCGGTTTAGTGAGGTGGAATTGAATTGCTGCAATACTCCTGCCTCTTTTTCTGCAACAATATTTAAAGCCATCAGGCAGCTGCCGATGATGGTCTGCACCAGTACCAGCAGTGACACCAGGTAATAGAAAAGCTGGCTATCTGTCAGGTTGAATAAGCGGTGCACCCTGATCACCTGTTCACCGTCATCCAGCAACAGCCTGACAGATCTGAATACATCATTCTGCGATTTTTGCGGATGGGTACCATCTGAGAAGAACTTTAACGGCCCGGCATCATCATGCGCCAGCTGGCGTTCGTAATGTGCGGGAATGACCACTACAATATCCACCTGCCCTGTCCGGATGCCTTCTTCGGCCAGGTCTATACCAGCGTATGCAACCACCTTGATGTAATCAGGTGAGTGTGTCAAAAGCGTGGCATAGTGGCGGGAGAGGGTAGAGGAGTCATGATCTACTATCCCCACAGTTATTTGTGTGTTATTTTCAAGGGCAAGGGGAATCACCCCCAATATAATGAGTGGATTCACAAAAATCATGAAAAGCAGCACCTTGTTCCTGGAAAGTTGCAGGAATTCCTTTTTCAATATGCCGGGTATCATGCTCATATCCTTTTCAGATAATTCTTTCTAAAACCGATTCTGGCCAGTCCATAGGCCACTGTGCTTTGGATGGTGAGGTTGATCAATGCCCAGGCATTTTCTGTCAATCCGGTTGCCCTGAACACAACCCCCCGGTAGGCCTCAATAAAGGAAGCACCTGGGGATATTTCAGCCAATGGTTGTATGATTTGGGCCATGGTAGATACAGGGAAAATGAATCCCGAAAGAAACAGATTGGGTGTGAATAAAAAGAACCAGCAGCCCACCAGTAACTCCAGTTCGGTTCTGACCCAGGCAGCAATTAGCAGACCCAGGGCCATGGAGTTAAATATAAATACCAGACATATCAGAATAAACATGGCGGGGCTGCCTGCCACATGTATGTTGAAAATCCATTCAGTCAACACCCAGATAGAAAACAAATGAAATAGAGAAATACCCAGATAAACCATGCCCTTGCCTGCAACAATTTCGTGGATACCGGCCGGTGTAAGCATCAACAACCGGTTGGTACCCAGCTCTTTCTCTCTGTTGATGCTCAGAGAAAGCATAATGGCCGAAATAAGTACAAGAATGATCATCAGTAGCCCCGGAATGGGAACCACCTGGTTTTTAAGGTCAGGGTTAAACAGATATGAAACTTTATAGCCCGCTGCTTGAATGTCGGGGCTGTATTTCTCAGTTTGCCGGGAGGTGAAATCTCTGAAGATGTTTGCCAGGTTGTTTTCAATGGCTGTTGCCATCAGCGGATCTGTGGCGTCAACGAAAAGGTCAACTTCAGTCATGTTATGCATGGCCTGGCTGCTGAATCCCTTTGGTATGAAAAGTACCAGTTTTTCCGTTCCACGGCTCAATGATGCATATATTTCTTCGACCTGATTCAGATAACCATTAAAATAAAAAGCGGGTGAAATGTGCATGTATTCAACCAGTTCTTGCGACATGGGGGTGTTGTCCTGATCAAGTACAGTGAAGGGAATCTCGTTGAGCTCAAATGAGAGTGCATAACCAAACATAACTACGATCACAGCAGGCATGATCAGCAAAATCAGCATGCTGAACTTGTCTCTGCTGATGCTGATGGCCTCTTTTTTGGCGATGCTTGTTATGATGGTGATCCGATTCATGGTTGTGACATAAAAAAGAGTTGCACCAGTCCCTTGCCTCCTGCCAGGCTATCAAGATATTCCGGACTGCCCTGGGCTTTAATTCGCCCGTTCTCCATCAGAATTAACCGGTCGCAGTACCAGGCCTCGTCCAGGTAATGTGTACTCATCACTACGGTGGTTCCCTGGTAGGCAGTCCGGTATATTTGCTGCCAGATATCTGTCCGGCTCAGGGGATCAAGTCCACTGGTGGGCTCATCCAAAAAAAGCAGGCGTGGTGAGTGCAATACTGAAATTACAAAAGCAAGCATCTGACGCAAACCCGAAGGCAGTTCTGAAGCAAGTTTATGTCGGTGGCTGCCCAGATTGACCATTCCCTGCAGTTCATTCCAGCGGGTGGTGAGCTGTTTCCGGTTCATTCTGTAGATGCTTCCATAGAACTCAATGTTTTCTGTCACGGTCATGTTTTCCAACAACGATACCGATTGACTCATGTATCCGATTTGGTGCCGTATAGAGCCACTCTCTGCTGCAATATCAAACCCGGCCACCTGCCCACTCCCTTCATTTGGTTTCAGGGTGCCGCACAACATTTTGATCAGGGTGGTTTTTCCTGCTCCATTGGCACCCAGTATCCCCAATATCTCACCCTCCTCAACAAACATACTGACCCGGTCAACTGCTTTCAGTGAACCAAAACTTTTGCCAAGCTCATGGGTGGTAATTATTTCCATGATGTAACGGGTTGTTTGATTTGTGAGAGATGGCGGATGAAAACATCTTCTATGCCTGGGCTTACCCGTTGAACCACTGCAGATGTAAGTCGGGCATTACGGCAAAATGACCGTATGTCATCTTCTTTTATCTGATCATCCAGCGGAATGCGGACACTTTTTCCCGAAAGATAGCAAGTATGCATCTTCGCATTATTTTTCAACTCTGTGAAAAGTTTATAGGGATGCAAACCGGTAACTGAAACCAGTTCCCTGTCGTAGTCATCAAGCAAACGTTGGGGGGTATCGAGCAGAAGTTGTTCCCCCTGGTGAAGAAAAAGAACCTGGTCCATGTTGTTTACCTCGCTGAGGTAATGGGTGCTTGCCAGGATGGTGACTCCCCGCTTGCGCAACTTGCTCAGTTCTTGCCAGAGTTCGTGCCTTGACCGGGGGTCAATGCCTGTGGTAGGTTCATCCAAAAATAAAATGGCCGGATCATGCACCAGGGCGCAACATACAGCAAGTTTTTGTTTCATTCCCCCTGACAAGTACCGTGTCTGACTGGCGGCAAAAGGCGACAGGCTTTCCCACAGGGAGGCATGATTTTTATGAATATGTGTCACTGAACAACCGTAAATGCGGGCGAAAAAAGACAAGTTCTCTTCAGTGGTCAGTTCTTCGTATAAAGAAAAACGTCCAGGCACATATCCGATTACCTGGTGGATTTCCTTTTTGTGGAGACGCACATCCATCCCGCAGATTTTTAGCTCCCCTTTGAAGTTTGGAAGCAGGGTGGTCATGATCTCAAACAGTGTTGATTTTCCGGCACCATTTGCTCCCATTATTCCGAAAATACTGCCTTCGGGCACCTGGAAACTGATATCATGAAGTGCCCGTTGTTTGCGGTATGATTTAGATATGTGCCGGGCAACGATCATAGACCAGAATTTCTGTTAACGACAAAACGCACTTCGCCGGGCATTCCGGGTTTGATGCTGCCGTCGTTCGGTACCCTGATTTTTACCTCATAATGTTGTTCGGTCCGGTTCTCACGTGTTTGCACCTGGGTAGGAATGAACTGGGGTTTCTGTGCAATGCTTGCCACTGTTCCCCTGTATTGCTTCATGTCTTTTCCGGGAATGTCAATACTGACCTCCATTTCTCCGCCTATCTCAAGCATTGAAAGCTGACTGCCCGCAAACCATGCCCTGAATATCATTTCATCTATATTGGCCAGTTTATAAAGCGGATGACCAACTGCCACGTATTGATGTAACCCTGCATAGCGCGTCAGGACGACACCGTTTTCAGGGTTTGCGATAATACAGCGTTGAATCTTATCCTCAAGCAATTGTATCTGCACATGCAGTGGCTCCATTTGCGCTCTGATGGCTGATGTCTCTTGCCTTAAGGCAGCAAGGGCAGCTGTAAGCTCACTCCGGGCTATAGCCAGCTGATCATCTATCTGATCAAGCATCTGCCGGTCGGCGCTTCCAAGTTCAACCAGCCTGCTGACGCGTTCGCGTTCACGTTCCAGTGCTTCTGTTTTTCGACTTACTGATGCGGTTTGCATTTCAATGTCAGGGATGGTTGCCTGAAGGGCTGCGATGTTGGCTTCAGCCATCTGTTTTTGCAGCCCAAGCTGTATTGTATCAATCAAGCCCACGATCTCTCCCTTTTTGTATGAGATTCCTTCTTCGATATCCAGCCAGACAATCCGTCCGTCACCTTCGGCCGGAATGATCCACTCATCTGCCTCAAAATTTCCGTACATCACAGGTTCGGATGTCTCAGCGCATCCTGCGAGCAGGGCTGCAATGAAGAAAAGCAAGGGGAATATCTTTGAATATTGCATAGGTTTATTGCTTTAATTGTTCAATGATGGCATTGTCGCGCCTGAGCGATGCCCTGACCATTTCTACTTCATGACGAACCTTGCTGATGCGGGCCTGCGATTCGGCTGAGAGTGCCTGTAACAGATCAGAGGCCGAAGCCACACCTTCGGTTAACATAGATTCATATTCTTTACGGATAAGTGTTTGTTTTTCGATCAGCTCAGCATCACGGCTGATCAGCCTGTCATATTTAATTACCTCACCATTTAGTTCTTGAAACAGCAGTTGTTCTTGTCTTCGCAAATTGTCATAATAGATTAAAAGTTGACTTTCCTGCACGGTCAGGGCACGGATGTTTCTCTGGTGGTCGCGCCAGGCTGTAGCAGGCACCCTGAGTGTCATTCCAATGATCCAATAGGTGTCAAATTCATTTGAAAACAAATTGAGCCCGGGTCGGGCATATCCGGCCACTGCTGAAGCATCAAGCCGGGGCATGGCTGATGACCTTGACAGTTGCCTGGTCTGTCTAAGTTTTTGTTTCTCAAGTTTGAGCTGCCTGAACAAGGGATCTTCATTTCTGGTTCCGGACATCTGTACGTCGGGTAGCAGGAGCGAGTCATCAGGGGTGATGACCAGGCCTGTCAATGCTGAGAGCATATGACGAAAGCGTTCCTGATCTGCCAGCAGAGCCTCCTGATGTGCCCTGATATCTGCCAGTGCCGCTTCCATTTCAAGGAGCTCTACCCTGTACACTTTGCCCTCACTGTATAGTGATTCAAGCTGTCTGAACCTGGTCTGAAGTATGTCTTCTCTGACCTGAAGAATTTGTATCCCCTTACCCAAAAGGATGGAGTTTAAAAAGAGTTCATCCACGGCGTTTTCAAGTATGCGTTGCTGCCGTTCAACCTTTGATGCGTTTATTTGTCTTTCAGTTTCTTCAAGTGCACTTTTGCTGTTGTACTCTCCACCGTCATACAGCGATTGCCTGGCGTAGATACCTGTGCGGTACTGGTCTCTTACCATGGGTCTGAAGTCAATGCCAAAATCATCAGACGATGAAAATCTGGGAACATCTGACAGGTATGAAGCTGTGGCAAACCCTCCTGCTTCAGGTGTGATCAGTTTGCGTAGCATGATTTGCTGGGCAGCTGCAGCAGATTTAACCAGATTCATCTGTTCTTCAAAAGCGTGGTGTTCTGAGGCTGCTGCCCGGCATTCAGCCAACGAAATCAGCCGCTGTGCAGAAAGTGGACAAAATGCAACAAACACCCATAACCAGGGCAGGAGCACTGCAGTTAACAGCAGATTGGGAGCTGATCTGTTATGCATAGCTTATTTATTTATTACTTGAATGATTCCGCTGATCAGTTTCATTTGCCCTGATAAACCGCACCTTGGTCAACTGCCCGAACATGGCTGTCTCCAAAACAAGTACATCGTCAGTCAGGGTTATTATGTTTCCCTTGAAGTTATTGAAGCCTTCATCGGTAAAATTCACGAAAATGCTCTTCCCTTGTGTACTCCAGCTCCCGGCCACATATGCTTCATTGCAAGAATCAAAGATGGTGAAGTCATTGCTTTTATAAATCCACATCCAGCTTCCTTCATAGCAAGAATCAACATTTTCAGGAGGACTGGCCTGGTCATATTCCCAGCGACCGGTAAAGTCGGGGATGCTTTCACCTTCATCACAAGAGACATTTACCAGCAAAAAGAAAAGGAATACAACCAGAGGTGACAGCCGGGAATTCATGCAGTCATGTATTCGTTTTATCCTGCAATATAGCAATATAATCTAAAATATAAATGAAAACAAACACTGCAAATATTGATAAACGCGACAAAAAATTGTATATTTAGTAGAGATATACAGAATTCGTAAAAAACAGGAAACCCAAAAGCTTTTAGAGCAGGTAAAAAAGTAAATAAAACAAAACAATGAAATTCAATATAACAATCAAAAGCGTCACCACTGTCGAAGAAATCACTGACTATTGGCATGATCAAGATTTTATCCACTTATTGGAACAATTTGATTTTCCCGAAGCCAAAACAGTGAAGCCAGAAAATTTAAGGGAAATGTTATATATGGCTATTACAGATTTTGAACCCAATGAAGCTGCCGGGATAGTACTAACCTATAAGCTTTCTGAAAGATTAAATGAAGGCCAGATAGATCAGGTTTCAAATGATATGTTACTTGATAAGGTATGTGAAGAGTTTCCTGAAATTGACTTACATTATGATTTATTCAATATTAACCAATTGCTGTATAAGGCTTACAATGGAAAATTTCCAAATGCAAAAGCAACTGTTGCAGATTTTTCTATGGTTTCAAATAATGGTTACGACAAAGAAATCACGAAAGAAATTGTTCTAAAATCATTCAATAACGGAATCTCTGACAGAAATCTCATTAAAAGGTTATTTACCGAACAAATGAGCACAGATAAAGAATTTGCAGAAGCAGAAGCAGTTTTGTGGGAATTAATTAAAAAAGATTCTACTGATTTTACCTTGATCACTTCAGAATATTGGTTAAAAAAAGAAGATTTTGTAGCTTCTGAATTTGAGGGGGAATGTCTGCTGCCAGAGGAAGATGAAGAACAAAATCCCGAATAATTTAATTTATGCCATGAGACGGGCTTTTGTCTGAAGTTCTTACTTTTACACTCCAAACCAGAAAACTGAAAGTTATTTCAGGCTGAATTTGAATTAACGCATCGAAAAGTGGAGCTTAAAAAGGAACTTAAGATATTTGGATATTTGCTTGCATTTTTCCTGGCCGCTTATTTTTTGCCAATTGGAGAAAGTCGCTTTGATAATGCCGTGTATGAGGCACTTGAATTGTTGCGGTGGTACGCCCGGGAACATGTGCTTCTATGTTTGATCCCTGCATTCTTTATTGCCGGTGTAATTGCCGTATTTGTCAGCCAGGCATCTGTAATTAAGTATTTTGGGGCAAAAGCAAAAAAATGGAAAGCTTACATGGTCGCATCTGTTTCAGGAATCATTCTGGCTGTCTGTTCGTGTACAATTTTACCTTTATTTTCAAGTATCCATAAGCGCGGTGCCGGATTGGGGCCTGCAATAGCTTTTTTATACAGCGGGCCAGCCATCAATATACTTGCTATCATATTAACGGCAAGGATTCTTGGCTGGGAATTGGGCCTGGCCAGGATAATAGGAGCCGTGGTTTTTAGTGTTGTAATTGGTTTGCTGATGGCTTACATATTTAGAAAAGAAGAGCGGCGGCGAAGTGAAGAACAGATGAATATGCCCGATCCCCAAGAGACCAGGCCTTTGTGGCAAACATCTTATCATTTTTTTGTTCTGGTATTCATTTTAATCTTTGCAAATTGGGGAACAACTGAAATTGGCGGCATCAGCAAATGGCATATTACTGCGTTTTTTGGTGTCTTGTTTCTGTTTTCTTTAATCTACGTATTGAAAATAAAGTGGCAGCATGTAACACTGGTTGCCCTTCCCGTAATTGTCTCCGGCTTCTTTTTCAATGCTCCTGAAATCCCATTTGTATTAGCTGTTGCAGGGCTCGTGTTATTAACGGGCTTGAATAAAGGTGAACCCCGCGAATGGTTGTATGAAAGCTGGGGCTTTACAAAACAAATCATGCCCTTGCTGGCTGTCGGGGTATTGGTGGCCGGTTTGCTTCTCGGAACAGAAAGCGGCGAAGGGCTAATTCCCAATAGATGGGTTGAATCACTGGTTGGAGGAAATTCTTTGCAGGCAAATCTGTTTGCTTCTGTTTTTGGAGCTTTTATGTATTTTGCAACACTTACTGAAGTACCCATATTGCAGGGTCTGATCGCTTCGGGAATGGGGAAGGGATCCGCCCTGGCTTTGCTACTGGCAGGTCCGGCACTATCTCTGCCCAATATGCTGGTAATCCACAATGTACTGGGGACTAAAAAGACCACAGTATTTATTATATTAGTGGTAATTATGGCCACCATTTCTGGCTTAATATATGGTGCTGTCTGATCAACCTGATTCTGAAAAAGTATGTAAGATGCGGCATCAGGCTACTTTTAAAGTTAATTGAATAACTTATAACCACACAAAATGGAAATTAAAGTTTTAGGCACAGGCTGCATGAAATGCAAGCAGACAGAAAAAATCGTTCGTGAAGTTGTTGAAGAAAATAAATTAAACGCCACAATTACCAAAGTTGAGGATATCATGGATATCATGAACTACAATATAGTGTCAACCCCGGCAGTGGTGATTGACGAGAAAGTAGTTATCAAAGGGCGTGTTCCGTCAAAAAATGATGTACTCAGTGCTCTTGGATTAACTTAAGTATTGTGGTTTAAGCAGATTGATTATACAATTACAGATCAACTTTAACCCTTCCAAGTTTTTTCAGCGTCCTTACATGTGACTTAAAGGCTTTGAAAAAATTGTCGTGTACGTGATATGGCAGGTTGAATTCACTTGTGGTGGTTTCAACAATTTTAGACAGGGCAGGGTAGTGTACATGGCAAATCTTTGGGAAAAGATGGTGTTCTGTCTGGAAATTTAAGCCTCCCACATACCACGAAAGAAGCTTATTATTTCTTGAAAAATCACTGGTAGTTTTTAGCTGGTGGACAATAAGAGAATCGGGCAAATTGCCGTTTTCATCAGGATTGATCTGCACGGGCCCCTCAACCACATGGGCCATTTGAAAGATCAAACTCAGAATACTGCCGGCTGTAAAATGCATGATTACAAAACCAAGCACCACCTGCCACCAGAGCAGGCCTGTGAATATCATCGGAAACCCAAAAATGATCGCAAAGTATAATGTTTTTGACACAATTAACCATGCCATAGAGCGGCGGTAGGTTTTGGCTGAAATATTGGTAATGCCCATTTTCCGATACCTGATTCGGTTTGACAAATCTCCGAATATCATGGAGAAGCTCATCAAAGAATAAAAAATCCAGGCATACAAGTGCTGGTATTTATGGTATTTCTTGAGCGGGGCGGCATAGGCAAAGCGGAGAATAACCCGGCTGTTTATGTCCTCGTCTTTTCCGTATACATTGGTAAAAACATGGTGCAGTTTGTTGTGCTTTATTTTCCAGTTGTAGGCATCGGCTCCGATCAGGTTCATGGTAAATCCCAACCAGCGGTTTGCTTTTTGATTTTTTGCATATCCGGCATGATTGGCATCGTGCATAACCGACATACCAATGCCCGCAACACCAACGCCCATGATAAAATATAGCGCAAAAACCAGCCAAAGTGGCATTGGGATGCTCAGTATCAAAATAAAGGGGGTGAAATATATCAGCAGCATAACCATTGTCTTGGCCAGCATGCCGGGTGTAAAATGCCTTGAAATGCCCTTATCGGTGAAATACTGATTTACACGTCTGAATAACGTTTTTTTGAAATCGGTATCTTGCTCTTTAGAAAATGATATTTGCGTATTCATGATCAACTATATATAAGACAGGGCTTGGGGGTTGAAGCCCTTGGTGGTGATCTGTTTCAGTTACTATAACCACATATAAAGTTACGGATTAATCACACCACAATAAAATAATATACCAATAATTACCTGTATGCCCAATCCTTGTCGATAAATATTAGTGAATTGACCATAGGATTACAACTCCCCCCGTCGCCTGATCAGTTCTTCTTTGATCTCATTTGCCTTTTTCTCGGTAAGATCATATTTCCACATCACCAGAATGGCAAGCCCGGCGGTGAATGCAGGCACTATGATGTCGGCAAGCCTCAGACGTATCAGCGTTTCAGTGGTTTGAATGGCAGCATTCTGGTCGAAACCGACCAATTTGAGTATCAATCCACCCAGCACCAGGGCCAGGCCTTGACCTAACTTTACCATCCACCAATAAATTGCCCCGAATGTTCCTTCTTTGCGGGGCATCCCATTGTTCAATTCATCCAGGTCGCAAACGTCGGCTGTCATGCTCATCATCAGGGTAAACAAACCTCCTATACCAAATACCATCAAAGGTAGTGGCATGAACATCAACCATGGGTTTCCCGGACTGAAGCCCCACCATTTTAATGCGTATCCAACCATTGATATGGCCGTTGAAATAATAAAAGCATTTCGTTTTCCCCATTTGTTCGCCATCGTGGTGATGATCGGAATAATCAGAAAGGCAGTGCAAATAGCACTTATTGTTGAAAACCACGCAGGCCAGGTCCCTGCGCTTGCGTAATCACCCCTGAACATATAGAATACAATGATAAAATAGCTGAAAGATGCAACCATTTGGTAGCCATTGAATACCAAGAATGTAGCTCCGCAAAGTCTCACAAATGGTGCATTTTTAAAGATCAACACCATATTCCTAAACAGGCTTCTAAGGTTTTTAAAGACATTTTTTAAGGTGAGGTCATCTCTGTTGGAAAGGTTTGACTGGTCAATCTCCTTGCAGAAAATCGCGGGCAGCAAGCCCAGAATCATACAGATAGCTCCAACAATGATAGACAATCTGCGAACACCAATGGCTTGGGTATCAAATACATTTGGATTAGCAATCAGCACCCAAAACCAGGGTACCACCATCCAGGCAATTTGCCCGATGGTCTGAGAAAAGCCCATCAACCTGGTACGTTCATTGTAGTCAGAGGTCATTTCATACCCCAAACCGATGAGCGGTGTTGAGAAAATGGTATTTCCCATAATGTACACAAGGGAAAGTATCAGAAAATACCAAAAATTATACATCTGTGAATTGTCAGGATTTAGTTGCCATAATACAGCAAACAGCACGCCGCTCAAAATGGCTCCGGCAAAAATATAAGGCCTTCTGCGTCCAAAGCGTGATTTGGTATTGTCAGTGATATACCCCATGATGGGATCGGTAATAGCATCGAAAAACCTTGGCAAACCTCCGAGTAAGCCGGCAAGAAACGGATCCATCCCGAAAGCGGTAAGCAAGAAAAATGCAAAAACACCTAAAGACCCTGGCAGTAGATTATTGACCAACATACCAGCACCGAAGGCTGCTTTTTGTCTTATTGGGATCCGATACTTTTGCGGTGTTGCAGATGATGACATGGTTGCCAGGTTTAGGTTATTAATCAATTACCATTTCATGGGCGATGAAGACGAATTTCCCTTTCTGAGGGAGGAACTTTCACGTCTTTCATCAGGGAGTCAAGCTCGCCGTTATATGTTTTGGTGATGGGTTTTCCATCGCGGGTTAATCCGTCAAATGTGCCGTCGTCAACCAACTCCCACAAAGCATACTTGGCTTGTGATTTGAGGTTGATCAATCCAAAATGGTTTTCTGACCCCAGGGGGTTTGCAGCATCTTTCCATTGCTCGTCAAAGGCTTCAAAGTAGAAACAGCTAATGCCTTTGCTGTTGGTCCATTCTCTGATCATCTGGTGATAAAGACCTGATTTGTATTCGTCAGTGGCCCGGGCTCCTTCGCCCCCGTAAAATTCATTGGACATGGTAGCCCAGCCAGTTTCACCAATATGAACAGGTTTGTCAACGCCAATACTATGCATATAATTTACCACACTTTGATATTGCGAAATGGCATAGTCTAATGACCTTTGCATGGCGGCATGAATTTTCTCCAGATCAGAAAGATGTTCTTCATCTTCTCTTACTCCCCAGAAATCAGGGTTGTAATGGGTGTCGTGCATGGGATAGGTATGCATGGAGATAAAATCAACAGCTTTGATCAGTTCATTCAGGTCATCGACGTGGTATTCGGTCGCCCCACCACCCCATGAAGCAAAATTATCAGAGCTTGTTATCCACAAGGTTTCCGGCAACTCACCCAGTTGCTTCAGGTTTTGCAAATATTGAACCCAGTTAAGGATGATTGCAGGTTCAACATAATAATCCCAGGCCCAATGTACCATTGCTTCGTTGCCTACGGCAATGATTTTTACTATATCAGGATATTGCTGGGTCAACTCAACAGCCCGGGCAATTTCCACGGCATTTCTTTCACTCTCTTTATCGCGAATGCGGTCAGGTAAATCAGTCCAGGCATTTTTACAGTCAATCCAGGCACCCAGCATCAGGTACATTTCAAAGCCCGGATCTTCATCTCTTAATAGCCTGATTGCTTCAAGCAGATTGGCTGTTTCGTCGTAATGTACATTATAGGTCCGCAGCATTTTGATCCCCATGGCTGAGAGGATTTTCATGTCTTCTTTCAGTTGGGCGATGGTGGGCTGGATATCGCGGGTTATTTCACGGTAGCCGCCGTATGAAATGGCCTGATATTCCTTATTAGCCAGTATATCTGCTGCTGTTTTCAGGGAGTGATCTGCTGCTTGTTTTGTTTGCCGGGTACATGACGCCAGCATGATCAGACCAGCGAGTGTAATGACAATAGTGCGTAAAATGCTCATATGTATATGGTTGTTTGTAAGATGTTTTTTCTGTTCTTATGCAGAAGCACCTTACTGTTTCATTATGCGCATTATCTCAAACGCGTTTGGTTCAAATAAACTTCAATGCGGGTGACCTTTCCACTGCGTTGAAATATCTCCCGGCTTGTTTCATGGTCTAAAGACAGTATGTCAGTGGTTATTTGTGTCTCATCAGATAAAATCACCTTAAGTTTTTCGGTTTCAGCAAGCTTATAAACCACGGGTGTCTGGCAGTAAGTAAAGCAAATGGTGCCGGGTTCAAGTTCTACATTGATTTGCTCATTGTTGATGTTGCGGTATTCAGTTGAATGGGCTTGATTGACAAATGCTTCCTTTCTCAGCAAACAGGGATTAAAGTATATGCGTCCGTTTGTCACAAACACTCCCATTTCACCAAAGCGAACAAGGATATCTTCTTTAACCTGCCCGGTCATACCAGGTTGCTGGGCGCCCCTGTGTTTTGGAGTGTGCGAATAGGGGTCGGTTGGAAACGCCCCATACAATTCGGGTGGTTTATGCACCCCGATTCCGGCATCAATTTCGTAATAGTGTTCCAATAGCCTGCCTGTGATTACCTGATCAGTGCCTTCTTCGACGGCCTTCAGGCAACATTCCTGAGTGGCCAGAAGCAATTTGGAAACCATATGCCAATAGATTGAACCAAGCCCTTCATAGGCGAAAAAGGTGCCCGACCGGCCGGTAAAGGTTTTATGGCTAAATAACTTTTCGAAAATACCCAGCAACAACTTTCTTTCTTTTACCAAAAGGTCTTTGTAGGTAGCTTCAGGCAGTTTATTCAGTGCATCATCAAGATCAGTCGCATTTTTGAAAGCGCCATTAAAATGGAAGGCTCCAAAAACATCCTGTTCAATGATTTCTTTGTTTCTGTTCTTAACCAGGAAGCTGATAAGTTCAGAGGTTTCTGCATCAGCAGCCGGGATGGTGTTTTTATTCAGAAAACGCGGCAGTTCTTTGTTGGGATATAAGATGTAACTATACTGATCTTCTCTAAAAAGGGCACTTCTTTTTAATGCATCCAGCACCTCCAGGGCCTCTTTCGAGCTTAAATGTCCAGAACTAAGAACAGCTACCTGGCCTTCAAGCATTTCATGCAGGTGTTCTATCGAAACTTCTGATTCATTAATGGTTATCAGATTGTATGCATGGTATAGCTTATCTTTTCTCTGGTTGCTTTGTATTGAATGCCCGATAAAATCAAGACAGGCACTTGTAAATGATTGCAGCCCTGATAAGGAGATACTTCTTTTTTTCCCCCTGAACCCATGTGCATAGATATGCTGCCTGTATTCAGATGCCGCCATACCCATGCGGTCGATCATGTTTTTTCTGTTTGTATCGCCCATGTTTATTGCCAGTAAGGGCTTGAACGCGTAGAGTGTTTCGCGGATAGTATGATAATACTCTGCCAGTTCACTGGAAACTTTAAAGCTCTCACTTGTCGATTCTGCCACGATCTTTTCAAAAAGTTTCATAAAGCGACGCAGATGGTATAGAGTAACCATTGAAACACCGTTACCTACCAGTGCATTGTTGGCGTCATTCCATTCAGGGCGTTGGGTGTTTAGCCAGATGCCTGCTTCATGTATATAGTTTGAAATTTTTGCCAGGACGGTTGCCAGTATTTTTTCGAGCAAACCCACATGGTAAATATCTTTGTTGGTATTGGTCAGTAAAGCTCCGTCTGCTCCCAGTTGTTGGCGGCGTTCTCTGATGGCTTTGTCATACTGAAAATCAAACACGATGGTATCTTTCGGGTTTTGCACTATTTGATCATAGGGTTTGATGATGTATGGAACTGCGGCATAAACAAACCATTCTTTATCAAAATAGGTTTGCAGTTTACCGGGTTGATGCCTGTCAAGTATCTCTAAAAACTTCAGCAGGTAAATAATTTGGTGGTCACCCCAATAGCCTATGTACGACCAGGGGTTGTCAGCTTCTAAGGTTTCCCAGTCAAAGCCATCTTTGGTCACCCTGTAGGGGTTGTACCCGTCAAAAGTAGAAGCGTTCACGAACTTAAAGATCATCCCCTCAATAAAATCAGGATATGAACAGGCCAGAGCCTCCCAGTTTTGAAACAAATCTCTCCAGTTGCCTTCATAGTCAAGAATCTTTGAGCCATCTGTTTCATTTTGGGTATTGATGGTGAAATAGTTCCAGGGCCGGCTTGGGTCACCGTGTCGTCGACTGAATTTCAGGGGCAGGTATTCTATTGAAAGTCTGATAAAATCACTGTCGTGGCATGTTGACAGCACATTTCTAAGTTCAGGCAGACTGAAAATATTTTTCAGTTCACCTATTAATTGTTGGTTTCTTAAAATAACCTCTTTGTTTGCTTTTTCAAGGTAACCCAAAAAGTCTTCTTTTTCAATGCGGTAATTGTGGTCAAATGTACCACCGCGCATGATGTTGTAAAGCACATTTGAAAAGTGCCGTGTATCACTAAGCTTGTCGGCCGTGCACTGCAAACCGTCGGCGCCTGCTACCAGCTGTATCAGGCTTTGTGTTCCGGAGTCAATATCCTCCTGAATTTCCTTTTCGATTTGCTTAACATGCTGTATAGACTGTGACAGATTGATGATTTGTGCATGACCCTGGTTTACATTCGAAACGATGGTCCATTTTTTGTTATCCCCTGCAGGCAACCTGATCTCAGCAGATACAAAATATGCTCCCTTTTCTCCTTTAATGTCATGTTCCTGCATGACCTGTTGTTTCTGTCTAAAATCATTCAGCTGCAATGATGAGAGCAGATATTTGGGATCTTCAAGCCCCACCGACCAGGCAATGTTTGCCTTGAGTGCCTCGCTTGGCTCTGGTCTGTCGACAATGATGGCACTGAGTGCATAGATTCCAATGCCTGCCGCTGGTTCCAATTCACTTCTTTTATAGGCGTCAACAAGGTTGCTGCTTGACCTTTGCAAGTCAGATGGCACACCATAGGGCATGATATTCTGCATGCCGTCTAAAAGGGTAATCTGATAATTAGCGTCAGAGGTATTGATCAAGAATGCTTTTCGGATAAAGCCAAAAACTTTTCCGGTATTCCACTGATACCTGAATACCAGGCCCAGGTCAAGGTTGATCTCTTCGAATATGATTTTATTTCCATAGATATTCTTGTAGAGATTCCGGCTGATGCTATACTTGTCACAATATCTTTCTGAAAAGGGTTCCCAGATCAGGCAGTGGTGGCCTGTATGGATCTGGAATATGGTTTTGCTACCGGTAATGTCTGCAGATTCAGTGATTTTATCCTCAGTATAATATGGGAACAATGCATATTCAGGATTTTTCCGGCCGGCAGTGAGGCCTCCATTACTTGAAATAAACATCCAATGATTGGCGTCGCTTACAATGCTCATAAAAAAAGGACGCATCGCATCGTGATGCGCGATTTTAAAGTAGCTCTCATGATCAATTGTTACGATATTCATTTCAACCCTCCTTTCAGATTCAGAAAAAATCGCTCTGTGAGCATATCATCCGGATTTCCGCCGATAAGGATATTAAAGTCACCATGCTCGACAATCCATTCATTATCAAGGTTTACAAATTTCAAATCTTCATAGGCCACAATAAAATCAAGGGTTTTAACCTGCCCGGGTGCGAGGTATACTTTTTCAAAAGCGATCAGTTTTCTGTGGTCAGGGGTTATGCTTGCTACCAGGTCGCGGATATAGAGTTGCACAACTTCTTTTCCGGGTTGGTTTCCGGTATTTGTAAGCCTGACACTCAGATGCAGCGCTTCTCCTGCTTGAATGGTGTCTGCAGAAAGCTTTAGCGCATCGTACTGAAAAGTGGTATAGCTTAAGCCATGACCAAATTCCCATTGCGGATTAAAACCATCCATATCAAATGTCTGTCCCAGCCGCTCGCTGCCTTTGTGCTGATAGGTGTAAAGCGAGCCACTGTAACGCGGCCACGTATATGGAAGTTTGCTGCTTGGGTTTTCACTGCCAATCAGTAAACTTGCCAGGGCCCTGCCCCCTTCGTGTCCGGGCCAGTATGCCATCAAAATGGCATCTGCCAAAGGTTCAATCTTTCTGACGACACGGGGTCGTCCCTGTAAAAACACCAGGATGACGGGTTTGCCGCTTTTGTGCAGGCGCTTTACCAGTTCAATCTGGTTTGGTTGAAGGTCAAGTTCATTGATGTCCGAAGGCTTTTCAGTAGCGGGTCTCTCACCAAGGGCCAGCACGATAACATCAGCATTCCTTGCCAAATTCAGCAGATGTCGTTCACTTTCAACATCCCCCTCATAGTCAGTGCCCGGTGTGTACATGACATGCTGCTCGCCAAAGGTATGCTGCAAAGCCTCGAACAAGGTTTTTTTCCCGGGATCGTCGTACGACGGGTCATCGCCTGCCCAGGTACGGCTCCACGGGCCGTTTAGTGCAGTCAAAGCATTTGCTGCCGGTCCGGTAACCAGTATTTTTGTTCCGTATGCTAATGGCAAAATCTGATCCTGGTTTTTTAGCAGGGTAATACTTTCCAGTGCGGCCTGGTAACTGAGTTCTGCAAACTCAGCTGACCCAAACTTGTCGTATCCGGCAGGGTCGTGGTAGGGTGTTTCAAACAAACCCAGCTTAAACTTTACATACAGAATCCTGCGCACGGCATCATCAATGCGGCTCATGGGAATCTCGCCTGCATTGACCAGATCAACTACATGCTTTGCGAAGTCTGCGTCATAAGGTGTCATACTCATATCCAAACCCGCCATTACGGCAATTTTTACAGCTTCTCTACCGTCTTTTGCCACATGATGCATGGTTTCAAGGCGATCCACATCCTGCCAGTCTGAAAGCACAAACCCCTTCAACCCTAACTCACCTTTGAGTATATCGGTAATAAAGTAATGGTCAGCGTGCCCCGGAACACCATTTACTGATCCGGAGTTCAGCATAACAGTGAGGGCCCCTGCGTTAATGGCGTGCCTGAAAGGTTCAATATAATATTGCCTGAGATAGTGTTCGGGGATATAGGCCGGGCTGCGGTCTTTTCCACTAAAAGGTGTACCATAGCCCACAAAATGCTTCAGGCAAACCGCAACACGTGTGGTGTCTGATATTGATTCACCCTGCTGGCCTTCAATAAAAGCCACCCCCATCACATTGTTCATGTGTGTGTCTTCGCCGAAGGTTTCAAAAATGCGACCCCACAGGGGTTGCATGCTTACATCCAGAACGGGTGCGTAGTTCCAGGCCTGTGATGATGCGCGCATTTCATAGGCTGTGACCTCTCCGGTTAGCCTGGCCAGTTCGGGGTTCCAGCTTGCTGCCAAACCGATCTGATGTGGAAAAAGGGTAGAACCGGCAGTATAGTTGGCGCCATGAACCGCATCCATGCCATAAATCACCGGAATGTTGTGACGTGCATGCCGGGCAATATAATCCTGGATGGTTTTAATGATACGGTGCCATTCTTCTTTAGGGGGTGGGTATATGCCTTTGTTCTGAATGGAACCAATGTGATTCTCAAGCAAGTAGTAGCGAAGTTTGGCTGTATCCAGCTCAAGGGTGTCAAAGTCATTCCAAAAAGGCCCCTGGGTAATTGCTGTCAGCCCAATGTTGGTCATCTGACCAGCCTTTTCTTCAAGGGTCAGCAATTGCAGCAAACTGTCAGCCCGCTGAAAGTAAATGTCAGACGACACTTCCTTATCAAGCGGGCGACAGCTACCAACCAAAATAAACACACCAATAACGGGCAGAATGTGCAAGTACTTCATGAATATAAATCAATAAACATAGAATGGCACATTCGCCGCACCAGCATTATTAAACTTATCTGTTACGTATACCAAAATGCGGTATTCTCCAGGCTCAGCAGGTGCCTGGAAGGTGACTCCGGAAATATCAGCTGATATAATCAACCCTTCAATACTTTCGGGTCGCGGTTCGTAATCACCACCATCGCTAAGCACTTCGGGTTCGGGCATGATTTCAGCCCTGACGCTCAATTGCTCCATACGGGCATATTCAAAATCGATCTTTACTGTATATTGTCCGTTGCGAACCAACTCCACGTCATCAAAACGTCCGCCCTTACCAACTATAGAGATGTCATAGACCCTGGGAGCCTTATTCTCAGGCCATTGTCCCGTCCAAAGATATTCCATCATCTGCACATGCTCCATACTTTCACCTGCTTCGGTAAAAAAGCCATACCACGACGGAGTGCGTTCCTGTTTTTGTCCCCACAGAAAAACGTATGAACCCATGCAATTGGCTTCATCAGCCAGGATTACATTCTGGTAGCGGATTCTGATGGCTTCAGCTTTTTCTGATGAGGTTTGCTCAATGGGTCTGCCCCACGATGTCCGGGGCATCTCCCAGTGTCCGGTCATGCCCCATTCTGTGACCAGGTAAGGACCATCGTATCCGGCATTGCTGAGATATTGCTGCAAATTAATAAGTTCACCATACATTTGAATGGACAGAAAATCAATATCAGGACAATTGGCTGCTATATACTCCACCTCATTGGGTCCGATGCCCGCAAGCATGGTGGTTGTAACATGGTTTCCGTCAACCTCTTTGATCATCCGGGCAATATCGTTCACCGCATCCCAAACTTTAAAATTGGTATAGCGGAGATTGAGCTCATTGCCGATGCCCCACCCAAGCAGTGCAGGATGGTCTTTCATTTCCATGACCTCATTGCGAATACGTTCGAGCTGCTCTGCTACGGCAACTTCGTCGTCATAATCGAACCCGTGCCGTTCACGTGCCACCTCAAGACCCATCATCACCATGAGACCATGCTCATAAGCTTCGTCAAGAACTTCAAGCCCTGAGCGCTGACTGTTGTCAGTGCGCCAGGTGCGGAATGAGTTGCCACCATGGGCTGCAATCTGGTAACAAGGTCCAAATTCACAACCTGCGCCTTTTACATAAAATTCTTCACCATTTACAAAAAGCCTGAATTTGCCGTCAACTTGCAGCATTTCAACATGAGACGGACCTTCTGCAAGGTACTTGCTTGCGGGCTCCTGTGTTGGGGTGCATGCGTAAAGCATCATGACAAAAAGGACTAGCAATACTGTTGTTAGGTTTTTCATATTTTCTAGCTTACTATTTGTTTTACTGCCTGTTGTTCTCAGTAAGTTTTAGCAACAGGGGTGTATTACCTTTATCAGTCTGCCTTTTTTGGTATCGAATGAGTTAACTGTTCTTCAAGTTCTTCGAGCGACTTGCCTTTGGTTTCTGGGATAAAGCGCCAGACAAAGACAAAGGTTAACAGTCCGAAAATGGCGTAAATCAGATAAGTGCCGGCTGAACCCAACAGTTCTAATTGAACCGGAAATACAGTGGCTACCGAGAAACTGACAATGGAATTCCAGAAACCCATGATAGAGATGGCCAGTCCGCGCAGCTTGTTGGGGAAAATCTCTGACAGCAAAGCCCACATCACTGGCCCCAATGAAATAGCAAAAGAAGCCACAAACAACAAAAGCCCTATCAATACCCAAATGGAGTGGATGCTGATGGAGTGCTTCAGGATTATCTCTTTGAAACTATTATAGGTGTCCTGACCCACTTTATCTTTGATAATGCTGAAAAAGGCTACTTCGTTTTCAAATTCCACCCCTTGAAGCTCAGAGAGTGAACGGATATTGTCAATATGGTGTGTCTCTGTGTGCATTGACTCAACTTCTTCCATCAGTAGCTCCATGGTTTGTGCATCGATGGTATAGGTGGCATTCTTGAAAGAGACACTTACAATAAGCATTGAAATACAAATGCCCGCTGCTCCGATATACAGCAATGGTCTGCGGCCAAGCTTATCAATGACCAACATGGCTAAAATGGTCATCACCACATTGGTAACTCCCAGAATGGCTGCCTGCAAGAAAGCTGCGTCTTTACCTCCACCAGCCATTTCAAAGATCATGGGGGCATAGTAGAAAATGGCATTGATGCCTGTAATTTGCTGAAAGAATGCAATCCCGAAACCAATGATCAATACGGTTTTCATACGCGATGAGAACACATCTGACCATTTGGCTTTCTCAAGGGTATTCTCCTCTTCGAGCAGGCTTGTCTGGATTTCTTTGTACACAACCAACGACTTGTCTGCTCCATTGATTTTTGCCAATACCCCGAGTGCTTCTTCATCCCGACCTTTTTGCATAAGCCAGCGCGGGCTTCTGGGTACCAAAAACAAAAGTGCCAGATAAAGCAGGGCAGGTACGGCCTCAACCCCCAACATAACCCTCCATTTTAAATCAGGATCGGCAATGGTCTGTTGAAAAAAGTAGTTTGAGAAATAGGCCATTGATATACCAACCACGATATTAAGCTGATTGAAGGTGACCAGTTTGCCACGCATTTTTTTAGGGGCAATTTCAGCAATGTACATGGGTGCAACCAGAATGGCCATCCCAACTCCCAAGCCACCCAAAATTCTTGCGAAAAGAAAGATCACGATATCAAATGACAGGGCCGTGATTATGGCACTCAGGGTGAACAATACAGCTGTTAGCTTCAGAATGTTACGCCGGCCATATTTGTCAGCCAGACGCCCTGCAATGATGTTCCCCATGATAGCTCCCAGAATGAGCGAGCTTACCGAAAAGCCAATCAGCACCGATCCGGAATCAAGTCCGAATGTACCGCGATAAAATGGTGTAGCACCTGAGATAACTGCGCTGTCAAACCCCAACAGGAACCCACCCAGGGCTACAATCAGGCTGATGAAAATTGTATAGGCTTTCTGATTCATACGTAACAGTCTATCAGGATGGGTTACTAATAACCGGCATTTTGGTTGAAGACACCGGCAGACAAGTCAATCTCAGTTAGGGGTATGGGCAAGAATCCCCTGGTTGCCTGATTAAATGAAACGTTAAAGGTTTCTTGTTCTCCAACATAATTAGGCCCACGAATACCTGAATGGCTTAATTCCTGACTGGCGTAGGTCATACCCCGCCTTAATACGTCGAAATACCTGATTCCCTCAAGCGAAAGCTCCAGCCTTCGCTCTCTCCATATGTTTTCGGGTGTTGCCGGTACGGGATCCAGACCAACCCTGGCCCTGACCCTGTCAAGATACACCTGTTTGTTTGGACTGTCGAGTTCAGCAGCCATCAGCAAAACGTCTGAAAAGCGTATTACGCGGAAGTTGGTGGTGCGGTTAAGCTCAAACTGTCCGCCTCCGCCCCAATGTTCTGCATCAGAGGTGTATTTTCTTGAAAAATAACCCGTGTGCTGATAGCCCTTGCTCAGGGTGCCATCCAGATCTTGTTCACGGAGAATGGTATGTTGAAAGCGTGGATCACCTTCCATAAACTGAGCAAGTTTATGACTAACAGTTCCAAAACTCCACCCCCTGTTCCATTTGGTCGATCCGGTTACCCTTGGTCCCTGCATCTGTGAAGCCAGGTTGCCGGCACCTCCACGCGGATAACCCCAGTCCCACCAAGTTGGAGTGTCGCCGTGCGCTATCTCGAAAACCGACTCTGCCCCAAATTCACCTGCAAGCCTGAAATTATTTTCATATTTAGGCAAAAGATCATGGCCACTGTTGGCAATCATGTCTTCAAGTTGTGCAAGTACATAGGCTCGGTTTACAGTTGTACCTCCTGCCACAAGCTCAGCTCCGTATACCCCGTTATAAAACAGATATACCCTGGCAAGTAATCCCTGGGCGGCCCATTTTGTAATTCGTCCGGTTTCTGCAGCAGGCACCGATTCAGGCAGATCAGCAATGGCCTCAACCAGGTCAAGGGCAATTTGGTCATATACTTCTTTGGGGGTGCTTTGCGGCTGACTGTATTCTGATGGGCCCGACAAGGTTCTTGTAAGAAGTGGAATATTTTCAAAAAACCTGACTTGCTCAAAGTAGAAATAGGCCCGCATGAATTTCACCTCTGCTACAGTCCTTTTTTTGAAGCTTTCTGGTGCTTCGATATCGTCTATAACCTCGAGATACAGGTTAGCCCGGTAAATGCCAATGTAATTCTTTATCCATGTGGCATGTACAACCGGGTTGGCCGGTGGAATGTTATGTTCGTTTAACTGATTGAAATTAAGTCCGTCATTGGCATCTGAACCACCACCAAATGCATCATCTGAAAGCACATCAGCCACAGTTACAAAAGGAGCCCAGCTGACACCGGGGGTTGACTGATAGGTGAGTACATCATAAACAGCTACCAGAGCCTGAAATGCGTCTTCCTGTGTTTTGTAAAAGTTTGAACTTACAACCTGATCCAAAGGTTTAAGGTCAAGAAAATCTTCGCTGCATCCCACTAAGAAGATGGCGATTAGGAAAACCGGGATTGATTTGATCGATATATTTTTCATGACAATATTCCTTTTTGTTCTAGAATGAAATACTTGTACCCAGGCGGAAAGTTCTTGCCTGTGGGTAAATACCCCTGTCAATGCCAATATCAAATGAGCTAAGGGCTCCGATTTCCGGATCAGCTCCTGAATACCTGGTCAGTGTAATGAGGTTTTCAGCAGATATATAAATCCGGAAGTTTCTTGCATGGATCCTGTTTAGTACCCTGGCCGGAATTGTATATCCTATCTGGATATTTTTAAGCCTGACAAATGAAGCATCTTCAATATACAGGTCAGATATCCTGTTGTTGTTATTGCGGTCGCTGAAGGTAAACCGGGGGATTGTATTTGACGTACCCTCACCTGTCCAGCGGTCTAGCATGTCTGCTGAAAGGTTGGTGTTGTTCAGATCGCGTCTTCTTATCCCGTTAAATACATCATTTCCGTATGTTCCAATAACCAGGAAACCCAGATCAAATTGTTTGTACTCGAAGTTTCCATTCATGCCGAATGTCCAGTCAGGTGTGGGTTTGCCAATCATTGTACGGTCATCAGCGTTGATCACGCCATCTCCGTTCACATCTACAAAACGCACATCGCCCGGCCGGGCATTGGGTTGAAGCCGTTGACCATTTTGGTTAATATGGCGGTTAACATCATCCCAGGTCTGAAATATCCCATCTGTAACATATCCATAAAAATATGCTATGGGTAAGCCCAGCTCGGTACGTGTTACCATACCTGCCACAGCCCAGTTTGCACCCGGAAGCACACCTTCTGCGTTTCCGATTTTTGTCATCTGGTTTTTGTTGTATGCTCCGTTTATGCCAATCGAATAGCGAAAGTCCGGGCGGTAGTGACGCCAGTTAAGCGATAACTCCACACCCCTGTTCTCTACACTTCCGACATTGGCAACAGGCGGATCATTGCCTACATGCCCGGGAATGGGGATGACTTCGAGCAGGCCTTTGGTGGTTTTAATGTAATAGTCAATGGTACCGGTTAACCGGTTGTCATAAGCACCAAAGTCAATGGCTATATCAATTTGTTCAGATTCTTCCCACCTGATATCCTGGTTGGCAATGAACGATGGCGAAGCACCAAAGGCCCTGCCCCCTCCAAAAATATACCCCCTGCTTCTGTCAATTGTTGAGATGAATTGGTAGTCACCGATTTCCTGGTTACCATTAACTCCCCAGGATGCCCTCAATTTGATTACCTCAAGTGGACCCAGTGATGGGAAGAAATTTTCTTCGCTGATCATCCATGTTACCCCAACTGATGGAAATGTACCGAAGCGGTTGTTGGGACCAAACTTTGAAGAACCATCTCTGCGTATCGTGGCATTAAAGGCGTATCTGGCCTGGTAGTCGTAAGTGATACGTCCAAAAAGCGAGAGGATGGCTGCATGGGATGCGCCGCCATAGGCTTGCCAGACTGTATCTGTGGCCATATTCAGATAAACATGGTTGGGATTGCTTACATCAACATCGGCATTGAATCCATATAGGTTTTCGAAGTTAAATTTGCTGGCCGTGGTACCGACGAGTGCCGAAAAATTGTGGTCATCAATTTGCTTTGCGTATGAAAGGGTGTTTTCAAATTGCCAGGTGAAATACCTGTTAATGTTTTTCTGTACAGTGGTTTTTTCCGTATTCAACTGGGCGCCATTGAGGTAAAACAAAGGCTGAAAAGAGTCATCGAGAACATAAGCCAGATCAACGCCCAGTGATGTTCTGAATTTTAAGTTATCCAGGGGTTCAACTTCGCCAAATATATTCCCCACGATTTTATCCACCCTGGTTTCCGCATTTTGAATTTCAAGCAATGCCAATGGGTTTACGATTTCTGCTCCCACATACTGGGATATACCATACATTTTTCCCTCAGCATTGGTTACCACCGGTTGATTGGAATAGGGAGGCAGGGAAAGTAAGTTTTCATTTTGTTCGAAAACGGGTGTAAGCGGGTCGAGGTTAAGGGCACTGCTGTAAGCTGCATTGAATGATGCATTACTGGCAATCCCTCTTCTGATAATATGTGTATAGGCCAAATTGTTCCCAAATTGAATGAAGTCATTCACCTGGTGACGGGTATTAAGCCGTGCGGTAATACGGTCAAACTGTGACCGGTCACCTCCGATGATACCCTGTTGTGTAAAATAAGACAATGAAGAAGCATATGTTGATCGCTCTGTGCCACCGTTTACTGACAGCTCATGGTTGGCTATGGGCGCATTGCTTTCAAACAATTCTTTTTGCCAGTTGGTGTCAAATTGAGGGATCTCATTTAAATCAAATGGTTCGGGCCTGCCTGCGTTTCTGGCGCCTTCATTCATCATCATTTTGTATTGCTCAGCGTTAAGTACGTCAAGCATGCGCGCCACATTTTGAACGCCCTGATAGAATGAATAATTCAGACTAAGATCGCCCTTTGTTCCACTTTTGGTTGTAATGAGCACGACACCATTGGCTGCCCTGGCACCATAAATTGCTGCAGATGCTGCATCCTTCAATACATCAATTGACTCAATGTCGCCAGGATTAAGAAAATCAATACCGCTAACAACCATGCCGTCTACAACATATAGGGGTTCTGCATTGCCCGTTGTTCCTGCACCGCGTATGCGTACCGTGGGTGCTTCACCAGGCTGGCCTGACAGGTTGGTGACCTGTACGCCGGCAGCTCTGCCCTGCATGGCTTGTTCAATGCGAAGAACCGGCGTAGAAGTGATTTCTTCAGCATCTATACTGGAGATTGCTCCGGTTACAACCTTTTTTTGTTGTGTGCCATAGCCCACCACCACAAATTCTTCAAAAGTGGTGATGTCAGGTTGCAATTGTACGTTGCGGGTAATTGTTTCACCTGGCTCAAAGGTGATTTCAATCTGCTGAGCCATATAGCCTACATAACTGTAAACGATGATAAATGTGCCGGCATCAAGGCTTAGCTGATAATCACCGTCTATACCGGTTACTGTTCCCCTTGTGGTTCCTTGTACCATGATGGTAGCTCCTGGAAGTGATTCGCCCGTAACCCGGTCAGTCATAACGCCCTGCAGGGTCTGGGCCTGAAGCGTGCTGGTCAGGAACATTCCCGGGATCAGCAGCAATAATGATAATACTATGCTCTTCATATTCGTTTGTTTTAGAGTTGCTGAAAAACGCGCACATAATCAACACGCATTTGTTGGGGAAAGACTGTGGTTGCATCCGGACTCCCCGGCCAATTACCACCGACAGCCACATTAAATAAGAAGAAAAACTCCTGGTGAAATTCAGTCATATGACTGGGGGTAATGTCAATTTGATAGAATTGGATGTCATTGACATACCAGGTGATCCGGTTCTGATTCCAGATAATGCTGAAAACATGGTACTCAGAACCAAAAGTGCCTGTGGGTAAGGTATACGATCCACCTGCATGCACATGGCCATTCAGATGCCAGTGCAGTGTGCCGTGAACCGTATTTTCCCTTCCATTGCCACCAATCATTTCCATGATATCAATTTCACCGCATCTGGGCCATCCCACAGTGGTAATGTCATTGCCCAACATCCATAATGCCGGCCAGATGCCCTGCCCGGCAGGCAGCAATGCCCTGATATCAATGCGGCCGTACCTGAATGATTGTTTGCCTTGTGTTTTCATCCTGGTCGATGTAAACTGGCGGCCGCCAAAATTCTCCCTGCGGGCTTCGATAGTCAACACCCCATCTTCAACCCATGCATTTTGCTCGCGGTAATACTGTAGCTCATTGTTGCCCCACCCGCATAATTGGGGGCAACCATCTCCGATTTCAAAAACCCAGTTGTCTGCATTGATTGAATTGCCCTCAAACTCGTCATGCCAAACCAACTCCCACCCCTCATAATGCATTGGTGTTGTGTAACCCTGATGGGGTGGTACATCCTGCCCTATTACAATGGTGACGGGCACAACCTGCCGTAAAAACCGGCCGGATGAGCCATAGGCCCTTATATCCAGTTCAAAATTGCCCGGTTGGATAAATGTATATTCAAAAGTACCAGTGATGTTGGTTTCGACGGGCTCACTAGTTGCTGAACCAATGCGCAACTGAAATTCAATTGCATGATCAGCCCAGGCCTGGATGTATACACGTCCACTTTTGTCATCTGCAATCTCTACTTCAACTATTAAATTGGCAGGATCTCCTGTGTTTAGTGATTTATCATCCTCACAGGCATACATCACCAACATGGTGACTGTAAAAAATATGGCAGACACGGTCAACTTAGGTGTTGGCATTGAAGTTTACAGTATAGACAATGGCCGGCGATTGCCGGCCATTGTCAAAAGGTTATGTAATTTATTCAAATTTAAAGTTACGGATGTAGAAAGTTCCTTCAACCTCGTGTCCCCCACTACCGATTGAGATAGCAAAGAAGTTCAGGTCTGTCCGGGTAAGTGGATTACCTTCACCGGGACCGCTGGTAGGCTCAGCTAGCTCGAAAGTGAAAGTTTGCCACTCATCAAGTTTAACTTCTTCAGGATCAACATCATATTGCAGATGGTGGTTCCACCACTCTGGGGTATCATGGTTATTGGCAATGATGATGGCAATGTCTTTTGTCAGGGCACCTGAAAAATCATTTGAGCTCGGAATATAAACATCAATCGATACTTTGGTAAAGTTGTCAAACTGGATGTAATATTCAGTTGCAAACTGAAGTTCCTGATAGAGGGATGCTACCCTTCTGTAACGTCCAACCTTTGCTGCGTCAGCATCAGCAGGATCATCTACACCAACTGTTAGTTCAACTGTTGATTCTGTCGGTACAAGAACTTTAACATCATCTTCACTTGTTGAAGCAAATGTGTTGAACATTTCTGTGGGAGTCAGTTCATCAAGTGGGTCAATTCCCTCTTGTTCCGTAACAACTTCAGGTTCTAATGAAGGATCATAATAATGTGCATAAGAGAATGTCCAGAATACCTCACCATAATCAAAGGTTACAAGCATATAATCATAGCCATCGCGTTCTTCAATTTGGGTTTTGAATGAAACGCTGCTTTGCGGCACGTTCACCTCACCGTCTGTAGCTACCTTGACAATGCCAATCCAGGCACCTAATCCGTCAAGGGTAACCATGTTTGTGGTTGGGTCAAATTCAAAGGAGTGGGTTTTACCCAACCAAGCGGAGAGGTCCTGACCATCAGGGCCAACCATATTTGCAGGGATGGCCTCAAGGCATTCTCCAACCAAATCAGGGTGGAATACGCCACCTTCACCCCACATATATCCTTTATCATCAAAGATATATTCGCCCTGCCTGTTGAAGGTAAATTCATGGAAATACTTACAAGGTCTTGACCCATCGTTCAATAATGACCACCATTCTCTTGATCCAGCACTTGGTCCCACACCCATACTGGTTTCAACACGGTATAGTTTCCAGGTTTTGGATTCTTGTCCTGCAAGTAGTCCTAATGCTACAAACGGATCTTGCAGATCAATAACTTCGGTAAAGCTTCTGCTTACACCGTCGACATTGGTAGCTGTCAAAACAACTTCATAGGTATCAAAATTCTCATAGGTATGTGTGGGATTTTCAAGCGTTGAGGTGCTTCCATCACCGAAATTCCAACTGAAGGTTTCGGCATTCAGGGAGAAGTTGCTGAATATAACGGTCAATGGGTCATCTTCGCTGACTGCATACTGGAAACTGGCAATTGGGTCTTCTGCTGGCTCTACTTCGTCATCGCTGCATCCTGAAAATGCGATGAAAGTAAAGGCTCCGATAAACAGTAAAGCCCATGTGAAGTGATTTTTTGCTTTGTTCTTTTTCATAGTTCTGAGGGTTTTGGTTGGAAGTATTGAGTTAAACAATTTTTAATGATTTGATAACACAAACTTAAAATTAAACCAGTCATACAATAAATATTAAAATACAGCAATATTACAGCAAAGATATTTTTGACCACATCATAAGTACATCATGGGGTTTTTAAAAACCTGATAATATGATTAATAAATAAAAATACCTGAAAAATTCAAGTTTCTCATTCACGAACACGCTGCGTTCTTGACAATGGTCCAAACCATGCGCAAACTAGAAAGAGATGATATAGTTTGTCAGATTTTCTTTTGGGTCGAGCTGCAGTTTTTTTCTGAGTCTGTAACGGCTTATTTCTACGCCCCTGACAGAAATATTCATCAGAGGAGCAATTTCTTTGGTGGAAAGGTTCATCCTAAGGTAGGCACAAAGCCGTAATTCTTTGGGCGATAGGTCGCTGTGGGTAACTTTAAAACGGGTTATGAAATCGTGATGCACATCATCAAAGTAACTGTTAAACAGTTCCCAGTGTTTTTCATTTTTCAATTCTTTGTTGATCTTTTTCAGAAGAACATGGATGTTGTGTTTTTCTGGATTACTGTCGGGCAGACTCTTTAACAGACGCCCCAGATCACTCTTCAGCGCATTAAGGGTTTTGTTTTTTTGAATAAGGTGCATGGTAGAGTTTGCCAATTCCTTATTCTTGTGTTGCATTTCACTCGCCAGGCTTTCGTTGCGCAACTTCATGATTTCTTTTTCACTCAATGCTGTTTGTTCACGGAATATCTGTTCTTTTCGTGCAAGTCTTTTTTCGTGCCTGATTTTTTCTCTGATCCGTATTTTCATGATTCTTTTTCTCACCAGGTACAAGTTGCTGCCAATGACTAAAACCAGGATAAATGCATAAAGCGAATAAGCTGTTACTGACCTGAAAAATGGAGGCTTGACGTCAAAATGAAAAGAACTCACATGTGTTTCTTGCCCAAACGGATTAAGCGCTTTAACCTCAAACGTATAGCTGCCTTCACGAAGGTTTGTGTATTCTTTGAAGTTCAGGTCGTTCCATTCAGACCATGAGGTTTCAAATCCTTTTAGCATATATGAATACCTGATGGCCTGGGGGTTTTCATAAAGGGGTGCTGTAAACCTGAACACCACTGAATTCAATGCATGCGGCAATTGGGGTATTTGTTGTAGGTTGTCTGCAATTTCTTTGCTGAAAGTTTGGTAAGCAAGGCTTTGCTGTTTTCCGTAAAACAGAATTTCGGTAAAGTATACATCTTCAGCACTATGATAATCATTGATGATGTTTGGGTCGTAGTGCACAAGCCCTTGTTGGGTTCCGATAAAAATATGGTTTGACGAATCAACAAAAATGTTCTGGAAGGCATTGATCATTATATCATTAATTCGTGCAAACGGTGAGGTGATATCGCGAAATGTTCCGTCTTCAAGTTTTCGCATAACACCCATCAGGTCGTCTTTGAAATACCATAGATTTCCGTTTGAATCTTCATGGATGATATCAATAAATCCTTTATTGGCAAATAAACTTTCCATGGTCGTTTCTGGTAGAAAGGCATTTTGTCTGTGGTCAAAATATTTAAACCCGTCGCGTGTTGTGATGACCATGCGGTTGTTGACTCTTTGAATGTTATAGGGCAGTTCGCCGGGTAAACCTGCATCACCATAAAACAACTGCACATGATTCACCTGTGCAAAGTCTTCAGTAAGTTCAAGTCTGTAAAGCCCTCTGTAACCGTGCGATATCCAAAGATAGTTGTTGTCATAAAACAGGTCTCTGCTTGATTCTCTGAAACCCTCAACTTCATCAAGAAAATACCAGTTGTTTCCTTTTTTTTCAAGCCTGACAAGCCCGGTATATGTTCCGGCTATTATCAGGTTGTCAGTATCAGGTGGTGCAGTGAATGACCAAAATCCGCGGATGTCAGATATTTTTCTTGCCGTGAATTCTTCTACCTGAAAGCTTCCAAAATTATGGCCACAAAGCAGGGTGTTGTCAATAATCTGCAGGCTCCAGACTTGTCCTTCTGTTCCTTCAACCAGATGGAAGGCTTGTTGATGATTTTTTCTGCTGCTGATACTGTCAATATGCCTGGCAAACAGACCCTGGTTTGTGCCCACATAAAGGATATCGTTATGCACCACTGTTGCATAGGTGCTTTCGATGTTGTAGTTGTAATCAAATAATGTCAGTGGCGACCTGATCTCAATAAAATCAATGCCATTGTCGAGCCCTGACCATAAATTACCACGTTTATCCTCAAATAAAGCCAGTATTGTGTTGTTCTGAAGCCCTTTCGACCTGTTCAAATGCTGGAGGATGTTTCCTTCAGAATCGCTTATATACACGCCATTGCTAATGCTGCCGAAGGCAATGTTTCCGTCTGAAAGCCTGATTCCGCAAAATAGGTCATCCTCTTGCAGATTTTCACTGGCCTGGGTTTTCCACCTATTGACGTTATGCCCATCCCACAAATAGAGGCCTTTATTGGAGGTTCCTATCAGCAGCTCACCACGTTTTCGTGATATAATCGCATTTATCTCATTTGTTTTGAACAATAGATCGTCTGAAATAAGAACCAGACTGTCGTTTTGCAATGACATCAGTCCGTGTGCCCTGTCTACAATATAGTATTGGTTGTCAGGGGCAAACATAAAGCCAAATATATCGGTTGGTTCGATAACCTTGATAGCATTATCCTCTAAAATAAACAAGGCATAGAACGATTGAAAAATGATTCTGCCTTCATCCTGAAATATATTCCAGACTTCGTCAAAATACTTGTATTCATCAGCCACTAAGTGATTGAGTGAATGCCATACCAGTTTCCCATGGGTGTCAGGAGCTAAAAAACCTATTTCTTCAAATGCACCGGCATAGATCGTGTCGCCGATGGCGAGCACAGATCGTACCACTGAAGCATTGGGAACGGCATAGTTTGTCCAGTTTGACCCATCATATTCAAGGATGCCATCATTGTTGGCAAAATAGATAAAGCCTTTGTTATTTTGCGTAATTGACCAGTTTTGGGAGCTTGCTGCGTAGCTGTAGCGAGAGTGGTTAACAATAAAAGGGCTTCCCACATCTTTGATCTGGCTGTGGGTGTGGGCAGAGACCAGGACAAGAAAGCCAATTAAGACTGGCTTCAGAATTGTTGATGCCATCAGTAAACAATAATTGCAAATCTGGCGAGCTTTTTTCAAGCAACAAGATACTAATAATTATTTATTTGCCCTGTGTCTGGCACAAAGTACAATGACTGTGATGATTGCATCAGCTTGTTGCAGGGCATGCCTCCGTGAAGCCTGATCTGGTAGTTCGACTTGTTGAATGGATGAAAATTTTCTGGTGATTAAGTGTAGTCGCTGGATTATTTCTATATTTAATCACTTTATATATGCTTCCAAAGCTAAACTGTTGTAAAATCTACTTTTTTCAGCACTCCAAATTGTATGATCATGCATCGTCGTATTCGCCTTAAGTATTGGATGACAATTTCAGTTCTTGTTATTTGTTTGCAGGCCTGCACTCCTGGTAAACAAATAACCACTACACACTACCAAAGGGCCGAAGCCCTGCTTGCCCCCAATATCCGTAAACTGGTGTATCATTTGGAGGTAAACCCCAACTGGATTGAAAATGGAGAGGGATTCTGGCATGTTACCCAGACCCGTGAAGGGAAACGATTTTTTCTAAGCCAAATTGACCAGGCGTTAACGCAACCTGCATTTGATCACGTGATGCTTGCAAACGCATTGGCCGAAAAAACCGGAAAGGAGATCGATGAGGCGAATCTGCCTTTTAACAGAATCAACTATCTGAACAGACAGTTGATATCTTTCAGTTTCGACAATGCCCATTGGGAATATGACACTGAAAATCAGTTCTTAACCCTTAAGAACGTAGTAAATGATACCCCCCGCCCCAGAGGTGTATCACCTGACGGTAAATGGCAGGCTTTTATAAGAGAATACAATCTGTTTTTACGTGAACTTGAAACCAACGAAGAAATACAGCTCAGCACCGATGGCCGCTACCATTACGAGTACGCAAACACATATGGTTGGTCTGACCTGATGGTAGGTGAGGGGGCAAGCCGCCCAGAAAACCTTTTTGTTAACTGGGCGCCAGACTCGCGGAAGTTGCTTACCTATGTCGCAGATCTTGGAATTGCTGAAAAGATGTATCTGCTCGATTTTTCAATCGATACCCTTTACAGGCCCAGGTTGCTAAGCTACTACCGTGGTTCGCCGGGTGATACCACTGTGGTTTGGTACAGACCAGTGATTTTCGATCTGGATAAAGGCACAGAGGTTCTTCTGGAAATGGATCCCATACCCCATTTTTTTGGAGTATCTTTCAGCTGGACAACACAGTCAGACAGCTTGTTTGCCCTGATTCCGCAAAGGGGTTACAAACAGGCAGATGTGCTTGAAGTTGACGCTGCAACTGGTCGTATCAGGGTGGTGGTATCAGAATACAGTGATACTTCAGTTGAATACCGGAACATGATCATGCAACGCATTGGTGATGATTTGCTTCTGCTCAGCTCTCAGGCCAGTGGCTGGCACCATTTGTATCTGTATAACCGGAACACGGGAGAGCTTATCAACCCGGTAACATCCGGTGACTATGTGGTAAAAAGTGTCTTTCATATTGATGAGGAGAATGAATTTATCTATTTTATGGCTGGTGGAAAAGAACCTGGCAGAAACCCCTATTATGATCACCTTTACAGGGTTGGGTTTGATGGGAGCGATGTCACCCTGCTTACACCAGAAAATGCCCACCACCAGGTGAGTTTATCTCATTGTAAACAGTATTTTGTCAATAACTATTCGCGGGTAGACCTCCCCACCGTTTCTGTGCTCAGAGAAATGGAAATCGGCAGGATTTTGTTTGAGATAAGCCGTGCTGATGCAGATGACCTGATGGCCACCGGATGGACACCCCCTGTGCCGTTTATTGCCAGGGGACGCGATGGTGTAACCGATATATATGGTGTTATCTATCACCCTGAAGATTTCAGCCCCCGAAAAAAATATCCCATCATTGACTATACCTATACCGGCCCGCATACTTCAACCACCCCGAGATCTTTTTCACAGGCCTTGTTCAATATTCAGAATCCATTCAGGGCGTTTGGTTTTGCAGTAATTATTGTAGATGGGATGGGCACGGCTCACCGTTCAAAAGCATTCAGGGATGTCTCCTATATGAATATGGGCTATAACCTGGAGTGCCATGTAACGGCCATTCGGCAGCTGGCCGAAAGACACAACTGGATGGATACCACCCGTATAGGCATCTATGGGCATTCAGCCGGTGGTTATGATGCGGGAAGGGCCATGCTTTTATATCCTGATTTTTATAAGGTTGGGGTGGCCTCAGCAGCTGACCACGACCACAGGATGGAAAAGGCCTGGTGGCCCGAGATGTATATGGGTTATCCGGTGGGTGATTTTTACCATGAACAGTCAAATATTACCAATGCACATAAACTGCAGGGACATTTGCTCATTGCCCATGGAGCCATTGATGAGAACGTGAACCCATCGGCAACTTATAAGCTGGCTGAATACCTGATCAGGGCAGGTAAAGACTTTGACATGCTGATCTTGCCGGGTACCAACCACAGTTTTGGCAGGGCAGACGGGGATTATTTTACCAAAGTAAGGTGGAATTATTTTATCAGGCATCTGCTGGACGCTGAACCTGTGTTGCATTATCAGTTTCAGACCATTGAATAAATGCAGGGTTTTTGCACCCTTTTACTGAATGCTTTCGCTTATTTTTTTCTGCCCAGCAAAAGCACAACCACCCCGCCTGCAATTACGGCGATACCCGCCCAGCGTGGCCAGGTGATGTCTTTATCCTCTTCTCTGGTGAGTTCGAATTCACCTGCTTCAACCACGGTTTCCTCTTTTTTGAACGAAATCCCACTAAAGATTGTGACAACAATTCCTAAAATGATTAAACCTATACCAAGCTTTTTCATATTTGCTATTTTTGTGGTTTAAGCATAAATATAAGCATTTTCAATGAAAAAACAACTGTCATCTATCCTGCTGTTTTTTACCTTGTCATGCCAGGTGGCCGGACAGGTAAGCATGCTATCTGTGGATAGCCTCTTTTTGGGGAGTATTGCGGGGTTCTATGAACAGGTAGAAGAAGCCACCGCAATGATCTGGCCGGGAATGAAACCTTCACCTGTATGCCTTTACAGGGTCAACGGCCCTGCCATACTTTACAACCATCCCAGCCCGCCGGAATCTTTCGTGAAAGTTGCTGACCAAACCTACCTGGGCACCCAGGCTGAACTACAATTGATGGGGTCGACCATTGCAAAGATCAATGGGGTTGCAACAGCCATTGCTGACTATGGGTATGCATCCTATATGGATAAAGACCAGGTTTATGCTGTGCTTTTCCATGAAATGCATCATGCATATCAGTTCGGTCATTTAAAAGACATTGAATATGACAATCCGGCTGTATTGCTTGTGTACCCTGAAGACCCTGTAAATGATGCCATCAAATTATTTGAACAAAAGCTACTGTATGAAATGGTGTTCACTTCAGACGAGGAGCGATTCAGCGAATTGCTTAATTTGCTTTACAGCAGCCGTATACAGAGGGAAGGCATCATAGGAAGCGTTTTCATGAACTACGAGAAAGCAGTTGAGAACCTTGAGGGGCCTGCCTATTTTTGTGAGTACCGTTTTTATAACTTGTATGGATCAGCTTCTGCCGGGATCAAAATGAACTATAACCATAAACATTTCTGGGCAATACTGAATACACCCTTTTATGGGCGGCAAGACCTGCGCAAAAGACATTTGGCTGCCGGCATGGCCATGTGTTATATACTTGATAAGTATAGTGATGGCTGGCAGGAAGCATTTTATGCAGGCGGGTCACATTTGTATGATTTTTTCATGTCTCAGTTTGATGTGCAACAAGTCGAATTGCCAGGCTTGGATGTTTACCAGGCTCTAAGCAACCTCCATACACCACAGCTTGCGGAACAACGGCAAGCCAGGTATCAGGCTTTCCTTGACCAGGCAGGGGTGAAAGTGGTGCTTCAGTTTGAATCCTTCCCGCAGTTTCGGGGGTTTGACCCCATGAATGCCGAAGCCATATCTGATAAGCTGATATTTCACAAAACCTCACTCAATCTGGTCAAGGCAGACAATCAGTTGTTTGTGGCCAATGAAGATGTTGTTACATTGATTCAGGACCAGTTGTGGTTTGTCAGGGAGGCTATGTTTTTTGTTGAAAGCAGGGAACATATTCAATTTGAAGAGGGCAGGGTAAGGGTGACGGTTCCCGGTATCACCTTGCAGTGGGCCGCCGAACTGATCTCAGATGAGGATGGGGAAATGGTTTTTGTTTGTAAATAAAAGAAACAATTGTATGGAAAGAACGGAGATATTGATCAATGTTGAAAACGCATTCAGAAAACAGGTTCAAAAAGACAAGCGGGTAAGGAACGCTTACCTTTTGGTGCATTCAGAAAAACTGGGTGTGGATATGAATCTGGCTGAGGGGAAAACCGGAGACCTCCCTGCCAGTGCGGAAAGACCCGTCATTTTCCATCCAGACACGTGAAGCTGTATTGTGGGGCAAGGCCAACATGAAACCAGTGGCGGTGCCTGGCAAAAAACATCATTATACCGATACCAATTATTACCTGTTGGGATTCATTATTGAGCGTGTTACCGGTATGAAGTTTTACGAGGCCATGCATCAATACATCTTTGATCCACTGGGCATGGAGCATGCTTTTTGTTATGGATTTTCCAAACCAAAAACCGAATCACCAGTTCCCATGGCAGGCCTTTATTTTAAAAACACCAATTTTATTTCAGTTGAGGGAGTTCACCAGATTGACCATGCCGGAGGGAGTATTACTGCTCCGCTTTCGGAGTATTTATTATTCATCAAAGCACTTGTGAATGGGCAGATCATCAAAAAACAGACCCTTGATATTATGTTGAATGATTTTGTCAATATGGGTTTTCCAAGCATTGCATTCAACTATGGGTATGCCATCTGGAAAATGAAAACCATCCCGGTGCTGATGCCCAAAAATACTACCAGCTGGGGATGTGTGGGCGTTACCGGAGCATTTATGTTTTACCATCCATTAACCGAATCATTTATCATTGGGTCATTCAATGATTTTGCATACAGGGGCAAAGCCCTGGATTTTATGGTAAACAAGGTGATCAAACCATTGCTGAAGCTGCAGCAATAAATACTTGTTTCAATTTAACGGGTCATTTTGTAACTTACAGCCGGGTTAAACGTCTTTCATTTTTAACAAAACAGAAAAAATGAAAAAGTTTATCTTCTTAATGTGCAGCATTTTGGTGGCTTCATCCATTTTCGCGCAACCCGTTGAATCAATAGTTCAGGTTCCGGTTATGACCATTGGCACTTTTCACTTCAGTTATCCCAACCTGGATTTGGTACAGACCAGACCAGAGGATCAGATATCCGTGCTGGATGAACCCTTTCAGTCAGAAATCGTGGCCATCAGCAAGGCCATACTGGAGTTTCAACCCACCATCATCGCCATTGAGTTAACCCCGGCCAGACAGGCCCGTATTGACTCTTTGTACCTGCTATACCTGGATGATCGTTTTCAACTGCCCACCGGGGAGCATTATCAGTTGGGTTTCCGCATCGGTAAAATGGCCGGTGTGGACAGATTGTGGTGCGTAGATGATTTTGGAAGGGCCTATGATAATATCCTGGATATTTTTGATGATGAAGAAAGACGGGCAAGGCTTGGTGATTACATGAGGCAAGTCTTGCGTGACCTGGGACGTGAGGACGCCAAACCAAGGGTTACCGGGATCATTGATGAGCTTGAAAAACGCAACCAGCCGGAACGCGTCAGAGATTGCCTGGCTGGTTATTTGTATGGAACTTTCGCCTATGAAGAGGAACCCGGAGATTTTACCGGTGTGGATTTTGAAAGTGGCAGGTGGTTTAACCGCAACCTGCGTATTTTTCGTAACGTACAGCGTATCCCCAGAGGCCCTGATGACAGGATTTTAATGATTGTAGGCGCCGATCACCTGAATTTGCTGAATATATTTTTTGATACTTCCTGGGAGTTTGAGCTGGTTTCACCCCTGCCTTACCTTGAAAAGGCCCGGGATATACTTTAGATAAAATGCAGATGGCTTATGCCTGAACAATTACAAGGCAGAACAGTACTGTCATTATATGAAATAGCAGCTGGCATTCAGAAAACTGTGAGCGAGCACTTTGGTCATGCAATGTGGATCAAGGCCGAATTGAACAAGCTGAATTTCTACCGGCAGTCTGGACATTGTTATCCTGAACTTGTTGAGAAAAAAAACGGAAAAGTCATTGCCCAGATAAAGTCTAATCTCTGGAGTGATGATTACAGGCAGATCAATGCAAAATTTATCCAGGTACTGAATGAACCCCTGAAAGACGGGATCAAGGTTTTGATTCTGGCCACTGTGAGCTACCATCCCATATATGGTTTGGCTTTGCGGATCATGGATATAGATCCGGCCTATACCCTGGGTGACCTTGAAAAAGAAAAGCAGGAAACCATCAACAGATTAAAGCAAGAGGGTATATTCGACCAGAACAAAAGCCTGTCATTTCCTCTGCTTCCCAAACGGATAGCCTTAATCTCAGACCAGACAAGCAAGGGGTATGCAGACTTTCTGCAGGTATTGTCGCAGGCCAATCAAAGCTGGGGTTATGTCTATAACCATATCTTGTTTCCTTCTGTGCTGCAAGGCGACAGGGCAGTTCAGGCCATGATAGAACAGTTGGGAATTGTCCGAAAGGTTATCCAACATTTTGACGTGGTGGCCATTGTAAGGGGGGGTGGGGGAGATGTAGGTCTTTCGTGCTACAACCACTATGACCTGGCCAGGGAGATTGCCTTATACCCTATACCTGTCATTACTGGTATAGGCCATGCCACCAATGAGACAGTGTCAGAAATGGTTGCATCTGAAAATGCCATAACGCCCACCAGGCTGGCTGAATTTTTGATCCAGAAATTTCACAATTTTGCCGTCCCGGTGAAGGAGGCGGAGAATAAAATTATTGATGCCTCCAGGCGGATCATTGCAAATGAGCGGTCGGGTTTTCGTGCTGAGGTAAGATTGTTTTTCACAGTTACCCGCAGCCTGTTTTCAAGGCAGAGGATCGAACTTATGGGTGCTGCACGCAGCATTCGCAAAGACATCAGGGCACATACCCGTCAGGCTGCATTCATGTTGATGCAAAGCAATCAGCGTCTGGGCAGTGGTTCACGGTTGCTACTAAAAAACCAGCAGGCCAAATTGAAAGACCTGGATAAGCATGTACAGAATATGAGCCCGGAGAATGTGCTGAAAAGAGGGTATAGTATAAGCAGTCACAATGGAAAGGCTATTTGCAGCACAAAGGGTCTGAAGCCGGGAGATATCGTTCAAACCAGGCTATATCAGGGAAGCCTGGAAAGTACCATCAAGTCAATAACCAAACCTAAAAACAATGGCTGAAAAAATAAACTACGAAGACGCATTCAATGAGCTGCAAACCATTGTTGGAGAAATTGAACAGGGAGAGATTTCTGTGGATGAGCTTTCTGAGAAAGTCAAAAGGGCTGCCGCGCTCATCAAGGTTTGCAAATCAAAACTGACAGCAACTGAAAAGGATGTGAGCAAAATTCTCGAAGAACTTGATGCAACGGATGCTGATTCATGACATATCATCCTTTTGTCAATATTAATTGGGTAAATACCGAATTAATTCCTATTTTCGGCTGATACATTTTCAGCCATGTCATTTTATCTGAGAAAAGGCTTCAATATGGGCCCCTTGAGGCTAAACCTGTCAAAGAGTGGATTGGGTTTGTCTGGTGGGGTTACGGGTGCACGTGTCGGGCTGGGCCCCAAGGGGCCCTATGTCCATGGAGGCAGGCATGGAATGTATTACCGGAAATTTGCCAGCAGGGGCAAGGCTACAAGTCAAGGTGCGGAAGCTGGCGAGCAAAACTTTTTCGTTGATACGGGTTTAACCTTTCGTCCGGGGAATCTGCACAAAGCTGAAGAAATGCCATCTCTGGCAGAAACACCCAAACGTCCAAAAGTCATTTTATTTCTTATGGTGGCTGCTGCCATCCTGATGCTCGCAGCTTTGTCAGGCGTGGGGTCTGCTGCCTGGGTTATGTCTGTTGCTTTATTGGCATTTGGAGTCTTTATCATGCTTAAGCACCGCCAGGATGGCACCCAGGCAAGAGAAACCCTTCAGTTTATTGAGCAAGGGCTGGAGGATAAGATAAATGTGACAGAACTGTTGGGCAGGCATCAGCAGACAGCTATCGGGGGAAACTGGCGTTTTTGGATGGATGATCATCTGTATGCCTGCTATATGGATGCCTTTTTTGAAGATCCTGATTATATTCTGCCTGCTGAGGTAGAAGCATTGGAGCAACAGTTGGTGATACCCCCTAAGCGAATCGCGCAGATTAAGCTGGCCATGTATGCTGCTTTTGTTGATGCGGTGATTGAAGACCATATGATATCAGCTGAAGAAGAAGATCAATTACGAAGCCTACAGAAAGATTTGCGCATACATGATGAAGGGGTGGCCTTTCGGATGCATCTGGTCAGACAGCTTGCCGTGTTGCGGGATACCTTGCAGGCTTCTCTTGATCCGCAAGAAGTGGATATATCCCTGAAAAGGGGTGAGGTTTGTTACCATCAAACTGTTGGACGTTTTTTGAAAGAGAGGATCATGAACCAATTCCAGCGAAACCGGATCAGGTACAAGGAAATTGGTTATGATACAGATATGGAGGGTGATATATACCTGACCAACAGCCGCATCCTGATTGTGGGTGAGGGTAGCCGGTCATATCCGGTAAATCGTGTGCTTGACACCACCCTTTCAATAGAAGATCATACACTGCATCTTGTGCTGGATAACCGCAAAACCCCGCTGATCATCAGCGTACCAGACCTGACACCACTCGCCGCCAAAATCCAGGTCATTAATACAACCACCAACTCCTAAACTTACAAACCCATTAAACTTTAAACGCGGTGCAGCCGCCAAACTTTTCAACCCATGAACCCACAAACACAGCGCAGCCGTCAAACCTTCAAACTTTTTCTAATCAGCCTTATCCTGCTTTCTGGCTGTGCCTCTGATCGTAATAAGGTGGTCATTACCGGAGAATTTACCGGTCGCATTCCTGAACAGATTATTTCTACTGTCCCCGTAAACGGAGCCGTTCATATCAGCTTTCAGGAGAGAGAAAATCTGTATCCCAATGAGAATTTCACGATTGTCAGGCGCACAGACAGGCCGGCGTTTGTCAGTTTTATCTACTACGCTTCTCCCCCTTTGATCATTGAACCGGGCCAGAAGTACAACCTGCACCTGAACTTTGACCCTTCTGTTGGGTTTGAAATGGGAGGTGAATTATCGGATGTGCAGTTGTTTTACAATTCTTTTAACCATGAAAGCCCACGTTCATGTATCTATGATTATGCCGATGATATTTCCAATTATGCAATTGTCAATGAGGGCCTGTTGGCCGACTTGCAAATTGAAATGGAAATGATCGATGACTTTTATAGTAGCGGTCAATTGTCAAGAGAGGTATATGAATTAATCAAAACAGACAGGCAATTGTATTACCAGGTAGCCAGGACCGTTGTCGCTTCGGCCAATTATCTGCGTTTTATGTCAGACACCAGAGAGGTTCCAGGTGAGATTATTGACCTCTGGCATGATGCCACTAAAGCCGTCCCGACAGAGAACCCCTACTTTTTTACCTCATATAATGCGTTTGATTACCTTCTTTTTACCTATTGGTATCATGTCTATACCAGTCCTGACTTTGACTATGATGATTTTGTAAAAACCAGGTCTGAAAAACGTGAAGCCCTTCAGGTTCATGCCCATACATTGAGCTATGCAGAAAGTATATTCTCAGGAAAAACACTTGAGTTTTTCAAGGCAGCTTATATCGGTGAGCAAAGTGGAGCGGTCAGACAGCCTCAAGATGAGCTGCCAGTAGTGATTGAAAAATTCAGGCAAGACTATCCAAACAGCGATTATCTTATCTTTTTGGATAGGATCAGTGAGTCTGTGAAGAAACGTTTAGCAGCCGGCTGATAATGTCATCTGCTATTTTTTATTTTTCTGTGTGTGTGGTTCTCCGGGAAACACCACCCTTACAAGGGTCCCGTCGCCTGCCTTGCTTTCAACAGTGAGGCTGCCATCATACAGTTCGGTAATACGCTTACACAGGATCAGGCCCAGGCCTGATCCCTGCTGTTCGTACTCGTGTCTGTCAAATTGCATATAGGCTCCAATCTTTTTTATATCCTGTTTATTGATTCCTCTTCCGCTGTCAGAAACTGCCAGGTAAAATTGGTCTTTGTCTGAACCACAAACCACCACCACCTCACTGCCGGGTTGTGAAAACTTGAATGCGTTGTCGGTAAGTTCTTCCACAATTTTTTTAAACTCCTGCATGCCTACAAATACGGTGCCTTCCCCAAGCTCCAGGGTCAGATCATGGTCACGGCCATATTTTTTCGCAATTTGTTCTGCTACTGTTTTGCATGCTTCATGGGCCTTTTTGTAATTTATTTTTTTGGGGAAGACCGATTCTTTTTTCAACTCAAGTTGTGCATAAAGCAGATAATTCTGTATTAAGCGGTACAGACGCATGCCACTTTCATAAATATGATTGCCCATATCTGCAACTTCCTCATGGTTGTAGTCTTCTGCTTTTGATTGTAAAAGCTGGCCAAAACCAATAATGCCATTCAGTGGCGTTCTGAGTTCATGTGGGAGGCTGCGGATGAGCTTTGACCTTAACTCGTCAACCGATGATTCAGCGTGGGCTTTCAAAACTTCAGCCCTTTTCAGATGCGTGGTCACGGTATTGATCAACTCATCTTTTTTGAAGGGCTTGATAAAATAATCATCAGCCCCATTGTACAGGATGTTTCGCAGATGTTTTCGTTCTTCATTTGAAGTAATCATGACGAAGGGCGTCAGGGTGTTAGACCCCTGCTGCCGTATAGCCTCGAGGACGCTGTACCCACCCTTTTCAGGGATCATCATATCACACAGAATCAGTCCGGGAGCTTGTCTGGCAGCCAATTCAATACCCGTAGGCCCGTCGGCAGCCTGTAATACTTCATAGCCTGCAGCGTTGAGGGTTTCTTTGATGTCCAGGCATAATGAATGATCGTTCTCAATAACTAGAATCTGGTATTTCATTCATTCCCCCTTTTATTTTAAAATGGATTGGTCAGATCAAAATCTGCCCTGAAAATCTTGGTCTCTCCGGCAAACAGGCTGTAGCTGAAAGAGCTAAGATCTTCAGCAAGCTCCACGATCCAGATGCTGCTTGGGCTACTGATACGGTTTTCAATGGTGTAGTCGTCAGCGGGAAAATATTGTTTGTATGCGGTACCGTTGCCATCAGCGTATCCTCCATACATGGTGGCACGTTGAGGAGTCCCGTCAGGATCTCTGTGGTCATGGCGGAACCGGAGTTTTCCGTCTTCAACCAGAAACATCCATGTGCGGGAGTGGTCTTCATCAAGGTGGAATGGTATGTGTATCCTGTCATCTTCACAAACGGTAACATGCATAACAAAATGCATATGATCCCAGCTTTCTCTGCCCTCACGCATATAGGCTTGTTCACCTTCAAAGCTTTGTCCGCAGAAAACGGCCAGGTTATTGAAGAATGCTTTTTCAGCCGGATTGATCAACTCGCTTCCGAGTGATCTTTTTTTACTGCCACCGCAGCTGTATAAACCAACGGCCAGAAAACACAACAATACAAGACTAACGGATCTCAAAGATTTCATAAAAGAGTTTTTAAGTATGAAGAATTAGATTGTTTGCCGAAAATACAAGTTTTTATTTGATAGGAAGCGAAAAAGAGAATATACTGCCTTTTCCGAGGGTGCTATCTACCCAAATCTCCCCCTCATGTTTTTCAACAAACTCTTTGCAAAGAACCAGTCCAAGCCCGGTGCCTTTTTCGTTTGAAGTATCTTTTGTTGAACCGTTTGAACCTGGCAAAAACAATGTTTTCAGATGTTCACTATCTATGCCGATGCCATTATCTTTTACTGAAACAATTATAAAGGGTGTCTCGATGCTGGCAGAAACATAAACCCTGCCTCCCTGCTTGGTAAACTTAATGGCATTGCAGGTGAGATTGCGCAGTATGGTTGTTAGCATGTCTTCATCTGCAAACACCATCATACCTGGTGAGGTTTGGTTTATAATCTCTATACTTTTACTTTCAGCCAGGGGTTTGCATATTGATATGATTTTTTCTGTAACAAGTTTTAATTCAAGTCTCTTTGGGTTGAAGAATACCTGGTCTCTTTGCAATCTGGCCCAGTCTAAAAGATTATTCAGCAAATCCATGGTTTGAACTGATGCCACATAAATCCTGTCCGTAAACTTCTGGATATCCTCCTGTCCATAATTATGACAACTACCCCTTAGAAGCTCGCTATATCCCATTATGGCCTGGAACGGGCTCTTGAGATCATGGGCGATAATGGAAAACAACCTGTCTTTCGAACTGTTTGACTCTGTTAGCTCCCGGTTTTGTCTTTTAATGACCAGGTTTTTATTGTTCAGCTCTTCAAGTAGTTTCCATTTTTCCCGGTTTTTAATTACCAGTATGATCACAAAAACAGAAACAGTCAGAATGAGCATACCACCCATGATGCCGGTACGAATCAGTTGTTTCCTTCTCAATGCAATTTCTGTTTCTTTTTGCAAGAGTTGGAATGTAAATTCCTTTTCGCTGATTTTGATGGCCAGCATGTTCCTTTGGGATAGCTCAAGTATTTCCTTGGTGATTCGATAATACTTGTAAGCTTCTTTGTAATTGTCCAGGGCCAGGTAGTTGTCGTGCAACACGATACTGGCCATCAATATATATATGTTTATGTTGTTTTGCCGGGCCATTTCCAAGGCTTCAGATGCCATTTCAATGGCAAGTTCAGGCTGATTCAACCGGTTTACCCCGTATATTCTGCTGAGATGGATTAGGGCCAGTGGCATGTCTTCTGTATAGCCTGTTTCAAGCATCAAATCAATGGTTTCATTGTATTTAACAATGGCCATGGAGGTTTTGTATTCAGCATAATATAAGGTGGCCTGAATGATATTCGTTGATATCGTGACCTCGTGCTGATTAATTTTTCTGGAAATGGCCAATGTGCTATCGATGTAAGCCTGTGTCTGTTGACTGAGTGCGTACAACTCAGGGTGTTTTTCAACTGCTCCCCGGAATGCCGTTACACTGGGTTCAATGGACTCGTAAAT
>SKRM01000069.1 GCA_007118495.1 Bacteroidales bacterium
ACATACTGGACAAGGCGAATTTACGTAGTTTTATCTATATTTTTTGATTTTCTTAAAATTTTGTTAATTTTTTTTTAAGTTATTTATGCAACTGTCTTGCATTGATCTGCTAATCAATATCTTTCATCGTGTTATTTTTTTATTTTTTCTATATATTAGCATTATAATTCTACATATTACGTCAATCGCCATTTGATCACACTGCAAAACAACATTTATTCGCAAAAAAAAACCGGCTTGTGAAAGCCGGTTTTTTGATTTATATATGGAGAGAGTTTAGCTTAGATGCGGCTTTACTACTTCCACAACTTCAGGCAAGTCCATGCCCAGGTCTTTCAGATGCTCCAAAGTGGGGATTCCATCTTTTGTCCAACCCCTGCGGTGGTACACCGCGTCTATCAGTTGCTCATACCTTTGCTCACGGTATTTGCGCAATACAGCCATTTTTTCCTCAACAGATTTTCCTTCAGGTTCAAAACCCACATCTTCTTTGAGCTGCTTATCGTAACGGTCTGACCTTGATTCATATTCTTCAACTGTTACAGGACCAGCCGCACGGTAAGGCTGGGCATCATGCATGCGTTTCCCATACCCCCGGCGCAGATTAAAAACGCGTTGGAAATTATATACCCTCTCACTTTGCCTGATTAGTTCTTCTTTGTTGAAAGGTTTGCCGGTAACACCTTCATAAATCGCCACATAGTTATCAACATGCTCAGGTATTTTATGGGGCTCATCGACCTCTGCATTGCTTTCAGGTACAACATCATTCCAGCAAAGCTTGCATAAGCCTTGCAACCCAAACCATGTGCGGAACATAGGCATATAATGCAGCGCCTCGGCTTTGTCTTCAAAAGAGGGAAGCTGGTTGTTTACCATATCCATAAAAATGAGCCAGGCTTCATCATGCTGGGGACCCTTGTTGGTCATGGCATAGCCTCCCTGCTGGGCCAAAGATTCTTTTGAAACGTACTGAGAGTATTCAAGGCCTTTGTTTTCCATACCAATATCCTGGAGAAACTGCGGATCACCCCAGCCTTTTTCAATGAACATCTCTTTCATCTTACGAACTCCAAGACCAGCAACCATGCCAAAACCTTCACCCCTGGCAAGCTGATGCAGAAGCTCCATAGAATCTTCCTGGCTTCCAAAATTCAGTTCAAGCCCTCCGGTTCGCTCCTTATTCAGAATACCGTTTTCATAGCATTCCATAATGAATGCCACAATGGTACCCCATGTTATGGTGCATATACCATAGGTATCACAATAGAAATTGGCTTCAATTATATATTCAGGATCAAAAATTCCGAGGTTTGATCCCAAACCTGCAGCGTTTTCGTATTCAGGTCCGTCAACAATGACTTTATCTCCCTGATAAGGCCCTGACTTCAGCACAAAGTCATCAACACCCTTGGCGCATGACATGGAACATCCAATCCAGCAACCATCAGGTACATTCTGGGTAAAGTATTTATCCCTGAATACGTCTGAATGGATTTTCAATCCATCATCATGGCTTCCGTACTTAAAGTTGTGAACTGGCAACAGGTCATAGTCATTCATTACGTTGACGATATTGGCCGTGCCTTTTTTGCGCATCTGGCATTGATGATCATCAAGTTCGCGCATTTCGCGGTTAAACCTGCGGCCTCTTTCTTTGATCTTTTCCAGATCAGCCACATTGTTCAGATTTCCAGAAACCCCTTCAACCCTTGCTACAATCGCCTTGATCTTTTTATCACGCATAACGGTACCCAGACCACCGCGGCCAGCCTGCTTCAGACGGATCTTCTTGCGCTTCACATCATAAAAGGTAAAATTGATCATCCCAATCAATGAATGTTCAGCGGCTGCACCGGTTGATACGATACCAATATTTTTGGCATCCTTTTCGTCATCGGCAAACATCTCGGTTAGCTCCTCAGCAAGAATGTGTGAATCAACCGAAAGACCAGGGTCTTCGAAAATCTCTATTTTTCCGTCTTTGCCATCAATATAAATGATCACATCTTTTTCTGCCTTTCCCTGCAGCTCGAGCGCATCGTACCCGGAAAATTTCAAAAACGGACCAAAAAACCCACCCACATTCGAATCCATAACAGAGTCAGTCTGAGGTGAAATTGATACCAAAAGTGATTTTCCGGCACCGGAATATTGCGTAATACCAGCTACCGGTCCTGGTGAAATGATGATCTCATTTTCAGGATCATTCCATTTGGTTTCGGGCGTGGTGGCATCCCACAAAAGTCTCAAACCATACCCTTTGCCGCCTATAAACTTTTCTTTCATAACCGGTGGTACTTCCTTCTCTTTCACTTCAGCTGTACCAACATTAATATACAAGATCTTGTCTGTATACCCCCGGTACAGTTCCTTTTTGTTGTAAGAAACCTCCTTCAGGATTTTTCGATTTGATTTTAACTCAGCAATGTTCATATATTTTCCCTTTAAATGATTAATTACTTGCTGCTTACAAAACTACAAATTTTAACCAATCGCAACCATAAAATACGTCTTGTGTTGTTTTTTTTATAACAATATGATTATCCAGTGGATAGACATGTTCGTCTAAGATTAACAAGATTTCGTATAAAACCAGCTTTCTGATTTTCGCATGTGACACTTTAATGGTACATTTGTGTACCATCTGCCTTCCCTTTATTGCTGGCATATTTCAGAAAAACAAGCGGATAAGGGCAGTGATAATTTATATTCAATCTAAAATACACTGCCAATATGCTTCAAGGGTCACGTTTATTTATATTTCTTCTGCTTGTCGGTGTGGCTGTCATCAGTTTGTTGACTTTTTCCCGTTCAGTTGAAGAAGCTCCCACTGCTTTTGAGGACTCTTTCAGAGCACAGTATGGTATTTATGCCCTGACCCAACCCAAGGCACTGGAATTTGCAGGAGAAGAGGTTCCAATCTGGCAACAGGATATCTGGGAACGTTATGACAGGGAATTATTGGTCAACACATACTGGCAGTCTTCAACCATGCTCATGTTTAAGAGGGCTAACCGATGGTTCCCGGTTATAGAACCTATTTTGGAAGCACACGGTGTACCAGATGACTTCAAGTACCTTGCACTCATTGAAAGTGGCTTAATGAATGTGATCTCTCCTGCCGGAGCAACAGGGTTCTGGCAAATACTCCAGGGCACTGGGAGAGAGCTGGGCCTGGAGATTGATACCCATGTGGATGAAAGGTACCACGTAGAAAAATCGACCGCAGCAGCATGCAGGTACCTTCTTGATGCCTTTGAAAGGTTTGAATCATGGACACTGGCTGCAGCAGCATACAACATTGGCAATAGCCGCCTGAGACGCATAATGGAGAACCAACAGGCAGATAGTTACTATGACCTGTTTCTGAATGAAGAAACCTCAAGATATATGTTTAGGATATTGGCCATTAAGACCATATTCTCTGACCCCAAAGCCTCTGGTTTTCATTTCAGGGATGTTGATTTGTACCCCCCCATGCAGTATGAATCCATAACCGTCAATACAACCATAGGCGACCTTGTTGAATTTGCCCAATCTCACCATACAACCTATAAACTACTTCGTGAATATAATCCCTGGCTCAGGGGATATGAGTTACCCAACAGATCCGGAAAAATTTATGAAATCAAGCTACCCACAAGTGATAGCGAGGTATTTGAATAGGTTTTCAAAACACATCAGAAAAGCTTCATAAATACCTACTTTTGGGTAGGTGGCTTTATTTTTATTTAGACTGATTCTTTGTAATTTTGTGGCATATATATCTTTACCATGTCACAAAAAATATCAATCCTGCTGCTCATCGTGTTGCTTTTTGTGTCTTGCACAACCCCTTCAAGCGAGGTAAATATATATTCAGGGCGTCACTATCAGGCAGACGAAAAGTTGTTCAGAGAATTTACACAGCAAACTGGTATAAAGGTAAACCTGATCAAGGCTGACACCGACCAACTCATCAACCGGATAAAAATGGAAGGATCCGGCTCTCCGGCCGATCTGCTTATTACTGCAGATGCAGGAAGGCTAATAGCCGCACGAGAGGCTGGTCTGCTTCAGCCAATGGAATCAGCACTCATTGACTCGATTGTTCCCAAAACCTACCGAGACCCGCTTGGATATTGGACAGGGCTGACCAAAAGGGCAAGGGTGATTGTTTATCACCAGAGCCGCATCAATCCGGATGATATCACAAGTTACGAAGACCTGGCCCATGAGAGATGGAAAGGCCGCATACTGGTCAGATCATCACAAAACCATTACAACCAAACCCTGATGGCTTCAATAATTGCTGCATTGGGCTCCGACAAAGCTGAAACCTGGGCGTCAGCCGTGGTCAATAATATGGCCCGGTCACCAAGGGGAAATGATCGTGACCAGGTTAAGGCAATTGTAGCCAATGAAGGTGATATCGCCATTGTTAATACTTACTATTTGGGATTGCTATTGCATTCGCCCAATGAGGCTGAACGTCAGGTAGCTCATGAGGTTGGAATTATTTTTCCAAACCAGGATGGCAGGGGAACCCATATCAATATCAGTGGTATTGGGTTAACAGCACATTCCAAAAACAAAAAGAATGCCATCAGGTTGGTAGAATTTCTGCTTGGTGATTATGCCCAGGGCATTCTTTCTGAAAACAACCATGAATATCCCATTTCTATGGGGGTTGAATGGCCAGAATTTTTAAAAACTTGGGGCATGTTCATTGAAGATACAATTGCCCTTGACAGACTGTCTCCCCATCTGCAGGAATCCATGTTCGTTTTTAACAGGGCAGGATGGCAGTAAGATTTTTCCATAAAATCACCAAATGGTCATGGAGGCACAGGCGTTATCTCAATTCATGGACCACTGGTGTGTTTCTCATTACCTTGCTTATATCACTTCCACTGCTTGTCATTTCACCAGAAATGCTTACACCAGGCAGCGAAGTTTGGAAACATATGCTCAGCAACCTCGTTCCGGTATATGTAAAAAATACGGTGGTGTTAATGACAGGGGTGGGTATCCTGACATTTGTAATGGGCGTTGGCACAGCATGGCTGGTGAGTATGTACCGGTTTCCAGGCCGAAACATATTCAGCTGGGCCCTCATCCTGCCGCTTTCCATTCCAGCCTACATCAGTGGTTTTGCCTGGGCCGGATTTCTTGACTACACCTCTCCGTTATACACATTTTTTCGCCAGCATTTTCAAACTGATACCGGGGCCTACTTATTTTTCAACATACTGTCTATGCCAGGCGCCATAATGGTTTTGTCCTTTGCCCTCTATCCATATGTATACCTCATAACCAGGGCATATATTGTCAGACAGTCAACCATGTTGTTTGAAGTTTCCGCATCGCTCGGAAGAGGTCCCTGGGGAACTTTTTTCTATACAGCTCTTCCATTGGCCCGCCCGGCCATTATTGCAGGGGTCTCTCTGGCTTTGATGGAAGTTTTGAATGATTATGGCCTGGTACGCTATTTTGGCATTGACACTTTTACAACGGGAATTTTTGCAGCCTGGTTTTCATTTACAGACACATCAGCTGCCCTCAAGTTATCGGGATACCTTATGTTGTTTGTGCTTCTACTATTGCTGGCTGAGAGGTTGCAAAGAGGAAAGATAAGATACGCTGACACCAGTGGTAAATACCTCAGCGAACAACGCCGAACACTCAAACCCCATGCAGGGCTCCTGGCAATTTTGTTTATCTCGCTGCCACTGCTTGCAGGTTTCATAATACCATTTGGTATGTTGTTGTATTGGTCCGCTCAAACCATGGAGTTATTCTGGGATCAACAATTCTGGCAATTGATCAGAAACAGCCTGACCTTATCTTTTTTGGCTGCTTCGCTGGTTGTTGTGATAGCTTTGCTTATTGCCTTTACGACCAGGACATTCCCTCTTTGGGTTATCAGGCTTTTTGCCAAAATATCCACCCTGGGCTATGCCATTCCCGGAGCCGTGGTGGCCGTGGGTACTATGGTACCACTGCTTTGGCTTGATCACCAATTCATCTCCCTGAGTCTCACAAATAAATATCTTGTCACAGGCACCTGGATCGCTCTATTATATGCATATCTGGTCAGGTTTATGGCCGTTGGATACAACAGTATTGAAAGCGGGATGCAAAAAATATCCATCAGTATGGATGAAGCTTCGCGCTCATTGGGGTTGTCTATTGGAAATACCTTGAGAAAGGTAAATATCCCCATGCTAAAATATTCGATGGTCACAGCATTCTTGCTTGTATTCATAGATGTATTGAAAGAATTGCCTCTGACCCTGATACTCAGACCTTTCAATTTTGACACCCTGGCCATCAGGGCCTTTGAATATGCGTCTGATGAAAGGGTGGCAGAAGCCGGTCCGGCAGCCCTGGTCATTGTCCTTACCGGCTTTGTGCCCGTTTTTTTGCTTTACAAATTCATGGAAAAAAAAGTTTATGATCGTACTTGAAATTGATGGATTATACAAAAAATTTGCAGGATCCTCTGATTTTGCGGTCAATGACTTCAGTATCAGAATAAAACAAGATGAAATATTTGGACTCCTTGGAGAGAGTGGTTGTGGAAAAACCACCATTCTGAGGATGATTTCCGGTTTTGAAGAGCCAAGTAAAGGTTGTATCAAGATACATGGCAATGTAGTTTTTAACGAAAGAGTATGCATACACCCTGAGAAAAGAGGAGTAGGAATAGTATTTCAAGATTATGCACTTTTCCCGAATAAAACCGTTGAAGAAAATATTCAATTCGGATTATTCAGATTTTCAAGCAAGATCAGGAAAGAAAAGTCTGACAAAATGATTCGCCTTACAGGATTAGAGGGCCTTGGAGGCAGATACCCCCATGAGCTATCCGGGGGTCAGAAGCAACGGGTAGCCCTGGCAAGGGCATTGGCCCCCGAACCAGGGCTTATTTTAATGGATGAGCCCTTCAGCAACCTCGACAGCCTCCGAAAGAATCAAATGCGAGAAGAGGTTCGCCGCATCATTAAGAGTACAGGTGCAACTGGAATATTTGTCACCCACGACACCAAAGATGTGATGGCCATTGCAGACAGGGCATCTGTTATCCGCCATGGTGTAACACTACAGACAGGAACACCAGGCACCATCTACAATACTCCGAAGAATGAATATATTGCGCACTTTTTTGGAAAAACCAATGTTTTGTCTGCCAGGGTATGTGAGGGAGGATTTCAGACTCCCGTCGGGTTTATAGCTTCAGACACCCCTTTGCCCTCGGGCACCACACAGGTCAGACTATCCATACGACCCGAAAATCTGGAGTTGTCAGATAGTGAAATGGACTGCGTTTGCGGAAACGTAAAACGTGAAAGTTTTGCCGGAGAATTCAAGGAGGTAACATGTACCATCAAAGACATCCACGGCAAAGACATCCAACTGATTATTTATGCGCCAGCCGACCATTTCTGCCATAAAGACACCTGTTTTATCAAGCTAAAAAACAATACACCGCCCGGTATTCTTGATGTTTAAGAAACTTGGTTTTTTTTCTTTTGTGTTGTTTCTAAAGGTTGTATTTTTGCCCTCTGCAAAAAATAAGCCTCTAACCAAACAACATTATGCAATTACTTACAGAACAATTCGCCAGCGTTCACATATTGAACCAATTCTGGCTTACCTTCCTGATGGTCATCAGCATGGTACTTGTTGCCAGAACGTTCGTTGCCGGATCAAGATATTCGCCGATTCTGATCATTGTAGTCTTCGGACTGCTTATGGGATTGATCCTTGTCTCCACAGGAATGGCCACCCCGGGGCTTCCGGAATTTCCCATCGTTGAACTGGGTAGCCGCGTCACCATCACGGCACTGATGGCCTCATTCTTTGTCGGCGGACAGGAGATACGGAAGATTCTGACCAACAAAAAAATCGACCCGAAAGACATTGTAGTTCCATCATCAGAAGAAATTTTCCTGGGCACCAAAGCAACCCAATTCATGTTTCTGGTGCGTGCTTTTTTCATCCTAATAGGTATCGAATCACTCAAACGAGCAATCACCGGTCATTATACGGGCGACTCCCTTGATCATTTTTACCCCTTACTCGGATATCTGGGGCTTGTTGCATCCATCATCCTCATTGACCATCGGGCCAAAATCACCAACAAGGCGGTCTATATCCGTAAAGGAATTTTTGAAACGGCCATCATCCTGGCTTTGCTGTTACTGGCATATTATATTGCACAATGGATCAGACCCGTTATTGCGCTTCCGGAAATTTTCTTTGCCATGATCCTCTCTGTAACACTCGGAATGGTCATGGTAAAATGGAAATTTGGACCAACCATCAGGTCATTGTTGTTTGCAGGTATTCCAGTAGTTCTGGCCGCCAATTTTATGGTAGGTGGGTCAAGAATAGCCGAGGCATTCATGCTAAGTGGAATGACTTCAGTACTCTCTTTTGGATTCTTTGGCCAGTTGTTCTGGATGTTCGGTGGTCTTGCCCTGCTGATCCTCATCGGAAAGGCCAACCATATCCGTAACCTTGCTCCCGGTATGGCAGGCTCACTCTCACACTCAGGTCTGACAGGTGCATGTACGGCCGGCGACCTCGGTCCCGAGGCTGCAGTCAGGGCACCCATCATGATCAATGTTCCATTTATCGGACACATCTTTGTGTTCTCCATTCTTGCAGCCAGCGCCACCGCCGGGAAACTGCTACTCCCATATGCCATAGCAGTTGTAGCAGCCGGCATATTTTTTACATATTGGGCATTAAAGACCCTCAGGGGAGCAAACGGAAAAGAAACCTTAGAGATCAGAGGCCTGATGCTCTTCTCACTTGGATGGCAACTTGTGGCCGTTTTTGGTGGTTTGCTTATTTTAAGTGTTTCAGGTATGGGATTGAGCGATGCCGTCATGGCCAACTCATCTGCCATTTCGCACTTTGGTCTTTTTGCAGCCATACAGGGTGGTATGTTCGGTGACCAGGCCGCCGGACTCATCGCATTTGTGTTTGCCATGCCCTTCCTGGTACACCCATTGGTATTTGGAATATTTGGTAAAACAGCCGAGAACAATGGAATTATGCCGACCAGAATCGTCTATACACTTGCATTATTGGGCCTTGGAGGCATAATCTACGCCATGATTTTTTAAGAACATAACGGCAAAAGAATTAATCATTAAATTTGCCATTATGTACGGGGTGTAGCGCAGCCCGGTTAGCGCGCGTCGTTCGGGACGACGAGGCCGGAGGTTCGAATCCTCTCACCCCGACCAACACAAAAAGCCTTTTTGCGTCAGCAAAAAGGGACAATAACAACAAAAGAAAACACGAGCTTGCTCAGTGTTTTCTTTTTTGTTTTGCACCTGATGTTTCGCGAAGCGAACAAAAGGCTTTTTGTGTTGAGCCCCCCCTATTGAGGATCAGCGATAGCTAATCCTCAA
>SKRM01000002.1 GCA_007118495.1 Bacteroidales bacterium
AAGTTGTTGGCCAAACTGTCTTCGGGCAGCGCAGAAATGACTGAAACCCTGTTTGGGATGGGGTTTGTAATGGCCAGGCAGGTTAACCTGACAGTGATGTCAACCGACCATTCACCTCCTGCTTCAAGAAATGATTGCTCCCAGCGGATGGTATCACCGTTTGTATATGTGGCCGGCTGACTCATGGATATGATATCCATTCCCTGGGGCAATACGTCGGTGAGCACCAACTCTTCGCCGCGTATGAGATTCCCTGTGTTTTTCACCAGGATGGTGTAGGTGAGCAAGCTGTCAACGTAAGCGGGCAGGGGCGAGGCAAATTTGGTGACCTCCAGGTCATAGGCATCGGGCTGATGGTTTCCCTGGTATAGATAAGTTCGGATTGATGCATCCAGACTTAAATCGCACTGGGTACTGCTGGCGGTAATAATCAGATGATTCCATGTTTTTGGTGTCGTGCCAGGCGGAATTCGCAGTATTATGGTCAGTTGCATGCTTTCACCTGGTGCCAGTGTTGGTGTTTGGCTAATATCGCTGCCCCCCTGGTCTTGTATGCTTACACTTAATATGACATGATCTGTCAGATCAAGCTGAGTATATGACAACAGATAGCTGTCTGCAATTTCTCCGGTATTGGTTAAGGTCAATGTGTATTCTATAGTATTGCCGGTATGGAAGCGCATGGCACCCATTGTTGACTTTGGAGATAAAGAAAACTGGCAGGGTATATTTTCATTGGCGAAATGCTTGCTGCTGCTTGCAGCATTTGCGGTTCCCGTGAAAATTAAGATGGAAAATAAAGTAAAGAGTTTGTATAAAACTTGCCCTAAATTTTTATGTTGTGCAGCCAGACAAAAGCGTTTTTGTTTTTTGTGTAAAAAAAACATATTAAATTACGTTATAATGTAAATATAATTTACAAATATACTAAATAAAGTAAAATAATATACCATTTGGGTCTTTTTTTGGTATGTAAGGAGATTAGCTCCTATTTGTTTATACGGAAGCTTTATCCAATGGTTACGATCAACTGTCTTTTGTAGTGTCCGTTTATCAAGGTTTTGAGACACAGTGAAGTATGAAGCCAGCTGAAAGGGCGAGCTGTAAAGTAAATTTACAAATAATTGAAAGGCCTTGCGTTTTGTCCCGCAAAGTAACAGCTTGGTAAGAAAAAAGGGAGCTGCTGAAGAAAAATACAGCAACTCCCTTTAGATGGCCTAAATAGGTCAGAAAAAAAACTTTTTTATCAGTTTATATAGATTGGTCCATCAGGTCCCAATGGGATGCCCAACCACACCCATAACATCAGTGCAGCTATCCAGACTATACCAAGCAGCACAGTGTAGGGTATCATGGTTGAAATGATGGTGCCAATTCCATACCGTTCATCATACTTTTGGGCAAATGTAACTATCAGTGCAAAATAGCTCATCATTGGAGTTACCAGGTTGGTAAGACTGTCTCCAATTCTGAAGGCTGCCTGGGTGATTCCCGGATGGTATGCATTGTCTAGCAACATAAGCATGGGAATGAATACAGGTGCAATGATTGCCCATTTAGCTGAAGCACTGCCCATGAACAGATTGATGAATGCTGCCAGAAGTACAAACGCCGCTATCAAAATCGGTCCGGTAAAGCCAATGTCTCTTAATCCGGCAGCACCCTTTATGGCAATAATCAGTCCTAAATTTGACTCATTGAAAAAGTATACAAACTGTGCAGCAAAGAATACAAGTACAATGTATGAACCCATGCCGCTCATTGACTTGATGATGTGTTTCATCAGGTCTTTGTCGTTTTTGATTGTTCCAACAATACGTCCATAGAAAAGGGCCGGAATGAAAAACATCAGCAAAATGCCTATGATAATTCCGTCAAAAAACGGAGAGTGCAATACTGATCCGGTTTCTGGATTTCTGAGCAGCCCGTTTTGGGGAATAACTGTAAAAGCAAATGCAACAATGAAAACAAGCAGAGAAATACCCGCCCAACGTAAACCTTTGTTTTCTGCAGGGGTGAGTTGAACAATTTCAAGTCTTTGTGCGGCTCCCTTATACTCTCCCAAACGGGGTTCTACGATTTTTTCAGTAACCCAGACCCCGACAATGAGAACCACAAAACTCGAAGCTATCATAAAATAGTAGTTCACCGCAGGGTTTACCACCATATCGGGAATGATCAATTGTGCAGCTGAGGTAGAGATGCCTGCCAAAATGGGGTCGATAGAACCGATTACAAAGTTGGCCCCAAACCCGCCGCTCACGCCACAAAATGCGGCTGCCAGTCCAGCCATTGGATGGCGTCCGATTCCGTGAAACAGCATGGCTCCAAGTGGGATAAGGATAACATAACCTGCTTCAACAGCCAGACCTGAAATAATTCCTGCCAGTACGATTGCAGCGGTAATGAATTTAGGAGGTGCACCCAATACAAGTGCTCTGATCATAACTGAAAACAGTCCGGTACCCTCAGCCAGACCAATCCCGATCATTACAACCAACACATAACCCAAAGGGGGAAAACGCAAAAAGTTATTCAGCATATTGGTATACATCCAGCGAATACCATCTCCACTAAGAAGGTTATTGGCGGTTACTACGCTACCATCAACCGGATGAACAGCCGAAGCCCCCATCCAATAGCTGATGGCTGAAATCAACACAACAATTCCTGCCAGCATGGCAAATATGGTTGCGGGGTGGGGAAGGGCGTTACCAACTTTTTCAATGAAATCCAGTATCCGGTTAAATAGGTTGCCGGAGGTTTTCTGATGCTTCGTCGTTTCGTTCTGCATGTAGTTAAAATTAAGATTTTACCTGACTAATACACGGCCATTGCGCCGGACATCAGGTGGATGTTCTGCATGTAGTTTAAATTAAAGTTTTACCAAACCTTATAGTTTGGATATTTCTCCGGCATCTGATCGCGTGGATTTTCCAGATTCAGAAAATAGTCAAACCATTCAAGTGTCCTGACAGTATAGTCAAGCCTGTGTACGTTTCGTGCGTTGCCGTGCCCTTCGTTTTCGTACCAGATAAGCCTGACGGGCGCACTGCCATGCATTTGAAGTGCACGATACATCTCGAGGCTTTGCTGTGGGTGAACACGGGGGTCTGCATCACCATGCAAAATAAGGGTAGGGGTGAGGCTCTGGTGTGCGTATTTAACCGGACTACGGCTGTATACATCCTGCCAGTTTTCGTGGTTCCAATAACCCCAGTGTACGTAATAGTCTTCCCAGGGGATATCTGTAGTATGCCTTTTGGAGAGTTGATTTGAGATGCCGACAAACATTACAGCTGCTGCAAAACGTTCGGTGTGACGCGTTGCTGACCAGGCAGAAAAGTAACCACCGTACGATCCTCCGCCAATGCCAACCCTGTCAATATCCACATAACCTGTTTCTATCAAATGGTCAATACCGTCAAGGACGTCGTCATATTCAACCCCAACCAAATCACCATAACCTGCCATGGTGAATTCTACTCCCCGGCCCGAACTTGCACGGTAATTGGGCATAAATACGAAGTAGCCACGGGCTGCCGCCATCTGACCCCAACGGTTGTAAAATGTAGCCCAACCATTTTGGACAGCTGCTTCGGGTCCGCCATGAATCCATGTAATCAGCGGATAAGATTGACCTTCTTTATAGTCAAGGGGATAGATCAATACACCCTGAATGTCTTTGCCGTCACGGGCGTTGTAAACCAATTTGCGCTGTTTCCCGAGCCGGATATCACTTAACCAGGGGTTATGATCGGTATGCCTCAATAATAACTGGTTGTCAAGGTTGAAAGTATAAAGTTCACCCGGATGCTCCCAGGTATTCCCTGCAAAGGCTACCATGCCGTTAAGGTATGTAAAGCCACCGAAAACAACTCGTTCAGGTTCGATGATGATCGTACGGTTGCTTGCATCAAGTCTTTGTTCGCTCAATACAATGTCAACTCCTTCTTCTGCGGCATAAAGCAGGGTGTTATTATCTTTCCATGCAAAATCAATGACTGATAACTCCATATCCTGCACATAATTCCGCAGATCTTTAAATGTCGCCTCAGTGTCTATATCCATAACAAAAAGTGATCCCACAACTGAATCTTCCAGTTTGCTCGCTGAACGAAATGCCAGTTTGCTTCCATCAGGAGAAAAGGCCAGGTTGCCCAGTTTCCCGGGATTATCCATGATCATGCGGATATTTCCCGTTTGAAGGTTTACAAGGTGAATTCGCTTAAACATATAGCTGTCATCAACCAGGTTCTGGGGTGCAATGGCTGCCGCAGCATAACGACCATCCGGACTAATAACAAAATCAAATATTGTTACACCATCAGTTACCTGCCTTGTTGTTCTTTCAGCAATATTGTGAATATATAAGTTTCTGTGTACCCACTCTTCTTCAAACACTTCAATCTGAAAGCCTTTTGACCGCAGCTGGTTCCTGGTTGGATCTTGCTGTCCGGGCGAAACAAAAGCAATTTGATTATCATCAATGAATTCATAGCTTATAACGCCTCCGGGGTGGTTTGTAAGCGCCTTGGGTTCTCCACCTCGCAGGCTTAGGGCATAAACCTGGGTGCCGGGTAAATCTGGCAGGTTGGTGCGAAAAGTAACAGCATCACCCGATGGAGTCCAGCCAACGCCGAAAACCCTGCGGGTTCCTGTCATAAACGGAATAATTTCATCTGCAGTCAGATCGTAAATATAAAGTTCACGGTAATCCGGACCGGCCGTATGGTCAAACGGTCTTGGAACATTCAGGGTAAATGCGATATGATTCTGATCTGGTGATATTGCCACTTCAACCACATTTTGCAGATCAAAGAGGTTCTGCGGAGTTAGAATATCATTTGCTCCTGCACCTGATGCGGAGAACCAGATCAAGGTCAGAATTAATGTAAGTTTTTTCATGGGGAATGGTTTTGGTAAACATTAGGTTTGGTAAGCTCACAAATTTAATGATTTTTCGAAAACGCCTGCTTTTACAATCTTTAAGATGGCTTTTGGAAATAAATCCCGCAATTCATCTACATTTGGTTGATGAGAAAAAATGCCGAAAACCGCTGACCCGCTTCCACTCATGGATGCATAGCTGGCTCCCATGTCCGTCATTTTGTCTGTAATTATTTTTATATCAGGATGCCTTTTACTGACTATGGGTTGAAACTGGTTGGTTAGTTTGTGTTTCCAAGTACCGATGTTCTCATTGAGAACCTCTTGCAAGCTGCAAGGTGGTGGTTCTGGCACCATTTGCTTGTAAGCCCACTCTGTGCTAACATGAAAAGGCGGGATGACAACCAGCACATACATTTGTTCCAGACATGGAATTGAAACTTTTTTTAGTACTTCTCCCCGTCCAGTAGCCAGCATAGGGTAGTTGTAAAGGAAAAACGGGCAATCACTTCCAAGCTTTGCGGCAAGGTTGAAAAGCTCGTTTTCGTCAAGGTTTAGCTCAAGCATCCTGTTTAAAACAAGAAGCATTTGGGTAGCATTGGAACTACCTCCCCCCAGGCCTGCCCCGGCCGGGATTCTCTTATGAAGATATACATCAAGGGGTGGAAGTGTGTCAGATATGTAATCTGATATCACATCAATGACTTTTAGGCAGAGATTGGGTTTTCCGTCGTTTAACAGTGTATATCCTGACAAAAAAAGCCTTGTTTCTGAATGTTTTGATTTAACAACTTCAAGGGCATCGTGAATCCCTATGGGATATAACACAGTTTCGATACTGTGATAGCCTGCGTATTCCTTGCTTTGCTCACCAAGCTTGCCTGTAATATGCAGACCCAGGTTGATTTTGGCATGGGGAAATACGATCATCTGATACTTATATTGTTCATTTGCTAACTGGGATCACGGTTTTCCCATTCAAAGATAAACCTTCCCTGTTCCTGTTGCCGTATTCTTTGCATCTCTTTTTCACGGTCATTGATAAGGGTGTCATTGCGCTGTCTTCTCAGAAAATTAAATTCTCTCTGAAATATATTTAACATGGTTTCTCTCTCTTGCCTGAGATCCTGACGTATTTTATCCCTGACTCCCTGGTGATCATATCTGAATACCGGATCATTGGCTGTTCCTGTAAGCCTTAGAAATAGTGTGGTACGTCCCAGACCGTCATCAATAATATCTCCGTATTGTTCCTGGGGGTTTCTTCGCTCACGGTGATTTCTGGCCAGAAGGTCTGACAGAAGTATCTGCAATCTGTAGTCAATTTCATTTTCAAAAGTATGCTGGCCCGAAACCTGAAGGTTAAGGGCACTTGACATGACCGTCATATCGGGTATGTGTATGATACTGTTTTGAATATGGATCTCATTCTCCAATGTCTGGAATGATACTTCATTCATTCCATCTATCCTCAAAAACCTACCCAATTCAACCAATGGCAGGTATTCGAGTAATTTACCATGGTCAATCCTGAGCCTGGCAATGGTTTCCAGGCTAGACCAGTCGATATTGAGATCTTTACTCCAGGCCGATGAAAAGAAAACTTCAGCAGTTACATCACCAAAAATATGTTTATCGGTTATATTCAACTGACCGAAATTACCCATTTGATAAAATAACTGGTTAATGTCCACCTTATGAAGTCTTGCCTCGCAATTCATATCAATGTGGTCATTGTGGCTTGCATCAATAACACCCTGAAGTTCTACATGCCCATCCATAGTCAGAAAGTTCAGATTGTCAGCAAATAATTGCTGATTGAGCATTCTAAACTCACCCTGAAGATTCTCTGCATCAAATCGCCTGAAAGTCAGTGTATCTACATTTGTATGAAGATGTAATCGTAACCTCTTTGGTAATTGTAGCCTGTAAATGGTATCAGCACCATGGGTGGAGTGTTGAAGCAGTTCATCAATTACCAGGCGTGAAGAAACCAGGCCTGCCTGCACATAGATGAGTTCTTCAGGAATAAATAGATAGGGAAGCATGTTTGCCATTTGTCCCGTAAGTGCAAAACTGCTCTCCCCAATTGTTCCTTTTAACTGTTCCACCAGAAAGGTATTGTTGGCAAATGTGATGACTCCCTGCAGGCCTTTGTATGGAAGAATACCCTTACCTTTAAAGCCTAAAGATCCATCACTGATTGATAGCCTGCCGGCCAACCTGGCATTAAGAAGTTCCTGTGCGGTTATTTTTGTCCAGCTATTCAGTTTCCCGGCAAGGTCTGCATCAAGGGTGATCTGTCCACCAGCTTCTGATACGTTGTCTATTCGCAGAAGTTTAACAAATTCACCTGCCTTGAGATCAGCCTTTACTTTCATAGAAATTTCAGGGTGAATGAAGTTTCTGACCATGGCTGAACCCTGAAACTTTCCGTCTGAGATGTTACCAGCAGCATTTCTCAGAGATAGTTCACTGGTTTGACTTGTCCGGAGCGATCCATTTGTATATTTTCCATCTGCGTGTATAGAACTGAGTTCAATTTCTGTTTCCGGTATTTTGAAAAGGCCCGACTTAATGCTAAAATCAAGGTGGATATTTGGCGCACTTTCTTCACGCAGCCACCCTTGAATAACCGCCTGGGCATCAACCACTCCGTCAAAGACATATGGCCTTAGTTTTGCCTGTATTGATAAGGGTAGGTCATTTTTGAACGATGCCAGTCGGATATTGCTTGAATTAACTTTACTTTCAACGTGAAGCTGACCGTTGTAACTTATAAAATCACCTTCAATTTGAAAAGCATGGTTGTTCCAGTAAATTTTACCAGGATGAAGAAGAACGTGGCCTTCATTGTTGATTTGCATGCTCAGATCTAATGCCAGAGGCCTGCTTTCTGGCAATATCATATGCTTTATTTGAAGATGCCGCGAATGTAAATCGCCTTTGGCGTTCAGACCCAGTACCTGATCCTGGTATAATATCGAAAGTTGAAGGTTTTTTATTTCTTGTTGAATGTCAATGGATTGGTCATGGTGAATGAAATGCAGAAGCATGTTATTCAGCTGAATACGCTGAATATTAAAATGTATATGGTCTGATCCATCTTCAGATTCGGATTTCCAGAAAAGATAATTTGGTTCACCCCCTTTTCTTATCTCAGGATTTAGCGACCCATTTGATATGACAACCTGACGAACATGGTAGTTTTTACGCAATATATCCATCAGGTTAAACTGTAACCTGATGGCCTCGGCTTGTAAAAGTTTTTTCTGTGTATCACTGCCTGCCGTTTCCATGATGCTTACAGTCTCAAAGGAGAGTGCAGCCATCGGGAAACTACGTAACAGGTTAAGGGTTAGTTTTTCAACAAAAATATCTGTTTGCAGGTTTTTGTTGACTTCTTCAAGAAATAATTTGCTGACGTGGTCCTGATATCTCCAGGCAACCACACTCAAAACAAGTGTTAAAGCAATGATAAAAACCAATCCACTTATGGCCGCTAATTTTACAAACGGCCAAATCATTTGCCTGAATCCCGGTGATTGCCCTTCCATGAAAAATTATCAATGCATTTTCAGATAGCTTACTTCTTTGTCGCTAAGTTGCCTCCACTTGCCTCTCGGTATATCTTTTTTGGTAAGACCGGCAAATATCACCCTGTCAAGTTTGGTCACTTTGTAGCCAAAGTGTTCAAAAATTCTTCTGACCACTCTATTTTGACCTGAGTGGATCTCAATACCCACTTCTTTTTTACTGTCTGGTGAGGCAAAGGCTATACTATCGGGCTTTATAAAATAACCATCCAGCTGAACACCTGCCGCAATAGCCAGTATATCATTCTTTGTTATGGCTTTATCAAGTGTGGCGTGGTATATTTTTTTAACCCGATGTGCTGGATGTGTAAGCCGCTTTGTCAGTTCTCCGTCATTGGTAAGCAGCAAAAGTCCTGTAGTATTACGGTCAAGTCGGCCAACCGGATATAATCTTTCTTTAAAACTATTGCCCAGAATTTGTAATACTGTTTTACGTTCCTGGGGGTCATCTACAGTAGTGATGTAGTCTTTTGGTTTGTTCAGGAGTACATAGACTTTTTTCTCATTGTTTAGCCTTTGCCCGTCATATTTAACAATATCGCCTGACAAAACCCGGGTGCCCAATTCGGTAACAATTTTTCCATTTACAGTAATGGCACCGTTGGCTATCAGTACATCGGCCTCACGGCGTGAACAGATTCCGGCGTTAGCTACATATTTATTGAGCCTTTCTCCATCTTTGCGTTCTGGCAAGGCTTCTCTTCCGGGTTTGCCTTTAGACCTGCTAAAACTCTTTTTCCCAGGTTTTGAAAAATTCTTCCTTTCGGGTTTATCAAAACTTTTATCTTCAGATCTGCCGAAACTTCTTTTGGCCGGTTTATCAAAGCTTTTATCCTCTGACCTGCCGAAACTTCTTTTGGCCGGTTTATCAAAGCTTTTATCCTCTGACCTGCCGAAACTTCTTTTGGC
>SKRM01000046.1 GCA_007118495.1 Bacteroidales bacterium
GTCGAACTAAAAGAATATAAGACCTTTGATAAGCAGCCGCTTGAAATACTCAACGGCGCTGACGATCTTTTTACTTTTCACTTTTTTTCAGGCAACAGAAATATATCAACCCACAATCTCTATTTTGCACCTTACCTGAATGGCCAGCCTTTGCATGATGGCCGGCAAGTGCGCATCGGCAAGGATGAGTATGCAACACTCAGCCTTCGGGCCTACAGTGATTTTCATGAAGACCATAACCCAAGCTATATAGAGTTCAGTTATGGGATGCAAGGAGATGAATTCATGCTTGACTTCGATGTCCGCTTCGTGGGCACCCGCGATGCCATTGCAGCCAACACAACAGTGATCAATCTTGACTGGCGCTCAAAGCTCCCCAGGATTGAAAAAAACCGGCAAAATGAGCAGAACAATACCACGATTTACTACAAGTATGCCAATGATGAAGTAAGTCGTATAAGGCCGACAAGAGATGGCTCTGAACGATTAACCACCAGTGTCAGATGGATTTCATTCAAGCACCAGTTTTTCTCGTCTGTACTCATTGCTGAAGACGGATTTGCCAATGCAGATATTGCTGTGGTAACCGTTGATGAGCAGGATGAGGATCATCTGAAAAAAATGTCAGCCTCCATCAACCTTCCTTTTGACGGACGCACCGACAATACTTTTGCCTTGAAGTGGTACTTTGGCCCAAACAGCTACAGGGTGCTTACAACCTACGATCTGGAGCTTGAACGTCAGATACCCCTGGGTTGGAGTTTCTTTCTTATGTCATGGATCAATCGCTTTGCAGTTATCCCCATATTCAACTTCCTTGATGGTTTCAACCTTAATTACGGTATCATTATACTCATTTTAACCCTGTTGCTAAAAACTGTCTTGTTGCCCATTGCATACAAGACATATTTATCACAGGCCAGGATGAGGCTGCTCAAACCAGAAATGGATGAGTTGGGCAAGAAATACCCGAAGAAAGAAGACGCCATGAAGAAGCAGCAGGCGGTAATGACCCTGTACAAGAAAGCCGGAGTGAATCCCATGTCTGGTTGCATCCCCATGCTTCTGCAGCTACCGATTTTGCTGGCTCTTTTCCGTTTTTTCCCCGCCTCCATTGAATTGCGACAGGAAAGTTTCCTCTGGGCAGATGACCTTTCATCATATGACTCCATTCTTGACCTTCCGTTTACCATCCCATTTTACGGTGATCACGTCAGTTTATTCACACTCCTGATGGCAGGGTCAATGATTATTTACACCCACATGAACTCGCAAATGATGAGTACAGGCAACCAGATGCCCGGTATGAAGACAATGATGTACTTCATGCCCATCATGCTCCTGGGTGTATTCAATAATTTTGCATCAGGTCTCAGCTATTATTATTTTCTGGCCAATGTCATCACTTTTGGACAGATGTTCCTTTTCAGGAAATTCATAAATGAGGATGCCCTGCATGCCAAGATAGAAGAAAACAAGAAAAAACCAGTCAAAAAGTCGAAGTGGCAACAACGGATGGAAGATCTGGCTAAGCAACAACAACAAAAGACCCAGAAAAAAGCAAAAAGAAAATAGTTCAATTATGGACAACCTCAGAAACATCAGTCCCATTGATGGGCGGTATCAAAAAACCACCAGGCCACTTCAGGACTTTTTCTCTGAGGAGGCTCTCATCAGGTACCGCATACTGGTTGAAGTTGAATACTTCATTGCCTTATCTGAAACTTCCATCTCACAGCTCAAGGCATTGGGCAGCGAAGACCACACAAAGCTCCGCAGCATCTACGAAGAATTTTCATTGGATGATGCCATAGCTGTAAAAAAAATTGAGCAGGTAACCAACCATGATATTAAGGCGGTTGAATATTACCTCAGGGAGAAATTTGAACAACTTGGATATGGTCGGTTCAGGGAATATGTTCATTTTGCCCTCACATCGCAAGATGTAAACAACACCGCCATTCCCCTTTCAATGAAAGACGGCCTCAACCAGGTTATCATCCCTTTATTGGATCAGCTCCGGCAAACACTGAGTCAACTGGCCGCATCGTGGATCGACATTCCCATGCTGGCAAGAACCCACGGGCAGCCGGCATCACCCACAACCACAGGTAAAGAACTGCTTGTGTTTGTTGAACGTTTAGATAAACAACTTGATCAATTGCGCGACATCCCCTACCCTGGTAAATTCGGGGGGGCTACAGGAAATTTCAACGCGCATTTTGTGGCATTTCCAAACATTGACTGGGTAGGGTTTGCAGATCAATTTACTGCCAGGCTCGGACTGACAAGGTCAAAGATTACAACCCAGATTGATCACTACGATGACCTGGCTGCCATCTGTGATTGCCTCAAACGCATCTGCACCATCCTGATTGACCTCGACAGAGATTGCTGGACATATATTTCACTTGATTATTTTGGGCAAAAAGTTATTGAAGGAGAAGTGGGCTCTTCAGCCATGCCCCACAAAGTAAACCCCATCGACTTTGAAAACTCTGAAGGAAATGCAGGCATGGCCATCGCCATTCTCGAACACTTATCTGCCAAGCTTCCCATCAGCCGGTTGCAACGAGACCTGACCGATTCAACAGTGCTTCGAAACATAGGGGTTCCCCTGGCACACCTACTGATTGCCACCAGATCATGCATACGGGGGTTGAATAAAATAACACTGAATAAAGAAAAAATACAACAAGACCTTGATCAGAATCTGACTGTTGTAGCAGAAGCCATACAAACCATTTTGCGAACCCTTGATTATCCTGATCCCTATGAAGCCCTTAAGGCGCTGACCAGAGGGAAAAAGACCATTTCGAGAGCTGACCTTGACAGCTTCATAGACAGTTTGGAAATAGCAGAAGAACAAAAAGTCAGGCTCAAAAAAATCACCCCCTCCAATTACATCGGGATCATCCCCCGCCACACTTTCTGACGCAAGGATATACGGCATGGAAAATTTCAGAAAAGTTCTGGTATATATCATTCCTTATAAAGGAAGACTCGGTCTTAACATATCATTCAACCTGCTTTCGGTCATCTTTGGTTTGTTCAGCCTGAATATGCTCATTCCCTTTGTAAGTATACTTTTCAATACCCACGAAGATGTGTATGAGCTGGTGCCGCTGAAGTTAAATTTTCAGGCCATCATCAACAACTTTTACTATTATCTGAACCTTCTGACCACCACCTATGGTGAGAGAGCCGCCCTGATTTTCATAAGCATCATTGTTATATGTACCAGTTTACTGAAAAACGGATTCAGGTACCTGGCCCTTTACCACCTGGCACCAGTCAGAAATGGTGTGGTCAAGGACATCAGAAATGACATATATACCAAAACCCTTGACCTGCCCCTTTCATATTATTCTGAAGAAAAAAAGGGAGATATTATATCAAGGATGACCAATGATGTTTACCAAATTGAGATTGGCGTTATTCACTCACTATCAGTGGCTTTCAGAGATCCTCTTACCATCATGGTATACATGGGATGGCTGTTACTGATGAGCCCGGTACTAACTTTGTTTGTACTTGTGATGCTGCCCATTGCGGGGTTTATTATTGGCCGGATAGCCAGAACACTGAAACCCACCGCCCTGGTCAGCCAAAGCAAGTTGGGTATGATTCTGTCTGTGATGGAAGAAACACTCACAGGTTTGCGCATAATCAAGGCATTTAATGCCGAAGGAAAAATGCAAAAGCGTTTTTTCAGCCTCAATAACCTGTACACAAAAATCATGAACAAGCTGTACCGCAGGCAGGATCTGGCGTCACCAGTCAGCGAGTTTCTGGGAACAACAGTTGTCATTGTCATTCTCATATTTGGTGGAACACTTGTACTGACAGGAAGCACATCGCTGCCCCCTGAGGCTTTTATTGGCTACCTGGCCATTTTCTCGCAGATCATACAGCCAGCGAAGAATTTTTCAAAGGCATGGTATAATATTCAAAAAGGTCTGGCTTCTGTTGAACGCATTAACGATGTGCTTACCGCAGAAGTAACCATCAAAGATCTGCCCGATGCCAAACCGAAATCAGGCTTTGAATCAGAAATTGCCTTTAGCGGAGTGGTATTCAGATACGGTGAAACAGATGTGCTCAGAGATATCAACCTGGTTATCCCGAAAGGGCAGCGGATTGCCCTGGTCGGGCAGTCAGGGGCAGGTAAATCAACCCTTGTTGACTTAATTCCCAGATTCTACGACCCCACTGGAGGAGAGATCCTGATTGATGGCATACCAATCAGAGAGATCAAAATAAAAGATCTGAGGGCGCTCATGGGCAATGTCAATCAAGACCCCATCTTATTCAATGACACATTTTTCAACAATATTGCATTCGGGTCTGAAAATGCTTCTGAAGAAGACGTCATGCGCGCAGCCAAAATAGCAAATGCCCATGAGTTCATTATGCAAACCCCACTGGCTTACCAAACCACCGTGGGTGACCGGGGCAGCAAAATGTCAGGTGGGCAAAGGCAAAGGGTAAGTATTGCACGAGCCATACTGAATAATCCCCCTATTTTGATACTTGATGAAGCAACTTCTTCACTCGACACAGAATCTGAACAACTGGTACAGGAGGCATTGCTGAACGTTATGAAAAATCGCACATCAATCGTCATTGCCCACAGATTATCCACTATTGTTCACGCAGATCTGATCTGTGTCATGCATGAGGGACGCATTGTCGAAACAGGAACACACAAGGAATTGCTCGAAAAAGAAGGGATATATAAAAAACTGCATGGATTGCAGATGTTCGCATAATACAAGGGGATGCCCGAAAGGCGTCGCGTTTAAAAAAATTACCACATTGAATGAAATAACGCGCATGGCAGGGTTCATGCGTCTGTGTGTATCTTACACATGAAAATTTTCATGTATCTTTGCGTAATAATAAAGACATAAAAGATGGATTTGAGTAAAATTATTACCATTGCCGGCAAAAGCGGGTTATATAAAGTAGTATCACAGGCTCGTAGCGGTCTGGTGGCCGAATCTCTGACAGACGGGAGAAAAGTGCCGGTTTTTGCAACAGATCGTTCAAGCACACTGGAGGATATCAGCATTTTCACCACAGGTGGTGATGTCCCGCTTAAGGATGTGCTTTGGCAGGTGTACCAGAAATATGATGGAAAACCTGGCATCGACCCAAAGGCAAGTCCTGAATCTTTGAAACAAGCTTTTGAAGAAATATTGCCCGACTTTGACAAGGACAGGGTATATATTTCAGACATTAAAAAAGTGTTTTCATGGTATTTGATGCTACTTGAAAAGGATCTTATAACCGAGCCTGAGGCTGAAACTGAAGACAATGAAGCTCAGAAAGATGGTGAAACGCAAAGCGACGATGAAACAGCTGAGCCAAAGCCAACAGCCAAAAAGAAAAAACCTGCAACCGGCACAAAGCACGCAGAAGCTCAAAAAGCTTCGGCAAAATCAGCCACCAGGTCTGCTTCAGGCAAACCATCGAAGGGAAGAACAAAAAAATAAACCTTAAACCAAGTCCGTATAGCGGACTTTTTTTATGAATCTTTATCAAAGCATTGCAAGGCCTGTACTTTTTCTTTTTCCGCCTGAGTTTGTGCACAGGATGGTGGCAGGAATACTGCCTTTTATGGTGAAAGTTCCCGGCGTTGCCTGGATGATAAGGAAACATTATTGTCTGCATGATCCAAAACTTGAACGGGAAGTTTTTGGCATACGCTTCCCAAATCCAGTGGGTATGGCTGCAGGGTTTGACAAAGAAGCCAAACTATACAATGTTCTGTCTGATTTTGGTTTTGGCTTTGTTGAAATCGGAACAGTTACCCCACTTGGACAAAAGGGTAATCCAAGGCCAAGACTTTTCAGGCTGCCCAAAGACAAGGCTCTGATCAACAGAATGGGGTTCAACAACCATGGAATTGATGACTTTACGGCACAACTCCGGAAAAGAAAAGCCAGGGTAATCATCGGAGGAAATATTGGAAAAAACACCCTCACAACCAATAAAGACGCTGCTATTGATTACTGCCACTGTTTCAGAGAACTATTCCCATTTGTAGACTATTTCGTTGTCAATATCAGCTGTCCCAACATTAAAGACCTGAATAAGCTGCAAAACCGGGATGAGTTGGTATCGCTGCTTGAACAAATCCAGGAGATCAACCTTTCAAAACAGCAGCCCAAGCCCATTTTGTTGAAAATATCACCCGATTTGAATCCTGGCCAGTTAGATGAAGTTATTGACATAATCAGAGAAACAAAACTTGATGGAATTGTAGCAACCAATACCACTACTCTCAGAGAAAACCTTAGTACACCAACCCATATTGTTGCCAAAACAGGACAAGGTGGCTTAAGCGGTGAACCCCTCAGAGATAAATCAACCAGTGTTATCCGCTACCTGCATAAAAAATCAGAGGGCAAAATCCCCATTATAGGCGTAGGAGGGATTGGAAGCCCCAGTGACGCCCGCGAAAAACTCAAAGCCGGTGCTACCCTGGTGCAGGTTTATACGGGTTTTATTTACCACGGTCCTTCTCTGGCAAAACAAATAAATCGTTCCCTTTTATAAAAAATCATAACTTGTATCATCATTCTTCTACCCAAATTAAACTTTGGTAGAATTTTTGTTGTTCATAGGATATAAAATTTGTTCTATGAGAATAATTCTGTTGATAGTGTTTCTTGCCATAATTCATCCTTTAAAGGCAGGGGATGCAGATAAAGGTTTTCGTTTTAACAGACCGAGAAACAATGTAAGTATACCCATTGAAGTCAGGAACAACCTGGCGGTAATGCCTGTTTATATCAATGACCGGGGGCCGTTCTATTTTATTCTTGACACCGGTGTTAAAACCACTATTCTGATTGAACCCATGATCGCTCACTTACTCGATCTGAACATCACTGAAACCATAGTGATATACGGATTAGGCGGTGAAGGTATCGTGAATGCAGCCCTTGCAACCAATGTAACTATAAGCATGCCGGGTATTACCGGTAAAAACAAAAACCTTATTGTAATTCCTGAAGATATTCTGAATTTTTCTGAAGTTTTCGGATTTCCGGTTTACGGGATTATCGGCTATGATTTTTTCAAGCATTTTCCGGTTGAGATCAATTACCCCAGGCAGATCATGACGGTTTACCAAAGCCCTGAAATGTACAGAATCAGAAGAAGAAGCACGGTGGTTCCATTCAGGCTTGTTGATGGTAAACCATATGTAGAAACAACCATCCATGGCCAAAACGGTTCGAACTTAACTACATACCTGCTTTTTGACCTGGGTGCCAGCCATCCTATTTATCTAAACAGAGAATACATAACACTGTCTGACCAAACCATCCGCGGTTTTCTCGGTAAGGGCATCAGCGGAAACCTCATGGGTCAGATGGGTCGGATTGACAGCATTTCAATGGGTGGGCTAAGTGTTGACGGACCAGTGGTTGCCTATCCTGATGACAGGTTCCTGACCTTTTATGGCCATATGATCAACTGGGAAGGTATCATAGGTGGGGGCATCATCAAACGCTTCAATGTGATCATTGACTATGCTTCACAGCAATTGGTCATGAGCCGCAGTCATTTCCACTCAGAACCTTTCAGCACAAGTCTTAGTGGAATTGAGGTAATTGCATCAGGGCCCAATCTCAGAAATTTTAAAATCCATTATGTAAGACCCGGATCAGCGGGATATGAGGCAGGTGTTATTCCAGGTGACAGGATTATAGAGCTAAATTCAAAAACCCACCAGGATCTGTCACTTGACGACATCCTTGACGAACTTTCAGGAAAGGAAGGTGATTATATATTCCTCACAGTGTTACGGGGAAACGATCTGATCAAAACCAGATTCAGGCTTAGAGAAGATCTGTGGCTATAACCAATCAGGGACGAAGAAATGGCATGTCTTTTTCCCTGCCCTTTTCTCCCCACTCCCGTGGTATCAGATACCAGTTATTAATGGCTGATGGCTCATAGGTGCCAATCTCTCTGAAATACTTGACCATCTGGGTCCTCAGGTCTGAATCTGTAGTGTGTATAATCCGCTGTCCAAGGTCTTCGTGACGAATGCCCGCTCCCTGGGTCAGATGTCCGCCACCACCGCTGCCGCGGTATGAATTGATAGCAACCTTGTAAGTTTTTTCAGGATCAAACGGACTGCCGTCTTCCATTTGTTCAATATGCACCCTGTCGCCAACTTCTTTGCTTACATCTACTGTGTAGCGAATCCCTGCTGCAGAATCAAAATTATACATGGGATTGCGCAGTGCCTGCCTGCCCCGTCTGTCAGAAGGAACCCTTCCAAGGGCATCTCTGTGCATCAGCAGGAGGTGGTCATTTTCATTCTCCATTTGATTAAACCACAGTCCATATGAGTACTCAAGATAATCTTGTATCTCCCGCCCTGTTAACTCCATGGTATACAGGTAGTTTTCATACTCATAGAGTTTAAAAAAGTCTCTCCATCTCAATGTGCCGGCTCTTACTGTCTCGTCAAAAGCCAGGGGTGCAGTAAAAGAAATTTCAGCACCGGTAATGGATAGCTGAATTTCATGCACCAGGTCGGTAAACGGTGCACTTCCAAAAAGTGCATCCACAGAATGCATCGGGGCGGTAATATTTCCGATTGATTCATTGGCAAAGGCCAGAATCTCTTCAACATCCTTTTCAAAAGCCTTGACAAACAAATGGCTGGGTACCGCTCTCTCAGTGGGTATCATATCACCCCTTACGGTTTTAAGTTCAAAACTTCTTCGCGAAGTAGCAGTAAATGTTAGTTCAGCAAGGGCAAGGTTTTCAGCAAAATGACCAGGTCCGAGCAACAGTACTTCATCACCCTGCACATTAATGATAGTCTGTATGCGCCTGCGATGGTCATGCCCAGTGAAAATCAGATCAAATCCGGGGACATTTCTGGCAATATATCCAGAGGCATTTTCCAGGGGATGGGCATCAGGATCAGGATCAAGCGGACCCAGTCCGGCATGGAATAAGCCTACAATGGCATCAGGATTTTCATTCTCTTTGATGTAGTCAATCCAGTACCTGGCAGCTTCAACCATATCCTGAAACTCAAGGCCTTTCCACAGATGAGCAGGTAACCAGTTGGGAACCCCCGTGGTGGTAAGCCCCAGAACAGCGATACGTACCCGCTGCCTTTCAATGATTGTATAAGGAACAAAATAGGGTTCACCTGTTTCAGCGTCCAGGACATTGGCACCCAGCCATGGAAATTTGAATTCATCCTTTAATCTGTTATACACGTCGGGCCCCGCCTCAATATCGTGATTTCCGATGGTAGCTGCATCAAACTTCATGAAATTCAATACCCTGCTAAACAGATTCAGTTTTTCGTCCTGAACAAAATTCGCATAATAGGCAGCAGGCGTACCCTGAATGAGGTCCCCATTGTCAAGCAAGATCAAATTTCCTCCGGTTGCCGACCTGAGCATTTGCGTCACGGTGTGAACATTGGCCATTGATGTCGGGGCAGGTTGGTTGGTCACGAAATTATAGGAGAAAAGCCTCGCGTGCACATCGGCCGTTGCGGCTATCTGAATCTTTATTTCCCTTGCCTGACTCAAAGCCGGGAAAGATATCGTCAGTGTCAGAAAAACAAATGCCATCAGTAGGGGCATTTTCATCATCTTCATCGCAAGAAACTTATTCATAATATGCATACTTAAAAAAAAGGCATCCGCAATAGATGCCTTCATGGTTATTTGTTTCCGGAAAAAATGCTATTGCCCAAGGTATGCTTTAAGAAGTTTGCTCCTTGAGGTATGTTTCAGCCTCCTGATAGCCTTTTCTTTGATCTGGCGAACCCGTTCACGGGTAAGATCAAATTTGGCCCCTATCTCGTCCAGTGTAAGGCCATGATTCATACCTATACCAAAATACAGGTTAATCACATCTCTCTCTTTTTCGGTGAGCGTAGCAAGAGAACGTTGAATTTCTCTTGCAAGAGATTCATGGATCAAACTGGAGTCAGCATTGGGTGAATCCTGGTTGACATAAACATCAAGCAAGCTGGCATCCTCGCCCTGAACCAGGGGAGCATCAACTGAAACATGATGGGTGGAGATTCTGAAAGATTCTGTAATTTTATCTTCGTGAACATCAAGTGCCTCAGCCAGTTCTTCGGCCGAAGGAGGCCTTTCAAACTTTTGTTCAAGCCTTGATGCTTCTTTTTTAATCTTGTTGAGTGAGCCAACCTGGTTGAGTGGCAGCCTTACAATTCGTGATTGTTCTGCAAGAGCCTGAAGAATAGATTGACGAATCCACCAAACGGCATAAGAAATGAATTTAAACCCACGTGTTTCGTCAAATCTCTTTGCAGCCTTGATCAAACCGAGGTTGCCCTCATTAATAAGGTCAGGAAGGCTAAGACCCTGATTTTGATACTGCTTTGCCACTGATACAACGAATCGGAGATTGGCCTTGGTTAACTTTTCAAGGGCAACCTGATCGCCTTGTTTGATTCGCTGTGCCAGTTGAACTTCCTCTTCGGCCGAAATCAAGGGAACCTTTCCAATTTCCTGAAGGTACTTATCCAGGGACGCTGTATCTCGGTTGGTTATGGACTTGGAAATTTTAAGCTGTCGCATATATTGTTATAAAGTTTGAGTCGTAGGGGGTCAATCTCCAGCGGGTAGCTGGAAAAGCCCACAAAGGTACAAAAATAATTGGTAAAAAGCAATTTAATCGTTAATCAAGTCCTACTCCGTAATAAGCACGCCTTCCGTCAGGATAAATTCCTTCAATCAAGACTCCTCCGCTCTTTCCCTGCAAAACAGAAGGAACATCTGATGGTGTGTGGATTTCTGTACCTGCAATATGGGTTATAATAAAGCCCCTGCGGATGCCCGCATTACTCAAAATACCCCTTGAAATCTCAGCAACCCTTACTCCATGTCCTATCCTAAGCCTGCTGAGATCACCTTCAGATACAGGCTCAAACCTGGCTCCCAGTATCTCGGCTACATCTCTTGACTCCCTGGTCACGCTGGCTACTTCACCAAATACATTTTTCAAGGTAGCCTTGGTGTCTCTTTCACGTCCATTACGGTAATAAGTTATATTTATTTCATCACCCGGACGTTTACGTCCAACTGTTTCAATAAGTTCAGAGGGATTCCTGATGGCATTCTGGTTTATTCTGACAATAACATCACCAGGCCGTAACCCGGCTTCTTCTCCGGCGCTGTTGACCCTTACACTGTCTACATAGGCTCCCTGTATTACACTGAGGCCCATTTCTTCGGCCCTCCTCGAAGTCAGGGGAGAAATTATAACCCCAAGCAGCCCACGCTGAACCTCACCAAATTCCATCAGATCTTCCATCACTTTCATGGCGATATTGGCTGGTACAGCAAAAGAATAACCCGCAAAAGTTCCGGTGGTTGAGGCAATTGCCGTATTAATCCCGACAAGCTCTCCATTTGTATTGACCAGTGCGCCCCCGCTGTTTCCACGATTAACTGCAGCATCGGTCTGAATAAATGACTCTATGGCCATATCTTCTGAAAGGATGTTGATGTTTCTGCCTTTGGCACTGACTATGCCGGCAGTAACAGTCGATGCCAGATTAAAGGGGTTTCCGACGGCAAGAACCCACTCTCCCACTTTCAACTGATCAGAATCACCGAAAGCAAGAAAAGGCAAATCTTTTTCATCTATTTTCAACAAAGCCAGATCAGTGGTTGGATCGCTGCCAACAACCGTTGCATTGTAAACCCTGTTGTCATTGAGTGCTACTTCTATTGAACTCGCATTGGCCACCACATGGTTGTTGGTTATGATATACCCGTCAGCACTGACAATAACCCCACTGCCAGTACCAATAACAGGACGCTGCTGGGGCGCAGGTCTTCTTTGACGGGGTCCGAAAAAGAAATCAAAGATATCACCCTCTCCAAAAAAATCTTCATATGGGCTTGCGCGGCGTTCAAATTCAGAACTGATGTGCACCACGGCATTAACTGTCATCTCAGCCACAATTGTAAAATCTGGCAGGGTGGTGGTCACACTGCCAAAATGTCCCACCAATGTGGATGGCACGCGTTCTCCACGATGAGGTATGGTCACCTCTACTTCGGGAATATTGTTTCTTTCAAACACAAAATGGTTGATTCCCAAGGCAGTGACTCCTCCCAATACAGCAACAAGGAACAGGTTAATCAGCTTTTTCATAACACCTCTTCTTTTATCTTATTAATAACAAAACCAAGCATTTATTGTTTGGTTATTCAACTATTTTCATGGTCTGTTTGTCAGCTAAAAACAAATCCATCCAAAAATAATCAATAAGCATGCCTGCCAGAACCCAAAAAATCATAATAAAACTAAAAAAATCATAGTAAAATCAGTATATGTAAGCCATGGTAGCTGTTTGCTGTCAGTGGAAAGTGTTTTTTTTTTATTTTTGATACAGGGTCTTTTACTGATGCTGAATACTGGTGTCATGGTAAAACTTACCTGTTATTGTTTTCATTCACTCAATCAGATTGCTGATGAGTTCAGAGCTCAGATGGGGTATTCAATTTGTACTTGTAGGTCTTGGGCTGATCGTTGGTTTTTTCATGGGCGCGCTTATTGCATTCTGGGTACTGGGTAAAACATATGAGAACCTTACGTCCATATCAGACAAGCCAGCTGGCCATGTTCAGGCTGTCAGGCCAAATCTGTCCAGCCCGGCCTTTTTTCAGGATACATTCACGCCTCCAGGAACACCTGGAAATGATGAAAGGGTGGCAGCAATCAGCATGGATCAACTTATGGCCGTTAGAGAGGTCAGGGTTTACCGATCAGGAACAAGTTTAAGCAATGATTATTCAGGCAATGCGCTGGACTCAATTTTGGGAAAAAATTCGCATCGAAAAACGAGCCATGATGCATTCATTGTAGAATTCTGGGTTTCACCCCTTAACTACAGAGGCTACAGGCTGAAAGGCAATCACCTGACACTTTATGGTCTCGATCCACAAGAACAAATGAGATTATTCAGAAACCGTGAAAAGCTCTACCTTGAATGCCTCTACCACCAATATGCTCTGGTAGAGTCAGCCGAATTCAGGCCATTATGGCCATTGGGTGACTCCCGTTTTGCAACTTACAACAACTCTTTTGATGATTCTTATATTCCATAAATATCACGGTTCTGGCAATGATTTCATCATTATTGACAACCGAAAATCACAGTTTAATCCGGCTCCGGGAAACCGGCAGGCATTAATTGCAGCCATGTGTATGAGGCATACCGGAATTGGCGCCGATGGACTGATGTTGCTTGAAGATCATCCGGAAAGTGATTTCAGCATGCGGTATTTCAATGCAGATGGTAATGAAGGGAGTATGTGCGGTAATGGCTCAAGATGCATAGCAGCATTTGCCTTTCATCAGGGCATCTTCAAAGGCAATGAAGTGATCTTTACTGCATATGACGGACAGCACAGGGCAGAGATTAAAGAACAGCAACAATATGCTTTTAGGGTAAAGGTAGGGCTGAATGATACCAGAAGGGCAACGCCCCTGGCATCATCAATGTATTTTGTTGATACAGGATCACCTCACCTGGTAATTTTCACGCGAAATATTCGTAAAAAAAATGTTTTTGCTGAAGGCAGGGAAATCAGGTATTCTAACTCCTGGTCAGAGAAAGGAGTTAATGTTAATTTTGCTGAACTTGACACAAATGGCCGGCTGCAAGTGAGAACTTATGAAAGGGGGGTAGAGAATGAAACACTTTCATGCGGTACAGGAGTAACAGCAGCAGCCATTGCCGCCTGGGAAGAATTTCCTGAAGAACGCAAACCAGCATACATTATCCATACAAAAGGGGGTGAGCTGGAGGTTGGGTTTCAGGCTCCCGGTCATGACGGTGAAACCTTCAGCCAGGTATATCTTTCTGGGCCGGCACAATTTGTGTATGAAGGTAGGATTGATTATTAAAATATTATACCATGCACATTTTCCGTGGAAAAAGAATCTATCTGAGGCCACTTGAGATAAGTGATCTGGACACCCTCTACCAATTGGAAAATGACCCGCACAACTGGGAAACCACCACTACGGTTAACCCCCTGTCAAGGTTTTATCTGGAGCAGTATATTATTTCTTCACAAAATAATATATACCACGATAAGCAGCTTCGGCTGATCATTGCCGGAAATCAGCATGAAACCATGGGTGTGATTGATCTATTTGATTTTGACGCCCACCATAAAAGGGCCGGTGTAGGTATTATTCTGTTACCCAAATTTCGCGGAAAAGGCTACGCAACTGAAGCACTTGATCTGCTTAAAGATTACGTTCAACACAAACTCAAATTAAAACAGCTGTTTTGCACCATAGGCAAAGACAACCATAAAAGTCTCGCACTTTTTAAAAGCAGGGGATTTGAAGTTACCGGTATCAGAAAAGCATGGCGTTTAAGTAAGGAAATGTGGCAGGATGAACATTTCTTGCAATTGGTTTTTGATTAATACATGGCGAAGATGCTAACAGGCAGAAAAAAACGCAACATTCTTTTATGGCTGGCCATACTGGTCATCACATCCGGACTGTATGTGCTATATGTTTTTTACAGTGTGGTGTACGCGCCCAATACAGATCTGGGTGACCGTACCGAAACACATGTATATATCCCAACCGGTAGCAGTTATGAAGATGTGTTTAACCTGCTTATAAAACAGGAAGTGCTCCGCAACCCGCATAGTTTTGACCGTCTGGCCAAAAGAAAGAACTACCCCGGCCGGGTAAGACCAGGCCGCTACCTGATCAGGCACGGTATGGGAAACAATGACCTTATTAATCTGCTTCGTTCAGGTGAACAGCATCCCGTTTGGCTTACCTTTAACAATATCAGAACCCGGGAGCAACTGGCCGGTGTCATAGCATCTCAGCTGGAGCTCGACTCTGCGTCAATTATCAATGTTATGCTTGATAATGAAATAATGCATGCACTTGGGTTTAATACTTTAACGGGCAAGCTCATGTTTATCCCCAATACCTATCAGGTATTCTGGACCATCAGTCCTGAGCAATTAGTTGAAAGGATGCACAGGGAATACCTTAATTACTGGAATTCGGCAAGATTGCAGCAAGCTGATCATATAGGGCTAACACCCATTGAAACAGGTATCCTTGCCTCCATTGTACAGAGCGAAACCAGTAAACCAGAAGAATTTGCCAGAATTGCAGGTGTTTATATCAACAGACTGAATCGAAACATCCCCCTGCAGGCTGATCCAACGGTAATTTATGCCATGGGTGATTTCACCATCACCAGAGTGCTTAACCATCACCTTCAGTATGATTCACCTTATAATACCTATCTTTATTCAGGCTTGCCCCCGGGTCCGATCACATTGCCCGAACCCAGGGTTATTGACGCGGTTTTGAATTATGAAGAACATGATTACCTATACTTTTGTGCGCTGGATGATTTAAGCGGATACCATGCATTTGCCAGGACTTACTCCGAACACCTTGTCAATGCCAGGCGCTACAGGCAAGCCCTGAACCAGCGAAGAATATTCAGGTAACCCCACAATAACATGCTTTTAGCAACATCTAGCTTTTTAATTATCCTCCTTGTAAAAAACCCAACAGATGGACATTAAATTTGGAACAGATGGATGGAGGGCAATCATTGCCAGAGAATTCACCACTGCCAATGTGGCCCGCATCGCTGCCGGAACAGCTTTATGGGCCCTAAATAAAAAAAAATCACCAGCCATTGTCGTTGGCCATGACTGCCGCTTTGCCGGAGAATTATTTGCCGGAACAGTAGCCCGTGTTTTAACCAATCATGGTGTTAAAGTTTATATGGCCAATGGTTTTGTTTCTGCACCCATGGTTTCAATGGCCACAAAAAATCTGGGCTGCACCCTGGGTGTCTTTATTACAGCAAGTCACAACCCACCACTGTACAACGGTTATAAACTCAAAGGACATTATGGTGGTCCCCTCCTTGAGAGAGAGATTGGAGAAGTGGAGGCCATGATACCACGAAGCTATGAAGGCGATATCAGCCACGAAATATTTGACAGGGAGATTACAAACGGATTGTTTGAATATGTTGACCTTGAGTCAATGTATTGCAAATACCTTGAAAACAAGTTTGACATTGAAAGCATAAGAAAATCGGGCCTGCGTTTTGCATTTGATGCCATGTATGGTTCAGGTCAAAATGTCATGCGGAATTTGTTTCCTGACATCAAACTGCTTCATTGTGAAAGGCAACCTCTCTTCGGCGGAATCCCGCCTGAACCTTTGGCCAAAAATCTTAAAGAGTTCAGCGACCTGATCAGGCAAGATGGAAAGATCGACTGCGGATTGGCTGTAGATGGAGATGCAGACCGTACCGCCCTTTTAGACGACAAAGGAAACTATATTGACTCTCACCATGTGATACTTTTACTCATTCAATACCTGCATAATTACAAGAAAATTACAGGAAAGGTAGCTACCGGATTCTCTTCAACGGTAAAAATCGGGGCGCTTTGCAAGCATTACAACATACCACTTGATGTGGTTCAAATCGGATTTAAACATATATGCGGTATTATGCTTGAAGAGCAGGTGATCGTAGGCGGAGAGGAATCAGGTGGTATTGCAGTAGCAGGCCACATTCCTGAACGGGACGGTATATTCAATGGGCTTTTGATTTGGGAAGCAATGGTTAAAACCGGAAAATCACTCAGAGAGCTCATTGACGAGATTTATGCCATTACCGGTCATTTTGCGTTTGAGCGTTCAGACCTGATTTTAACTGAAAAAGACAAGCAACGGATATTGAAGAACTGCAGGGATGAAGTATATTCAGCTTTTGGACCCTATAAGGTTATCAGAACTGAAACACTTGATGGATTTAAATATTATTTCAGCGACAACCAATGGTTGATGATCAGGGCATCAGGAACTGAGCCCCTTCTGAGAACATATGCCGAAGGCGAAGACAGGGAAACAGCACTACATATTCTGAAAAATGGATACGACACACTTTTAAACGACTCTGAAAATCATTAACACCCCAAAACATACAAAACATATGAAAAAAAGAACTACCCCCGTTTCAATTATTCTATTCCTGTTTCTGTTTCTGGTGGGCGCACCGGTTCATGTCATAGGTCAGGAGCTTACCCATCCGAAAGACTTTTTTGGATACATACCGGGTAATGACCGCAGCATGTTCACCTATGAACCGCTAATCGAATACCTTGACTTGCTGCAAAGTCAATCTGACATGGTGCATATGATTGAACATGGGGTGTCACCCATGGGCAGACCCATGTACATTGTGTTTGTTTCTTCAGCCAAAAACATTGCTAAACTTGACAGGTTGAAAGAAATTAACAAACGTCTGGCTTTGGATGGCAACATGCTGCCTGAAGAAAGGCAAGCACTCATTGATGAAGGAAAAGCATTTGTTCTTGTAACACTATCAATGCACTCAACTGAAGTGGCACCGGCCCAGGCAGCCCCACTGATGGCCTATAATCTGATTACCGGAACCGACAGCGACCCTTCGCATCTTGACGAAGTGGTATTTATGATGGTTCCCAACCACAATCCCGACGGTATGAACATGATTGTGGAGCATTACAATAAATACCTGGATACTCCTTATGAAGGCAGCTCTTTACCCGGGTTATACCATAAATATGTCGGACACAATATTAACAGAGATTTCATCACACTTACCCAAACCGACAACCAGGCTGTAGCCGACATTTACAACCTTGAATGGTTTCCGCATGTACTTGTGGAAAAACACCAGATGGGCAGTACCGGCCCAAGGTATTTTGTACCACCAAACCATGACCCCATCGCACAAAATATTGACGAACTGGTTTGGGGATGGACCTGGGTATTTGGTTCAAATATGGCCAGAGATATGACAGCCCGCGGACTCAAGGGTGTCAGCCAACACTACCTTTTTGACGATTACTGGCCAGGCTCTACACAAACAAGCGTGTGGAAAAACGTGATCAGCCTGCTTACCGAGGCAGCAAGCGTGCAGCTGGCAACACCCATATACATTGAAGCAAATGAACTCCAGGTATCAGGTAAAGGACTGTCTGAATACAAAAAAAGCATCAATTTCCCGGCTCCCTGGCCAGGCGGATGGTGGACATTGGGTGACCTGGTCACCTACGAGCTTGAATCAGTGTATTCACTGGTAAAAACAGCCGCATTGCACAGAGAAGACATTCTGCAGTTTCGCAACGAGATGTGCAGAAAAGAGATACAGAAAGGTAAAACAGAACCTCCCTATTACTATATCATTCCCCAAGAACAGCATGACAAGGGTGAATTAATCGAACTCCTTGTATTGCTTGGCCGCCATGGGATCAATATATTCAAGTCAGAGCAAGAGGCCATCGTTGAGGGCAGGATAATTCGCCCTGGCGATTTTGTCATCCCCCTGGCACAGCCATTCCGTGCCTTTATTAAAGAAGTAATGGAAGCCCAGACTTTTCCGGTAAGAAGATATACTCCCGGAGGTGAAATGATACGGCCCTACGATATTACAAGTTGGTCATTACCCCTGCACAGGGGCATAAAAAGCATGGAGGTCAACACAAACACAGGTCACCAGGGCCTGCGATATAAACAGATCGACCCCCACGAGCTTTATTCTTTATTTGCCCTGCCCGAAGATGCAGGGTTCCTGGTATTCTCATCTGCAAACAATGAGAGCTACAAAGCAGCATTTACAGCAATGGATAAGGGAATACCGATTTACAGAGTGCTTGAAGACACACAGCATGGTCAAGACGCAATTCCCGCCGGAAGCTTTGTCATCAAACCAGGCAGGCGTCAGACTGCAATAATGCAAGAAGTGCTGCATGATTTAAAAGTTCACCCCCTGGTTTACCAGGAATTTGATGAAGCCCTGCTGGTTTCAGTAAAGCTCCCCCGCATTGCATTATGTGAAACAAATTTCCACGACATGGATGCAGGATGGACGCGTTATCTATTTGACACCTACGGGATTCCATATACCGTTCTGCTGCCTGAAGATTTTGCTTCAACGCCACTGGACAACCGTTTTGATGTGATCATTTTCCCTGACTCACCCAAAGATCAAATCTACCACGGACACATGCGACGCGGAAGTGAGGTATTCATTCCATTTTACAATCCGGAGTACATTAAAGGAATGGGAAGTAAAGGCTGGGAGAACGTACTGGCATTTATGGAAAACGGAGGCAATATCATCTCATGGGGTCGGTCTGTAGAATTGTTCATGGGGTTAATGAACCCGGGCAATGACAAACTATCCTTTCGCTTCCCGGTACAGGATGTTTCATCCCGCTTGCAAGGCCAGGGTTTTTACAGCCCGGGATCATTTCTGAAAATCCACCTGATGACAGACCATCCAATCACCTATGGAATGCCCCGTGAAATTGGAGTCTTCCACCGCAATGCACCCGTGCTTTCAACATCCATACCCACATTTGGCATGGACAGGAGGGTAATTGGAATATTCCCCGAAGATGAAAAATTATTGCTGAGCGGGTATACAGAACAGGAGTCACTCCTTGAACGGCTTCCTTCGGTGGTATGGCTGGAGCGTGGCAAGGGACAAGCCGTCCTGTTCTCATTCGTACCAAACTTCAGGGGTTCTACACCGGTGAGTAATAAACTGATATTTAACTCTTTGCTATTAAATTAGGCTACACAAACCCGGTTAAAGCGAATCACCATCCCATGTAGCAAAAAGCTCAAAAGCATCGGCAGCCGTAACAAGTACCCGGGCAAACTGTCCGGGTACAAGCGGCCCTTCCTTTTTGATCAAGACTTCGTTATCCACCTCAGGTGAATCATATTCGGTCCTACCCACAAAATAGTCGACCTCCTCACGGTCTATAAGCACCTTAAAGGTTTTGCCCACCTTGCTTTGGTTAATTTCAAGTGAAATTGATTCTTGCAGTTCCATGATGTCACGCGCTCTTTCTTTTTTGAGTTCTTCGGCCACCGGATCGCCCAGTTCATAAGCCCTTGTACCTTCTTCAGGAGAATAGGTAAATACTCCAAGGCGATCAAACCTGACTTCAGCAACAAAATCCATCAGTTCCTGAAACATTTCTCTGGTCTCACCCGGATATCCAACCATCATTGTGGTTCGCAAGGCCAGGTCAGGAATTTGATTCCGGAGTGCGGACAATAAGGCAAAGATGTTTTCTCTGTTATGGCCTCTTCGCATAGATTTAAGCAGATCATCGTTGATATGCTGTAAAGGGATATCAAGGTATTTGCAGATTTTTGGCTCAGAAGCCATCAGCCTGATGGTCTCATCCGAGAAATGATTTGGGTATGCATAATGCAGCCTGATCCACTCAATACCATCTATATTACACAAAGCCCTGAGCAATTCAGCCAGCATAGGTTTTCCAGAAATATCCACGCCATAATAGCTGATATCCTGAGCAATCACGATCAACTCTTTCACCCCCTTTGCCGAAAGCATTTCTGCCTCGCTGACCAACTCCTCAATGGCGACTGATACATATGAACCACGGATCATGGGGATGGCACAAAAGGAACAGGTTCGGTCACAGCCTTCGGCAATTTTCAAGTAGGCAAAATGAGAAGGTGTTGACAGCAAACGTGCATCCTGCTTATCATGGTGGTTGACCTTTAAATACTCAACAATATCTCCGGGTTCATGTACACCGAACCATGCGTCTACCTCAGGAATCTCCATTTTAAGCTCTTCCATATAGCGCTGTGAGAGGCATCCGGTGACCAATACCTGTCCTACTTCACCAGCTTTTCTGGCCTCAACCAGCTCAAGAATGGTGTCAATGCTCTCTTCTTTTGCGTCCTGGATAAACCCGCAGGTATTGACAATAACTATGTCTGCTGAACCACTACCCTCATGCTCCAGATTGAAAGCATGAGCAGGAAGCTGACCGAGGAGCTTCTCTGAATCCACAAGATTTTTGGAGCAACCCAGGGTTATCAGTCTGATCGATTTCTTTTTCAACTGGTTGATGATTTCATTACTGAAACAGACTTTCTACAAAAGCCACGCGATCAAAGAGCTGAAGATCTTCAATGCCCTCTCCTACGCCAATGTATTTAACAGGGATATTGAATTGTTCGCTTACCCCTATCACCACACCTCCCTTGGCAGTACCATCAAGTTTTGTAATAGCAAGTGCATTGACTTCGGTAGTTGAAGTAAACTGTCTGGCCTGTTCAAAAGCATTCTGGCCGGTTGAACCATCGAGAATCAGTAATATCTCATGGGGTGCGCCGGGAATAACCTTTTGCATGACACGCTTTATCTTTGAAAGCTCATTCATCAGGTTTACCTTGTTGTGCAAGCGACCGGCTGTGTCAACAATGGCCACATCCATCCCGTGTTCTTTTGCATACACCATGGTATCATAGGCTACCGAAGCAGGATCAGCACCCATCCCATGCGAAACCACCGGGACCCTGGCCCTTTGCGACCAAATAGTAAGCTGATCAACTGCCGCTGCCCTGAAAGTATCGGCAGCTCCCAGTACAACCTTCTTTCCGCCTTCACGGAACTGATGGGCAAGCTTTCCGATGGTTGTGGTTTTGCCAACTCCATTAACCCCGACAACCATGATAACGTAAGGATCATGTAAATTATCAGACAGAACTGAAGAGAAATCACCGGTCTGATTTTCATGAAGCAGCGCAATGATTTCTTCTCTGAGCAGACGGTTCAACTCATCTGTTCCCAGGTATTTATCCCTGGCAACCCTTTCTTCAATGCGTTCAATAATCTTTATGGTAGTAGACACCCCCACATCTGAGCTAACCAGCAGCTCCTCAAGTTCGTCCAGAACCTCAGCATCTACAGTTGCCCGGCCGGCAATAGCCTTGGATAGTTTAGAAACAAAAGAGGTCCTGGTCTTTGACAGACCCTGGTCCAGTTTTTCTTTCTTGTTTTTGGAGAAAATATCAAATAAGCCCATATTCGTGGAGTATAAGAACCCTTGCGCTGCCAAATAAAACAGACCTGAACCAATGAAGTGGAACAGGCCTGAAAGAATACGCTTAATCCGTTTTATGCCTAATAGGAAGCAGTTTACAGAACCATGTGCTAGTTTATGGGTCTGTTTTTATTTTTTCTGCGCAAAATAATCCTTCACTTTATCGGCAGCCACAATTTCTTCTTCGAAGCTATAGGCTCCTGACTTTTCAGACTTTTGCATACGGATCACCTTGGCAAATCCTTTGCCTGTTTCGGTTTTTAGTGTTGCTACTACTTTCTTTGCCATAGTATAAAAAAATTATTTTATTTCCCGGTGAATGGTCATTCTCCTTAAAATTGGATTATATTTTTTGACCTCCAGGCGGTCAGGAGTATTTTTTTTGTTCTTGGTGGAAATATACCTGGATGTTCCCGGCATCCCGCTATCCTTATGCTCGGTACATTCCAGAATAATCTGATGCCGCGCTTCTTTTGTTTTCTTAGCCATGATAATAGAAACTTTTTATTTTTCAGGAGCGCAAAGATACATCTTTTTCCTAAAAAGTCATAATGAAATAATGATTATTTACTCTAACAATGAACTGAAAGCAAAAAACCGCTGGAAGTTTTGCAGCTTACCCTGCAATTAGTATCTTCGCAAAAGTACGATTAAATTCGTTCCGGGATGTTCCCTGATGAGGAATAATCCCGTTCATTTTTAAACTAAGCAAAAAATCATGACGCAATCCGAAGCGAAAGTAATTGCACTCACCTACGAACTCAGAGAAGGAGGCCCCGAAGGAAATGTACTGGAATCAGTGAGCAGTGAACAACCCATTGAATTTTTATTTGGCGCCGGACGGCTAAACCAACGATTTGAGGAAAATGTCAAAGACCTAAATGAAGGTGAATCATTTGAGTTTACCATCAGCTCTGACCATGCATATGGTCCGTTCAATGATAAAGCGGTGGTTGACCTGCCAAAAAATATTTTCGTAGTTGATGGCGAACTGGCAGAAGACCTGCTCACCGAAGGCAATATCATCAATATGGAAGACAAGGAGGGCAATCCGCACCGTGGTAAAGTACTCGAAGTGGGTAACGAAAATGTAAAAATGGACTTTAACCACCCACTGGCTGGTATGGATCTTCATTTTCGGGGAGAAGTGATCAGAAAAAGAGAACCTACACCCGAAGAGATCACCCAGGGTTACGTAAATCCGCAAAACCCATAACATACTGCCCCCTGCCCTGCCGGACAAATGCCCTTAATCTTTAAGGGTACGTATGGATGAAATATGTATGGTGACTCCAATGGCGATCATCAATAAAACCGCCCGTATCCACCAGGCGTCTACAGCAAATATAGCAGATATGCTGATGGTAATCCAAAGCATGGATATGGCCACAGTTTTAACCCTTGCAGTTGTACCGCCTCTTTCGCGGTAATTTCTGATGTGTTCTCCGAAGTATTTGTGGTTGATAAGCCAAAAATAAAAACGGCGCGAACTTCTTGCATAACAATACGCTGACAGTAGCAGAAAAGGTGTGGTTGGCAGCAGTGGAAGAGGTATTCCCAGTAAACCAAGGCCCAGCGAAATTGTTCCGGCTACAAAAAAAAGAAAGCGTGCAACCGGACCCAATTTTTTGCCAAAATGCGGATTTCTCTCTCCCATACTAAAGAAGATTAATATATTTGATAACAGATTCGAGGGACAAATGTCGTAAAAATGGACAAATCATGGATATGCCCCCGGTGAAACGGCAAGAATTTTTTCTTAAGAGTTCAACAAAAAACAGTTTTTACGCCACAAGCTATATGCCATCAGGAAGGCCCCTGCTTGGGGTTGTACAAATTATTACCGGGATGGCAGAACACGCCGGGCGTTACCACGATTTTGCTGTATTTCTTGCTGAAAACGGGTTTGGTGTTTATGCGTGTGATCATCCGGGCCAGGGAAAAACAGCAGGAACACCTGATAAAATCGGAGTCATTGCCAGTAAAAGAGGGTGGCAGATAATGCTTGAGAATGTCAGGTCGCTCTACAACCACATCCGTAAAAGCCAACCTGATGCCCCTGTATTTGTTTTTGGCCACAGCATGGGTTCTGTGCTCGCACGGCATTTCACAGCCCTCTATCCGATCTACATACAGGGTCTTGTGCTTTCAGGAACCTTTATGATGTCATCCATCAGCCTGACACTGTCCATTAACTTTATCAGGTTATTGATTGCCTTGCAGGGCAGCAATAAGATAAACCCATGGCTGAATACATTGTTCTACGGTAATTTCAACCGGCATTTTCGCGATAAACCGACTTTGTTCGAGTGGATTTCATCAAACAGAAGTGAAGTTGACACCTATGTGGCCGATCCCTATTGTGGATTCAGCTATACCAACGGATTTTACCTGCACCTACTCAAAGGCATAGCCCAGACCAAACGTGCCGAGAGCCTGCTTACCTACAGAAAAACCCTTCCTGTTCTGATTATGAGTGGCAGGGAAGATCCGGTGGGGAAGTCTGGGAAAGATCCGGATAAAATACATAAGGAATATTACAAACAACATTTTCAGAACCTGTCTTTCAAGCTGTTTCACGGACGACATGAGTTACTGCACGAAACCAATAAAGAGGACGTGTACCAATACCTGCTCGATTGGCTGACTAAAAGCCTGGATATCCGCTAAAAAATCAGGCCCTGAAAATAAGCAATGGGATGCTGCTCTGATAGATCAGCTTGCGGGTAATCCCGGGATTGAACAAGCGGGCCAACAGTCCCCTTTTTCTGTTCACCATGGCAAATAAGTCAATGCCGTGGTTTTCAGCAAATGCTTCAAGCTCACGAATGGTGTCTTCAGCTTCAAGCAGGTGACATGTCACCTCAACACCTTTGCTTACCTTCCGAAAATAATCCTTCAGGTTTTCCATCCTTACTTCGTCCCATGTTTTTTTCGGGTCTTTCGACAGGTGAATGCAGTGTACCTTGATCTCAAAAGCAGATAAAATAGACATTAGCCGGCGGATGGCAATAAAATCTTTATCATCAAATTCAGTGGCATAGACAATATTCTTTACCTCGCGTGAAGCATCATAGCGAGACTGTTCAGGGATAGCCAAAACGGGTACCCTGGCTTTATCCAGCACCCGGTAAACCACACTGCCAATAATATCACCCTGCTTCTCGCCCTTGCCTTTTGTGCCAAGAACAATAATTCCGGGCTTGTAATCCTTGGCCATTCTTGCAATCTCATCTTCAACAATACCCTCACGGAGCGAATACCCGATTTTCACACCTTCCATGCCTTTTTTACCAGCCTCCATCCTGATATCATTTACAAATTCAAGCAGGTTTTTTCTGGCCTGGCTTTCAAGCTCCCTGAGGTTTATGTCCATATCAACCTGTATGCTGTAGGCATCTGTAATGGGAACCAGGTCAACGATGGGTGCGTAATATACATGCAATATTTTTAAATCGGCCTGTAGTCGGCTTGCCAGATTCAGGGCATAAAGACATGCATTTTTTGAAAATGGAGAAAAGTCAACCGCCACCAATACCCGTCTGATGGATTTTGGATTTTTTCGATCAGAAGCCTCTTGTTCAAGCTTCCACTCATTGACAAGGCGCAATGCTTGTTCCACATCATCTTCGTGTATTTGAATCCGGACTCCTTCAGATCCGGCTCCCTGAATCTGATGAACATGGCTTAAAAAACACTCTATGCCCGCGGCCTCCAGACGGGCCTTGATAACTTCAGCAGCGGTATAATGATCAGTGGCCAGGGTAATTAAGCGATCGTCTTCCATTGTCTGTCAGTTTTCAAACGAATTAAACACATGAATATGCATTAAATTTACAACATTTAATGCAAAAAGACAAAGCCCAATGGACACACTGATCAAATCAGCCTCTTAAAAGTAGTAAAGTGTGGTGAAAAGGAGTCGCATATTTCCGACCTCCCTGTTATTCAATACCTTTCCCATACTATCAGGATCACCATATGCAGCAACCGTATATTCAAGCTCTGCACACATGGATAATCTGCCTGAATTTACGGTAAAGGACGGAGCCATACGGTAAACATAGGCTATGTCGCTTCCCCTTCCGAAATAGCGACCTGATATCTCATGCCTTGAACCGTAATTATGGGCATACCCCATAAAAACTCCACCCTGCACACGCTCACCATAAAGAATATTCAGCCACGCAAACAGATGATTTATTGGAGTATATGACGCCACTCCGGTAACGGGATCAATGACACTTTCACCATATCCGCCGAGCATCAGGTGCTCACTCATGTTCTGGCCATAAATGGATTTTACTTTGATATCCCAGAGGCCTGGTCGCAGCCGACCATAGGCCATAAAGGCATAATTGCCCATGCGCTCATTCGTATAATAACCCAGAGAACTAACTTTCTCAGGCCGCAACACCTTGTAGTCGGCAGCCAGTCCAAATATACCTTCTCTGGTATATACCGTCCACTGAATATGGGCATTTGGAATTCCTGCCTGCCTGATGTAGTCAGACGAAGGACCTACCGGACCATCACTTGCATTGTCACGTTGTCCGATCAAGGCAAACTGCCATCTGGTTTTACCCCTATCATAAGATAAAGCAAGCTGTGGATTACGTATAAAAGGTTGAAATGGAGCACCAGTGTTTAAGGCAGCCACCGTTGGGAAAACCTCAGTTACAAACATGGGGTGCCACCACTGCCCCATGAGCAGATCAAATGTTTCCCAATGTATGCGCACAAATGCATGTCTTAAACGCAATCCATTAATGTCTTGATTGGTCACTCCGGTAAAATCAGCTTCAATTAATCCGGTTACCCTTCCGCCGAACGCATCCGGGCCACTGATTTGGGCAGCCACCCTTGAGGCAATGGCCGAATAATTGAACGAACGATCTGCGTGAAGATCTCTTCCGTTAATATCTGGATTTATGTTGGCAGGAAACAAATGCACCAGATCTTCACGGGCCCCGACTACGGTGCGTGAATCAATCCAGTAATCTGTTTTCACGAAACCCGATATTTTGACTAAAGGCGACCCGGTTGAGGTGGTATCAGCATAGTTTTCATTTGCCACGACAACCGTAACAAAACAAATTAATCCGATAAAGGAAATTATTTTTAGCATGGTTCAAAATCATTAATCAGCCTCTTACAGACAAGGACTTGTTCCTGAAATAACTTACAATAGGGTTGAGAGCCAGAGAGGTAAACATTCCAATGGTTCCGGCCTGGGGTGAAGGAATTCCTGCCATATAAAGAACCAGACACACAAATAATCCGCCCATCCCTGAGGCTATGGCACCGCTGCGCCGAACTTTCTTACTGTACAAACCCCAGATAAATGGGCCGAGAAAGAACGACCCCAAAGCGCCCCATGATATCCCCAAAATGGCCACGATACTGTCGAGATTCATAAACGCCAGCCAGACTGAGAGTACAATAAACAACGTGCTCATTACACGCATCAGCATGGTGAGTTGCTTGTCGCTTGCATTTTTGTTGATAAATCCCTGGTAAAAATCTTTGGCGAAAGTTGAGCTTGAAACCAAAACAAGAGCAGCCAGGGTTGACATCGAAGCTGACAACATCAACATCAAAATGATCACGTTTAGTGAAACCGGAAGCACGCTGACAAGCAATTCGGGCATTAAAATATCAAAAATGGGTTCACCCTGCAAGTTAAAAGCTGCGGGAGAGCTTTCAGGATTCAGAAAAACCCGTGATGTGGCCCCAACAAAATAGGCTACACCTCCGATAAGCAGTGCAAAAAGTGTCGAGGCAACCATACCGCGTTTTATTGTGGCTTTGTCTCTGATGGCGAAAAACTTCTGCATTAATTGAGGCATGGCAAATGGAGCCATACTGGTAAGAAGCACAAGAGAAAGCAAGGGCCACCAGCCCGGGGGGCCTACCACCCTGACCAGGGCCGGATCAATATTGGCAAGGTTGGCGGCAATATTGGGTATCCCCCCACCGGCCCTCGAGGTGCTGACAAACAAAATTACCACACTAACGGCCATTATTACACCAAAAATTGTGTCTATCATGGCCATTGATTTATAACCCCCCAACACCATATACAAGGCTGTAAAGAAGCCCATGAATACGAGGGCATGCCAGTATTCAATCTGAAAATTTGACGTAAATAAATAGGAAAGCCCCATAAATACTGCGGCTGTGTAAGGGATCATAAAAACAAATATGACCATGCTGGACAAAAGTTTCAGCTCAGGCGACCTGTATCGGTTCTGAAGAAATTCAGGCAATGTGCTGGCACCATATTCACGTGCAGCATCCTTGAGTTTGCGCCCAACTACCCACCAGACGAGCAATACACCAACCAGGGCATTGACAAGGGCTATCCACAATCCTGAAAAACCAAAATTCCAACCAATGTTCCCTGCAAAACCGATAAATAATACGGCACTGAAGTAAGCTGTCCCATATGAGAAAGCAGTCATCCAGGGCCCGACATTTCCACCACCAAGGTAAAAGTCATTAAATGATTTGGTGCTTCTGTATCCCCTGATACCGATAATAATGATCATCAAGGCATAAAGTGCAAGGACAATTATTCTCAAATCCATTGAAGAAGGTTTTTTTGGTATAACAGCGGGCACAAATGTACATGATTTTTTTTATGCGCATAGTACACACAGACGCATGAAAATTTTCATGCAGAAGCTTTCTGACTCCTGATCATAGGTTTGTGTTAATACAGATATTTATCCTGAATACATACACAATATGAGCGTGTTTTAATACCATGAATAAGTAATCATACGTAGTTGCATAAAGTGCATACTTGTGGTACGATATTTGGTACATACTCAGTTAGTCGACATATGACCCAAAAAGCTTGTTAAACAAGCGTTGTATACAAACTGAGCTTCCATGGAACATGGGTTATGACGAAAAGATTTATGCATTGGTAGGACGAACCGATATATCGGCAGACATTGCAACAAACACATAGGAAATATCGTAATTAATCATGAATTTTACAGCCTTCATTTTTAAAAAAACAACAGAATAAATAAATGAGGTTGAGCAGTTCACCTTAATGATCGAGCCATGAAATTTTATCTCAGTTACCTGTTTATGATCATCATTTTAGCAACTTATCCCGTGGCGTCACATGCCATGACATCAGAATCTGAAAGGGCACCACAACCTCCATCTGAAAACCTCATGCCTGCTGAGCAATTGCTACAGAGGCTTCAGGAAAAACACAATGTACAGATATTTTATCTGCCATTCTGGATCAAAGATCAGTTTTTCAGCGCTGAATTCCTTGACATGAGCCTGGAACAAGCAGTATTTACTATAGGTCGGGAGCTTGACCTTACCCCCCTGTTTGTTGATGGCAACATCATGTTTGTACCCTCTGAAGGAAGAGACCACAGGGGTGTAGCCATGGATCTGGATCAAATGACAGTTGGATCGCCCGATGAATTCGGCCGCCACTCCAGGGCCACCCTTTCGGGCACCATCGTATGCGGTACCACAGGCGAATTGCTCATTGGCGCTGTGCTTTATGATCCGGTAACCGGCGAGGGGGTGTCAACGGATATAGACGGCAGGTTTTCCATTGTCTTGCCAACGGGTGATCTGCGTCTGCGATTATCCTATGTTGGCTATGAAGTTCTCCATCAACCCCTGACACTTTACAGTGATGGAGAAACTACTTTTTCTCTTTTTGAAAGCAGTGTGCAACTGGGTGAAGTTACAGTTACCGCCAGACGGGCTGAAGAAAATATTTCCCGGACACAAATGAGTATGATCAACCTTGACTCAAAAGCCATAGAAGAGTTACCGGGTACTTTTGGTGAAAGAGATATAGTGCGAAGCATTACCTTGCTCCCCGGGGTACAAACCGTTGGTGAATTCGGAACCGGGTTCAATGTCCGTGGCGGAAGTGCTGACCAAAACCTGATTCTGCTTGAAAATGTCCCCCTGTTCAACTCATCCCATTTGCTGGGTTTGATTTCGGTGGTTAACCCTGACCTGGTCTCGAATGTAACCCTTATGAAGGCAGGTGTGCCTGCAAAATTCGGTGAAAGAGCGTCGTCTGTCATGGATGTCAGGCTGAACAATAGTCTGGAACAAGAAAGAACCTCGGTGATGGGGGGTATCGGACTACTTAACAGCCGGATACTGCTTGAGACACCGGTTGTAAAAGAAAAGGCCACCCTTTATCTGGGTGCCAGATCTTCATATTCTGACTTTTTTCTCAGAAATGCCCGCCATGAAGACCTGATGAATAGCACGGCCAGTTTCTACGACCTGACCGGTACCCTCAATATTGCCATCAACCCCAGAAACCGGCTCACTGTTTTCGGTTACCACAGCTTTGACAGGTTCGGATTTGGAAATGAAACCACCCACGAATATACCAACACCCTGGCGTCACTCAGGCTCAACTCAGCCATCAGCGGCAGACTGTCTTCCACACTCGTAATGGGAATCAGCGACTACCGTTACCGCATCCTGGAAGAATCAGAGATCATGCCACAACTTGATTATTATATGGATTCGGCTATCGACTACAAGACCCTGAAATATGTTTTGTCGTTCCACCCAAACACTTTACATACCATTGAAATGGGAGTACAGGCAGTGGGTTACGATATTGACCCCGGTGCCATGTATCCATCAGGATCAGAATCGGTAATTTCAAGCCTGCTGATGGATACAGAAAGAGGGCTGGAGTTGTCAGCATTTATATCAGATGATATTTCAATTTCAAACCAATTCAGTCTGGAACTGGGTCTTCGGTTTACGCAGTATCTGCAGCTGGGCGCCGGCAAAGTATACGAGTATGCTGAAGGGTTACCACGGCAGCGAGAGCACATCATTGACACATTGTTTTATGACAAGAATGAAGTTATATCACGCTACCACGGATTTGAACCAAGAATAGGCATGCGGTATAGTTTCACAGACTACAGCTCCTGGAAACTTAGCTTCAACAGGCATTATCAATATATCAACCTGATATCCAATACAGCCATCATGGCTCCGGCCGATATCTGGAAGCTCAGCGATACACACATCAAGCCTCTGAAAAGCGATCAGCTCGCTCTGGGATATTTCAGGAACTTTTTCGACAATTCACTGGAAACTTCTCTGGAGGTTTATTATAAGCAACTCTCTAATGTTATTGAATACCGGAGCGGAGCAGAAGTGGTCATGAACGAATTTCTGGAAACTGACATTCTGGATGCCGAAGGATATAACTATGGAGCAGAACTCTATATCAGGAAAAACTCCGGGAAACTTACCGGATGGACCAGCTACACCTATTCTTCTTCACAAAGGAGAACCAATACGGCAACACCGGGAGACCAGATCAATAAAAATGCATGGTTTCCTTCAAACTATGACCGGCCCCACAACCTGGTGGTCAATGCCGGGTATAATATTTCACGCAGGGTCAGGCTGGCCGGAACCTTCTCATACAGCACCGGAAGGCCCATTACCCTGCCCGAATTTACCTATTGGCACAGCGGTGACCTGATGGTATATTTTTCAGACAGGAATAAATACAGGTTACCAGATTACCACCGGCTTGATATCTCTATTTCAATTGGTGAGAACCTGAACATCAGAGAACGTGGCAATAGCTCATGGACCATCGCCCTGATGAATGTATATGGCCGGAAAAATCCATACTCCGTATTTTACAGAAGAGAACACGGCACCCTTCATCCCATTGACTCGTTTAATTTATATCAGTTGTACATTGTTGGCAGACCACTGCCCACCATCACTTACAACTTTTCTTTTTAACCAGGTAAAGTTATCAAGCATATGAAAACACGTTCAATAATCCAAATAACAGCTATAAGCATGGTGATCATGCTGCAGTTCTCAGCATGCCAGGAGCTTTACGACCCTAAACTTGAAATTGACAAGAAATACCTGGTGGTGCAGGGTCTGTTGCCCGATGACGGACCCGGGCAGGTAATACTTTCTTATGCATCGGTGTTCGGTCAGGCACGGCACAGAACCCCGGTATTCGACGCCATCGTTCACATTGAAACAGGACAGGGAGAAATGGTGCTTCTGGATGGCTGGGCAAATGGATACTATTACACCCCCTATAGCTTCAGGGGTAAAGTGGGCGAGACCTATATCCTTCACGTTGAAACACCTGATGGGTTTTCATACCGGTCAAAGCCACAAACCATTGAGCCACCCATAGAGATTGCCAGCGTTGACGCATCAACAGGCACTGATTTCCAGTATTTCCACTCCCATGTGTCAGACAGGGTTTTTCAAAGGGAAATTGAAGGGACCCATGTGTATATTGAACCCGCAAACAGCCCGCTCCAGTCAATACAATACCGGTTCATCTCCAACCTCTACCTGCAATACACTATTTCAACGGGAGGCGGCATGGCACCACCCCTCATAGACTATTGCTGGCAAAACAGAGAAATTACCAACCTGGTGAGGCGCGATGTATCGCATGATGAGACCAACAGGCTCAGAACTGCATTCATCCCAAGATATGGCCACCAAATGCATCATTTCAATTTTCCCCAGAGGGATTACGAATCGCACAGGATGGTCATTCTCCGTCTTTTCTCATTGAACAAAGACAGTTATGCATATTATATGGCAAGGCACACGCAGCTAAGTGATGCAGGAAAAATATTTGACCCCATTGCAGCCCAGATTCCGGGTAATATGTATTGCGTTAATGACGAAGATCAGCTGGTTTTCGGATTGTTTGAGGCATCTTCAGTAACCGAAAAGGCTTTTAGAACATATATTAACTTCGCAACAAATGAGGCTATGATATTACCTGTTGACATATCTGAACCAATACCTGTCCAGGGATGCCTGAGAGAAGAGATGCCTCCATTCTGGTTATAGAATTACATTGTTATCATCCACTACCAAAAGCAGAGAAATATCTTTTTAATAATGAAACAATTGCCAATTTTTAGAAAAAGCCTGGTCTGTATTGTATTTGGGTTCTTATTTTCTGCTGGCTTATTTGGCCAGTCCTTATTGGAACCAGAAATTAAAGAGCATATCTATGTTCATACAGATCGCGATCTTTTCGTAGCCGGTGAGTACATGTACTTTTCCATGTACCTTTTCAGCAGTGCCACTCAGCCGGAACAAAAAAGCAAATATGCCTATCTTGCGTTGCGCAGTGCATCAGGTGTGGTAGAACGCCTCACCCTTAAACTGGGAAACGGTGAGGCAAATGGTGCCATTTACCTGCATGACACGTTGTCTACAGGTTTTTATGAATTGGTCGGATTCACAAATTGGATGCGCAATGGCCCGGAAGATGCCTACTTTAGGAAACCTGTTTTTATAGCTAACAGGTTTGATGATAAACTTGACATCATCACCAGACCTTTGCATGACGTGGATAGCAGCCTCGATGCAGGCACAGAAAAGCCTCAGGCAAACGGGTTACGCATTTCTGTTCCGTCACGTGAACTGGGAAAAAGAACGAATGCTTCACTGGTGGTTGAACCAACGGGTATCCCGGGATCTAAAGCCGATGTCTCCATCAGTATAGCCCAGTCAGCCACCTTGCTGAACAACAATGAATTTGCTACAGGCTCGCTGACAACAACTCAGGCAGGACAGCAAAGACAGCAAAGACAGCAACAATATATCATGGAAACTGACAACCTGATTTTAAGCGGTCAGGTAGTCGCGGCAAATGACAATTCTCCTCAACCGGAGCAAACCATTTTGCTGAGTGTTCCTGACACCCTGCCCAACCTGAAATACACCCTGAGTAATGAAGAGGGATATTTTCATTTTTTGCTGAATGATTACTTCTATGACAAGGTATTGTTCCTTTCGGTTAAACCAGGTGAAGAAACTGTACCAACCAATATAATCCTGTCAGACAAATTCGACTTTACTTTGCCCATGAGCACCCCCGACCCTTCTGTACTTTGGGAAAAGAGAGATATTATCAGACAAAGCCAGGATATGGTGAGGATACAAAAAACCTATGGTGTCTCTCATATGCAGAAGCAGGAAGCAGGATGCAGCCAAAACAGCCCTCCACCAAAGATTTTTTCGCAGGCAAATATCATGATCTATTCCGATCATTATATTCCTTTGGATGACATATATGAAATGGTAAGAGAGATTATTCCGGCATGGCGCCTCAGGAGGTCTGGCGGGGTGATCAGCCATAACCTCACAAACGTGACAACCCGGGCCTCACTGCCAGGCCAACCGGTTTTTTTTCTTGACGGTATATTTGCCCACGATCCAGTACCATACTTTGATCTGAGCTCACCTGAGATTTATAAAATAGAGATACTCAATAAAGAATGGATGCATGGGGAACTCTATTTTCCAGGTATCATACATATTGTCAGCCACCAGGCTGAAGTCAATCTTGAAAAGATTAACGGCAAATATGTGAGAACTGTGCTTGAGTCACCAGCACCTCTTGTGGATTTTTCGCCGCCCGACTATGACCGGATTACTGATAACCAGCCACATATGCCTGATATCAGACAATTAATTCACTGGCAACCTTCATTGCGTTTGCAAAATGGAGAACCAGCCCAAATACATTTTTCTACAAGTGATATTGGTGGAGAATATGTCATCACAATAAAAGGTGTGACATCAACAGGAGAACCCATTTTTCAGCAGGAAACCATTTTCGTACAATAAGTCACCAGTCATGCAAAAAATAAAGCCCCTGATACTGCTTGCATACTTCCTTTTTGCGCCAGTCTTTGCCGTTATGGCCGACTCCGGGACCCATTCGCCCGATGGATTTGAACCCAGACTTTCGGGCGAAATCGTTAACCTGACCCTGCAGAGCAGGGGGTCGCAATACCATCATCCGGAGTGGTTGTATGGTGACATCATTTTATACTCGGGCGAAACCGTCAAAAACAAACAGTTGAGATATAATGGGTTCAGAGATGCCCTGGTCTGGCTGCATCCCGATACCCAGCAGCATATCATGCTTGATACAGACCTGATCAGTGGATTCAGTCTGTATGAACAGACACTGGATCGAAAAATGGTTTTTGACCGCATCACACCCGGAAGACAAAGCCAGGGGATGTTTGCTGAGCGTCTGTTTCTTAATTCAATTGCCCTTTACGCCCACCGAAATATTGAACAAACAGGCGAGGCAACACAGATCAGCGGCAATGCGCTACGTCCCATTGCTATCCTGGAAGCCAAACCGGTTTATTATATCCGCGACCATGAAGGTACGTACATTGAGCTAAACCGACTAAACAGGCGATCATTGCTTGCTGCATTTCCAGAGAAAAGGCGTGAAGTAAGGTCTTTGCTGCGTCAGCACCGGATAGGTGTATTCAATGAAGCTGAACTGATCCAGGCTATATACGTCATTGAACAGTTTTTGTCAGAAAACAATTAGTGTATCAGCCGGATACGGGCATCAACGGCTACCACTTCCCTGCTGTTTCCCAGCAAGGGATTCAGATCCATCTCAAAAATCTCAGGTGCTGCATCCATCAATGCAGACAACCTGACCAGGATATCGGCAAACTGCTCAACGGGAATACCTTCTTTTCCCCTGACTCCCTCAAGAATAGGAAAACTCTTCAGTGCGCGAATCATCTCCAGGGCTTCCGCATTGCCAATGGGGCATAAACTGGTGGAAACATCCTTTAACACTTCGATAAAAATACCCCCCATACCGCAAAGCACCATATGTCCGAATGATTCATCCAGTTTCGCACCTGCAAATAATTCAGTTCCAGAGAGCATGGGCTGCATTAAAACCGCTGTGGTTTCGGGAATGGCCATCATTCTGTTGAATTCAGCTTCAACAATGGCGGCATTTTTCACATTGAGTACCACCCCTCCTACATCTGACTTGTGGACCGGGCCAACAACTTTCATTACCAAGGGGTAACCCAGCTGTTCTGCCTCACTCAAGGCATCCTGAGTGGTGGCAACTACCGCCTCTTTTGCTCTTGCGATACCCGCTGCATCTAACAATATTTGTACCTGTGCAGGCTCCAGATAACCATCGGCCGCCTGATCAACTACCTTTCTGATGGCCTCCCTGTCAATCGACACAGAATCATCAGCCAAAACAACAGGGTTTGGTGTCTTGAATACACGCCCAAGTGTTTTCCCCAATACAACCTCATCGGGAAAATTCACCCACCCTTTATCAATAAAAGCCTGTACTTCTTCTTTAGCCGTGAGGATGCTTGGCAAAACAGGATAAATGGGCTTGCTGCATGTTCTCATCTTCTGATCCAACACCTCATACACATCAAATACGGGAAATAGTCCGGGAGTGCCAAAAATGACCACCATACCGTCTATCTGGGTAAAAAACTTGTCCACATAATCAATTATAATACCAAGCTGTTCTGCAGTACCGGTAGCAAGAAAGTCAATGGGATTGACCACAGATGATCCAGGAAACAAGTGACCCAGCAACTCCTGACTTGCAGGCGAATCTATGGCTGGAACGTTAAGCCCGCTGTTGGATAAAGCATCTGTCAGCATAACGGCAGGGCCACCCGCGTGGGTAATCACAGCCAGGTTTTTTCCCTTAAGCCGGGGATAGGTAAAAACAGAAGCCACACTGATAAGGTCTTCACGTCCGTAACAACGAATAATTCCTGCTTTTCTAAACAATGCGTCCACAGCCACATCTGAACTGGCCAGTGCTCCCGTGTGGGATGAAGCCGCCCGGCTTCCGGCTTCAGAGCTGCCTGCCTTGACGGCTGCAATCTGGCAACCCTTGCGAATAAGTGAAGTGGCGTGCTTATATAACAATTGAGGCTTCGAAATATCTTCAATATATAAGAGCTTAACACGTGAACTGTGCTCCGGATCAAATGACTCATCCCAGTATTTCACAACCTCTTCAACACCTATCTGGGCACTGTTGCCAACTGAGAATACATTTGAAAATTTAAGTCCGTTGGGGATACCAGCTTCCATAATAAAGCAAGCCGTTGCACCAGAACCCGATACAAAGTCACAGCCCTTTGGATCCAAAACTGGAATTGGCCAGGTAAAAACGCTGTGGTGGGCAGGCGTCAATACACCAATACAATTTGGCCCTATGAGGGTACCGTCCACACTATTCACAATGTCAACCAATCGCCTTTCAAGTTTGGCGCCCTCTTTATTCTCCTCACCAAATCCGGCAGATAAAACAATAAAAGCCCTGGTATTTTTTTCTCTGGCCAGCACCTCAACTGTATCAGGTACAAATCGGGCAGCGATAGCGATCACAGCCAGTTCGGCATCGGGAAGGTCTGCAACATCGGCATAGCTCTTTATGCCCTGTACTTCACTTTCTTTCAAATTCGTAACATAAAGATTGCCGGCAAACCCTCCGTCAATAATGTTTTTTAGAACTTTTCCACCAGGTTTGGCTGTATCATTTGAACCACCAACAACAACTATGCTTTTTGGATTGATCAGCTGTTCGGTTATCATAGGGCTTATGTTTTATGAATATATTATCGTTAAAAATATAGGGGCGAAATTAACAAAAATGTCCCATACGTTGCCATGAACTTTTTTCATGCATCGTGACCTGGTTCACATAAAAAAAATCATATACATTTGAAAACCCAACCAACCACATGCACAATGAAGAGAAAAGAACGTTTTGACTTTGTTCTTGGTTATTTTTCAACACATCAACCCGAAGCCGAAACCGAGCTGCACTATCAAACCCCTTACCAGCTTCTGGTTGCTGTTATTCTCTCTGCCCAATGCACAGATAAAAGGGTTAATCAGATAACCCCCGGGTTTTTTAAAAGATTCCCTGAAGCCGAAAGCCTGGCCATGGCATCGCAGGATGAAGTTTACCAATACATAAAAAGTTGCTCTTACCCCAACAGCAAGAGCAAAAACCTTATTGGCATGGCCAGAAAATTAACCACTGAGTTTGGCGGGATTGTGCCAGATGAAGTCAAAGAATTGGAGAAACTGCCGGGGGTGGGAAGAAAGACAGCCAATGTAATCGCCTCTGTGGTGTACAATAAGCCGGCTCTGGCAGTAGACACCCATGTTTTTCGCGTTGCAGAACGGATCGGATTGACTGTCAAATCAAAAAATCCACTTGATACTGAAAGGCAATTGCTGAGATATATTCCAGAAAACCAGGTGGCCATAGCACATCATTGGTTAATCCTCCATGGCCGATACATATGCCAGGCCCGTAGGCCTAAATGCGAGATTTGCCCCCTTGCAGAAGTATGTAAATTTTATGCTGAATCTCAGAAAAAAAGGGGGTAAACTGAGCATTGCAGGTATCACCCTGATTGGTATACGAACAAAATTACCTGAAAAACTGTTCTGTTTCTATAACCGTAAACAAATACACATATGACACATCTGAAACCTGGCGACAAAGCGCCTGCATTTAAAGGAAAAGATCAAAACGGACAACCCATATCTCTGGATGATTTCAATGGCTCCAAACTGGTGATGTATTTTTATCCAAAAGACAGCACCCCGGGCTGTACCTCACAGGCATGCAACCTGAGAGATAACTATGAACTTTTGCTTAAGAATGGGTATAAGGTTGCAGGTGTCAGCGCTGACAGTGAAAAATCACATCAAAAATTTATTGAAAAGCATAAGCTTCCCTTTCCACTGATAGCAGATACAGATAAGGAGATAGTAAAAGCATACGGTGTTTGGGGCCCGAAGAAATTTATGGGCAGGGTCTTCGACGGAATCAACCGCACCACATTCGTAATTGATGAACAAGGTATTATCAGCGAGGTGATTACAAAGGTTCAGACAAAAGACCATACCGCCCAGATTATAACAGGTTGACAGATTAGTCTTATATTTGCTGGTTACGAACATTTATTCCACTAAAACCAGCATATATGATGAGTAATGTATTGAGTCAACTTGAACCTTCAGCCCTCTGGCAATACTTTGAAGCCATTTGTCAGATTCCCCACCCTTCAAAGAAAGAAGCAGCCCTGGTTGCCTGGGTAAAAGGAATTGGAGAAAACCTCCAACTTGAGACAATTAAAGATGATGTGGGTAATATTGTGATCCGCAAACCTGCCACACCCGGCCTTGAAGATCGTCAGACAATTATTCTTCAGGGACACCTGGATATGGTGCCACAGAAAAATAATGACACCACCCATGATTTTGAGAAAGATCCCATCATCCCGTACATTGACGGCGACTGGGTTAAGGCCAAAGGAACCACCCTTGGGGCAGACAATGGTATTGGTGTAGCGGCCGCGCTGGCAGTACTGGCATCGAAAGACATTGAACACGGCCCCATTGAGTGCCTTTTTACCATCGACGAAGAAACAGGTATGACAGGCGCATTTGCCCTGAAACCCGGTTTTTTGAAGGGTGACATCCTTATAAACCTTGACTCGGAAGATGAAGGAGAACTTTATATTGGATGTGCCGGAGGTATTGACACAAATGCCAGCTTCACTTACCAGGATGAAGCCATCCCTGCAGGCCATGTTGCTTACCGGGTTGAAGTAAAAGGACTAAAAGGAGGCCATTCAGGCCTTGACATCAAATTGGGTAGAGGCAATGCCATCAAAATCATGAACCGCCTGCTGTGGAAGGCCCATCGCGAAGCCGGCCTGCTACTCTCATCGATCGACGGAGGCAGCCTCCGCAATGCAATACCCCGTGAGGCCACAGCCATTGTCACCTTACCCGGTAGCTCGGCTGGAAAGTTTGAAGAAATGGCGCGTGAATTACAACAAATTGTTTCCAATGAACTTAAGAGTGCTGATCCTGAGGTGCGTATAAACATAACACCCGTTGATCTCCCCTCTTCAGTAGTGGGTACAGTAGTGTCAAATGCAATTTTCAATGCAGTATATGGTTGTCCCAATGGTGCCATGCGATTTATAGACGAAATGCCCGATGTGGTTGAAACAAGCACCAATCTGGCTGTGCTGAAATCAGGCCAGGGAGTTGTTGAAGCAGCCACATTGCAAAGAAGTTCTGTCGATTCAGCCAAACTGGATCTTGGCAATATGATCCGCTCGGTGTTTGAAATGGCAGGGGCCAGGGTGGAACAAAGTGGTGAATATCCCGGATGGAAACCAAATGTTGAATCTCCCATCCTGAAAACCATGAAAGATGTATATGAAAAAATGTTTGGCAAGGTGCCTGCTCAGAAGGTGATCCATGCCGGACTTGAATGCGGTATTCTTGGAGGAGTTTACCCGGGGCTTGATATGATCTCTTTCGGGCCAACCATAAGAAACCCCCACTCTCCCGATGAAAAAGTGCATATCCATACTGTTAAACTGTTTTGGGACTACCTTGTTGAGACCCTAAAACATGCACCCGCAAAGTAGGGTACTGCAATATATTTTTCGTCAACACAAACCAGGCGGATGGGTATAACACATCTGTCTGGTTTGTATTTATCCCTGATTTTTATTACATTGCACATTCACCAAAACCACAAAACGATGAATACTGAAAGAGGACAAACGTTAGACCGTCAATCAAACACCCAGCGGATAGCCATTATCATCCTGGCTTTACTGTTGTTGGTTTCCATCATCGGCAACGTAATCTATATGGGCAGATCATCGAGACTGGGTGATGAAAAGCAGCAACTGCTAACTGAAAGAACTCAGCTGCAGCAACTAAACAGTCAGCTGAATGAGACAATTGATGCACGGGATGCTGACATTCAGCAACTGAACACACAGATCAGCGAAATGGAAGAGCAGCACGCCGCAACCATCGCAGATAAAGATGCCCGAATTGCCAGTCTGAACCGGAGGGCAAACACCAGGGCCAGTGAACTTGAAGCAGAACAAACTGCCCACAAAGAATTGAAAGAACAACATCAGGAGCTGACTGAACTCTTTGAAACACTAAACAAAGAGTATCAGGATTTACACCAGGAATTCACCATGTTACAGCAAACCCACAACCAACTGCTGGCAAAAAGCCAGGAAGCTGAAGGCTTGAATGTTTACAATATTTGTACACTGACCAAATGGGAGCGCTGGATCTGTGCTGATCGATACAATGTAACCCAGGCACGCAGGGTAAACACAACCTTCATAGGGTTTGAAGTTGACGGATCAATATTTGCTACAGCCGGAAACAAGAATATCCACTTGATCATGTACGACCCGACCGGTAATGTCATGTACCCCGAACAGGATATTTTTGATGCAGAAGATGGCAGTCAGATGTCGTATACAATGATGCAGCAAATCAACTACAACCACGCACCTGTTGGGGTTGAATTTACTGTGATACATCCGGAACGCCTTGATCCGGGATCTTATCAGATTGAAATATATGTTGATGGAAAGCTTAGCCGCTCAAGCGAAATTTTACTGGATTAAGTTGATATAAAGTTTTTTGAATTCAGGCCTTGTCATCAAAAAGTTTTTTCTATCTTTGCAGTCCTGAAAACAAAAAACATAAAAGCCTCCTGTAAGCATTTGGCATAGCGAATAATCACTGAAAAAAATCACAGATAATGAAAAGGACATTTCAACCGTCGGTCAGGAAGAGAAAGAACAAGCATGGCTTCAGAGAAAGAATGGCTAGCAAAAATGGTCAGAGAGTGCTGACAGCCAGGCGTGCAAAAGGCAGAAAAAAACTGACTGTTTCTTCTGAGAAGACACATAAATAGGTTTTGGGTAAAAGCAGGTTTATACATAAACCTCAAAAAACCGGTTCCAGCCCATGGAGCCGGTTTTTTTTCTTTCAATCCGTCAGTCTGCTTTGATACTGAATGAATAAATTTTATGTATATTCGACCGACAAATCCAACCCCATACTTTGATGAAAAAAATGCGCACAATTATCTTTCTGTTTTCCCTGGCTTTTTTCGCCTGCACCCCTGTGGGGCATGAAGAAAAGGTAAAAGAGGTATTCATTGAGGGCGAACCTCACATATTGCTGATGCATCCTACGATTCAAAACCTGGAACGTTTTCTCTACCTTACCGGTGAGGGAATATTCCCATTACCGGACAATTACCGTGTTGTCGGGGTATACCACACCAATGCAAGCTATAACTATAATCAGGCAGCGGCTTTTATTGCCAGAGAAAACCTGGGGAACATGGCACTGTATGCCATTGATAAACCTATTTCAGAAGAGGTTTTGTTCACCACCAGCGAGCTTACAGAAATATACACCAAGCTGTTCAGGCAATCAGAAGGCGTGCTATTTCTGGGCGGGCCGGATATTCCCCCGGCGGTTTATGGTGAAGAATTTAACCTTTTAACTGTGGTCACCGACCCCTTCCGCCACTATCTGGAGGCATCCTTTCTTTTCCATTTGCTGGGTGGTTCTCAGAACCCCGGTTTTACAGCACTGCTTGAAGAAAATCCGGATTATGCAATTCTGGGTATATGCCTGGGCATGCAAACCATGAATGTGGCCACCGGAGGAAGTTTATTTCAGGACATTCCAACCCAGATACACGGTGTAACAACAGTTGAGGAAGTCATTGCCCTTGATCCTGAGAAACAGCATCGGAATTACTACACCTACTACCGTCTTGATCAGGAAGTATCCACCCCCACCTTTCACAGGATCAAAATAGGAGGCAACAGCCATATGGCCGTTATTGCGGGCAGTACCGAAGCCACGCCTTATATTTTGAGTTCACATCACCAGGCAGTCAAACAAATGGGATATGGATTAAGAGCCACCGCCTGGTCGATGGACGAAAAAGTTGTTGAAGCCATAGAGCATACCCGATACCCGAACGTTGTCGGGATACAGTTCCACCCTGAAGTACCCTCACTTTATGACCCGGATCATAAAATAACATTCAGGCCAGGAGAACAGCCAACCCATTCATTTCTTGACTTATACCCCGGAGCACTGGGAGAGGATTTTCACCGGGCCTTCTGGGTGCACATTGCTGGCATGTACCCGTAAATTGAAACACCGCATTATTTGCGCTGTTTTCCTTTAACAGTATGTACCGGTTTTTTTCGAATCAGCGGTTGCAACAGGGTATTTTTTTGTTTTCTTTTTCTACGATCACCTCTTGGTGATGCAATCTTCTCACCAGTATAGGGATCAAAACCAGTATAATACATGGTTGTAGCCAGAGTCATTGGTGTAGGTGTGAATTCCTGAACATGCTCAGGATTCAGGCCAAGCCTTCTGACAATTCGGGCCATTTGTTCCATATCATCATCATAGCATCCCGGATGCCCGGATATGAAATAAGGGATCATCTGCCATGGAAGGTTTTTGTCACGGCATGTTTTGTTAAATTGTTCGTAGAAGGCCTCAAACAGGGTAAAAGACGGCTTTCGCATTCTGCTGAGCACACTGCTGGCAGTATGTTCAGGTGCCACCTTTAAACGTCCGGATACATGCCTTGTAAACAATCGCTGCATATATCCGTCAAGCCCATAATCTAAACGGTGAGCCTGCGGACGCTTCACAAGCATATCATAGCGCACCCCGCTGCCAATACTTAGCTTTTTAACACCTCCTACATTCATAGTAAGGTCATAAAGACGGTTCAGGGGTTGATGGTCATAGTTCAGATTCTGGCAAACTGATGGAAAAATGCAAGAGGGTCTCCGGCATTTTTGACAAAGCCTGAGATCCAGGCCGCCCATATGATACATGTTAGCCGAGGGTCCTCCGAGATCAGTTACATGACCCTTAAAACCAGGCATCCTGACCACCTTTTCAAGCTCCCTGAGAACAGATTCTTCCGATCTGCTGACCACAAACTTTCCCTGGTGTGCAGAAATGGCGCAAAAGCTGCAACCCCCAAAACAGCCCCGATGGATATTCACAGAAAAACGGATCATCTCCCAGGCGGGAATCGGAGGTTTGTTTTTGTATTTGGGGTGGGGCAAACGGGTATAAGGAAGGTCATAAGGAAGATCGGCTATCTTTTCTGAGGCCGGTTCAAATGGCGGGTTCACAATTACCTTCAGTGAACCGCTTGGCTGTATCAGCCTGTCACATTTCCATGAATTTGAGGCTTCTTCAGTGAGCCTGAATGCAGACGCAAAGGCCTTTTTGTCTTGCACACATGCTTCATGTGAAGGCAATATGGTTTCACCATACCCCTTTAAAGGGGGTATGTGGTCGTTATCTCTGGCTATGAAGGCTGTTTGCAGTACATTGTGCAGTGAACTGAACGGAACTCCCTTTTGCATCAATTGCAATATCCTCAGAAAGGCCTGCTCGCCCATTCCGTATAACAACATGTCTGCACCACTTTCAACCAATATAGAAGGCAGTACCTTGTCACGCCAGTAATCATAATGGGTAAACCGCCTCATCGAAGCCTCCACACCACCCAGAATAACGGGTACATCAGGGTAAAGTGATTTTAGAACCCGCGAGTAAACCACAGATGGCATATCAGGTCTGTAGCCGGCTCTGCCACCAGGGGTGTAAGCGTCATCACGTCTTTTTCTTTTCAGGGCAGTGTAGTGGTTCACCATCGAATCCATGGCCCCCGCTGAAACCCCAAAAAAATACCTGGGAGGGCCCAGCTTCCGGAAATCACGCAAATCATCCTGCCAATTAGGTTGGGGTATTATGGCCACACGAAACCCGGCATATTCTGCCAACCTGGCAATTACGGCCGTACCAAACGCAGGGTGGTCAACATAGGCATCACCTGAAACAAGGATTATATCCGGCTGCTCCCATCCCAGTTTCTGGATTTCTTCAAGGGTGACAGGTATAAATGAGTCTGTCAATATGTGGTTTGGGTTTTGCATGAAAACTTAATGGATTTTCCTGATAACAAAGGTAAGCTTTCTGTTCCTTAAACCAGAAAAACCATATTTTCACGTATCTTTGCTTTTTGTCGACAACCTGGTGAATTATGCTCAGAATTATTGCCACTTTTATTCTTATATATTTGCTATTCAGAGTTGTAACCACAATGATTTTCCCCGCGATAGCAAGGTGGTACCTAAACCGCTACAAAAATAAATTTTACCGTGATAATCCCTGGGCTGCCCGTGCCGAAGAGAAAAAAAGCAGCCGAAGTCAGTCTTTTGAGCAACAAAACCAAAAAAACAAAATTGACACTGACCAATTGGGAGAATATGTGGATTACGAAGAAATAAAAGACAAAGATGATGAAACCGCAATGTAAAGAATTGCTTCAGCACCTGAGGCCAGATAAATGCCTGCCATATGTTGTGGCCCTGATCATTTTCCTGGCCATGACACTCATTTATGTATACCCGGTGCTGGAAGGCCAGCGTTTGCTGCAGCCGGATATTGTCAATTGGCAGGGAATGGCCAATGAAATCAACGAATACAGGGAACAAACCGGTGAAGAAGCACTTTGGACCAACAGCATGTTTGGTGGCATGCCCGCCTTCCAGATTAGTGTTCAGTGGGCCAACAATATTGCCAACTTCTTTCATAATGTTTTCACACTGTGGCTACCCAGGCCGGCAGATATGATTTTTCTATATTTTGCAGGCTTCTTTGTTTTTTTATTGGCCATCAGGCTTAACCCCTGGATAGCCCTGGCCGGGGCAATCGCCTTTGCATTCTCATCATACCATTTCATCATACTTGAGGCCGGGCATAATTCAAAGGCCGTAGCAATTGCCTATATGGCCCCGGTTTTGGGAACCATCATGCTAACCATGCGGGGTAAATTGATCACGGGAGGTTTATTGTTTGCTGTGTTCATGGGTTTGCAGTTGTTTGCCAACCATTTTCAAATCACCTATTACCTGGCACTGATCGTTGTGATTTACGGTGCATTTGAATTATACAGGCATATCAGTGAAAACCAGCTGGTGGCTTTTGCCCGGAAAATCCTGATTTTGGTGGCGGGTCTGATATTGGCCATTGGAATCAACATAGGCAATTTTTGGGGCACCTACGCCTATACATCAGAGACCATGCGCGGAGGTACGGAGCTGACCATCAGGGATGAAACTGTAACCAGCGGACTCAGCAAAGAATATATTACAAACTGGAGCTACGGAATTGGTGAAACATTCACCCTGTTAATCCCCAATGCCAAGGGTGGAGCCACCGGATCGCTGGGAACCAATGAAACTGCCATGTCGAGGGTTGACCCCGCCTTTGAAGGGATCATTGCCAGAGAAAACCATTACTGGGGCGACCAACCATTTACCTCCGGGCCAGTTTATGTGGGAGCCGTGGTGTTGTTTTTCTTTTTTCTTGCCTTTTTCTATATAAAAAGCCCCTTAAAGTGGGCCCTGCTCGCGGCCATTGTTCTCTCTATCATGTTATCGTGGGGAAAGAATTTTATGGTGCTGACTGACTTTTTCATAGACTATGTTCCGGGATACAATAAATTCAGGGCTGTCTCTATGACACTCGTCATTGCAGAACTATGTATCCCTGCCCTCGCGTTTTTGGGTCTGGCAAAGTTTTTTAAAGAACCCGGAGATTTTAATTTCAAACACAAGGCGTTTTTGACAGCAGCGGGACTTTCGGCAGGAATTTCATTGCTATTCTTTGTGGCGCCCAGGCTGTTTTTCCCGTTTCTCAGCCAGATGGAATCCCAGGCATATAACGACCTGGCTGCCAGAGAGCCACAGATGGAAAGCCAAATCAGGCAGGTACTGTTCTTTTTGGAAGAAGCCAGAATCGCCATATTCAGGGCAGATGCCCTGCGCAGCTTCTTTTTTGCATCAGCCGCCGCAGTACTGACCCTGCTTTTTGCCCACAAGAAGATTAGCGGTAAAGTGTTTATAATCATTTTGATACTACTCCTGACCTTAGACATGTGGCCCATTAACAGAAGGTATCTGAACAGCGACCATTTTGTGCAAAAGAGAAGGGTTGAAAGGCCCTTTCCCCTCAGAACAGCCGACCAATACGTCTTGCTTGACAACGACCAGGTCCGTGTCATTGACCTGACCGAGAGCACCTTCAACAGTTCAAGAACTTCATTCTACCACCATTCCATTGGAGGATACCATGGTGCCAAGCTTCAGAGATACCAGGATCTGATTGATTTTCATCTGATGGAAGAAATAGGCATTATTCAGGACATCCTCAGGGAAAGTGGTAGCCCATCAGAAGTAAGCGGGCGGTTATTTACCATTCCGGTGCTAAACATGCTTAACACCAGGTATATCATATACCACCCGGATGACGCCCCCATTTTCAACCCAAATGCACTGGGCAATGCCTGGTTTGCCCACGAAGTGATTGCTGTTGAAACGGCCGATGAAGAAGTATTGGCTCTGGCTGAAATAGATCCATCCAGACATGTAGTAGTCCATACAGATTTTATGAAATATATGCCAACGATGGGCGTTGATACTGATCCGGAAGGCGAAATTGAGCTGGCCCGCTATCGGCCAAATGAGCTGACTTACAATTTCAGATCAACACGTGAAGAGCTTGCAGTATTCTCTGAAATATTTTACAGTGATGGCTGGCAAGCCTATATCAACGGACAAGAAGCACCCCATTTTCGTGTTAACTATTTGCTCAGGGGCATGGTTATTCCTGAAGGAGAGCATACCATAAGCTTCGTTTTCAAGCCCAGGGCTTACCACAGCGGGAAACAGATTGCACTTGCATCAAGTATCCTACTGGTGGTATTGATTCTGGGAGCCTTTATATCATACTGCCTGGGCTGGCCCAAACGGGAAAGAACAGAACAGGAAAACAACCAATAAAGAACGTCTGATGCGCAAGGTACTGATCATCACCTATTATTGGCCTCCCAGTGCCGGCGCAGGGGTTTTCAGGTGGCTTAAGTTCAGCAAATACCTTCGCCAATTTGGGTGGGAACCGGTAATATATACCCCCTCAAATCCAGAATCACCCGGCACAGACCAAAGCCTTACCGCAGATATACCGGCCGGGCTTGAAGTGATTAGTCACCCCATCTGGGAGCCCTATGCCTGGTACAAGCGTTTTACGGGCCGGAAACCCTCTGACAAGGTGCAGACCGGCTTTTTGAGCGAAAACCATACAAGGAGATGGAGTGAAGATATTTCGACCTGGATCCGCGGCAACTTCTTTATTCCCGACGCCAGAAAATACTGGATCAAACCATCCATCAAATATTTAAGTGCATGGTTAAAGCAAAACCCCGTTGATGCCATTGTATCAACCGGACCGCCACACAGCATGCACCTTATTGGTCTTGGACTGAAAAAAAAGACCCGCTTGCCCTGGCTGGCCGATTTCAGAGACCCATGGACCCAAATCGATTTCTACAACAAGCTCATGCTTACCCCATGGGCTGACCGGAAGCATCACCGCCTTGAACAAAGTGTGCTGCAGACAGCAGATCAGGTGGTGACGGTGAGCATGAACTGGGCGAAAGGTTTGACAGATTGCTACCAGAGAGATGTTCAGGTTGTTTCAAACGGATATGACCCGGATGATTTTCTTGCACTCCCCGCCTTTACCTACAATGAATTTTCCATCACCCATCTGGGTGCCATGAATGCCGACCGGAATCCTGGAATGCTTTGGCCTGTGCTGTATGATCTGGTGCAAACAGATGACTTTTTCAAAAAACATTTAAAAATCAGGCTCATCGGAAAAACAGATTTACAGGCCAGAAAAAGCATCAACCTACACGGGCTGGATCAGCACACTAATGTAATCTCGCATTTGCCACACAAAGAAGCATTGGATATGGCGGCACAATCGGCCCTGCTGCTCTTGCCCCTGAATAAAACACCCAATGTTGGTGGTATTGCCCCAGGCAAACTATACGAATACATGGCCCTCGGCAGACCTGTTCTGTGCATAGGCCCGGAAAACGGAGACGCAGCCCGAATCATCAACAGCACAGGCACAGGATATGTAACCGGATTTGACGATTCAGATACATGCCGGAATCTCCTCTTGCAATGGAAACAGGCCTTTCTGGAAAAAACTCTCATACCCGCTGCCCGGGATATACGTCAGTTTTCAAGACAGCAGCTTACAGGTCAGATTGCTGGAATATTTGATAAGATGATTCAAAATGGAAAAAAATAAGGAATCAGCAAAGTAGCCAACACCCAGAATATTAGATTCAACGGTGCCCCGACCCTAAGAAAATCTGCAAATCTGAATCCCCCAACTCCATAAATCATGGTATTGGTCTGGTAACCCACAGGAGTCATAAAACTGGAAGAAGCCGCAAAGGTAATGGCCATCAGGAAAGGCCTTGCATCCACACCCATATCAATAGATGCTGCTATAGCTATAGGGGCCAATAAAACTGCACTGGCATTATTGCTCATTGATTCAGTCATCAGTGAAGTGATGATGTATAACACAGACACTATGGCTACAGGCCCAAGAGAGCCAACCATATCAATAAGAAAACCACTTATCAGTGCAGCCGCGCCACTTACATCCAATGCAAGGCCGAGGCTAATGGCTCCGGCCAACAAAAAAATAACCTTCCAGTCAATGGCCACATATGCCTCTTCCATTGTGATGCATTTGGTAACTACCAGGAACATTGAGCCGATAATGGCTGCCATCATAATGGGCAGAATCTCCAATGAGGCCAGCAGAATGACGCCTATCAGGGTCAATACTACGGTAAGCATCTTGTCTTTGCGATATTCAGGCAGGCCCACTTCTGATACGATCAAAAAAGTATTTCGTCCGCGCAATTCCAATTGCTGCAAATTTTGGAGATTATCTTTCTCTACCTCTATGAGCAGGGTGTCTCCGGCACGCAATACCGTATTGGCCACCTTATCTCGCATCAGTTCTCCCCTGTGCCTGATGGCCAGCACTGTAGCCCCAAAGCGCTGGCGAAAGCCCAGTTGCTTGACAGTTTTCCCCTCAAATGGGCTGTTTGGAGCAATAACCGCCTCAACAAATATGATACGGTCATCCATTTTCTTTGTTTCATTCAGCTCTTCGAAGGTTTTAAACTTTGCATCACTTTTCAGGGCAATGCCTTCCCTTTCTTTCAGTGCCTTGATCTTTTCAACATTGCACCTGACCTTGAGCACATCGCCCTCCTCAAGCAACAGATCTTCTGAAGGCATGATGAAAGTGAGCCCTTTCTTTTTAACTTCAAGAATATCTATATCCAGCTTGTTCTTCAAAGGCGAATCCTTGATGGTCTTACCAACAGACGGGGCCTTGGATAACAGAACAATCTCAGTAATATAATCGCCCATGCCAAACTTTTTCATCAGGCCTTCTTCCATGCCCCGATTGGGGATCAGTCGTATTCCGATAAGCATCATATATAACAACCCCACTCCGAAAAACACCAGCCCCATGCGGGTCATTTCAAACATTGAAAAAGGTTCCAGATTGTTTTCAGCCGCCACCCCGCTTACCAGAATGTTGGTTGAAGTACCTATCAGGGTGCAGACACCTCCGAACATAGATGCAAATGAGAGTGGCATAAGCATTTTGGCCAGACTCACCCTGGTTTGAGCCGCAGCCCCCACCAGGATGGGAATAAATATGGCCACCACGGGGGTGTTGTTGATGAAAGCCGAAATAACACCCACCACAACCATGGTTACAAAGATGCCCAGCCAAAAGTTATATCTGAACAAGATGGCGATCTTATTCCCTATACTGACCACAGCCCCCGATTTAAACAGGGCAGTACTAAGTATGAACATAAAAGCCACCGTGATGGTGGCCGTATTACTGAAACCGGATATACCCTGCTGCGGCGACAAGACACCTGTTACAACGAGCACTGACATGGCGATGATGGCCACTACGTCGACTGGAATCTTCTCTGTGGCGAACATGATGACTGCGCCAGCCAATACCAACAGCACAATGACTATTTCCAGTGTCATAAGGCAAGTATTTTAAAACAAAAGATTAAATATACATGATTTTTTTAATGCCGCTGTTTTAAATTATTCGAAAGTTCGGCTGCGTCGCCCCGGATTGAAAGTTATCGGCGTTGATGCGCCGTGTTGCAAAGTTTGAAGCTTGGGCAATGCCTGGTGGGCAGGTAATCTATTGGAGATCAAACTGGATATGATGCAAGAAGAGGTTGCCGGATAAAGACTTGACAATGAAGTAACACCGGTAGCTTTGCCCCTGGCGCGTCTGGAGCATACCTATGACGTAAATTGTCCCATCGCGTGAAGAAAGCCGGTGATCAATCCTGAATGAAGTGGGGATGTTCCGGGTAAAGAAATCACGGAAAATAATTTCAGACTGTGATTTACTGAAAGTACCTTCAGCCCTGGGTATGGAGATGTCCACATTGGGTCCAAAGTTTTTGGCCAGGTCTCTGGCATTTCCACGGTTAATGGCAGAGCTAACGTTCCTGATAAGCTCATCAGCAGGCTGAGCCTCAACCTGCGAGAAAAGGGAAAAGCCTGAAAACAGGCATACAAATATCAATATCCTGATAGCCATTATGGAATCTTACCATTACCAGGGTAAAACTATACAAAAAAGTACAAACCCCTCATATGCGTTAACCTTAGCCAGATACAAAAATCAGTCCAAACTACCATTAAGCGCACAAAATACAAATATCTCGCTGATTATTATGCATTTATCAATTCCTAAAAATATACCGTCTGAAAATAACCCATTATTTGATCGAGAAACCAGTATTTTTACAAAGTCATCTGTTTATTTCATCTGCAAATCCCTTGCCATATGCAAATCAGACTACTTTTTGTGGGGAAAACTGACCAGGATTACCTCGACGAGGGGATAAAACAATACGTATCCCGCATCAACCGATACCTTTCAATGGAAATAACAGTTATTCAGGTAAACCGGAAGTGGAACTCCCTGCCAGAGATGCAGCGTAAAAATAAGGAGGGAGAAGCCATACTGGAGCATATGAAATGGGGTGATGTGTGCATACTGCTTGACGAAAACGGAAAACAGATAGACTCAGCCGGACTGGCCGCATTCGTGCAGGAACATATGAACAGATCAACCAGAAAATTATTATTTGTGGTTGGCGGACCTTACGGGTTCAGTCAAGACGTTTATGACACTGCCCACATGAAGCTATCCCTGTCGAAAATGACCTTCTCTCACCAGATGGTCAGGCTGTTTTTTGTGGAGCAGTTATACCGTGCCATGACAATAATCAGGGGCGAGCCATACCATCACCAGTAAAACATACACCAAAACTTTAAATCACTGCAGTTCTCTTGTGATAACAATGGAGGCAATGGTGCCATCTGACACCGCCGTGGTGATCTGCCTTATCTGCTTACTAACCACATCGCCGGCTGCAAAAACTCCGGGTATATTGGTACGCATATCCTGATCCACTTTGAGATATCCCCACTGATCCATTTCCAATGGTCCGTCAATAAGGTCAAGGTTGGGGTTCATGCCCACAAAAACGAATACACCATCGGTAAGGATGTCGTTTGTTTCGCCATTTTCAAGGTTTTCAACCCTGACCACCATTTTGTCACCTTTCTGATAGAATCCCCTGGGCTCGTGTGAAAACAACATGGATATCTTGGGATCAGCCATGGCCCTCTCCTGGGCAGAACGGTTTGCCGTAAGGTGGGGTAGTTGCTGTATCATAGTGATCTTGCTGGCAAACTTTGAAATAAACTCTGATTCTTCAACAGCCGTATTTCCTCCACCGATAATCACCACATCTTTGTCGTGGTAGTACTTTGCATCACAGGTGGCACAATATGAAATCCCCTTCCCGTGAAACTCCCTCTCACCCTCAATTTCTAAATAACGGGGCGAAGCACCTGTTGATATAAGTATCTTTTTGGCCCTTATGGTCTCATACCCATCTATCAGTATTTCTTTTTTTTCAAGATCTACCTTATTGATCTCAACGGCCACTTTCATTTTTGCGCCGGCCACCTTTGCCTGCTCAGCCATATGATGCGCCAACATAAAACCCGGAAGGGGGTCAACAAATCCCGGATAATTACTAACCTGGTGGGTGGTCGATACCTGACCACCAGGTAGCAATGGATCAACCAGGATGGTGTCAACTTTGGCCTGAGCCAGGTATATAGCAGCAGCAAGGCCCCCAGGTCCGGCACCCAAAACAATGACTTCTGTGTCGGTTACCACAGGTTTTACTGAGTGGCGAATTTCTTTAACCCTGTGATCATCGATCATGGCATCAAGATTACGCATGATTTCAGAGCGCCTGATTCCACCGGTTAATACATCACCCACTTGTTCTCTATTTTTAAAAAAAAGTAAAGTTGGAGAAGACTTTACACCCAAACGCTCTGCAAGTTCCCGGTTTTGTTGTCTAAAAATTTTCACAAAACGAATATCCTGGCCATACAAACCGGCAAGAGAGTCAAATTTGGGCGCCAGGGCCTCACATGGAGGACATTCTGTTGAATAGAAATCCAACACAAGGTTTTCATGTGAGGCAAGCTCCTTCTCAAATGCATCCTGATTAATCTCAATCATTGTGAACAAATTTTTTTATTATTAAATATTTCTTAATTATATATTTAGATACTTATCTATCAAAGGTCTTGCCAAATCAAAAATAATGACAATTTGACCAGTTTTTATTTACCCTATACTACCCCTTTTCAACACTTAATACATATACAATTTCGCATATATGCGTTGCAGATTAAAAAAAAGTTGGTAAATTTAACATAAAACAGGTCAAACCAACCCGGAATTTATGATAAAGAAAGTATTGGTTGCCAATCGCGGCGAAATAGCAGTGCGAATTATCCGCTCATGCCGCGAAATGGGCATCCGCACGGTAGCGGTTTATTCAGATGCTGACAGAAAGGCCATGCACGTGCTCTATGCAGACGAAGCCTTTCATATTGGCCCCTCCCCTTCCATTGACTCCTATCTGAACATCGATAATATTATCAGGGCTGCCCGGCTCAGCAAAGCTGACGCCATACACCCCGGCTATGGTTTCCTTTCGGAAAATCCAGCCTTTTCTGAAAGGTGTATTAAGGAAGGTATCATCTTTATCGGGCCATCACCCCATGCCATCTCCTCGATGGGTGATAAAATCACAGCCAGAAAGATGATGCAGGATGCTGGCGTACCCGTGGTTCCGGGTACGGGGGGTAAAATTGAAAGTGAAGCCGAAGCTGTCAGCACCATTCGCGAGATCGGACTTCCTGTCATGATCAAGGCATCAGCCGGCGGAGGGGGCAAAGGCATGCGCCTGGTTTACCATGAGAAAGATATAAAAAGTTCATTAAGGGCAGCCAGGTCTGAAGCCAAAACCGCATTTGGGAATGACGCTGTTTTTATTGAAAAATACATACAATCACCCCACCACATAGAATTTCAGGTGCTGGCTGACAGCCATGGAAATGTCATCCATCTGTTTGAAAGAGAATGTTCAGTGCAACGCAGGCATCAAAAAATAATTGAAGAAACCCCTTCACCTATTCTTACTCAAGAAAAAAGAGAAGAAATGGGCAATGCAGCCGTGGCAGCAGCAAGGGCAGTAGATTATCAGGGCGCCGGAACCATTGAGTTTATTGTGGACAAAGACCTGAATTACTATTTTCTTGAAATGAATACCCGCCTCCAGGTTGAGCACCCCATTACTGAAAGGGTTGTGGGTGTTGACCTGGTAAAAGAGCAGATTCATATTGCCGACGGAAAACCCATGACGCTCAAACAGGATGAGCTCAAGCAACATGGTCACGCCATCGAATGCAGGATATATGCAGAAGATCCTGAAAACAATTTCATGCCCGCACCCGGAAAAGTAACCCACATTGATATTCCCTACGGCGTTGGTGTAAGGGTGGATGGATCTATTTACGAAGGTATTGAGATCCCGCTATATTACGATCCCCTCATTGCCAAACTGATCGTTTGGGGAAAGGATAGAAACGAGGCACTCGACAGGACGCAACGGGCCTTGCAGGAATTCAAGATTGCAGGGGTAAGAAACAACCTTAAATTCCTTGAACGCATTATCCAGGCTGAAGATTTCATTAAGGGCGATTACACCACACACTTCATCGAACAGAACAAGGAGTTTCTCATGCGTGAAGATGCCTGCGATCAATTGTGTGAGGATATTGTAATCATTACTGCCTTCATCGAATACCTCAAAAAAATCGAGAAAGCCAGTCCAAAAGAAATGACCGCCCTGAAAAACAACTGGAAAGACTACAACAGAATAAGAAGTGTATTGAAACTTTAATCATATCCATATGCCATTTGAAGTCAAACTTAAAGACAGGATTGCCCGGGTAGAACTTTTAAGCCGGCAGGGTGATCAACTATTGGTTGCCATTGATGGCAGAGAATATGCCCTGGACTTTGTTCAGATCGGCAGGGGCAGCTATTCTGTGCTTTACAAAAATAAATCGTTCAATCTTGAATTGATTCCGGTTGATGGGGTGAAGAAGTACCAGGTCAACACCTTTAAAAACACCTTTGATGTGGAGATTATTGATGCTGAATCCAAATATCTTGCCAGCAGAAACAAGGCACAGGAAGATGAAGACGAAGCGATCATCATTTCTCCCATACCAGGCAAGGTGGTTAACATTCTGGTTGAAAAAGATGAGGCCGTTCAGGCAGGACAAACCGTCATTGTGATCTCAGCCATGAAAATGGAAAGTGAATTCAAATCACCCAAAGCCGGCAAAGTAACTGAAATCAAGGTAACTGAAGGTCAGAGCGTAGAGGCGCGGCAGGAACTTGTTGTCATTGAATTTGATCAGAAAGTATGATGTAAAATCAATTATGGAAAATATGAAGACAGAACCTACGGATAAGTTCCATGTACTGGAGAAAAAAAACCAGGAAGCTGAAATGGGCGGCGGCCCTGAAAGGATTGCCAAAATTCATGAGTCGGGGCGGAAGACAGCCCGTGAGAGAATTAACCTCTTACTTGATCCAAAAACTTTTGTGGAGCTTGACAAGCTCGTTGTTCACAGAAGCCAGGATTTTGGGATGGACAAACAGCGGATTCCCGGTGATGGAATTGTAACCGGCTACGGGAAAATTGACGGCAGGCTCGTCTATGTGTTTGCCCAGGATTTCACCGTATTCGGCGGTTCACTAAGCAGGGCCAATGCAGATAAGATTGTCAAGGTTCAGGAACTCTCCATGAAGATGGGAGCCCCGCTCATCGGCCTGAATGACAGCGGAGGTGCACGTATTCAAGAAGGTGTCGAAAGCCTGGCAGGGTACGCTGACATATTTTACCGAAATGTACAGGCAAGCGGGGTGGTACCCCAGATCTCGGCCATTCTGGGCCCCTGTGCCGGTGGCGCGGTCTACTCCCCTGCCCTGACCGACTTCATCTTTATGACCAAAGATACCAGCTATATGTTTGTTACCGGACCGGATGTGATCAAAACGGTTACCCACGAAGAAGTAACAAAAAATGAACTGGGGGGAGCCATGACGCATAACAGTAAAAGCGGGGTGGCCCATTTCAGGGCAGATGACGATGAGCAGGCCATGATGATGATCAGGGAATTGCTCAGCTTTTTGCCTTCAAACAACATGGAAGACCCACCGGTAAAACCCTGTACAGATTCAGCCCACCGCACCGACGAAAAGCTACAGACACTGATTCCGGAGAGTCCAAACAAACCCTATGACATCAAGGATATCATTGTAAGCGTGGTAGATGACCACAACTTTTTTGAAGTCCATCAGCACTATGCACGCAATGTGGCCATCGGCTTCGGCCGGCTAAACGGTAAACCTGTCGGATTTGTGGCCAATCAGCCAGCGGCCCTGGCGGGGGTACTCGATATAGACGGCTCGGTGAAAGCAGCGCGGTTTGTGCGCTTTTGCGATGCTTTTAATATCCCCATCATCACCTTCGCTGATGTGCCTGGCTTTCTGCCAGGTACCGAACAGGAGTTTGGCGGCATTATCAAACATGGCGCCAAACTGATTTATGCCTATGCAGAAGCCACTGTACCAAAAATCACGGTAATCACCAGAAAAGCTTATGGAGGAGCCTATTGCGTCATGTCGAGCAAACACCTGGGTGGAGACATCAACTATGCCTACCCGGGGGCGGAAATTGCCGTGATGGGGCCGGAAGGTGCTGTGAATATCCTGTACCGCAACAAACTCAATGACCAGGAAAAAGCGCAAGCCATTGAAGATTACCGTCATACATTCTGCTCACCATACAAGGCAGCAGGCCTGGGATATATTGACGAGGTAATCTACCCCAGGCATACCAGGCTCAAGCTCATCCAGGCGCTTGAAATGACAGAGAACAAAAGAGAGACAGGTCCTGCAAAAAAACATGGAAATCTGCCACTCTAAGCCTTTTAAAAAAACATAAACTACCCGGATAAATAAAGATTTTTTTATCTTTGTCGTCCCTTTGGGGCGTTAGCTCAGTTGGTTCAGAGCGCATGCTTGACAGGCATGAGGTCGGCAGTTCGATTCTGCCACGTCCCACAAAAAAAGCCGTCTACACCAATTTGTAAACGGCTTTTTTAATTTCCCTGAGCCATTAACCCACTTGGGGGTTACCACTATTTAAAGGAATCTTCTGAGCCACTCTATCTGGCGCTCAGCAGCGTCAATGGTAAACTTGGGCTCACGAATACCGTGGGGTTGTCTCGGATAGGTCACCATCTTTGTTTCCACACCCAGACGCTTCAACGCCACATAAAACTCAAACCCCTGTGACGGAGGCACACGAATATCCTGTTCAGGATGTAAGATCAAGGTTGGGGTGGTCACGTTTTCCACATTAAAAACGGCCGAATGCCGCTTCCAACGGTCGTAGTTTTCCCAGAATTCACTTTCAAAGTAATCGGGCAGGAAGCTGGGGATGTCAGATGTACCTGTCATGCTTATGAGGTTGGATACACCGGCACCCATCATGGAAGCACTAAAACGGTTGGTGCGGGTGATGGCCATGGAAGACATATACCCACCATATGACCAGCCCATGATGGCCTGGCGGTTTGGATCAACCTTGCCCTCTTCAATGAGGATATCAAGTCCGGTGAGCATGTCATCCAGGTCGGCATACCCCCACTCGGAACGTATGGCAAAACGGAAATCCTTACCATACCCACCTGACCCACGGAAGTTGGGACGTAGAATAAAGTAGCCCTCAGCTGCAAATTTTTGCAATGGATATACATGGGGAGCTGCCACATAAGATTCACCAAACACACCCGTAGGTCCACCGTGCACGTGAAGTATAATGGGGTACTGCTTGCCTTCTTCATAGTTTAAGGGATAAATCAGCGGCCCCTCAATGATCATTCCATCCTGTGCTTCCCATCTCATAACGCGTGCCTTGGCCAGTTCACCCTGCTCATAACCGGCATTGACGTCGGTGAGACGGACGGGGTTAAAATTATGCACTCCCGAAATGATTACATCCGGCGCCAGATGAAAGTCCTGATGTATGGCGGACATCACGCTGCCATCTCTGGAAAGGGAATAGCCCCTGAACTGCCCTGATCCTTCAGTAATCTGACGATATAATGCATCCTGGCCGGTTACCGGCATCGCAAACAGGTCAACAGATGTATTGTGGAGTTCCCAGTAAAAAATCTCATCTCCTGCGGGTGACCATTGTACCATGCGGGGTTCATCATCGTGCGTCACGCCCAGGAGCTTCATTTCACCGCTGAGAAGATTCTTTATCATCATGACATCATATCCCGGCCAATTGGTTTCACCGCGGTCGGTGGTAAAAGCCAGGTATCGGCCGTCAGGGCTGTACAATGGGTTAGTATCGCTCCCTCCCAGGTCAATGAGCAACTTCACCTCGCCGCCACCAGCGGGCACAGTTGAAATATTCGTCCTTGGCCAGTATTCGAGCCCGGGGCGGGGCTGGTGGTCGAAAGCAATGGTAGCATCATCCGGCGACCAGTCGAAACTACCTACGTTGAAGGCTCCCTCTGTAAGCCGGGTGATTTCGGCCATTTCTTCTGCATCCTCATCTACATCAAACACATAAAGATGTGCATAACGGATGTCCTGATCCACCACGTTGACATCGCGGCGCTCGCGTTGCCGCTGCCGTTGTTCTTCGCTCAGAGGGTCTGTCATGGTAAAGGCGATCTGTCGGCCGCTGTTCGACCATTGGTATTGACCTACACTTCCATCAGCAGAGGTTAACTGCCAGGCCTCCCCTCCAGAAGGCTTAATCAGCCAGATCTGGTTGCCATCGCCTCCACGGGTAGAGGTAAAGGCCAGGTATTCGCCACAGGGAGACCATTGGGGGTTCGAGGCAGATACATCGCCACGGGTAAGCTGAAACTGCCCTACCCCATCTGTACTCACCAGGTGAATATGTGTCAGGAAATCGCTTTGTGTTCCTTCGGTGCGCGGTATTGAAACGGTAAAGGCAACCCAACTGCCATCAGGCGAAATAGCCGTACCTCCAACCTGTTTGAAGTTTTCAACCATGTACTTTGGCGACCAAAACTCATCGTGGTCATTATCCTGCACCTTTCCTGCCAGGGCAGCAGGCTGATATAGGAAACATGCTGAGAGCATGATTGCAAATACAAAGAATAGTTTTTTCATTGGTAAAAGTTTTTATGTAGAAAATGATTATGTGTTTCACTTCAGGAGTTGTCTCTGATTTGGCTGGGTGACCAACATATACAGGTAGTAAAAATACAAAAATTCATCAAAAACTACCGCTTTCGGAACCCTGCCACTTGCCGCTGTATTTACACAATGTATTTGTCAATCAACTGTATAGCTTTTAATCTTCAGCTGTCGCACCAAATCCAATATGATGAACAACCATGGTCACATGTTTAAACATACTTATTATTTTTTAAAATCAACCCTGATAAACTTTTTACCATTGGGCAGATCGTAACAAAAGGTAGTTTGCATTATAAATCCTATACTGGCCAGGGAGTTTATTAGTCCGTTTTCGTCAATATCATGGTGAATGCCCGTCAAGGGTTCCAAAGCGGCAGTATACTCACTTTGGCTAACAAAACCGTTGTGCAGGTTCGTCTGAATAACACAAGATAAGGCATTTACCTGCTTCTTGTTATACCCAATCAACTCTGTGAAAGCCTTGACACCCAAATACTCTATGATCAGATTGCAAATCAAAATATCTGATTCGGGCAACTGTATATTGACCTGGCCTAAGTCACAACAAATAAGTTTCAGACAATGAAGCAGCTGAGGATAGCGCATTCTGCAGGCTTCGAGATATTGTTCATTTACATCAAATCCGAAGACAGTGTTTACTTTTTCAACATCAATATGCTCAAGACCATTCCCTCCGGCAATGCCCAATATGGTCACATTGCCATATTCATGGCTCCGCAACTGATCTCTGGTTATTACATTCAATGCCTGCAATTGAGAGATATTATCCAGAGCCATGTGCGACTCATATATTTTCAAATCGATGTTTTTCCAGGGATTAACCATAACAAAATATAATCCCCAAACATACCATAATTTTTCCTTTATTGACAATTCCCTAACTTAGCCACTACCTATGAAAGTGAATCCATACCTTGCTATCATCCTGGCTGCCACCATTGGGGGCTCCAGTGGGGTTTTCATCAAACTCCTGGATCTTCCATCCACTTCCATGACATTTTTCAGGATGTTCGTTCCGGTTTCAGTATTACTGATTTACCTGATGGTAAAAAAAGTAAAGCTTTTTAGGGGAAATTACAAGATCATGCTGGTAGCCTCCGGGTTAAATGCAACCCGGATGTTATTGTTTTTTATAGGCTATCTCTATACCACCATTGGCAATGCGGTCATCATCTTATTTACCTGGCCCATCTTTGCAGCCATTTTCAGTACGATTTTTCTCAAAGAAAAGGTATCATTTCGAACCGCATCACTCATTGGTCTGGCTTTTACCGGCATTGTCATCA
>SKRM01000017.1 GCA_007118495.1 Bacteroidales bacterium
CCGTAGCTAATGGTTGGCGATTATGAACCCCCATAGTGGACTTGCACCACCAAGTTATTTACCATGCACGGCACAACAAATAAAGGCCGCCCAAGAGGATACCAGGGCGGCCTTTTAATAATCATTGAACCAAAAGATTATTCTTCATCTTCTTCTTTCTCTTCTTCTTTCTCTTCAACCTTGTCATAGTATTTTACATACTTGTCAAGCCACTCCACAAATCTTGCCCACATATCCAGAAGGGTTTCCTCTCCCTGCTGTCCGTGGCCCTCGAAAGGGTACATATACAAGGCAGTGGTTTTTCCAAGACCATTGAGGGCGTGGAACATTCTTGTTGAGTTGATGGGGAAAGTTCCCACGTTGGTGTCATCGGCACCGTGGTACATCAACATTGCACCGTCAAGTCTTTCTGCAAAAAGAATGGGCGACATATTAATATACGATTCACGGCCTCCCCACATAATTCTTCTTTCACGTTGAAAGGTAAAAGGGGTCAATGTACGGTTATAGTTACCGGCGCCGGCAATACCTGCTTTAAAATAAGGTGTATGGATCATTGAGTGCGCTGTACCAAAAGCGCCATAGCTGTGCCCGCCCAGGGCAAGCCTGTTCCTGTCAAGAAAACCAAGCTCATCACACTTATCAATAATGGCATGCCAGTTACGCTGAATACTGACAATAAAATTGTCATTGATTTCGTCCATGGGGCCCACTATGGGAAACTCGGGCAAAACAACAGCGTAGCCACGGGTAAGCAGCATCTGCATTGACCTGACTCCAATGCTGTTAAAACTATTGATGTTGCGTGTACGAACCGCTCTGTCCAGAGCAGTTTGGTTATCGTACTCCCTTGGATAAAACCAAAACATCACCGGAAGTTTATCTCCCTCCTGATAATTCTGGGGCAAAATAGCCCTGACCGGGAATTTTATACCATCTGTACGCTTGACATCAAAATCTTTATAAATGGCATTGGTTATATGCGGTGCATGGTCAACATTACTGGTTAACTTTTTCAATGAACCATTGCGGGTATCCCTGAGGTATGAATCCGGAACATCAGTTGGTGTTTGCCTGTTAATGACTATGCGGTTAAAATCATTGTCAAGTATGGCCAGCACATTTTCATAAACGTCTGTCTGGCTCTCAAAGACTCTTTCTGTTTCACCAGTTCTGATTTCAACTTTGTCAAGGAAAGGCTGTGGTGCATTTTCTCTCCAGTTTTCATGATACAGTGTTCCAGATAAAAAGACTGCGTTTTCATCAGAAGACAATCTTACAATCCTTTCGCCCATGCGGCCATCGGTGGTCATCAGGCTACCGGGGTTCTTGTAAAACTCGCTGGTTCTGTGTTCGTAAATGGTGAATTTTTCTTCGGGTTCAGCAAGATAGACAGCATATACATGCTCCACTCCACTTTCTCTTTCAGTAACAAACAAAATCTGGCAATCTTCTGAATACTCAAGGCTCCGGATATCATTTTCTGCGCTGAAAATTACCTGCTTATCATCGTCACCAAAGGGAGGTACCCAATGGTATACACGATCCATTATCTTTTGCTCTTCCTGGTCCTCCTGCTCTTCACCATTCTGATCATTGTTCCGGTTTCTTCTTGGTGGTGCATCTTTTAATAGGAAGCTGATACCATTACCATCCGGACGCCACCTGATCTGCCTTTTTTCTGGTTGCCTGTTATTGTTGCGGGCCGACCTTCCATCGCGGATCTCCCTTTTACTCAATTCAGCAACTACCTCACCGTCAGTGGTCCAGAGTTCTGTCACGTCTGCAAACTGACTGACAGGGACAATGTTTGAAAATGGCTTTTGAATGGTTGTCACCTGCAGGTATTGCGCGTCAGGTGACAGGCTTATGTTTGAGTAGAGCCCGGGCTCGCCTATGCGGTTAACCCTACGGTTATTCACATTGATCATGGCTATCTGACCTGTAGCGTAATATTCAAACAATGCCTTCTGGTAAGGCCCTTCAAGTAAATTGGGATAAGTTCTCAACTCATTTTTGCCTTCAGTGCTCATTTGAACCATAAAGAGTCCTGCAGGGGTTGGCTGAGGTTTTCTGGCCCTGTTGGCAGGAATCAGGATGGTAAGAATATGATTTCCATCAGCAGACCATTCCAGGGGTGTAGATACGGTGGCCAGCACCGGTGCATTGGTAATTCTGTTAGAGCGTCTTCTGGCGAGATCAGCCACATAAATATGGGTCTCGTTCGCATAATGTGCAAAATATGCTACTTTCGATCCGTCGGGTGACCAGCTGGCATTTGAAAACCTGGCGTTATTGGGTGTTCTTATGGGCTGAAAGCTTTCACTTTCAATTTCGTACAGTTCATAGCCCACCGAACCACCTGTGGTAAAACGCCTGTGGCGGTTTGCAGCTGTGTCTAACTCAAGTCCACCCAGATTCTGATAGGGTTTTCCCAACCTCGACATTGGAGTTAAACCATCGCCCAGGGCATTCAGAAATAAACTTCTGTCAGGGCTAAGGTTGTTGAGGGTAACATTTTCATGACGTGGAGCCAAAACCAACTCTTTAATTTCCTGGGGTGGCTCCTGATAACCTTGTTCTGTTAAAATGCTCTGGGCAAAAACGCCTGTGCTGATCAGCAGCACGAACAAGCTTAAAACCCCTTTACAAAATACATTTCTTTTCATGTTCTGGTTTCTGTTTGGTATGGATTAATGTATCCAACAAAAATAACCAGAAAAACCAATTGACATTGTTTTCGCCCGGCAATTACGGCATTTAGCAGTCTAATGCCAATAAATAAATATGAAATTGGGTTAAATTTGCTTAGTTGGTTTCACTTTTTTATAGAATAATTTCATTTCAGGCAGTTTGATGCACACAAAAAAGGCACTGCTGATATCGCATCAGAACGAGCGCAGATGCTTCCATGTCAATATCAACAAGCAATTTGGTACTCTGGTAAGTGTTTTCTAATTTTATTATGCAACATGTACAACCCATAAAAAAACGAAACCATGAGCGAACTCATCAATAACTCTGAAGAAAGAAAGTCAAAGCTAAAAGCCCTGATTCTGAAATTACACGCTGGTGAATCTGCTGAGTCAGTCAGAAAAGAGCTTGAAGAAAGTCTTGCCAGTATTCCATATGGCGAAGTTGTGGAGGTTGAGCAAGAGCTTATCAATGAAGGGCTTCCCGAAGAAGAAGTGCTGAAATTATGCGATGTACACTCTGCAGTACTTAGAGATAAGGTTGACCTGACCGGTACAAAAGAGGTACCTGAAGGACATCCCATTGATGTAATGATAAAAGAAAATGACGAACTAAAAAGAACTACTGCACAGGCAAGAATTATACTGCACCAGATTGAAAAGCAGCCCGAGGCCGATATGCCAGCTCTAGTGCTTCAACTCAGAAGTTTATTCAATAACCTGTTTGATGTTGACAAGCATTACCAGCGTAAAGAATATTTGCTATTCCCTTATCTTGAGAAAGAAGGCATTACGGGCCCCCCTAAAGTGATGTGGGGGAAACAGGACGAAATCAGAGAGCTCATCAAAGGATCCATTGAAATTTTACAGACCTCCGGTATCACAAAAGACGAGCTGCTCGCATCAGCCGGGCTGATACTATATCAGGCACTTGATCAGGTTGACGATATGACACTCAAAGAAGAAGAGATTCTCTTCCCCATGTCTCTTGACAAATTGACTGAAGCTGACTGGTATGAAATCAGCAAACAATCAATTGAAATCGGTTTCTGCCTGTATGATCCACCAACTGAATGGAAGCCCGTTTGGGCAAAAGATGACGATATCCATGCATTGCAAAAAGAAGGCAACCAGATTCAGTTACCTTCCGGATCAATGACAACCGATGAACTTCTCAGCATCCTCAACGCACTACCCATTGATATGACCTTTGTTGACAAGGACGATAAGGTAAAGTATTTTTCACAAGGTGAAGAAAGGGTCTTTCAGCGAAACAGGGCCATCCTGAACAGAGATGTCAGGCATTGTCATCCCCCCGGTAGTGCGCATATTGTTGATAAGATCATTGATGACTTCAAAACCGGACGTCAAAGCAGGGCTCCTTTCTGGATTAAAATGGGTGACAAATATATTCACATTGAATATTTTGCGCTTAGAAACGAAAAGGGAGAGTACCTGGGCACACTCGAAGTTTCACATGACGTAGCCAAATACCGTGCCCTTGAAGGAGAGCAGCGAATTTTATCCTATACTTAAAACCTGGTGTAAACATGGATGAACAAAAGTTAATTACCCCAAAAAGCAAGGTGTTACAGGTTATAGAGCAATATCCGCAATTGGAAGATGTGCTTATAGAATATGTTCCGGCTTTCAGCAAACTAAAAAATCCATTGCTCAGAAAAACCGTCGGCCGCATTGCAACACTGCAACAGGCAGCCACTATAGGCGAAGTCAAGGTTGAAGACCTGGTAAACAGACTCAGGAAAGAGGTTGGGCAAGATCTGTATGCAGAACATGCAGGAACTGCATATCAGATAGAAAAACCCCACTGGTTTGCAAATGACATGATTGCTGAATCATTAGATGCAGCACCCATGTTGGCTGAGGGAAGCCATCCGGTAAATCAGGTTATGGCCGACCTTAACAATCTTGCTGACGGAAAAATCTTTGAGCTGCGGGCACCCTTTCTTCCGGCACCCCTCATAGACAAGGCCTCAAGCCTTGGGTTTAAGCACTGGGTTAAGAAAGAGGCTGATGATTTATATTTCATTTACTTCTACAGAGATTGACTTTGCCTCTTGTTGATCTGAAAATGTGTCAATGATCAGGGCTATAGCTCCATCTCCGGTTACGTTGCAGGCCGTCCCAAACCCGTCCTGGGCCATATAGAGGGCCAACATCAGCCCCAATTGAGCTTCAGAAAAGCCCAATATGGACGACATTAAACCCAATGCAGCCACCACTGCTCCCCCCGGGACACCCGGGGCTGCAATCATTGTAACACCAAGTAACATGATAAAAGGAAGAAAGCTACCGAAGTCGGGTGACCCCGCCCCCATGACAATAACTGCAACAGAGCATGCGACCAGGGTTATGGTACTTCCGGCAAGATGAATGGTTGCTGAAAGTGGAACCACAAACTCTGCGATCCTTTCTGACACACCGTTGGCTTTTGCGCTGCGCAGGGTAATGGGGATGGTTGCAGCACTTGACATGGTGCCAAGGGCAGTGGTATAGGCAGGTATCATATTGCGCAAGGCTTTCAGCGGATTTTTTCCTGCCCTGGTTGCTGCCAGGGTATATAAAACAAGCAGGTAACCGAAATGCATCAGGATAATGAGCAAGAATACCTGTCCGAATACTGTAAGTGTACGAAATGCCTCACCAGAGGCAGCCATATTGGCAAAAATCCCTGCTATGTGAAACGGAAGAAAAGGAATAATGACATTTTTAATCACCATGATCACAATGGCTCTGAACTCTTCCATGAAACCAAACAAGTTACTCCGGGTCTGTTCCTGCTTTAACTTATTGATGCCCAAACCGAAGATAAATGCTGTGACAAGAGCCGTCATAACGCCCATAATTGGAGGGATATCCAAACTAAGAAAGGGCTGCAGACCAGCTGTTTCTCCACCTGAAGCTCCTCCGCCCTGAATGATCATCGGAATAATGGCCAGAGACACAAAAAATGCCACAATCCCTGCAGCCAGCGTAGATAAATATGCTAACCCTGCTGTACCAGCAAGCAGTTTACCTGCTTTTTCACCAAGTTCTGCAATTCCGGGGGCTATAAAACCAATGATAATTAAAGGGACAACGTAACCCAGCATCTCACCGAACAGGCTACTGAAAGTATATAACAGCCTTCCTGTCCATTCAGGAAGCAAAAGGCCAACCAATACACCGAAAACAATACCAAGGATGAGTCTGGGAAGCAAACCAATATTCTTCATCTATTACAAGTATTTAAAATTGAAACCCTGCAAAGAAAAGGAATATTTCGTCTGCTCTATGAAAACCCTGAAGTTTATTTTACGTTTATCTGGATGGAGTTGTGTAAATGAATGGAAATATCTGCGACCTCTCCCCTGCCGGGCCTTTGCAGAAAGCCTGTACCTCTTATATCCTGTATGTGAGAGGCTGACTGAACCAGCCCGGTACTCCGGAATAGGACTATTTCTGAGATCATATCTCCGCTTAGACTCATGTCAAAGTCAGGGGTACTTTGCCAGGTAGTATCGTAAGACGCAAATACTGCATTACCCCTGATCACAAAAAAATCGTCCTGAACAGCCACCAGGGTGTAAGTGGTAATTGCTTCAACAGGGAACGCTGTTGACAGTAAAAAGTTAGCGACCCATGTATCACCTAGTCCAACTACTTTTTCTGGCAGGTTAATAAGCATCCCAAAGTTCCCCATAATGCTGCCCTCATCAAACGCATGCCTGAACTGTTCGGCCAATCGTCCCAAATGTTCAGGCGGTGTATTGTCAATTTCGTGCATAAACCGATTTAGCTGACTGATCTCCTTCACCACTCCCTTATCGCTCACCCGTATCAAAAAAGGCTTCCTGACCAAACGATCAAGCAAATCAGACACCGGACTACCCGTATTTTCGTCATCTGAACTATAGCTGATCGCAGCCACTCCGTCAGGGGCTAAAGAAGTCATTATTAATCGTTCATACCATACCTCCAGTTCATAACCACTGTCAACCAAAGCAACCACCCTGTAGCACAGTTCTGATTCCATGGTTACTTCCATCTCAACTTCCCTGTCCATGATTTTTTGATAAACAAGCGAACTATTGTGCATGTATTGCCTGAACTCTTGCCCTAATTCAAGCTTGAGAGTCAATACATGGGTTTGTGCTGGCGAGGTGAATGAGGCCAAAAGTAATCCCAGAAAGAGGAAAATGTTTCGCATGTATCAATATACAAAAAAATCCTCTCAAATATATAAATTAGTTCCTTATACTTTATATGGTTTATCAAAAATATTCGACTATAAGGTAATATACCTATACCAATAACAAATCACTGCATTATGGTTTCACCAGTTCGCAAGGTATATCAATACAAAACACACTTCCCTTACCAGGCTCAGAAACCAGACTTATCTCTCCTCCCATTAACTCAGTGTATGCTTTGACAATTGGCAGACCCAAACCTAATCCCCTAAGAATCTTTTTTTCTGTTGGTAAAACCTGTCTGAAGCGTTCAAAGATCGTACCCTGGTGTTCGGGGGTTATTCCGGGACCATTGTCAGCAACCCTTAATTGAATTTCATTACCAGATAACTGACAGCTGCATTCAATTTTCCCATGACCAGCATATTCAATGGCATTTTTGAGCAAATGTCTCAAAATATGAAGAAGCTTTTCTTTATCGGCCAAAACAATTACCTGATCTTTTTTTACATTACAATAAAAGTGCAGGTCTGCTTCTTCTTTTTTGGCAAGGGTTTCCAGTTCGTCTTTAACGATTTCGGTTAACGTAGCAATATCAAAGGCTTCTTGATGAAGGTCTTCATTACCTGACTCGAGTGAAGACATGATGATAATATCGGTAATCAATTCCATCAATTGATTGCCATTCTGGTGAATATGGCGTACGTAACTTTCGGTGTTGTCTCCTGATGGATTTTCTTCTAACAGTCGTGAAAACCCCAATATACTGTTCATCGGGGTTCTGACTTCATGACATAGATTATTAAGAAAAGCAGTTTTGAGTCGCTCACTCTCTTCTGCCTTTGCCAAAGACTTCTTCAAAGCCCTGAGATATTGATCCCTTTCCCTGTTTTGCTTATGCAATGATCTGTAGACCAAAAAAAACATCAGCAAGGCGGTGGCCCCAACGTAAAACCATCCTTTATAGGTTTGAGCCAGTCGCATGGTGTCAATATCATCAATCCACAGCAACAATAAGCGATCTGATACAGCAATCCAGGCACAGCCCAGTAAAAGATATATAAGTGTAATTTTCAGTGACGGCAAAACATGTTCGCGTTGCATCATAACACCAACTTTCATAAGTATAGATATCTCCATGTAAATTATTCTAAAATTAAGCTATATTTATGTTCCCACACAAAAACTGAATCAATATGTTACTGTTGTTGGACTATTTTTTTGTACTTTTTCATTCAGCCCTGATTATTTTTAATTTGTTTGGTTGGATTCATCCTTCAACCAGAAAAGCCCACCTTATATGTGTGCTGGCCACGGGTGGTTCATGGTTTATTCTCGGTTTATTTTATGGAATCGGATATTGCCCCCTCACTGACTGGCACTGGAGGGTTCTTGAACAAATGGGGCAAACATATCTGCCAGAATCATATGTTAAATACATCATTTCAAGACTAACCGGTATAAACCTGACTGCTTCATTGGCAGATCAACTGACATTGGGTGGGTGGTTATTTGCGCTTTTTACCCAAATAGTAATTACTGTAAGAAAGAAAAGAAAATCTGGCAAGTTATAAACGCATGCCCTCCAGGCTTACCCATTTTTTGATTTAACTTTGGGTCCGAACAATCAATTCCAAATGATATGAATATTGGCAAACCCACACTTTTGCTTGACGAGAACAAGTGCAGGAAAAATATCCGCAACATGGTATCAAGGGCAAAACAAAACAAGGTTGATTTTCGTCCACACTTTAAGACCCACCAGTCACTTGAGGTCGGAAGCTGGTTCAGTCACGAAGGTGTCAGCAAAATAACTGTTTCATCGTGTGAAATGGCCCATTACTTCAGCACCCAATGGAATGATATTACCATCGCTTTCCCGGTTAATATTTTAGAAATTAACACTATTAATAATCTGGCAGCCAAAATTAATCTCAATATTTTACTTGAATCAGAACAAAGTGCTGGCTTCATGGTCAGTCACGCCAAAGAAAATCTCGGGTTTTTTATCAAAATTGATACAGGCTCTCACCGCACCGGGCTACTCCCTGAAAACAAACAGACCATTAACCGCATTCTGGAGATTACAACAAAAAATAAATTGCTTGAATTTAAAGGATTTTTGAGCCACGCAGGCCATACCTATAATTGCAATACATACAATGAAGTCAGGGATATATACCATAAAAACCTGGTTATTCTTCAGGAGCTTAAACAATTGTATATTGGTCAGTTTCCCAATCTTATTCTGTCAACGGGTGACACTCCCTCTGCAAGTATGCTTGAAGATTATGAAGGCGTTGATGAGATCAGACCCGGCAATTTTGTATTTTATGACCTCACCCAGCTCACCATTGGTGCTGCTAATGCCAGTCAGATTGCCATTGCCATGAGATGCCCTGTTGTGGCCGTTCATAAACACAGAAATGAAGTGGTGCTATATGGTGGAGGCATCCATTTTTCGAAAGAATACATTGACTATCCCGGATTAGGAAAAATCTTCGGTTTACCTGTCAAACAGAATACGGATGGAACATGGGGCAAGGTTGTTGAAAAGGCCTGTCTGTCAAAGCTGTCACAAGAGCACGGTATACTAAGGGCACCAAAAGAATGGATCGATACATGCAATATTGGTGACACAGTTTTTTTGCTGCCTGTGCATGCTTGTATGACGGTGAGTTGCATGAAGAAATATCAGCGGGTTGGGTGCAATTTCTCCAATGGGGATAAAAATGAAATTAAAGCAATGGGATAATGGTAGTTTCTGACTACATACCTGAAAACAACATCATGATTTGCGTCTAGTATTGTGATATCATAGATGTTTCAACAATGAGATTGAAGTGAATATCAATAACGTCTGAGACCCTTACCAACCCGAACCCAGGTGATGGCGGATCAATATTGAAATCTGACATCCGCAATTTTTTCGATCCTTTTACATGAAAGGTATATCCGTCTCCCTGGTTAAGCTCAACATCAACCTCGGTTGTTCTCGATACACCATTAATGAGTATTTCAATTACCGCTGTTAAATAATCAGCATTACTTGTCTTGTGTTCATCATGCATATGGGTTTCAATAAGTCGAATGTGAATATATGGATTATCCTTTCCCCCCAGTGCATTTTGAAAATCTTTGTTCATGAGGCGATTCTTACAGTCAAATGAACTCACCATCAGGTCAAGTTGGGCATCTGTAAACTGCAGGACATTTTCTGCAGGAAGAAAATCTGCCAATATGAATCCCCTGGGCATATGGCTTTCAGAGAGACAAAAAAATGAATTGATATTTGTTGAGCCATGTATGGTCACCTGGCTCTCCCGGTGAATATGGTACGCATAAAAGCCACCTTCTGAATTTGAAGAAGCGAAGAAAGCAAGGTTTATCATTGCGATAAATAGCATGAACCTGATCATTTTCCGGGTGGTTTATGGGTTTATAAAATTGGGTGGGGCACAAAGACCCCACCCATGCATGTTAGGTCTTAAAATGCAATGGCAGCTTCAATCATTAAGCCGCTGAATTCTCCACCATGGCGATAGTCATTGGGGTCAAAGTCATTGAATCGCTGGTTAACATATTCCAGCTTCACCAACATATTCTGTGTGGTAAACCAGCCCAGGGCAAACTGAAGTCTGTCAACTGAAACATCACCGTTAGGACCAGAAAGTTCAGCTTTAACCTGGTTATAGCGAGCTCCTACATAAAACTGCTCGTTGCGGGCAAAGCGATAAACAACCTCGCCGGCAAACTGGGTTGCTCTGCGGTCATCTACGTTGGCATTGTGTGTACCAGTCGATACCTCATATGCGCCAAAGAACTCAAGTCCGCGGTATTTGATAAACGGCTGAACAATGAATGAAGTAACCTGATGTGTAAAATCAGGTGAAAGCCTGCCCGATGTAAAACGGTTTGCAGCGTCAGAGGCCTGAACAATTCCGCCGGCACGGAAATTCTGATAGAATTCAGGTTCCATAGCCATATAGTACCTTGAACCGGCACGGTCACCTGCATAAAGGGTGTTGCGGGTGGTTCCCGGGTTGGTGTACATACTGGCTGTCAGTCGGAAGCGAAGGTCATCAGAAACCTGATCATCAAATCCAACCTTTGCAATAACAGAAGGGCTTTTATCGGTTTCGCCATAGTCGCGAACATCACCTGCAATCAAACCACCTGATACACCCAGCATCATGAAGTACTTTGAACTTGGAAACACATATACCTCACCACCAATTTCAGTGGTAAAGGCATCCATGATGTAATTACCAACAAAGGGGTTGTAGAAGGTGCGGCCATTGTCGCTGCGACGAAAATGCTGATCTCCATAGTTAAACATCATATGTCCGATGCGAACACTGACATAGTCTTCGAACCACTGGGGATTGTCCAGCATGGATAATTTGTCAAACTGAATGTATCCACCTTTTACCCAGAACTCCGGATGGTGACGTGATGACATATACGATTCAAGCGACATCCTGATGCCATCACCCAATTGCACATCAAAATTTAAATTGGCTGTTGCCAGGTTAAAACCTGAACTTAACGGGTAAAGGGCATTCACATTGGTTCCCTGTACTTCTCTTACATTGGCTTCATTGCTGTGGCTGAGCATTTGCATTTGCTGGGTAAAGTTTCCTCCAACCCTAACCCTGAATCCATCAAAGGGAACGGTATCAGCCAGAAAGGTTTCAAACACATTCAACCCACCTTTATCTGGTGTTCTGAAATAGCCAATATCAGGCTGCTGTCCAAGAGTCATTAAAGGCAGCGCCAACAACAGTGCACTCACGAATAAGTTTCTAAAATTAGTTTTCATAAAATGTAACATGATTATAATTGGTTAAACAAAAAATTATCTTGGTGATACAACAACCCTATACGATATTTCAACTTCTTCGCCAGTACGCAATGCGCCAAACATGGCTGTGGGTGGTTTCATACGGTAATCGGTCATGTCAATCTTCTGTGTGCCTGAAAACTCAAGGTCGCCATTTGGTAATACACGGCCAACCGTATTGAGTTCAACCACTCTTGAAACTCCTGCAATGGTCATAACCCCCCTGGTAGTCATTCTGGCAGTGCCAGGGTTTTCGGCCAATGTGAGTACTTCTCTCAACACAAAATCGATATTGGGATTACTACGCGTATCAAGGGTTTCATTAATTTTTGAATTCATCATCCGTCCCTCAGAACCTTTAATTGAAGTCGCATCAATACGGATATTCGCGTTTTTCACAGAGGTTATTTTCCCATCCTCAATAACCACTTCAATGGTTCCACTCGCCTTCTCTACATCTGCAGACCATGATTGTAGATTTGAGGTACCGTCAATGGTTATGTCATGGGTTTTTATCTGGTAAGTTTGCTGGGCCTCAACTGTTAATGAGCCAAGGATGATCGCAGCCAACAACAAAATTTTGGTTTTTTTAAACATGGTTTGGTATTGATTTATCTGTTAAACAATGTCGGCATTAGCCGATTTTACTTCCATGCCATTGTAAAGGGCAATTAACCTGCCAGTAAATAACAGAAATGACAATTATGCATACAAGTACCTGTATACCAAACAAAAAACCCTGTGGCAAAAATGCACACAGGGTAAACCACCTGTAATTTTCGACGAGTTTTCGTCGATCATGACGAAATTTCGTCTGTTGGGTGTCTTAAAACTCCAGTTTGAGCTTTTCTATCCGTGACTTCAGGGTCGAGGCAGGTACGGACAATATTTTTGCAGCCTTGGCTTTGTTTCCACCCGAGCGCAACAAGGCATCTCTGATGGCATTCGACTCAACCTCCCTGACTATTTCATCAAGGGGTTTGTTCTCAAAGTAGAAACAGGTGTGGGGCTTACCCGGAAATCTGATTTCCATGGGCAGGCTTTTTTTATCAATAACCCCCCCGGGTGAAAGCAAGACCAAACGCTCCATGAGGTTTTTCAATTCTCTTACATTTCCCGGAAAACTATACTGTTTAAGCAACTCCACAACCTCTTCGTCCATATGCATTGAGGATGATTGGGCAAACTCTTCCATAAAGTGATTGGTCAGCAACACGATATCTTCAGGACGTTCACGCAATGGAGGGAGCCTGATGGGGAATACATTCAGCCTGTAAAACAGGTCTTCACGAAACTTACCCTCTGCCACCATTTGCTGGAGGTCTTTCTTGGTGCTGGCTATTACCCTCACATCTACCTTGATGGTTTCGGTGCCTCCTACCCTTTCAATTTCACCTTCTTCAAGAGCCCGTAAAAGTTTCACCTGTAAATCATAAGGTATATCGTCAATATCATCAAGGTAGAGGGTGCCTTTATGGGCCATTTCAAATCTGCCGGTTCTTGCTGTATCGGCTCCGGTAAATGCACCCTTAACATGTCCGAAAAGCTCGCTCTCAAAAACCTCTCTGGACAATATGGCACAACTTACCTTGATAAAAGGACCTTTTTTACGGTTACTGTTATAGTGAATCACATTGGTCAACAACTCTTTGCCTGTTCCGGTTTCGCCCGTTATCAGCACTGTGGTTGACTTCTCAGCAATGAGTCCTACCAGATCAAAAACAGCCTGGGTTGCTTTACTCTTTCCGACAAATGCCGACATATTGTATTTTTTGTCCACTTCTTTCCGAAGCTGACGGTTCTCTGCCCTTACCTGTTTTAACTCACCTATTCTATCAATGGTTAGGATTAGTTCATCCATACTGAAAGGCTTCGAAATGTAATCATATGCCCCCAGCTTCATGGCTTTAACGGCAGTATCAACAGTCGCATGTGCTGTCATCAGAAGCACTGAAACATCAGGAAATTTTTTCCGTATCTCTTGTGTAAGTTCCAGGCCATCCATATCGGGCATTTTCAGGTCGGTCAGCACAAGGTCTACTGGGTTCTCCGCATCTCTCAGGTACTGAAGTGCGGCCCTGGCTGATGAAAACTCATGCACCTGGTGGCCTTCTTCTCTAAGGTCATCTGCTGTAGTGACCCTGATTATCCGCTCATCATCGACAATAAGTATATGCATGATCTACTGCTGTTTGGGTAAAATAACATAAAAAGTGCTGCCTTCGCCTGGCTCGCTGTTAACCTGGATTTGTCCTCCGTGATCTCTGATTATCTGGTATGAAACCGAAAGGCCCAGGCCAGTTCCTTCTCCCACAACCTTCGTTGTGTAAAACGGGTCAAAAATCTTTCCAATTTCTGCTTTTGAGATTCCAATGCCATTATCCCGAAATATAACCCGAATCCATTGTTCGTCATTTTCAGCAGTTACTACTATCTCTCCTTTTAAGGATTGATCAACCTCCATCCGCTCAGCTACTGAGTCAATGGCATTGATAATGATGTTCAGGAATACCTGTTCAATTCTGTTCTGGGCAGCCTGTAATTGCACATTACAGGCCTGATAGTCAATTACAATATTTACCTTGCGGCTTTTTATGCGGTATTCAGCGAGTTTTACGGCTTGCTTGATAATGTCACATACATTGACTACTTCATATGACAAATCACCTTTTCTGCTAAATGTAAGCAAATCTTTAATTACCTGCTCTATGCGGCTCAATGCCTCCTGCATCATAAGGGTGTACTCCCTCACCTGAGCAGTATTTTCCGGATTTTTGGCAATGCGTTTTAAGCCAATACCAATTCCCGCAAGGGGATTGTTTATCTCATGCGCCACACCTGCTGTCAAAGTACCTATTGATGCCAGTTTTTCTGATTGCAACAGAGATTGCTGCAGTCTGTTCATGGTAAGGTAAGCGTCTTCAAGACGCTGAAGCATATTGCTGTAGTTTTGATAAAGCACGTCAATTTCATCATCCATTCCAAAAAGCCGTCTTAGTCTGAAGTATGGACGCATGGTTGATTCACGGATATTCCTTATCCCTGCCTGAATACTGCGGATTTCAATAGATGCCGACTGCATGCTTAAGGCCCTGAGCGGACTGGCAATGGTATATGAAAAAAACAAGGCAGCAAGTAATCCCAACAGAAAAAAGATGGCAATCATAAACCATAACCTCCATAAGGTCATACGCACCTGGGCAAGGATCTCATTTTCCAATATGCCTATTCTGACAACACCAAGCCCTGTATCCATGCTGGCCATTGAAAAATCTCTGATGATCAGGTCGGGGTTATGGGTGTCGGATAAACGCATAATACCCGGTTGGTCATCAGCAGCAGGCCAGTTCAGATTGATTAAATCGGGTGGTACCTGGTTTCTGAATGAATGGGCTAGCACTTCATGCTGCCCACTGACAATAAATGCATAGTGAATGGTAGTGTCAATGGCCATCATATCATTGATCAACATATTCAGTCCTGCGGGATCATTATTCAGGATATAACCCACCGACTGTTCTGCCATGGCCCTGGTTATAAAGTATCCGCGCTTCTCAAATTCATGATTCAGTGCATTGCTAACCGAATTTCTGACAATGATCGCATTCAAGGTTCCGAACAAGGCAACAGTCAGGCTTATTCCAAACGCAAACTTGGTAAATAAGGGCCATTTTACTTTGCCAGGTATCATATTCTTTCTTTTATTTGTCTGAGTCCGTCGTACAAGGTATCACCCACTACGATGAAACGGTCTATCTGCAATTCATCCAAAATGGGTTTGGTGCGCGGATTCTCATGCATGGCAGTGAAGAATTGCCTGATACTCTCCTGCAATTCGCGGTTCATAAGCAATGAATTGACTACCGGGGGGATTCCTCCATAAGTTGTCTTTTCAATTATCCGTATACCTGCTACAAGTTCAGGGTTTTTCGCAGCAAGGTATTCAAATATCAGTCCATTCACTGCCGCTCCATCAATTACATTTCGCGCCACCATTTGGATAGACACATCGTGTGAAAGCGAAAATACCACTTCATCAAAAAATTCATCTGCAGTTGTTCCTTCTTCAGAAAGTTTCAGGTCAACAAAAAGCTTACCGGTAAAGCACAAAGGGTCTGAATGGGTAAATCTCTTCCCTTTCAGATCTTCAAACCGAAAAATTGGACCAGACTCATTAACTATGATATACCCCCTGTAATATGGGCGTCCCTGAACTACAGGAGCCACAAGAAGCTCCATATGATCAATCCCGAGCAAATAGGCGCCAGAACAAACAAAGGCAATGTCAACCATATTCTGGGCCAGCATTTCATTTACTTCATGATAGGTAGTTCTTTGCTTAAACTCAATGGGCATATCCAGAAATTCTGACAGGGCATTGAACAGGTCACGGTAATAGACAAAGCTTTCTCTTGGTGAAATCACAGTTGAAATGGCAACACGCAGTGACTCTTCATGGTCATCGTTCTCTTGCCGTTCAACTCCACCCGACAGGTCAACTTCTGTCACATCAGGTCTGGGGACATTACATGAGAAAACCAATACCAGTAATCCTGCGAAAACCAACCTGGCTTTTATTTGTTTCATAGGGCTTGCATACTTTTATCATATAAAAATACATATAATGTTAAACAAATCCATTGCCACCATGTTCAGCCGCAAAACCTCTGCCTGACAATCATTTCTAATGCAGCTGTTTTATATAAAAAACTTACATTTGTAGTCAATCATCTACCGATCAATTCAATATTCATTATCCAAACCAACATCCACATGAATACATTCAGACCAGTTTTGCCCCTGTTTATCGCGGGCTTTATGTTGTTGATGGCCACGGGGTGCGGCATCAATAAAGAACAGGTAAACCTTGAAGATTATCAACGCGCTGAGCGATTTCTGGCCGGGAATACCGCTTCAAAAGTACACAATCTTGTTTCAGGCCTAACCTGGCTTGACGATGACAGGCTTCAGTACAGACTGGCACAGTCTGATGGAGCCAGGTTTAAACTGGCAGACCCTTTAACAGGCGAGATTTCACCGGCATTTGACCAGGAAAGACTGGCAGGGGGGTTGTCTGCCATTCTGGATGAAGAAATAGATCCCCTCGATCTGCCTTTCAGAACCTTTACGTTTAGTGAAGATAAAAAACACATCAACTTTACCATCAGAAACTACGACTATACCGCTTCAATTGTTGATTATACCATTGAGCGCAAACGGTTTGATGGCCCGGTGGGCAGAGCCAATGAAGCTGTATCGCCTGACGGGAAAAAAGCGGTTTATATCAGAGACCATAACCTTTGGATGCGTGACCTTCAAACCGGGCGTCAAACCCAACTCACATTTGACGGCATGGAAGATTTTGGTTATGGCACCAACAATGCCGGATGGTCAAAAAGAGACAGACCGGTGGTACTCTGGTCTCCTGATTCAAGGCGTATAGCAACTTTTCAGCAAGACGCCCGTGGTGTGCATGACATGTACCTGGTTTCAACTGCAGTAGGCCATGGCACACTGCACAAATGGAAATATCCTTTACCGGGCGACAGCCTGATTTTTCGTATTGAAAGGGTCGTCATCAATCTTGAGCCCACACCCCGCGTTGTCAGGCTACAAATGGAGCCTGATCTTCAAAGAGGTGCACTCACCGACCACGTTGCTGACCGTGCCGGAAACCTACTTGATGCACAATGGAGCAAAGATGGCAGCCGGCTGGTATTCCTTTCTGTTTCAAGAGATCACAAAATCAACCAATTAAGAGAAGCTGATCCCAACACCGGTAGGGTGAGAAACATTCTGCGTGAAGATGTCGAGACCTTTTTTGAATCAGGATACAATATGGTTCACAACTGGCATGTGCTGCACGAAACAAATGAGGTGATCTGGTTTTCACAGCGCGACAACTGGAGCCATCTGTATCTTTATGACCTGAACAACCTGCAATTGAAACATCAGATAACCAGTGGTTACTGGAATGTCATCCAGGTCAGGCATATTGATCTTGACAACAGGCGTATTTACTTTACAGGTAGCTGCAGAGAAGAAGGCAATCCCTACTACAATTACCTGTACCGTATTGATATGGACGGACAAAACCTTACCCTACTGAGCCCCGAATATGCAAACCACATCACCACCCTGTCGCACTCAGCCAATTACTTTGCAGATATTTACTCAACCCATGACACCCCACCGGTGGCCCAAATCAGAGACAGTAATGGTGAAAAGATCATGGTGTTGGCCGAAGCTGATATTTCAGAACTCAAGGCCATGGGCTGGCAACCTCCCATCGAGTTTACGGTCAAGGCCCGTGATGGTGAAACCGACTTATGGGGATTAATGTATAAACCCACCAATTTAAGAAGAAACAGGTCTTATCCCATATTGAACTACCTGTATCCGGGCCCGCAGTCAGGCAGTGTGGGCAGCCGCTCTTTTAATGCCTCACGCTCAGATAAACAGGCCATGGCCGAACTGGGCTTTATTGTTGTTGAGGTTGATGCCATGGGAACTCCAGGACGCTCAAAAGCATTCCATGATGCATATTATGGCAATATGGGTGATAATGGCTTGCCAGATCAGATAAGCATGATACAGCAGCTGGCTGAAAGACACCGGTATATGGATCTTGACAGGGTCGGTATTTACGGCCATTCTGGCGGAGGTTTTGCCTCAACCCGTGCAATTCTTGAATACCCTGATTTTTACAAGGTAGCCGTTTCAAGCGCAGGTAACCACGACAACCGGAACTATACAGATTCATGGGCTGAAAAATGGCAAGGGTTGCTTGAAGTATTAGACAATGATGAAGCAAAAGAAACAAATTATGACAACCAGGCTAACCAACTTCTGGCTGATAACCTGAAGGGAAAGCTGCTGATAAGCCATGGTACACTTGATGCAAATGTGCCTCCATACAGCACCTACCTTGTGGTTAACGCACTGATCGCTGCCAACAAGGATTTTGACCTGATTATGTTCCCCAACAGGGGACACGGCTATTACGGTGAGCCTTACAATATGCGCAGGCGATGGGATTATTTTGTTCGCCACCTGAAAAACACAGAGCCCCCAAAAGAATACACCTTCGGGCAGCTTGATTAATCAGGTTCAATAGGCTTTTCAGAAGCGGTTTCCTGTCATAGACCGGAAACCGCTTTTATTATTTATTCAGGTTGACCTTACCTGCTATTGCTTGCCTTTCTTCATTGCTGGCCAGCTTTTCCATGTACTCCCTGACAAGATCGGGCACATGTTCACCCAGAGGCACAAATATGAGCGCCGCGCTGTTCATACAGTATCTGAGTCCGGTGGGAGGCGGACCATCATTAAAAACATGTCCCAGGTGAGAACCACTCGACGAGTCAACAACTTCTGTACGTATCATGCCATGGGTATTATCAGTCCGGTAATAAACCGACTCCGGGGTAATCGGTTCAAAAAAACTGGGCCACCCGCAGCTGCTTTGAAATTTGGCGTCGGCAATAAACAAAGGCTGACCTGTTGCAGCTGAAAAATAAATACCCGGACGGTCTTCATCAACATATTTACCTGTAAATGGCCTTTCAGTTCCGGCCCTCCTCAAAATGTAAAACTGTTCATCTGAAAGGGTACGCTTCCAGGCATCTTCTGTTCGTAACACCCGGTATGTACCAGGATCATTGTCTTTTAAGCCTGCTGTCATATCTGTATGATTCTGTATGAGCTGTGCAAACCCACCCAGGGGCAGGAGCATCAGCATGATCAAAATAATCCTCATCTGAATTGTATTATAGCTTACAATTCAACAAACAATCAAAACTTAAAAAGGTTTATCAGTATACAAAGAGCTGATCTCTGTCAAGCTCTTTTACCGGTCCGAACAATTGTTCCACAGCCTCAAAGTCAATATGGTCTCTGTGGCCAAGAATCAGGTAGGCCTTTGGCTTGTTACGGATAAAATTATTGCTAAACGCTTCAATGTTTCCAATGGTTATCGAGGCAATACCATTGAATTGTTCTTTTCTGATGTCTTCTGTATGCCCCATCCGTAGGTTGCCCAGATAAGTTGAGATAAGCTGGTCACCTGAAAGCCGTTCTGTGCGGATATTCGACAGCATCTGCTCTTTTGACAGCCTGAAAGCTGTCTCTGACAATGGCACCTCATCAAACAGTTCATTAAACGCACTAAATGCCTCAATTACCTTGTCATTCTGGGTTGCGATATAACTGGAATGCATAAAGTAGCCATCAGGGTGTACAGGGGCCTCATATGATGCCCTGGCAGCATAGGCCAATCCCCTTTTTTCTCTAAGCTCCTGAAATACGATCGACTGCATACCGCTTCCAAAATACCTGTTATATAATGAGGCAAGTATAGCCAGTTCGAAATCATAGGCCGCCCCCCTGGCAACCGTCATCAGGTATGACTGGTTTGCCTCAAAATGGACAAAATATACCTCGTCTTTTTCCTGCTTCCTGGCCTTGATATAATCAACATCAGCCGGATGATACAATGTGTCAGGGATATACCGGTATTGCCGGGTAATGTGCATTACCTCGTCAAGGCTATGAGGTCCGTGATACAAAACATCATGCTGAATACTCCACAAAGAGCGTATCAGATCAATCAATACACCAGCTGTAAGCTGATCCAGTTCCTGATCGCTCAGGTCAAGTGTCGACGGATTTCGTTCGCCAAACAAGGCATAATGTTCCATGGCGGTAAGCAATGCCTGTTGGTTGTTTTTATTGGCAAGCCGGGTGGTCTTTGCCTGGTTTATACGACCTGCCAGTACCTCATCATCAGGCACTGCATTCCAAACCAGGTTTTCAAGCATTGATAATGATTCCTCCAGGTTGTGACTCAATCCTCTAAGTGAAATCCTGATATTATCTCTCCTAACACTCATGCTCAGATTGGTTGCCAAACGATAAAAACCTTCATTGATCTGGTCAGCTGTCTGGTCATGTGTGGATAAAAAGCGTAATAACGAGGCTGCATAAGCAAAACGCGGGTCATGCATGCTGCCCAGGTTGTAATTAAATGTCAATGAAAAGGTGGGTAAATAATGATTGCTTACAACCAGATAGCCTGGTTTACCCTCCTGCTTGTTCACATGTATACTCTGCTGAAAATCAACAAACACGGGTTCAGTTTCATCCACCTGGTCAGCTACAATTGATCTGAAAAACTCAGATTCAAGATCGCGGTTTATATGGATGGGACTTATTGGAGGCTTATCAACCAGTTCAATCCCTTCAGGAGTTCCCTGCCGTTTATACACAACAACATAGTTGTCATGGAAGTGTTCGTTGGCAAAGTCTATAATATCTTGACGGCTAATTCTTCCAAGCCTGTCAAGATATGAAACATGATTTTCCCAATCAATGTCCATCATAAAAGCTTGGGCAATATCCCTGGCCACATTATGGATCGATTCCATACGCCGGGCCCGGGTTGACTTCTGGTTATTGACAGCAGCTTCAATCAACCAGTCAGGAAATTCGCCTCTTTTCAGGCTTTCAATCTGCTCAATAAGCAGATCATGCACTTCTTCAAGGCTTTGGCCGGGTTTATTTCTGCCCATAAGGCTGATGATTGAATAATCGGCCAGGTTCGTTGTTGAAGCTCCAGCCACCCTTGTTAGCATGGGCTGATTCAGATTGCGATCAATAATGCCGGCCCTTCCATTAAATAAGATACCCGAGATAAGATCTATATAAAGGGCATCATCTGAGCCCGCCCCGCCAAAGCGCCAGCCAATTTGCACCATTTCTGACTGCTGACCCGTAACCTCCAAAACCACAGGTCCATCCACTGGCTTTTCAGCTTTAGTTTCCAAGGCTATAGCCCGTCCGGGTTGCATCTGGCCAAAATAACGGTTTATAACTTCAATGGCCTCATCCGGATCAAAATCGCCCGATAAGACCACTGCCATGTTTTCCGGAACATAATAATCATCAAAAAATAACCGGATATTTTTCATGGAGGGGTTCTTCAGGTGCTCTGGCTCTCCGAGTGTAGTCTGCAATCCATATGGATGATGAGGAAAAAGCCCTTTATACATCGCCTCAGTTACCATGCGCATGTCATTGGTAAGCGACATGTTCTTTTCTTCGTACACGGCTTCCAGTTCGGTATGAAATAAACGAAGCACGGGTTGTCTGAATCTCTCAAACTGTATCCGGGTCCAGTTTTCAAGCTGATTAGCCGGAATGTTTTCAATATAATAAGTATAATCATATGATGTTGCTGCGTTGGTTCCAGTTGAACCAATAGCATTCATGAGTCTGCTGTACTCGTTGGCAATTGCAAACTTTGAGGCTTCAAACGAAAGGCTGTCTATCAATCTGTAAATGGATGCTCTTTCATGTGAATCAGTCGTTTGCCTGTACAATTCAAACAACTCCTCAATTGCATTAATTAACGGTTTTTCGTTCTCCCAGTCGCTGGTTCCGAAAAGTGTGGTCCCCTTAAACATCATGTGCTCAAAATAATGAGCAAGGCCGGTGGTTTCAGCCGGATCATGTTTACTTCCGACCCTGAAGGCAATATAGGTTTGAATACGTGGTGTATTATTGTTAACTGCCAAATAGACTTTCATGCCGTTCTCAAGAGTGTGAATCCGTACCTGCAGGGGATCGGTTTTTACAATTTGGCAGGGAATTTCGGCCTTTGCCGGAACGGATATTCCGGTAAGCAAAAAAACTACGGCAATAATAATCCGGGTAAAACGATCGGTCATAAAATCAATGTTAAATAAAATTGGTTTCTGGCTTACAGGGTCACATAAAAAGTCCACTTGGCTGTAAACATATTCTCATAAAAATGGCTGTCATTGAATATTGCATACTCAAGACGCAATCTGTGGTTTATCAGTGGAAAATAAGACAGCCCAAAGGTATAGGCTTTTTCTTCAATGAATGACAGCTGTGTTTCAGAAATTACTGGTCGCTCAAGTTGCTGATACATCAAACTCCCTTCAAATTTCTCGCCAAATGGCCACAGTATAAAGGCATAACCCCCATTGAAATTCATTCCAGACAATGTACGGTTCATCCACTCAGCTTGCAAGAAAACATAATTACCGGGCGTCAGTGCCCATGCCGCATTCATCCCCGCCCCAAAGGCGTTTAACCCGGGTTTTCCATGATCTGAAAGCTCTATCTCAGGAAAATCAGGCAACCAGGCCAAAAGTGGATGCCCCGCATGCTCATGATCAAAATATCCAAAACCTCTTAATCCGGCCATGACTTTTTCATTTTTCCAAACCAGATCAAGCACTGATGTCATAACCATTGCCTCAGTTTCATAACTGTTCTTGGCAGCCTCAGCAACAAGGCTTGCCCGAAAGGGACCCTGGCCCACAGACCACTTAACGCTGCCACCATCCAAGGCCAGGCCATGGTTGCTACCCCAGTATTCTGAGAAAATCCTGGGTTTCATATTAAACTGAAAATCTGCAAGGTGCAGCTGGTTGGCATAGCTGATGACTGAAAACATGCGACCAACTGATATTTCAAGTTTTGAAAGCGGGCTTGTATAGGTAAGAAAAAATTCCTCAACCTCCAGTTCCACATCATATGCCGAAGCGTCATTACGTCGTATATCCATTGGGAGGTTCAGAAAATCATGCCAAACCGATGAGTCGAAGTGAAAAGCCGCAAACAAATGAATACGGTCACTGAGCTTTCCATCCAGATCAACCATAATGGCCGAGAGTCCTCCGAGTCCGCGCTTATCTGCCTGTTCAAACATGAAAAAAGATTCGCCCCCTATTTCGATTTCAAATGCAGGAAATGTTGATCCGGCAAAAAGAGAAAATTCCGGACTTCTTGTATTTTCGATGCCGCCCTCCGGTTCGACGCCTCCTGAAGCGAGCAACGGAAGAAATACAACCATCAATAGAACCACATATGATAAATTTGCAGGTGCTAATTTTTGTTGGGATGTTTTCATTTTAATCATGATATATTTGCGTATAAAGTCATTTGTTTATTTGACCATATAAAAGTAGAATGGTTTAAAAAACTGGCTTGCTATGGCTTTGTTAATAATTTGTTAATCCCAGGGTGTGTTTTAGCCTGCTCTTTTTTAACAACTATTTTTACAGCTACAGGTTATACCGGTATTCAATCGGTTCTTAACCCCGAACCTTAGGAGTAATGCAGAAAAAAGAAGTAAAGATCGTCATTGGAATATCCATCGTCGCCATTGCGGTTCTGGTTATGCTGCAAATACGATGGACTATCAATGCTTTTTACCTTTCAGAGAAGCAGTTTGATCACCGGGTATCACTCGCTCTCAATGAAATAGTTGAAGAACTGTCAAGGTCAACTGAGTTTTACCGTGGATGCACCAATGTTGATTGTGAACATTTTAACGAACATTTAAGCACTTTCGACCAGGTGATCAACAAGGTAATGCTCGAGGAAATGCTTGAAGAGAAATTTGCCAATTATGGCCTTGGAGACACATACTATTATAGTTTATTCAACTTGCTCAAGTCAGACCAGGCATCTTCAGGAGTTTATAGCAACAGTATCTACCTGAGGCCACATGATGATTGCGAAACATGGAAGCCCAGTGAATATCAGCTTGGTGTTTTCTTTCCTGACAAGGCCCTGAATGTCATTAATGGCATGCTGGGAGGAATTTTTGTTTCGACCTTGCTGCTCATGTTCGTGGTCTTTGCCATGTATTATACAGTCAATTCGTTGCTGCGTCATAAAAAACTTGCCGAGATTAAGAATGATTTCATCAACAATATGACCCACGAGTTCAAAACGCCTTTGGCCACCATTTCGCTTGCGGCTGAAGTGCTGCAAAAATGCCAGCCAGGCGTTTCAGAACAAAGGATTCAAAAATACTCATCCATTATCAAAGAAGAAAACCAACGCCTGCGTTTACAAGTTGACCATATTCTGAAGGCTGCCATGTTGCAGAAAAAGGAGATCACCCTTGATTTAACAAAACTGGATGTGCATCAGATACTAAAAGATACAGTTAACAATATGTGTCTTGACCAATGCGGTAAAAACATCCAGGTATATTATGATTTCCAGGCAAGAGATTACGAAATACAAGCCGATGCCTTACATCTTACCAATATGTTGGTCAATCTTCTGAATAATGCGGTCAAGTACTCGGGCCAAACATTAACCATCTGGCTTGGCAGCCACAATCATGGAAAAAACATCTGTATAACAATCAAAGATAATGGGATAGGAATACCAGGCTCTCATCTTGGTAGCATATTTGATAAATTCTACAGGGTATCAACAGGAGACGTCCACAACGTCAAAGGTTTTGGGCTTGGCCTTTTTTACGTCAAAGAAATGGCCAGAGCACATGGCGGTGATGTTGAGGTACAAAGTGAGCCCGGAAAAGGTACAGAGTTTAAACTGACGATGCCTCTGGGTCATCAGTAATTTAAAGGAATTAAAAAAGTCATATGGCAAAAAAAATACTGATTGTTGAGGATGATAAAAATCTTGGTTTTGTCGTTAAAGACTTTCTTGAACTATCGGGATATTCCATAGAACTGAAAGGAAATGGCGTGGAAGGTCTCAGGGCTTTTAAATCGGGAATATATGACCTGTGTCTGCTTGATATCATGCTCCCTCTGAAAGATGGTTTTACACTGGCCGCTGAGATCAGAGAACTTGACCCCCATATTCCCATCATATTTTTTACTTCAAAGAATCTTACGCAAGACAAAATCAAAGGGTTTAGGATCGGTGGAGACGATTATATTACAAAACCCTTCAGCATTGAAGAGTTGCTTGCCAGGATAGAGGCTGTACTCAGAAGAGCAAAAACAACGCAGCCCAACGAAACAACAGTGAAAAAGTTTCAACTGGGTCAGTATGTTTTTAATTATGAAAGCAGTACCCTGATGCATCAGGATAATGAAATCAGACTTTCTGCTAAAGAAAATGAACTCTTAAGATTGCTTTGTGAATATAAAAACCGGGTTGTAAAACGAGAATATGCACTGAATGCGGTTTGGGGAGAGAACAATTACTTCATGGGACGAAGTATGGATGTGTATATTGCCAAACTCAGAAAACATTTGCAGAACGACCCAAATGTCTTAATAACCAATGTGCATGGAGTGGGTTTCAGTTTACAAACTGATTTAACACTGAACCACACTCAATAATTCAATACCACCCCAAGCTGGATATATGTCCTGCCACCATCAAATGTGTCAGAGAATGGATGTACATAGTTCAGTCCGGCCTCAATATGGGTGTACACGGGTCTGTGAAGTGTAAACGAAAAAGCGCGCGACAGCGCTGCTGAAATCGCAGCAAAATCAGTTGTCAGGTAGTCAAAGTCTGGCCTGGTGACCTGATTCAGTACAATATCACGGCCAACCTCTTCAAGGTATGGGTCTACAATTAATTCGCCCTGCATGGCAAAACCACCTTCCATTCCAACCGATAGTAACAGTCTTTTATCATTACCCACATACCGGTGGGTTTGCAGTGAAACACGAAGTTGATCATGAAGCAGTTCCGATCTGGGATTCCTGTATATGAAATTTCTTTGTGTATAATATAGTGAGACATCGTACAACCATGCATAACCACCCACCCCATCGGGCATGCTTACAGTGTATCCAAGTTGTCCGTTCATCTGGCTGATATCGGTCCTTACTGTACTGAAAACCGTAAACCATATGAACTCGGCAGGATCATATTCCTGCACAAACTCAGTCCCAAAACCCTGGCTGAATGATAGTCGCATATTCAATTTATGGTTCAAGCCTGGTTTACTCCAAAGAATACTGCTACCCAATTCTGTTGAAAACTGCGAGAAATCACCTGCTTTTTGACCGCTTGTCCCACCATCTACAATGGTTTCATTCCTGAAATCTATTCCGGCACTGCTTAACCAGTTATAACCATTCCCGCTCAGGTTAAACTGCAGAGCCCCCCCAATTGTGTTGCCTTCGCAAAACCTGCTGTATGTTGTCATAAACGCTGAATGATATTCACCCAGCCCCAGCAAATGGTAATACCTGAAGTTATCATCTCTGTTTCTGATCCGGATACTGATATCCTCACGAAATTCCCTGTAATTAAAAGTAAGGCCCAGTGAGGTTCTTACACCCAATCCAATGATGGCTGAAGGTGAAAACGTAAGGTCTTTAAGCCGATTGAGTGGACGTGGGTCATTCTGACGCGCTCCGCTGCCTACCTGGTATGAAACAGATGCTCCATAACGAAGAAATCCAAACACCTCTTGTGATGCCAGCCTTGCAGCCATGTTAAAAAACTGCTTATTCCAGTCACCACCCCTGTCGTCGGCAAAAATATAGGGGTTTCCACTGTACGGGTAAAGCACATCAGTCCACCGCAGGTTGTTGTCGCTTTGGTGGGTATATGAAAACGCTCCCCACACATGCAGGTTGTCAAGTTCTGTAAACTTTTCAGTAGAAAATTTCCATCGCCTCTGATTTTCTGCCTGCTGGGGTCTTCTGAATACACCATCGGTGTGCAGCAATTCAACCCCCGCAAGCCCATGCTGCGGAAGACCCTGAATGGTCAGGCCAGCTGCATTTCCGCTTAACCACCAAAGGTTGTGATGTTTTGCAAAATCCATCGACGTACTCTGCAAAAAACTGTTAGCTGTTGCCACAGAACCAACCTCAAGAGAGTATGCCTTTGCCGGAACAAAGAATATACAGCTTAAGACAAATAATCTCAAAAAACAAAGCATGGTATTCAAAAGTCAAATTAGTCAAATGTTTTGGGTGTCGGAGGTGAGATCACCTCAAAGTCGATGGCAGAGTTATTGGTGTCTTGCAGCACAATGCGCCCACCTATTTCTGTTCTGACCTTTCTTCTGATGCTTTCATTCACATAGCTCCCTGAGCAATAGATAAATCCTGCGTCAATAGAAGGAGGCAGCCTCTTGTTCTGTCCGTGCTCAGCATCAGCCAGGGCTTCAACACCATCAATGACCATGTCAACAGGAATACGCACGTACTCCTGATTTGAAATTGATCCCGGTCTGGTAAACCTGGGCAGGGTGTCAATTTCATCACAGCGCCAGATGATCATACCCGGGCCCCTGACATGCAGCACATAATCAATCCCCATAAATGCAAAATGCTCAAGGATCATATTTGGCACATCCGGGTTGTCAAAATCTCTTCCATCTTCTCTCTCAACATAATACTCGAAATCTGAAACTGGAGATGAGAGGTCAATTGAGTTGGCATTTTGTTCTCTGTGGTCAAATCCGTTTTGAGATATGACAATGCTCTGTCCAGGGCTGAGCGGATAGTCGTTTCCACTTCCGGGAATCCTCCAGATGGTTTGCGCATAAACATGGTCGTGGTCATTTCGCCATGGAGAAGGGTTGGGTCCGGATGGGTTACCCATGATATCTGATATGAGCAATCCATCCACATAAATTACTTCAGTTGAATTGTTAAATATCTCCATGAATTGATCTGCATAGTATGTTCCATCATTGGGTGTACGTGAACCCGAATAAAATATTTCCTTAAACACCAGGTCTCCGGCCCTGGAACTGGCCAGGTTCATGTAATACCTGGTTTCAGCCTCCCCATGAATATATACATTACTTCGCTGGGCACTGAGCATGACCTCTTCAGGAATACCTATGAGCTCGGCACAACGTTCAGCCGTCAGGGTTTCTGAAACACTGATATCATATATCCCAAAAGGCGGGTTGTTAAACATGGCCACTCCCTGTTCATTTGTCTGTTCATGCATCACAAAGCCTGTTTGCCGGTTAACAATCTTAACCTCAACATCGCTTGCAAACTGTTCTGTAAAATGCTCAGGAAAATAAAGCACAACCTCTATTGATACAACCGGGTCTTCATCGATGGTGCATGCCTTAAACAAAATCAATACCGATAATAGCATGAGCCTGATGGCTGATATGGCGGTTGTTTTGGTACTCCTGGTTATATGTGGTTTGGATGTCATCATCAAATTCTTTTTACTAGATGGTTATGGATAATTCCGTTCCAAAAAAGATGGAGGGGTTTCGCTGGGTAAATCCACCAAAGCGTGTACTCCTGTGCATGGGTTGATGTGAAAACATATTGTTCACAAAAAAGGCAAACCCAATATCCTTACTGATGTCTTTTGATAGCCTCAGGTTAAAAAGCCACAAGGGTGGCCAGTATTCCTGGTTTAAAAGGTTGGGATTGACCGGCATGACCAAATCACTGAACTCAGGCGATCTGGCCTCTTCAGGAGTTATAAATATATGTTCTCCCAACCTGTTAATATAGCCAACCGGATATTCCCTTACTTTGAGATGATCATTTATGCTGATCCATGTAGTTTGCACAGTGAGTGATACCACAAAGCTCAGTTCGGGGATATTGTGAACAACACGCATGGCGCTTGAGAATCTTTCGTCTCTCCTGCCCCTGGTTCCAACCGGGTAAATGCCAACCCGTTGAGGTTGTGTTATTGTCCCGGTGGTGTTCAAAAAGTAGTCATAATCGTTTGAACCGCTCTCTGACCTCATCCAGGCCCCATTAAGGTAAAATGAGGTATTGATTGCATCTATTCTGCCAAGGTCGAAATCAAATTCAAGACCCCGGTTATAACTTACATTGGTGTTGGAAGGTCTTCTGAGGGCCACAAAGAATGTATCCACCCGGCTGGGGTTGTCAGGGTCATATTGTGGTGGACTACCGGGATTTGGAATCAGATCATCATGAATCCATCTGGGAAATGTAATGGGTATATAGCTTGTTTGTATACCCAGTCCACCTGTGAGTTGTTCATCAAAGATAGTTATACTGAAACGACGATCCCAGAGCGAAAGATCCACTCCAATCTCTATTTTTTCATTCTGGCTGGCTGTGACTTCAGGATTCTCCGTTGGAAATACCCGTGTGGTTAATAGCACCAGTCGTTCAGATGGTTCCTGTGCAAAATAATTCAGGCTGATCAGGTCATAATATGCATCATTTGGATATAAATGCATTAAAGCAGGTGATTTGGCCGTTATTCCGAAACCACCTCTCAGGCTCAGCTTTTCTGAAACAGCGTACCTTGCATTGACCCTGGGGGCCAGCACCCTGATATTATATGAAGCAGGCTGTATATGGTCAAAGCGCAGTCCAAGCTGCAGGCTGTATTCCCTTCCGAGTAAATACCCTGAAATATTGTTCTCAGCAAACAAGGCATATTGATGCAAGAAGGGGATTTCATCAAAACCCCTGGGTCTTGAACCAGAAACTTCAAGGCGGGGTGGTCTGGTCGTATCATACATATATCCTTTCCCTGTATTACCATCTGTCCGCCAATCGAATCCAACCATAAAACGGTGTCTTGCGCCTAAGAACTCCCTCAAAAAACTGTTAGTAACCTTGATGAAAAGATTCAGGGGTTTGCCTTCAACCGTATACGCGGCCAGGTATTCGCTGGGGATAAAATTGGCAGGCATCAGGGTATCAACCATCGAAGTTGCAAGGGGATAGGCAGATCCTGATATCATATTTTCATACTTGCCCAACTGCTGTGTATAACTAAAAGACAAATTATATCGCAGGTTGGTTGAAAGGGGGTGTTCAAGGTTCACGCGTCCACTGGTGTTAAAACGGATTCCCCTGTCGCTTGAAGATCGTGATGATCTTGTACGTGTGTCATCGGGGTCGTCTCTGGTTTCGTCAAGACTTGAGAACATAGACAACCTGGTTGTGGTATGCAGGGGGCGATGGCTGAAAAATGACCTGGAATAAGAAAGTTGGCCGGTAACCCTGTCATAACCTTCAAACAAAAAACGTGGATCACCTGTTGACCGGGCATAGTCCATATCAACATTCAGACTTCCGGCCTGCGGCCCTAAATCATAGCCCTTGCCAAATGAGAACACTGAGCTGTTTGGATTGATTCTGGTGCGGACAGAATAGGGTGATCTGCCAGCCCGGGTTTGCACAATCACAGCACCCGAAGTCAGGTCACCATGTTCAACCGAAGGGATCCCCCTGATAACTTCAATAGACTCAATATTGTCGGTTGAAATTTGCCTGGTATCTACACCCTGACCGGCTACAGAGGTAAATGCACCTGTTTGTCTGCCCAGGGCAGTCGACTCAATCTGAAGGTTCGCATTGTTTGATATGGGTACACCATCCATTAAAATGGCCGTACCATAGGCATTCACTCCACTGCTTTGCACCTGACGAAGTGAGATCTGCCCCGGATTCATTAAGTCGGGGTTTTCAGCCAGATGTCCGGGTAATAATTGCATGATATCTGTCAGGTTGGTTGCCTGCAAGTGCTCAATGGCTCCCCTTGAAATGGTTGAACTGGTTGATGCACCTGACCTGCTTTCTCTGGCTGTAACAGTAACCTCCTGCAAGCTCAGTGAAGTGGGGTCCATCATGAATACAAATTCGTAAATCTTTGTTTCTTTGATTTCTAAAATTTCAACTGTGGGTTCCATGCCCAATCGTTGGAAAAAGATGTTCACATTACCTCTTGGCACCTGGTTAAAGTAAAAGACACCTTTGTCATTACTGATAGACGACATATTGTACTCAATAAGTGTAATGGCCACGAAATCGAGCGGTTCTTCAGTGGTTGAATCAATGATCAGACCGCTGATGGCCGCATAGCCGTCGATGAGTCTGGGGCCGTCTCCCCTGCCTTGTGAAATGGCATAAAGTGGAACAAGGTGGATCAAAAACACCAGAAACAATGTATTAAACTTCATCTTTTCAGTATTGATAAGTTTACCAGACCAATTGCAATTCATTCATAATATGTGATGATCGGGCAAAGTTGTCGGTGACAAAAAGGACATAACGGATATCCACATTAATTGCCCTGTTGGTTTCATCTGTATATATCACGTTATTGTTCAATGACTCCCAGTTGCCACAAAATACCAGTCCGCTTATCTGCCCGCGGGCATTTATAACAGGGCTTCCCGAGTTGCCTCCTGTAATATCATTATTGGTTATAAATGCTACAGCCAAAGGACCTTCTGTTGCATAGGGGCTAAAATCACCGTCTTCATAGAGTTCGTACAGCCGCTTAGGGACAACAAATTCATGATGACCCGAATCTGCTTTTGCAATAACCCCGTCGAGGGTGGTAAAATAATCATAATATACGGCATCTCTGGGTGAATAACCCTGTACTGATCCGTAGCTCATCCGCATGGTAAAATTTGCATCCGGGTAAAGGGGGCTTTCTTCATGCATAATCCTGTATGCTTCAAGGTAAAGGTCTCTTCCGCGGGCATAATCTGTATTGTGGGCATTATTCAGGTCTCTCAGCTCAATGGCCTTGTCATACACACTGACAGCATACCTGATAACCGGGTCTTCGCCAATAACCACCCGATCGGGATTCTCCAAAAAGGCATAAAACCTTTTCTGGTCTGTCAGAAACGACTCATCAAACATATGATCAACAAAACTATCTGAACAACCATCAAAATGTTCATCAATCCAGGCAAATATGTCTGGCAGAAAATCTTCAGCCAATTGTTCACGAACCAGGTGGAACATGGCCTTAGAAACCTTTCTGTCAGTCGACGGGCTGTAAGAATCGTAGAATCCCCTCTGGCTGTTACCAAGGCGCTCGAGTGCCCGCTGCAATTCATCATCGTCCGGGTGGTCATCCTGATAAACCCTGTTGAATATATTGGCCCTGATTCCGGCAACATAAATTTCAGTGCCCATCAGCAGAGCCTCATTGAGCAATTGGTGGGCAAACAGGGTAGTTCTCCTCTGTCTGGTTACATTTTCAATAATTGGCAGCGCTTCATGATAGTCATCATAGGTGGTTCCGGCAGAATAAAGCCAGTCAACAAATGCCTGTTCTCTTTGCTGTTTCACCTCAACCGTATTGTTCACAGTCAATTGCTCGTACTGCCCCTGCGCCAGCTTTAAGCCATTGCCCGAGTTGAATACTGCAGAGGCATAATGGAGTCTGATCTCATCATCATCAAGCATATCCTCACGGATAATCTGAAGTCTTTTTTCTCTGGCCATTATCCTGGCCGGAAGGCTTGTGTGCAAAAGTTCAGCAACCTCAAATGAAGTATAGTAACGCTGGCTTGATCCCGGGTAGCCAAGTGTCATGGCAAAGTCTCCTTCACTCACACCTTTTTGATCAAGTGTCAGAAAATGGTCGGGAGTATAGGGAACGTTGTTTGCATCATATGATGCAGGTTGATTGGCCCCGTCGGCATAAACCCTTATAAACGCAAAGTCACCGGCATGCCGTGGCCAGATAAAGTTATCGGTATCTCCCCCAAATTTCCCAATAGATGATGGGGGCGCACCAGCCAGACGCACATCATCGAATACTTCGTAAACAAACAACAATTGCTTTGCTCCCCTGAAAAAAGACATCACATATGCCCGGTAATGTGTCCCGGCGGTAGCCTCTCTTGTGATTTCCCGGTTGATTAACCTTCCGGAAGGCTCCGATCCTTGTTCGTCAACATGTGCAGCAATGCGGCTGTTGACCTTCTCTGTCACATCTCTGATTTCTCTCAGAAATGAAACGCTTAATCCATTTAGCGGAATCTCTTCATGAATGGAGTTAGCCCAATAACCATCAGTCAATATGTCATTGTCGAGGGTGCTGATGCGTTGCAAATGATCATAGATAACATGGTGATTGGTCAAAATGAGTCCCCTGTCTGAAACAACGCTTCCTGATCCCACATTTCCGACATTTACTATGGCTCTGAATAGTCCGCTTCCATCAGGTGCGTAAACATCTTCTGCTCCCATCTCCCATCCGAGTTCTATCATTGAAGGCAGATTATATTCACCAATATAGGGTAATAACCACATACCTTCGTCTGCCCTCAGCGAGCCAGAAGACAGTGAATATAGCAGAAACAGCACAAGCTGGGTTTTTCTTAACCACATAGTTTTTCGGTATAACAGGGCCCTGAACATGGGTAGATAAAATTTATAGGAATAATGGACACAAAAATATTAAATTATGTTGAAGGCTGCGTATCTTGACTATTCTCAAGGTGTTAAAATGTTGTTAATGGTTGCGTAAAAAACCGAAGTTATAGCCAGTCAGGGCGAATCCACAGGATTTTTGATATTCATTGGTGATTGTTCATAGGAAATCCTTTTCTTTGCTAACAAAAAATAAATCACATGGAAGGATTAACTGGCGTTTTCTTTAGTCTTTGTATTTTGCTTTTGTTTTTGCTCGCAGGAAAGGTTCTCCGGGCCAAAGTTAAACTGTTTCAGACCATCTTTTTACCAGCATCCATTATCGGAGGTTTTCTTGCCCTGTTTTTCGGGCCATACCTGTTGGATGTTCTTCCGGGCTTTTTATTTGAAACCTGGAGCCAGATACCGGGTTTATTGATAAACATTGTTTTTGCAACCCTTTTTCTGGGAGTCCTGATACCGGGAATAAAAACCATGTGGGCACAAGGGGGCAGTCAACTATGTTTCGGAATGGTAGCCGGCACTGGTCAATATCTTATAGCCCTGCTGATTACAGTTTTGTTGCTGATACCCTTATTCAACGTACCCCCCATCTTTGCCACCATTCTTGAAATTGGTTTTGCCGGGGGACATGGTACGGCAGCTGGTATGCAGCAGGTTTTTGTTGAAATGGGATTCCCGGCAGGCTCCGCCCTGGCCCAGATGTCAGCTACTGTTGGTATTCTGGTCGCTGTTATTGGGGGCGTTTTTTATATCAACATTGCCATTCGACGCGGCTACTGCGTAAACCTTGACATGAACAAGGGGATTCCTGACTATAAGAAAGTGGGGCTGATAAAAAAAGAAGATCATTTCACCTCTTCAAAAGCAACGGTAGCTTCAGAGTCAATCGAACCCCTGGCTTTCCATTTTTCAATTGTAGGTGTAGCCATTCTTATTGGATGGGTCATGCTGGCAGGGGTCAGGCAAATCCATCCGATTCTGGGCGGATTTCCTCTGTTCCCCCTGGCTATGATGGGAGGTATGATTGTACAGGCAGTTTCAGTGCCTCTTAAAGTGAGTCAGTATTTTGATCGCATGACATTTGAAAGGATACTCGGTCTTTCACTCGATGTTCTCGTGGTGGCAGCCATTGCCTCCATAAGGCTTGATCTTTTTCTGGAACACCTCTGGCCCTTTCTGATACTCATGGCAGCAGGTATTGCCTGGCTGTTCTTTTGCCTGACTATTCTGGCACCCAGAATGTTTCCCTATAACTGGCTTGAAAGAGGTGTTACTGAATATGGCATGCAAAGTGGTGTAACGGCCATGGGTTTGCTGCTGCTCAGACTGGTCGACCCACAATATAAAACCGATACGGCTCAGGCATTTGGATTTAAGCAAATGCTTTACGAACCATTTCTCGGAGGGGGTTTTATCACAGCAACTGCTCCATTTATTGTAGCCAGTCTTGGGATATGGTATTCAATATATGCTGCCGCCGGAATCATGCTGTTGTTTATCATCATATCATGGCTCAATGGATGGGCCAGCCTGAAGGCAACCAGCAAAAAGGTAAAACGTTAAACAAGGGCTACATAGCACTCCTGACGATTTCAAGGGCTTTATCCAGGATATCATCCCTGCCTTGCATTCGTCCTGTTTCTGTCATATACACAACGTGATCAGGTACCACACCCGATTCTATACTTACACCTTCAGGGTCTAAAAATCTGGTACTTGATACCCTGAGTCGCCAGCCATTTGCCAGATCACGAACAGCCGGCATACCACCCCCGCCACCTGTGGTATCACCAACAAGGGTTACATTTGGGAGCACCTTCATATATTGGGCAAAATAGGTTGTTGCACTGTAGCTTTTCCGGTTGGTCAGCACTACCACCGGCCCGTGAAACAATGATCCATCGTGTGGTTTAATATATACATCTGATTGTCTGAAATCTTCATGTCCGGGACCGTTTTTTACCCAATTGGTACCCACCAATGTGCGTTGATCAGTAAACCTCGATGCCAGCTTTCGGGCATTCTCTGGGCTGCCTCCGCCATTACTGCGTACATCAATTATGATTCCTCCCCTGCCCTGTGCCGAATTAATTACCAGGTCAAGGTTCGCGTCACTAATGGCCTGGGCAAAACTGCCATAGTAAATATAAACGATATCGTCATGAGGTGATTCTTCATCCATGCCTTCAAATACAAAAAATTGCAGGGGGCCAATGTACCGCTGCCTGTCTTTGAAATAATTTCTTTCGATTAGAGGGTAGTCAAAATTTTCAGGACTATCCAGGTACCAAGCCCAATACCGCGACCTGTCAAATGAACTTATCAGGTTAACATGACCATCACGCAATCTATACAACATGGCTGCACAAACATCAAAAAGGCTCACGGCATCCATATCTTCAATCAAGAACTGCCTGTAGTGATCACCCTTTGCCGCCCAGTCAATATTTTTCTCTTCAAAAAATGAGTAATGACGATCTGTAAAATCCCAGATATCTTCAAATATACCAAGCGGATCTTTAGAGGCATCAGGTTCAATAAAAATGCGCTCGCATGCTATGAAAAAAAACATACCCGCAATTAAAATGAAGATGTATCTAAACATTGACATGTTTTTGAATAATAAGCTTTAATTAACCATAAAATATAGTTCAAGCACAAGCCGGTGGCTGGCATGACCGGTTTTAAGTTTGTGGTCGCCCTGTATTCCGTAATAATCCCAAACATATCCGATACGAAACCAGTTAGGATTGTAGCTACCTCCGAACGACTCCCTTATATGCACTGATGTAGTCAAACGTTGGTAATTGAACGGATGCAACATCATATTCGTTGTGGGTTGCATGGCCAGACTTCCGTCGTTTCCAATTTCAAATCCAACGCCATAGTCAGGAAACCTGAAGGCGTAACCCATAATGCTCATCCCTGCACCCAGATCAACAAACCATGGCCTTTTTAAAAAATGAAATGACAGTGAAGACTGCACTACTGGCCTGATATCCAGTAAAATATCTGCATATAGAAAAGAATTGCCCAATGAAGGTGCCATACGAATATTCGCCAGCAAATCCGATTGCCCGCCCAGGTATATTGTCATGAAATCACCATCAATCAAACCCCTCATGTATTTATATCCCATTCCAAAAACCGGGTTATAAACTATGGTTCCCCCATGGTCAGGTTTGGTGTAGTGCAGGTCAGCCCTTGCGAAAGTCGCTTCAGTAATATAACCAGGTCTGCGAACATGCCTGCCAAATGCGATACCCCCGCCTGGCCCCCCGTAAAGCAAAGCGGACATTCTCTGGTCAGAGAAACTCCCATATGAAACACCCTGGTCAATTTTAAAATACACAAGCTTGTCAGGAAATTCAGACAGGTAAGTTGCCCTCAATTGTCCCCTGGGGTCAAAGTTTGACGGGCAGGGAAACGGTGAACCACTCTGGGCATTTGATGACCAGGTGCAAGTTGAAAAAACAAACAAAAAAAACCACGTTTTATACCAAATTGGTTTTTTCATACGCATTACGGGTGTGGGCTCGCAGATATCAGTCACCATAGACATTGACTCAGATACAAAAGTAAAAAAAATGCTTAATTGTCTGTATCACCTGCAAGCTGCCATTCCGGCCCATCCCTTTCTTTCTTGTTATTTCGTATTTTTGCAAAAGGAGAATAAGCAACTGATCAATGGAAAACTTATTTGGTAAAACACTAACACAGCTTCAGAAAATAACTGAAGAAAATAACTGGCCTGCATATACTGCAAGCCAGTTGGCAAGATGGATATATGTTGCCCATACCACTTCCATTGATGAGATGACAAATATTTCTGCAAAGATCAGAGAAACCCTTAAGGAGCAGTACCATATTCTTGTTAATCCACCCCAGCGCGAACACACATCAATTGACGGTACAAAGAAATACCTATTTGAGCTCCACGGGCCACATTATATTGAAACGGCTTACATCCCTGAAAAATCGAGGCACACGCTTTGTGTTTCTTCACAGGCCGGGTGCAAAATGGGCTGCACCTTCTGTATGACTGCCCGACAAGGATTCAGCAAAAACCTCACGGCTGCTGAAATTCTGAACCAGTACCGCAGTGTCCCTGAACATCCAATACTAACCAATATTGTTTATATGGGCATGGGTGAACCCCTGGATAATATTGATGCAGTGAATGATTCACTTGATATCTTAACCAGCTCATATGGTTATTCAATGAGCCCAAGGCGTATCACTGTATCAACCATCGGGTTACTCCCTTATCTTTCTCAATTTCTCATGCAGAGCAAGTGCAATCTGGCAGTCAGCCTGCATTCTCCATTCGCTGAAGAACGCAGGTTGATGGTGCCTGTTGAAAAAACCCATCCGATCAAAAACATACTGAACGAAATAAGAAACTTTGATATTGAGCGTCAGCGACGCATTTCATTCGAGTACATTGTTTGCAAAAACTGGAACCACAGCAGCAAACATGTCAATGAACTTGCAAGGCAGCTCAACGGAATCCGTTGCCGTATCAACCTGATTCCCTATCATCCGATTCCTGGCAGTAGTTTCATACCCCCTGAATTATCAGATCTTGAAATATTCCGCTCTAAACTCAATGCCAAAGGAATTGTAACCACTGTCAGAAAATCAAGAGGGCAAGATATCCAGGCTGCCTGCGGACTTTTATCTACCCTTGAAAGGAGTGGAAGGGTTGGTTTGGAATAAAAGCTGTTTTTCAGTAAATTGAAAACAGGGAGTGAACATGGCCGTTATAGGAAACATCATAAAAGCTACCTTGGAAATTACCGGGAGGTTCTGGCCCGAACCCGCACCGGGTGAGGCACAGAAGCAATTATTGCGCTCGATGCTTCAAACAGCCGCATCGACAAGCTTTGGTAAAAAATATCATTTTAGCGATATACTACAAAAACCTGATCTGATCAGGCAATTTACCGCGTCAGTTCCATACCATGACTATAATGCCATGTACCAGAAATGGTGGAGAAGGCAAATTGAACATGGAGAAACAGACGTAAGCTGGCCGGGGAATGCCCGCTATTTTGCTTTGAGTGCAGGTACTACAGGCAAAGAAAGTAAAAGAATTCCTGTAACAGAAGATATGCTTGAGGCAATCCGCAAAACCAGCCTTTTACAGATTCTGGCCACCTCAAATTTTAAGCTTCCGTCATACTTTTACGAAAAAGAGATTATGATGCTTGGCAGCAGTACACAATTGCAAAAGTCGGGCAAACATCTCGAAGGCGAAATCAGTGGCATCACTGCCAGAAATATTCCTGCCTGGTTTGAGCGTTTTTACCGTCCGGGCAAAGAGATTGCATCAATCTCTGATTGGGACAAGCGGGTTGAAAGGATTGCCATCGAAGCACCAGGTTGGGATATAGGTGCCATGGCAGGTATCCCTTCATGGAATGAGCTCATGCTCAAAAAGGTCATAGAGTATAACGGAGCAAACCATATCCATGACATTTGGCCCAACCTCAGGGTATTTGCTTCAGGTGGTGTTGCATTCTCACCATACAGAAAATCATTTGACAAGCTCATGGGTAGACCCATGACCTATCTTGATACCTACCTGGCTTCAGAGGGTTTCATAGCTTATCAGGCGCGACCCAACAGGAGGATGGCCATGAAACTGTCTTTTAATAGTGGCATCTTCTTTGAATTTATTCCATTCAAAGAAGAATACCTCGACAACAACGGAAGCATTGAGCAGGGAGCTCCTTCACTTACTATTGACGAAGTTGAAGAAGGCCATGACTATGTTCTTGTGATATCGACCGTGGCAGGAGTCTGGCGTTATATGATAGGAGATACGGTTCGTTTTACTGATAAGCAGCTTACTGAAATCATCATCACAGGACGCACCAAACACTTTCTCAATGTGGTCGGGTCGCAATTGTCTGTTTTGCAGATGAATACTGCCATGAAAAAACTAGAAGAATTGTTTGGTCTGAGAATTCCTGAGTTCACCGTATCGGCTGTCAGGCAAACTGACGACTACATTCACCACTGGTATCTTGGTTCAGCTGAAAAAGCAAGTAAAGATGAGCTTGCATCGGCGCTTGATGAAATCTTGCAAGACATGAACAAGGCTTATAAGATGGCCCGGGGCAAGGCATTAAAAGGTGTGAAGGTTGATATAGTATCACCTGCCGTTTTTCATGGTTGGGCTGAAAAAAACAAATCCAAAGGCGGACAGGTGAAAATACCCAGGGTTATGTCTGAAAAGAAATTTACCCAATGGCGCTCCTTTGCCGACACATTCAAGACTGAGGCCTGAATTGCCGTTCAGCAAAAAAAATATACCACTTCAGTACAAACGATCTGTTTTCCTTTGTTTTATTTAAAGACACTTCTATTTTTACATACGAAAACATTTATCGCATCAACATATGCAACATACTTTATCATATGAAGGAATATGGGTTCGGGAACCCAGAAGAATCAGGCTAATCAACTTCGACTCCATTACGCATATTGAATGCATAGATGGCATTTCAGTTCTCAAGATGGGGAAGAAAACAGTAAAGAAACTACACCTACCTCTCAGTACACTAGAAAAAAAGTTTCCACCCAGTCGATTTTTTCGCACCCATAGAAATTATATTGTAAACAAAAAATATGTCAGAGACTACATCCAGGGTGATCCTGAGGTACTATGTGCCGGAGAAGCAAAAATACCCATTGCCCGCAGACGGAAAAAAGAGTTTAATACATTCATAAAACAAAGTACCACCAAACCAAAATACAATGGAAGCATTGGAGGCCCTGGCCAATAAACTGCAACGCAAAGACGAAATTGCTTATGTATATCTGTTTCATGGATACACCATAGTGGTGTTAAAGAATGGCACCAATGAAGTTATTGATATGCCAATAGATGCCATAGAAAAGTATTTATCTGATTACTATTTTTTTAGAACACATCGATCCGTGCTTGTTAATCTACTAAAGATCAATGAACTGGAAATAAAAAACAACCAGTTGCTGATCAAAATGCGCGGCCACGAATTGCCTGTTTCAAGAAGAAGAAAGAAAAAGCTTCTCGAGTTGCTCGGTGCTGTTTCATAGAGCATTAAAACGTTGCCTGGTCGATACCCAACAGGTATTTTTCATCTTTCACTTGCAAGGTTTCATTATTATCAATATATTTAAGGTAATTAACATGCACTTCATGTGCATTCGTTTGTGCCGCTCATTGACTTTTTAATGCCTGCAAGCTTCCCCTGATTAGTAAATTTCAGTTTCCATCATAAATACAGGAGGTACAAAGATGAACAAACTACCATGTATCAGAGCACTTACTCCATCTGCAAGCAAACTGATGACATTGCTTTGCATCTTATCCTTTATGGCCCCATTACACGGATCAGCTAAGGGGTCTGACACCCTGAATGATCAGGATGCACACACTGCCAATCCCCTGATTTATGATACAGGTGCCCAGGCGGCGCTGGGCGCAACAGCGACCCTCATTGATCAGTACCTGCAACATGCATTGACTTCATTAAGGCTTATTGCCGCCTCTCCTGCCACCCGCAGTGGAATCTGGCCTGAGATCAGACCCTCACTTGAAACCCTTTGCCGGGCCATTCCCGGTGCCGCACTTTACATTGAGCCTGACGGCGGCTATTACAGTGTCGACCAGGGTTACACCGGGCTGAACCTGGCAGACAGGGAATATTTTGGTAAGCTATTTGGTGGACAAGAAGTGCACGGCTCATTAATATATAGCAGGTCAACAGGCAAACAGTCGGTCATCATTGCAGTTCCGGTCTTTGAAGGCCGCGAAGTTACCGGAGCCGTTGCACTATCAGTCTTTCTTGAAGATTTTCAAAAACTTGTCAGCGAATCGTTGAAACTTCCTGACAACTTTCTATGGTATGTGATAGATGAAAAAGCTTATACTGTTCTACACCCCCGGGCCGACTTTGTTTTTATGAACCCAGCCCTACAGGGTGGCCCCTCTCTAAGCAAAGCCGTTGAAGATATCACTGCCAGAAAAAGTGGCCAAACTTCTTATGTGTTTGGGGGCCGGAATACACACATACTTTTTACCAGCGTACCTTTTAATAATTGGCGTGTCATTTTAGGCAAAATCGGCGACCCGGTTCAGGAGGATATATCGCCTGAAGCACTTGAGGTCTTGAACATGTTCTCAACCAGAATTGAAACCCAACTCAGAGAAATGGACAATAATCTTCGCCAGGCAGTATCAGGTTTTGGCGGACGTTTTCCTTCAGAAAATGCTGCCAGAAATGCTTTCAGAAAAATATATGAAGACAACCCATTTGTAATCAGTTGTGCCCTCATAAACCCCGAAGGCGTTATAATATATATTGAACCATCAGAGTTTTACCCATCCCAGGGAAAAAACATCAGAGATCAGGAAAATTATTTTCAAATGCAAAAAAGCAAAATCCCCATGCTAAGCAGTTCTTTCTTGGCCATCGAGGGTTTTGACGCAGTCAGCCTGCAGCATCCAATCCTCGATCAAATGGGAGGATTTCACGGATCGGTGAGCCTGCTCATCAGGCCTGAGGTAATGATTGAAGAGCTGGCTACTCCTTTTGTGGCTGAAACGCCATTCCAACCCTGGATCATGGAGCCTGAAGGTCGCATCATTTTTGACAAGGCATTTGATGGTACAGGCAGGATGCTGTTTTTGGATTACCGGACTGCAGAGACACATAGTTTGCTCGAACTGGGTGAGAAAATTGCCAACCAACCTGCAGGAAAAAGTGACTATGTGCACATTCAACCTTATAGCGAAGAGAGGACAATTAAAATGGCCCTCTGGGATACCATCAGGTTACATGGTACTGAATGGCGTATCATTATTTCATACAATCCCTACGATGCAGACGAAAATTAAAATAAAGCCGGGGCCTGAATGCTTGGTAGTTTTTAAAAATGCAACTATCTTTAAGCTTGTATTTATCAGCTGACACCTATGCGAGCAGGTCGGTTTAGTCTCCATGTGTTAAAAAACTTGTTCTCACCCGGATGGATTGTTTACTTTCCGCTGCTTCTGGTTATTTCATTTTCTTCGTGTGTTTCTCTGCTATTTCCGAGGGTTGATACAACAAATGCCAGCAAAGTCATGGCAGGCGACCCAAGATTGAGCAATGAGGAATATGCCAGCAGAATTGCAGCTGACGGTTGGCCTGTCGGGCAGCTCAATACCGCAGCAAATGCCAGCTACCTTGATGAAGACGAGAAAAACATCATTTTGGCACACAACCTTGTCAGGTATAATCCCGAAAAATTTGCCATGCTTTATGTGGCCGAATTTATCAATTACTTCAGAGGAAATGAATTTCACTACCCCGAATTCGGAACCATACTTTTGACAAGAGAGGGTGTTACCCCTGCCAACGAGCTCTATTTTGAACTTCTCAAGACTGAGCCCATGGGTATTTTGCACCCTTCTGAAGGCCTTTCTCAGGCGGCTAAGCTGCACGCAACCTATTTGCGCAGAAGAGGTATCCGTGGACATGGCGGACAGGGGGGCATCAGAGCCCGCATAGAGCGCTTCGGCAGATGGGACGGCCAAATTGGTGAAAACATCACCTATGGAAATTTTTCAGCGCATGATGCTGTCATTTACCTTTTGATCGATGATGATGTTTTTGACAGAAGCCACCGCTATAACATTATGAATCCAGGCTTTAACTATGTGGGCGTTGCCAAAGACAGGCATCCGGGATTTCCTGTCGGCGATATGTATGTCATTAACTACGCCTATTATTTCAGAGAGCATGAGATTTCTTCCCAATAAAAAATGTCCCGGTTAGTCCGGGACATTCATATTTCATGCTGCGTAAATGTCAATCTTCAAACTAGTATTCGATTAACTCCTTTGCGGCTTCCATGATTTTCTTTACAGAAGGCAAAATAGCTTCCTCAAGGTTTTTATGGAAACCAACCGGTGTAAACGTTGAACCTACCCTTCTGACAGGAGCATCCAGGAACTCAAAACCGATATCAGTAATCTGCGAAACGAGTTCACCGCCAAATCCACCAAACACCTTGTCTTCATGCACCACAAGAGCACGGCTTGTTTTTTTGACCGACCTGAGGACAGCCTCTGTATCAAGCGGAATAAGCGACCGAAGGTCTAATATTTCTATTTGTTTACCCGTCTCTTTGGCTATTTGTTCTGCCGCTTCGATACTTAAATGGGTTGTATTGCCATAGGTTACAATGGTCAGGTCTTTACCGTCCCTTCTGATCCGGGCTTTTCCAAATGGAACCTCAAAGTCATCCGGCACTACTGTTTCTGCAGCCTTTGCATTGTACAACGCCTTGGGTTCAAGATAAAGCGTAGGTCCTTTTGAACGCATGGCAGTGCGGAGAAGACCTGCTGCATCGTCTGCGAATGAGGGATAAACAACCCGGATACCTGGAAAGGTGGTCATGGCGCCCTCAATGGTCTGTGAATGGTAAAGTCCGCCTCCGATATAACCACCTGAAGCAAGCCTTATGGTTACATTGGGTGAGAACTTTCCGTTGCTGCGCCAGTAATCATGGGTCATTTCAACAAATTGTTCCATGGCTGGCCAAAAGTAGTCAGCAAATTCAGCACCCTCTATCACAACCCTAATCTTGTCATTGAAACGGCTCATACCATTGGCAGTTCCGACAATAAAATCCTCAGCAATGGGGGCGTTAAAAACGCGCTCAACTCCGAACTCCTTTTGCATACCCTTGGTCACATTAAAGATACCTCCCTTTTCTCTATAGGCCACATCCTGTCCCCAGATAAAAGTATCCGGGTTATACCTGAATTCTGCCTTGAGCGTCTCATTAAGTGCAGTAATCAACTTGACAGGGTCACCTTTTTCTTCATGAATGCCTTCAGGGTATTTCGAGGCCGGGTATGGCTCGGGAATCACAAAATCAAAAATGGATTCCGGAGTGGGGTCGGGAGCCTTAATGGCTTTTTTATGTGCATCAGTAATAACCTTCTTGACTTGGTTCTCAACGTCTTCAAGTTCTTTTTCGGTATAAATTTCGTGTTTAAGCAATATCCGCCGAATCTTGATCAGCGGGTCATGGGCTTTAACACAATTCAATTCTCTCTCATCACGGTACAAATCATGGCGGTCACTGTTTGAGTGTGAACCTATGCGCACCACACTTGCATGAACAATTACAGGTTCAGACTTTTCAATGGCATGTTTACGTGCTTCATACATGGCATTCATCGAACTCAGGATGTCCTTGCCATCGCAATGGATTATGCGCAAGTTTTTGAAACCACTAAAATTATCTGCTGCCTTCCGGTTGGCAGTCTGGTCTTTCTTGGGTACAGAGATACCGTAGCCATTGTCTTGAAAAACAAACACAACCGGAAGTTTTTCATTGCTGGCCCCGTTTATGGCCTCATAAACATAGCCTTCAGACACAGATGATTCACCTTGCGAACTTATGGCCACACCCTTGTGACCATAGCGTTTCATTGCCCTGGCAACTCCCACAGCATGCAATGTGTGGTTACCTGTTGCTGATGATACATTATGTATGTTCCAATCAGGTTTGGCAAAATGATTCGACATATGGCGACCCCCACTTGCAAGGTCTGTGGCCTTTGAAATCCCGTTTAAAATGATCTCTTCAGCAGTTATTCCAGCCGAAAGGGCAGTAAGCATATCCCTGTAGTAAGGAAACAAATGGTCTGTTTCACGGTTGAACACCTGCCCGATGGCAAGTTGAATGGCATCATGGCCGGCAAAAGGTGCATGATATGACCAACCGAGTGCCTGCTTAAGATAATTGGGTGCCTTTTCATCAAGTTTGCGACCCAAAATCATCAACTGGTACCACTCCCTCCACTTTTCAGCACCGATGCTTTCAACGGTGTAAAAGGGTTTGTCTGTGGTTTTGCTCTTATTTTTTTGTACAGTGGTTTCCATTTCAAACAAATTTAATAACTGCAGTTATCAGTTTCACTCAACACATAACACCACAATAACAGAATTTGTTTAAGAGAAATAATGTTTCAGACACGGTATCCTCCCATGGTGGTTCTTATTGCCTTGGGTATCTGTTCAACAATATCGCTGGCAATCAGTCCTTCAAATCCTTTTCTTCCTGCCGCAAGATCACCTGCCCTTCCGTGAAGATAAACCGCCATCAGGCAACTGTAAAGCGGGGAGTAGTTCTGGGCAAGCCAACCGAGAATCATGCCTGCAAGTACATCACCACTTCCTCCGCTGGCCATACCCGGGTTGCCGGTTGAATTAAAAAAGCTCCTCCCGTCGGGGCATACAACAGCAGTATGGGCTCCTTTCAATACCACATGAACCTGAAAACGATGGGCGAGTTCAATGGCCTTCTCAAGCCGGTCATGATCGTCGGTGGTTTTCCCTGCCAAACGATCAAACTCACCGGGATGGGGGGTGAAAATAGACCCTTTGGGCAAAAATCCGCACCATGTAGGGTTTTCAGCAAGAATATTCAGCGCATCTGCATCAAGCACCATGGGTACTGAAGCATTCTGGATTAGTACCTTTAGTGCCCTGGCAGTTTGTTCATGGGTACCAATGCCCGGACCGGCACAAATGGCATTAAAACCTTCAAGGTCTGCTACTTCAGATATCAAATGAGGATGCTCTCCCGGATGACACATAGCCTCAGGAACAGCCGTCTGCATAATCTCATACCCACAATGAGGCAATTGAACTGTAAGCAGGCCTGCCCCCGTCCTCATGGTAGCCCTGGCGGCCAGAACCGCCGCACCAATTTTCCCGTAGCTACCTGACATCAGAAAAGCATGGCCATAATGTCCTTTATGCGAGAATTTTTTTCTGTGTCTGTATAATGACCTGATTTCAGATGCATGTAAATAGAAATAACTGGTCTCTGCCAACCTGATTCCTTCAGGATGCAGGCCTATATCCAGCGTAAACCACTGCCCTGCAAACTGTTCGTTTAAAGGCATCATAAATGCCAGCTTTGGCATTTGAAAGCTCAAAGTATAATCAGCCCTGATAATATAATTCAAGTCATTGCTCCTGTTATCTTCGGCGAATAAGCCGGTGGGCATGTCAATAGACACCACTTCAGCCGGTGAAGCATTGATGTGCGAAACAAGGCGGGCCAATAAACCCTCAAGGGGTCTGGCAAGTCCGCTACCCAAAATAGCATCGATAACCAGCTCATCCTGATGTATTTCCGGAAAATGGCTGTCTTCGTCAAGATATTCTACCTTGACATGCTTGTGCGTTTGCAGTCGTTTTTCATTGATCAGGAAATCTTCAGAGGCTTTTTTTGCATGTTTTACGACAAAAACCACAACTTTCAATCCTTTTTTTGCAAGCATTCTGGCCATGGCCAGTCCGTCACCTCCGTTGTTACCCATTCCACAAAATATTTTCAATGCAGATTTATGTTGCATATGTCTGCGTACCCATCCGGCGCATTGTCCGGCGGCTCTTTCCATAAGGTCTATTGATGCAATGGGTTCATGTTTTATGGTATATGCATCTAACTCACGAATCTGATCTGCACGTAGAATTTTCATAACTGGCGTATTTTTAGTCAGGCTGATTTAGTTAATTTTACAGCCATGAATGGGTTTATATCTGACACACAATATGTTTTACTTCCGACGGCCTACCTCCCTCCGCTAGAGTATATGGTCTGGCTCTACGCATCAAAAAAGGCGGTTGTAGAACTTCATGAAACCTACCAGCGGCAAACCTGGCGAAACAGATGCAGCATTTATGCAGCCAATGGTCGCCTTGACCTGATAATCCCTGTTGAAAGGCCTGATGGCAACAGCACAAAAACCTGTTTTGTAAAAACAAGTAAGCACACCAATTGGCCTATCAAACACTGGCGTTCCATAACTGCAGCCTACAACAATGCTCCGTTTTTCATTTATTACAAAGACTTGCTTGAACCATTCTACAGGCATTCGTCAAATCATAACCTCTGGGAGTTCAATATGCTGCTTCTCAAATCAATTACTGATGAGCTTTCAATTAACACCCACATAACCAGAACTTCATCGTATGAGTCAAGGCCCGAAAAAATCACCGACCTCAGAGCCTTTCTCACACCCAAGTCTCACCGAAGATCAATCTCCCAATCTTTTTCATGGCCCACATACCATCAGACATTTGCTGAAAAACATGGATTCATCCCAAACCTGAGTATTGTCGACCTGCTTTTTCATATGGGGCCTGATACCATGGGTTACCTGAAAGATGTAAGCTGTTCACTACTTAATCACCCCAGCGAAGGATAAGCAACCCTGACGTGGTAAATATTGAGTAACATTTTTTTAAAAATATGCTTTACGGTTGTAATGTCTTTCAAGGTTATGTCTGCATTGTCAAATTGTTTCTCCTGAAGCTGGGTATCAATAATTTTATCGACAAGGTTGCTGATTTGTTTATCATCAGGGCGCCCCAGGCTTCTTGAAGCTGCTTCAACCGAGTCTGCCATCATAACAACTGCCGTCTCTCTCGAGAAAGGACGTGGACCAGGATAAGTGAATCCGGCCTTATCAATTTCAGCATCAGGATTTTGTTTCATTTGCATGGTAAAAAAATACCTGGCTGTAGTAGTACCATGATGGGTTCGGATAAAGTCGATGATATACTCAGGTAAATTGTGTTTGCGAGCCATTTCTATTCCGTCGATGACATGATCAATGATGATTTGCGCACTCTCTTTAAAGCTGATTTCATCGTGGGGGTTATATCCCGAAGTTTGGTTCTCTGTAAAATATTGGGGGTTTTTCATCTTTCCAATATCATGGTAGAGTGCTCCGGTACGCGTCAGCAAACTGTTTCCGCCAATGGCTATCATGGCTTCTTCAGCGAGATTGGCAACCTGCAATGAATGCTGAAATGTTCCCGGCGCCTGAAGCCCAAGTTTGCGCAGAAGGGTATTGTTGGTATCAGCCAACTCAAGCAACGAAAAATCGGTTGGCATGCCAAATAAACGTTCGAACATGAAAATCAGCGGATAGGCAAAAAGGGTCAGGAATGCGCCTCCTGCAAAATACACAAAATCTAACCAGTAAAGGTCATTGAATGAACCTGTATGTGCCAGCGACAATCCGAAATAAACAGCAGAATAGGTGAGAAAAATATATGTAGCCGTTATAAAAAGCTGCGACCGTCTTCGCAAACTGGCCATACTTAATATGGCTATTATTCCTGCAATAAACTGCAGAAATACAAATTCGAAGCTTCTTGGGATGATAAACCCGATGAGAATAATGGTAATTATATGCACATACAAAGCCAGCCTGTTGTCAAAAAAAGCACGAATAACCACAGGAACAAGGCAAACCGGCACAAGGTAGATATAGTTCAGATTATACCTGATTACCAGGCTGGTGAGAAAAACCATAAGAAAAACTGTCAGCAAGATCAGCAGAATGCGTCTGTTGTCGGTAAAAATATCCCTGCGAAAAACATATAAAAACAGAAGTAAAACAATCATAGAGATACTCACCAGCAAAAACTGGCCTGCATAAAGCAGCGCCCTGACCGCTGAATCACCGACCTGTCGCTGATATTCAACCCTGAATGATTCAAGCACCTGATAGGTCTGGGGATTGATTATTTCTCCCTTCGAAATAATTTTCTCCCCTTCTTGCACCATACCCCGTGTCAGAGGGATGCTCTCCAGTTCGGCTTCTATGGTACGCTCTGTAATTGTCTGGCTGTAAAACACATTATGCGTCAGGGCGTTTTCAAGCAGAGACAGAAGCAGTTCAACGTCAATGGCTTCTGCCGCATCATCAAGGGTGCTTGCCGCGTACAAAAATGCTTCCTGAATGGTATACAGTTCACCAATGGTGGTACTTCTGGCCACATTATTCTCCATGACCCTGATACCAAAATCATCAGAGTTATCTCTGAATGCTCCCCCGGGATACACTATACCCCGGTCATAAAGATGGGTCAATATATCAATGGCCACATCTCTGTTAACCACTTTTCGACCACGAACAGGTCTATCTGCATGCTTTTCATCCCACGCATTGTCAAATGCATCCACAAAAACTTCAAGCACTGAGTCTGCTATCATTCTGTCTCTGGTAAAAAATGGGAGAAAGCCGGCCAGAATTTCTTCTCTTTCTCTTTCCAGATCAGCCTGCGATTTGAGAACGGCAAAATCAAAAGGTGCAATGAGATCATCGTACATCCATGGACGTGACTGTTGATACTCATAGTCAAACCCTGGCTGCCGGGGAAAAAACTGCACCAGTAAAAAAATCGTCAAAAGAACGATAAACCCCTTGTATATATGGGAAAAATGGCGCTGCAGCCAATGCAAAATATCTTTCATAGATTTTGAACTATAGTCAATGAACGAATTTAGGCATTTTAGCTGAAGAAAACCAGCTGGAACCCGCTGTTAGTAGAGAAATTTAATTATTTTTATGCCTTTAATCCGGGGGTATCTCATGCAGAAATACGGTATTTGTCCTATAGGTGCGGCAGCCATGCGAAGTCAGGCATCACACCGCAGCGAAATGATCAGTCAGCTGATTTTTGGTGAAACCTTCAGTTTGCTTGCGAAGTCGGCAGGGTGGTTACATATTGAGTCATCGCATGATCAATACCAGGGATGGGTTGCGGCAAACCAGGTTGAATTGATCAGCCATGATACCTATACCTGGCTCAGAAATGATTCAGTGTTTTATACAACTGGCCGCTTCAGTAAAGTAACAAATCTGCATAGCAGCCACAGCTTCATGATCAGTGGAGGCAGTCCTTTTCCTGGTAATGGACACAAGGTGTGCAAATTTGAGAGTTTTACCTTTGAACATCATGGTAACCTCATGAAACCTTCAGGCAACCAAGCTGGGGATATTCTCCACCTGGCCGGTGATCTCATGCATACACCCTATCTCTGGGGCGGCCGGTCTGCTTTTGGAGTTGACTGTTCAGGTCTGGTTCAGCTATGCTTCAGAATGGCCGGCATTAGATTACCCAGAGATTCTTCGGTACAATCAAACCTGGGCGAATCTATACACCTGATACACGAAGCAAAAGCAGGTGATCTGGCTTTCTTCGACAACGATGAAGGTGTCATTAATCATGTAGGGATTATAACCGGCGACGGACATATAATCCACGCCCACGGCAGGGTGCGCAAAGATAAAGTTGATCACCAGGGGATTTTCAACCAGGGTTCTGGCAGGTATACCCACAAGCTCAGACTCATTAAACGTATTTGCAGTTAGATTGCAGCCTGAATTTTATCACCAGAGCAAGGTGAACCTTGACTCCGTTTAGTTTGTTATTTACTGAGTGATTGATTTTACTTACCTTTGCAAGCTGAAAAAGAGATAGCTGATGATAAATATTACCTTACCCGACCAAACTATCAGAGAATTCCCAAGCGGTATTACCGGAATGGAGATTGCGCAGAGCATTTCAGAAGGCTTGGCTCGCAATGTATTATCCATCACTGTCAACGGTGAAGTGATGGATCTGAACAGACCCATCACAACAGATGCAGCCATTAAGTTGAACACCTGGGATGACAAAGATGGAAAAGCCACCATGTGGCACTCATCTGCCCACATTATGGCAGCAGCTATTGAAGAATTGTACCCGGGCACAAAATTTGGTATTGGCCCTGATGTGGAGAATGGTTTCTATTATGATATTGACCTTGGTGACAAAAGTATTTCCAGTAATGATTTCAGTGAGATTGAGGACAAAATACTTGAAATTGCAAGGCGCAAAGAACCTTTCATCAGAACAGATATCCCAAAAAATGAAGCACTTGAATTTTACCGGGCAAAAGGCGATGAGTATAAGGTTGACCTGATCAGTGATCTTGAAGACGGAACAATTAGTTTCTATAAGTCTGGTCACTTCACCGATCTTTGCCGGGGTCCACACCTGGTTGACACCAGTCCGATCAAGGCTGTGAAATTGCTCAATACCGCAGGTGCTTACTGGCGCGGAGATGAAAGCCGCAAACAGCTCACCCGCGTATACGGCATTACCTTTCCGAAGCAAAAGATGCTCAAGGAGTATCTGGAAATGCTTGAAGAGGCCAAAAAAAGAGACCATCGTAAAATCGGACGTGAACTTGAACTTTTTGCCTTCTCGGCCAAGGTCGGTCAGGGGCTGCCACTCTGGCTCCCAAAAGGTGCAGAACTTCGTGAAAACCTGGAGAAGTTCCTGAAAAAAGTTCAGCGCAAGGCTGGGTACCAACCCGTGATTTCTCCCCATATTGGAAATAAAAACCTATATATCACCAGCGGCCATTATGACAAATACGGTGAAGACTCCTTCCAGCCTATTTCAACACCCTCTGAAGGCGAAGAATTCTTCCTGAAACCCATGAATTGTCCTCACCATTGTGAGATATACAAGATCAAACAGTATTCATATAAAGACCTGCCTGTCAGGCTGGCTGAATTCGGGACTGTATACAGATATGAGCAAAGCGGTGAACTGCACGGACTGACCAGAGTCAGGGGCTTTACCCAGGATGACGCACATATTTTCTGCCGGCCCGACCAGGTGAAAGAAGAATTCATTGCTGTGATAGACATCGTTTTGCATATTTTTCGTGCACTCGATTTCAATGACTATAGTGTCCAGATATCTCTCAGAGACCCTGTCAATAAGGAGAAATACATTGGCTCTGACGAAAACTGGGAAAAGGCTGAAAAGGCCATCATTGAAGCCACCCGTGAAAAAGGACTCTCTGCTGAGGTTGTAACTGGTGAAGCTGCATTTTATGGCCCCAAACTTGATTTCATGGTCAATGATGCCCTGGGCAGGAAATGGCAGCTGGGAACCATTCAGGTTGATTACAACCTTCCTGATCGTTTTGAACTTGAATATATCGGCAGTGACAACCAGAAACACAGGCCTGTTATGATTCACAGGGCGCCATTTGGCTCGTTGGAAAGGTTCGTGGCAGTTATGATAGAGCACTATGCCGGAAACTTCCCGCTTTGGCTCACACCTGATCAGGCTATCATATTGCCAATCAGCGACAAATATGCTGATTATGCAAAAAAAGTTTTAAATTTGCTAAATAATTACGAAATTCGCACGCTGATTGACGAGCGCAGCGAAAAAACGGGAAAGAAAATTCGCGATGCCGAAACGCGCAAAATCCCATTCATGCTGATAGTCGGTGAAAAAGAAGAAGCCGGGGAGACTGTCTCCGTTCGTAAACACGGCGAAGGAGACCTCGGATCTTTTTCTATTGAAGAATTTGTAAAAATGGTTGAGGATGAAGTAAACAGACTTTTACAGTAAATAAATAGATTCATTCACAAAATACAGGAGGAACAAAACATAGCAACACCATTCAGACCACGAGGCAACAGAAGGCGCTTTGTAAAGAAAGAAGACCCACACCGGATTAATGAACGTATTACGGCCCCCGTTGTACGTGTTGTGGGAGAAAATGTTGATGCCGACATCATCGCGGTAAAAGATGCCATCAATATGGCTGATGAACTAGGTCTTGACCTGGTCGAAATTGCCCCCACAGCCAATCCACCGGTTTGTAAAATCATGGATTACAAAAAGTTTCTTTACGAGCAAAAAAAGAAACAAAAGGAGATCAAGGCCAATGCAGCCAAGATCGTTGTAAAAGAAATCAGAATGGGGCCCAACACCGATGACCATGACTTTAATTTTAAATTGAAGCATGCCATCAAATTTTTGGAAGAAGGTGCCAAACTGAAGGTCTATGTTTTTTTCAAGGGAAGGTCGATCATTTACAAAGAAAAAGGTGAGGTGATCCTCCTGCGTTTTGCGCAAGAAATTGAAGATTACGGAAAAGTTGAACAAATGCCCAAAATGGAAGGTAAGCGCATGATCATGTTTATCACCCCAAAAAAGGGCCCTAAAAAAAGTTAATATTCATTTACCATAACCCTGTAAATTAAATTGAGTAATGCCTAAAATGAAAACCAAATCCGGAGCAAAAAAGCGGTTCTCTCTTACCGCATCCGGAAAGATCAAGCGCAAGCACGCTTATAAAAGCCATATCCTTACAAAAAAGAGTAAAAAAAGAAAGAGAAATTTGACGAAGACTTCGCTGGTACACAAATCAGACGAGAAGAATGTAAAAGCCATGCTGGCTCTTTAGTCAGTCATTTAACTATAAACCTTTGTTCAAGCCAGAAAAGTCTTTCCCACCACCGAGGAAAGCGCTTAACAAACAAAACGAACTATCATGTCAAGAGCAGTAAATAAAGTCGCCGCAAGGCGCAGAAGAAAAAAGCTTCTAAAACTAACCAGAGGTTACTTTGGTTCCAGAAAAAATGTCTACACGGTAGCCAAGAACACCTATGAAAAAGGACTCGGCTATGCATACCGTGACCGCAGGAACAAAAAGAGAGAATTCCGGAAACTGTGGATCCAGCGTATCAATGCAGCAGTAAGACAGTATGACCTGAATTACTCACAATTTATAGGCAAACTGAATGAAAAGGATATTCAGATCAACCGCAAAGTGTTGGCAGATCTTGGTATGAATCATCCTGAAGCGTTCAAAGCCATTGTGGACGCAGTAAAATAAATTCAATATATTTCCAGGTAAATGAATCAAGGGTGGGCTAACGATAGCCCACCCTTTCTTTCTCATATTCATACCATCGTTCTTCAACGAGTCTTCCTGCCTGATCATAACTATAGGTTCTCCTCATATCTGTCCTACCCTGCTCGTCAAGCCATATCCAGTCTGTTTTCAGGCCCTGCTGGTCGAAAACGATCACATACCTGACCTCAATATCTCCGTCGGGTCCATACCAGGTATATTCATTCAGGCTGCCGTCATTATCATAGCCATACTCCCTTGTCCAAAGATGGCGACCATATGTGTCATGCACTACTTCTTTGATCTGATTTCGCTGCTGATCGTAGGTAAATGAAAACTGATAAGTCAGACGGTACCTGATTTCACGTGAAAAAAGCCTTCTGATGGTTTCATAGCGCCGCTCACCCGTTCGCAATCCATTGTCATCATATTGGTAAGTTCTGATCCAGGCAAGCCGTCCGCTTTCATCATACCATTTAACAGCTGTCCTGTTACCCATTTGATCATAATCATATACATACCTCCACTCAAGCCGTCCATTGTTCCCAACCAGATCTTGCATTACCAGGTTGCCGTTTTTATCATAGGTATATTCATACCTTTTCTCAAGCCACCCACGGCCATGAAACCATTCTTCTTTTATTCTCTTACCCTGTTCATTAAATGTATAACGTCTTTCCCATTGCAAAACATGGCCAGGCTCCCAATACTGCCAGCTCACCCTGTTCATGTTCTTATCATAGGTATATATCTGCCTTGAAATATTATATCCTGAAGGGTCAAAGGTCGACTCCTTTAAAAGGTTCCCGGCCGTATCGTATAACATTTCTTTCCATTCTCTGATTTGCCCACCGGGATATAACACCGTTTCTTTGACCTGAAAACCCCTGTCGTCGTATTCAAAAACGTGGATGGCCACACGACCCCCACCCCAGGCATACTCGGTGGTTTCAGTTTTTCGCCCCTTTTCGTCGTATATATGGGTTACCCGCCAGACATAAGAATCATCCTCAGGAAGCAAAAAGGGAATACCAGAACCCTCACTTTCAGTAACTGAAAATGTAGCAAACAAAAATAAAGCCAGAAAAAAGTTAAAAAACCGGCCCATGACAAGCGATCTCTTTTACAAGGGAAATATAAAAAAAAAACTCCAAAGGATCAACGAACCACCCGAAATGCACTGTTGAAAAGAGAAATAAATTCGGCCAGGATCATGGCAGTGGCTCCCCAGATGATATGTTCACCGGTTTTATAGCAAGGAGTGTTTACAATCTCACCATCGGCAAGTTTAATAATACTCTCTGTCTTGTTATTCCCTGATAAAAAATCGCCCAGCTCAACTTCAATAATACAGGCCACCTCGATAGGGTCAGGACAAAAGACCGGCATCTTTGACAACAGCCCGGCAAAAGGGCTTACCAGATGGTTACTGGGGGGGATATACAGTTCTGACAGCTGACCTATAACTTCAACCTGATCTGGTGAAATTCCAATTTCCTCATGTGTTTCCCGAAGTGCTGTCTGCATCATATCCTCATCATCCGGGTCAAGCCTGCCGCCAGGAAATGAGATCTGCCCGCTATGCACTCCATCATACTTTGGCCGCTGTATGAAGACCGACTTGGCTGAACCCTCAACTCCGGGATATATGAGAATCATCACACTGCTTTTTACGGGTTCGTGGCCTTTGCCCATACCCCTGATTTGATCTTTGCGAATATCCGGTGCCATGGTCAGCTGCACAGGTTGCCCTGGCAAAGTGATAAAATCAGCCCTCCTAAGTGCAGCTGAAACCTCATCGAAAGCAAGTTTATCGTATGAATGCATACCTTATTTCTTCAATCAACTCCTTTCAAGAGCCTGTTTATATGCCTGCAAACACCTGTTGCGTGCAGCCGTGTGCTCAACCACCGGGGCCGGATAAGATGCAGTGTCCAACTCAGGCACCCACTGGCGCACAAAAGAAGAGTCAGGATCAAACTTTTCATGCTGGGCAGTGGGATTGAAAATCCTGAAATAGGGAGCAGAATCGCAACCTGTGCCGGCGCTCCACTGCCAACCACCATTATTTGACGACAACTCAAAATCAAACAGCTTCTCAGCAAAATATGCCTCTCCCAACCTCCAGTCAATAAGCAGGTGCTTGGTTAAAAAACTGGCTGTGACCATGCGTAACCGGTTGTGCATATAGGCTGTGGCATTTAGTTGCCGCATGCCCGCATCAACCATCGGATAGCCCGTGGTGCCATTTTTCCAGGCTTCAAAATCATCTTCATTGTTCAACCATTGGATGCGGTCATAGGCTGTTTTGAATGACTGGTTAACCACCCTGGGATAATGCCACATGATCATGGCATAAAATTCTCTCCAAATTAATTCGTTTAGCCAAACCTGATTAAGGTTTTTGGCTTCGAGTACACACTGCCTGATCCCTATTGTCCCAAACCTCAGGTGCACGCCCAGCCTGGTGGTTGCATCCCTGTAGGGGAAGTCACGGTGATGATGGTATTGACTTATCTGCTCTCTGTTGAGCTTAAGCACAGGCGGTTTTAAGCCGGACAGAGTAATGCCCAATTGATCCCTCTCTTGAAATACAATGTCTTTTTGCCCGATCATGTTGTCCAAAAGGCTCTCTGAGTCATACGTTGTTAACTGACCCGAAGCAAACTTGTGTTTCCAGGCCTTGCTGTATGGTGTAAAAACCTGATAGGGGCTTCCATCTGATTTGAGAATATCGTCTTTGTCAAATATGAGGTGATCGAGAAAGGTTTCAAACCCTACCCCAAAATCTTGTAATAATGCTTTTATTTTGACGTCTCTTGATATCCCATAGGGCTCATGGTCCTTATTGCAATAAACCTTATGCACCCGGTAATCTGCAAGCATTTGACCGAACACATCCAGGGGCTTTCCTCTTTTTACAAGAAATCCCTTACCCATATCCCGAAGCTCCTGGTAAAGGCCCGAAAGTGTATCATAGATGAAGCTTACCCGATGATCGTTTCGGGGTAGTTTATCAATGATATCATCGTCAAAAATGAATAATGGCAGTACAGGTTTTTCGGCTGACAAGGCATGGAAAAGGCCTTTGTTGTCGTAGAACCTCAGGTCACGCCTGAACCAAAAAATATTTATCAGTTCTTTTGGTTTAGTCATGATGCAATTGTATTAGAGGCAAATCCTCCTGTTTGTTATGACTGCTACGAAGAATCAGGAGGGTAATTTCGGGTGAAACACCAACCCGTCCGGGAAATGATAAAAAGCCAAAACCCCTGTTTACATAGATTTTTTGCTGGCCTTCTCTGTACAATCCCTGCCATTCAGCATAGATCCATGAGGCGGGGCTCCATTGCACAAAACGGTTGAGCATACCAAACTGCATCCCATGTGTATGACCGCTCAAGGTAAGCTGAACTGAGGTTTTCGGAATGACCTCCGCTCTCCAATGGCTGGGATCATGAGATAACAATAATTTAAACATTCCTGGTCTGATTTTATCGAGCGCCTCGCCTAAATCACCTTCCTGCGAAAATGGAGGAAGTCCCCAATTATCGACGCCTGCCACAACAATTGAATCTGACCCGCGATGCACAATATGGCTGGCATTTCTTAGTAATGTAAAACCGGTTTGTTTATAAAAAATTTCCAACTCACCCAGGCAGTGCTTCTGTTCCTCAATGGTAGCCCACCGTCTGTAATCACCCATGTCATGGTTGCCCAATACCGAAAACTTACCATCCCTTGCCCTTAACCCATAAAATAATTGCACATACGGTACAGTCTCATTTATGTGATTATTAATCAAGTCGCCCGTAAACATGATGGCATCAGCATCCAGCTCATTGATCAGTCCAAGACCCTTTTCTACATGTTCAGGGTTTGCAAAGCTGCCCAGGTGGGTATCTGAAAAATGCACAATGCGGTACCCATCAAAAGAATGGGGCAGGTCATTGAACCACAATTCATGTTTAACCACCTCAAACTGATGACGGCCAATGAATATACCGTGAAGAACCAATACAAATATTAACAAAGCCACTACCAATCCCACCCTGAGTATCCATCTTGATTTTCGGCATACTAGAATGGCTTTTGAAATTCCCTGGGGCCGGGTGATAACACCGCTTGTAATAACTGCCAGGAGGTTTTTAAGCTGATGCAACACGTAAAAACTGGCAAAAACCGCTTTGGAAATGTAGATGGGGACAAATACACCAGCAATATAAAAGTGTTTGCGATACAGTTCATGAACAGGCATGTCAGCTGATCTGATCAAAACAAGCCAGATAATTGAAAACACGACAAATAATAGATCTGCTCCCCAGTAAACCAGTCTTGAAAAATGGATAGCCCGTTTTTTTTTGGGGAAAAGTATTTTCAGACCAAAAAAACCGGCAGCATTAACCAAAAGAAGAAAAACTACCAAATAGATTATTGTACCCAGCATGCATGCAGAAAATAAATCCAACAGAATTCTCTTACGAAGGTAAAGAAGAATTAAATTTGTACCTCAGTATTTTAACCTCGATTGTATCTCAATGTTCAAATTTTCAAGGCATGGCTGAACTGATTTTTGAAGGTTATTTTGCACTGTTTCTCATCATTACCCTTGGCATCATGCTTGGCAGCGTCAAGTTCAGGGGTTTCTCCCTCGATCTTTCGGCCGTGGTTTTTGTTGCCCTGATCATGGGACATTATGGCATCATGGTTCCCCAGGCCTTTCAAACCATTGGCCTGATGTTCTTTATTTTCACAGTTGGGATACAGGCGGGGCCTGGTTTTTTTGATGCATTTAAGAAGACAGGGCGGCAATTTCTGGGTATATGTTTTTTGCTGGTATCAACAGCAGCGCTTTTAAGCTATGGACTGGGAAGGCTCTTCGGTTTGGATCCACACCTTGGCGTCGGAATATTTAACGGTGCCCTCACAAGCACTTCAGGGCTTGCTGCTGCCATCGATATTTCAGGATCTACTCTGCCGTCAATAGGTTATGGGGTGGTTTACCCCGCCGGGGCTGTATTTGCCATTCTCATCATTCATCTGCTCCCAGTGGTACTTAGGGTCGATATGAAGAATGAGGAAAAGAAATATCTTGATAAGGCCCACGAAGATTTCCCTGAAGTATTTGAACGCAATTTTGTGGTAGAGAACAAAAACATCCATGGAAAGACCATCAAGGAACTGGCTGTTGGGACTATGACCATGGCTGTGATCAGCCGTATCAGGCATGGGTCAGAGGTTTTTACTCCCGGCGCAGATACCCGGCTGCATTTGGGTGATATTGTTAAGTTTGCCGGAACAGAGCAGGCGCTTGAAAAGGTAGAACTGATGATAGGCCCAGAAACCCACGAACAAGTTCCACAAGCCGCGGGCTACAAGGTAAACTGGCTCCTGGTTACGAACAAGCAAGTGGTCAATAAAAGTCTGAACGCCCTGAACCTGACAGCATACTACAATGCCACCATCACCCGTATTCGCCGAAGCGGTATTGATATTTCTCCAAGAGGCACCACCACCCTGCGCTTTGGCGACAAGGTATTGCTTGCATGCGATGAAGAAAACATGAAAAAGGTGATGAAGTTGCTGGGAAACAATGAGAAACGCCTGAGTGAAACCAATTTTCTGCCCATCAGTCTGGGCATTATCATTGGCGTGCTGCTGGGGGCCATTACCTTTCCGTTTTTCGGTTTATTCGAGTTCTCACTCGGAATTACCGGTGGCGTTCTGACCTCAGCCCTGATACTCAGTAAAATTGGAAAAACCGGACCGGTTATATGGACCATGTCAGGTGGAGGAAACAACCTGCTTCGCAAACTGGGCTTACTTATGTTCCTGGCCACAGTTGGCACCCATGCGGGAGCCCATATTGCTGAAGCCCTGGCTGAATACGGATGGACATTGATCTGGACAGGAATCATGATCACCAGCATCCCTATGATACTAACAACCATCATTGGCCATTATGTACTGAAGATTAATTTTGCCACCTTGCTGGGGGTTGTGGCCGGAAGCATGACCAGCACCCCGGGGCTTGCTGCGGCAGACTCAAAAACCGAATCTGATGCAGCTTCAGTGGGCTATGCCACCGTGTATCCCCTGGCGCTGGTCCTGATGATCGTGTTCTCTCAAATACTTAGTGTGATCTGAATGCCACTAATTTAAACGAAAACGGATTGGCATATTAAACCTGACGCTGACCGGCTCGCCACGTTGCATACCCGGCTCCCAGCGTGGCATTAGGTTTATAACCCTTACAGCTTCTTCATCCAGTTCAGGAGTCACACCCCTAAGCACCCTCACATCGGTGATATTACCGTCATACCTCACAACGAAGGTGACATATATGGTTCCCTGAGCTCCTTCCATCATGGCTTCATAAGGATACCTCAGTTCATCCTGCAGAAATTCCTGCCTGGCCTGCTCACCTCCGGGAAAAGCCGGCTGTTTTTCAGTCACTGTAAAGACAACATCATGACTGTAGTCGATAGCTGCTGCGGCGGCTTCCATTTCTTCCTGCAAAGCATCGGCTGCATGCTGCTCGCTGCACGACTGCACAAAAAATGCAAGTGTGAACATGGGAATAATTGCCAGCATGCTTAATAAGGCCTTTTTCGCAAAGCCTTTGTTGGTTTTGTTCATCATCATAAAACGTTTTTTTAAAGGTGGATAATTAAATGGTGTTGTTATGGGGATATGTATCCCATGCATTGAAATTTGCAGCAGAAGTTTCTGGTAGGCAGCCTTATCGTGTGTCTTATCTATCACCATCAGGTCAGCTTCAAACTCATGTTGCATTTTTAATTCTCTTCTGAATAGCCATACGGCAGGGTGAAACCAGAAAACCACAGTCATGCACTCTACCAGCAAAAGATCTATAGAATGCCATTTTCTGATATGGGCACGTTCATGTTCTATGACTTCACTTAGCTGTGGATGCTCCAGCATCTTGATGGGCAGAAACACATATTTAAAGAAAGAGAAAGGCGAAATCTGTCCACTGACCGGTAAGACGGTCACACCCATCATTGACATCCTTTTGCTATAACGAATCCTGGCCAAAAGGTACACCAGACTTCCCACAACCCTTAAAAAAAGCAGTCCGGTAACCAGTAACACCCCAAAGAACAATAGTTGTTTTGTGCCAAGGGTTTCAAGAATACCTTTCCCTGCCTGGTCGAGATTTGCATGGGCACCGGTGCTCATGTGCACCACAACTTCAGGCAGCCACAACGCCTGAGTTGCAGCCGTACTCATGATTGCAGGTGCAGACCACATGCCAAATGCACTAACTACACAAGATAACAGCAGGGCAAATAAAATAAAAAATCTGTTTTGCGCCGGATTTCCCAAAGGCCTTACAAGGAAATGATATACAAGACCCGAAACAGCAAGGTACAGTGAAGTCCAAAATATATACATACCAAAAGGTTCCATAAGCTGTATGTTTTTGATTATGATTGCTGTTTGTTAATAATTATTTCTGTTTTTGATTGATTTCATCATCAATGATGCGTTTAAGCTCTTCAAGCTCCGAAATAGTCATGCCACGCTCATGTGAAAAAAATGACACCATCTGCCGAAGCGAATTGCCAAAATACTTTAGCATGATGCTTTTCATCATAACCCTTGTATAGGTAGACTTTTCGACCAGTGGAAAATATTCGTGGGCTTTGCCATAGGCCTTGTGGCCAATAAAACCCTTTTCTTCCAAAATGCGGACAATGGTCGAAACGGTGGTATAGGCAGGCTTGGGTTCACGGAAACGCTCAAGGATATCCTTGACAAATCCGGATTTGATATCCCAGAGAATTTGCATCACCTGCTCTTCAGCTTTTGTGAGTTCTTTCATGTTTTCCAGCTTTATATTCTTAAAACATCATCTAATTTAAATCAAGCAACAAATCAATGGCTTGCAGTGTCTGAGGTGTCATGGGTGTAAGAGAAAACCCCCTGTGCACAATAAAACCATTCTTGTCAGCAAGCATATAATATGGGTGCCCGCCTATCTGCAGCTCTTTGTACAGGCTTTGAGTATGTTCACGGGTTGCATACAGGTGATAGGCGTCCAGATTAGCCTCATCAACGAGAGCCGCCCATTGTTCTTCACTGCTGCCCATGCAGATAAAGATAAAAACAATATCCTGGTCATGATAGGCATTGATCATTTCATTCGCCTTGGGAAATAAGGCAATACAGGGGGCACACCATGTTGTCCAGAAGTCCATATATATTACCTTTCCCTCATGTGCACTGAAGATGGAATCAAGCATTTGGTGTGCGAGTGTGCCTCGCATCCCTTGCATCAATTCTTTATGCCTGATATGTGGGTTATCCAAATGATCCCTTACATCACGGTAATGACCGAGCAACGGGCCCTGAATTCGCATGTCAGTTATCAGACGGCTAAAAAGCCCGGGGTTTTGTTCATAAAAACCAACCCGGTATTGTGAAAAATCTCTGTAATAAATATAAGCCGTTAGCATTTGCCTGAACAAATCGCTGTTGACACTGGCTTCAATGGATTCAATCATCTGTTGGTTAAACGCCTCCGGCTGCAAATCATCCCTTGCGGGTAGTGTAGCTGACAATCCGGCCAGGAAGGTGTTCATCAAACCATAAACACCACTATGCATTTGATCAGTTCTGAATAAAGACTCCATCTCTGCAAATATGCCATGGTGGGTTTCAGGCAAACCCCAGTGGGCTTCACGGTGCATATCCCGGGCTATGAGCCATTGAAATACTGCCATATAATACCTGATCTTTAAATGGTCAGAAATCCATTGCTGCACTTCGCGGCCCGGATTCCTTGTTGCTCTGTACTCAGCATACTTCAACTGCATTTTATCATAAATGCTGTCACAGAAATGGAGATACGCATCCAACCCGATATCCCTGCCTGCATGCTGATAATAGTCAACCAGGTAATAGCTATTTACATAAGCATGATAATCTTCATTTTGTCTGGAAAAATCTCCGGCAAATATAATATCCGACAGGCGTTCAAAGTCCAGCTCAATATGGATACTGTCTCCCGGCCTTGCCAATACATGCCTGACAATGGGCAAAACACTAATATCCTGTGTATGATACAAGTCAAACTCAATATGGAAACTTCCATCGGGCCCAATGGAGTCGACATAAACTTTGTGGTTTCCCCTGAAGTCTTTAACCTGAACCCTCATGGTGGCGTAATCAGGATATACATCCATGTTGGCCACAATGCCCGAGATCACAGTCCTGGTCTCTGCAGGATAATCGCTATCCCTTTGAGTGCACGACGCAGGTATTAGCAACAACAGGGCAGCCAGGCTAACCAACATGCCAGTTCGGGCCAAAAACACTTTAAAGACATCAATAGATAACACCTGCATCACCATAGGATAAGGATTAGACCATGATTGTTGGATCAAACTTATAACTATTATTTTAGTTATACAACTATTTTATTAGTTTTTTTTAAAAATAACATACCAAAAACTTTGCCACAAATACATGCCCACTTAGCCAAAAACACTATTTTTGATCCAACAAACCGCCCGAGGCTTCAGCCGAGGGCCTAACTGCGAGGCGCCCTGCGCCGAACTAACACACGGAGCGAAGCGACGTGCCAACCGTGAGGCCCAAAGGGCCGAACTAACTGCGAAGCCCGCAGGGCTGAGCAAACTGCCCGAGCAAAGCGAGGGCCTAACACGAAGCCCGCAGGGCTGAGCAAACTCAAATACGTATGGCAACAAACATGATCAGCAACCCCCAAAAGATCAGGGAAATCATAGACAAATGCGAAGTCTGCTATGTGGGAATGACCCAGCCAGATGGGACACCGTATGTGTTGCCCTTCAACTTTGGCTACGAAGATGGGAGCATCTACCTGCACATGGCCCCTCAGGGCAAGAAATTGGACGTTTTGCGAAACAATCCCCGGGTATGTGTGGCATTCTCAACCGACCACCGCTTATTCCACCGCAATGAAGAAGTAGCCTGTAGTTATGGGATGAACTACCGCAGTGTACTGGCCACAGGAAAAGCCGTTTTTATTGAAGACTTTGACGAAAAAGTGCGCATCATGAATGTTACCATGCAAAAATACACAGGCAAAGATTTCTCATACAATGCACCCGCCATCAATAATGTGGTTATCATACGAATACATGTCGAAAAGCTGGAAGGTAAATTGTCAGGCTACTTTTAGTAAACATACCTGTCAGGAGGCACGGCCAGCTTCTCAGGCGGATATAAACGCTTCATGGTGAGTTCGAACAACCAATAAACCACCAAAGCCCAGAAGATGCCCATGGCGGCTCCGACCAATACATCTCCAGGATAGTGCACACCAAGGTAAATACGGCTATATGCCTTCAGGCTAGCCCAGACAATCATAACGGGAATAAGCCATGGGTGCCTGGATTTGAGTATTTTGATCATGAATATGGCCAGGGCAAAGGAATTGGCCGCATGACCTGAAACAAAACCGAACTGCCCTCCCCTTCTGTCCCTGACAATATGCACCAGGTCTGCTATCACCGGATTATGGGAAGGCCTCAGGCGCATGGTTGAATCTTTTAAAATATTGGCCGTCTGGTCACTTAAAAAGATCAGGAACACAATGAAAAGCAGGGCCCATAGCCCCCGTAGTTTGAATTTCAGAAAAATCAATACCGTGAGAAATGCATAAAACGGGATCCAGTTATACCGGTAGCTTATCTGGTACATAATTCCATCAAGCCACGGCCTGTGAAGCCCGTTTATAAACAGAAACAGCTGTGCGTCCAGCTCTTTTAAATACTCCAGCATATAGCTATATATTAAAGAGGAAATTATACCTAAATATTCATCATCTGCCAAAGCTTATCCTTCAGGGCATCCAATCCTTTTTGTGTATGGGCCGAAATAAAAGCTTTATCCACCTCCGGCAGTTGTTTGTCCAGCTGTTTTGTAAGCTCGTCCAGGGCAAGGTCATCCAACAGGTCACATTTACTTACGGTAAGCAAACGCTGTTTGTCAAGCAGTTCAGGGTTATAAGCCCTCAGTTCATTTAGCAGTATGTTGTATTCTTCACCTATATCCGGCTTGTCTGCCGCCACCATGAACAACAAAAGGGCATTGCGCTCTATATGCCTCAAAAACCTATGACCCAAACCCTTACCCTCATGTGCGCCCTCAATGATCCCCGGGATATCAGCCATCACAAATGACCGCTGATCACGGTATGCAACAATGCCCAGATTGGGTACCAGGGTTGTAAAAGGGTAATCGGCAATGGCGGGTTTGGCAGCCGTTACTACAGATAACAGGGTAGACTTGCCTGCGTTGGGAAAGCCCACCAACCCTACATCAGCCAATACTTTCAACTCCATAATCACCCCCAGCTCCTTGCCTGGCTCACCAGGTTGGGCATAGCGGGGAGTCTGGCGCGTGCTTGACTTAAAGTGCACATTGCCCCGGCCTCCACGGCCTCCCTCAAGAAGAATATGGGTTTGCCCGTCTTTGGTGATTTCAGTGAGCATTTCTCCGCTTTCAGCATCCCTGACCACTGTTCCCAATGGAACTTCAACATATACATCATTTCCTGCAGCTCCTGAGCTTCTTTGCTTACCCCCCCTTTCACCTGGTTCGGCATTAAGGTGCCTGGTATAGCGTAAATGCAGCAAAGTCCAAAGGTGGCTGTTTCCCTTTAAAATAATATGTCCTCCCCTGCCTCCATCGCCACCATCAGGGCCGCCTTTTGGCACAAACTTCTCTCTGCGCAAATGCGCAGAACCTGCTCCGCCCTTTCCTGACCGGCAATAAACCTTGATATAGTCAATAAAATTGGCGTTCATGCAGAATAAATAAATTAGTAGAAAAAATACCGGGTGGCCACTTGTTGCATTGAATTATTTTGCAACAGAATGAGAGTTTTGATCTATCAGGTGTTTATCGACGGCCTGGCAAATCTTTCCAAACACCTCATCTACCGGAGCCATACCATTTACTGTAATTATTTTCCCCTGCTTCCTGTAATAGGCAATAAGGGGGTGGGTTTGCTGTTTGTATACTTCAAGCCGACGACGAATAATCACATCAGAGTCATCAGAGCGGCCAGAATCCTCAGCCCTGCCCATGAGTCTCCTGAACAATTCTTCCTCATCAACCTCAACAGAAATAACAAGCCCTATGGGAATATTTCTTTTTTCAAGCAACCTGTCAAGCGCTTCAGCCTGTACAATGGTTCTGGGAAACCCATCAAAAATAAACCCAGGTGCATCCATATGCGTTGAAGCCTTTTGATACAATTCCTTAAGGACAATCTCATCAGGCACCAGCAGACCCTTATCAATATATTTCCGAACCATCTTGCCCAGAGGGGTTCCGTTTTCCATTTCATCCCTAAGCAAGTCACCGGTTGACAGGTGGATTAAGTGGTACTTTTCAACGATTCTGGCCGACTGGGTGCCTTTACCGGAACCGGGAGGTCCAAAAATAATTAGGTTTAGCATGACATTATTCTTCCCTGGCGCAATAGTGCCGATTTGTCAATTTATTCAACAATTTTGTAAATATCTTTCAAATTTCTTCCGAATCCATTGTAGTCAAGACCAAATCCCACAATAAAATCATTTGGGATCTCCAGCCCCACATAATCGGGCTGAATTCCGGTGCGCACCGCATCGGGTTTAAGAAGCAGGGTGGCTACCCTGATACTTTGTGGTTTATACTTTGTCAGATCATCAACCAGGTGCGCAATGGTAATGCCACTGTCGATAATATCTTCAAGAATGATAATGTCTCTGCCTGCAATTTCTTCATTCAGACCAATAACGGTTTTTACCTCTTCTGTGGTAGAAGTTCCGGTATATGATGATAGCTTTATGAAGCTGATCTCACAGGGCCCCTTGTATAATTTCAGGAGTTCAGCGGCAAACATAAAGGAGCCGTTCAAAACACATAGGAACAGCGGAGAACTATCACCATAGTCTTTGTTTACAGCCTCTGAAATACGTTCAATAGCTCCTAAAATGCGATCGTGGGGAATTTCTTTCTTAAATTCCCTGTCATGGATCCTGACAATGTCCATAGAAAAAAAATAACTGGATTTTAGCCCTTAATGACAAAACACAAAAATACGCCAATGTGTTCGGACAATAAGCATTATTTACAGAAAAATATAAACAAATTGTGAAAAAATAAAATTATTCCATGTAATTTGCCTGTTTTAAGACCATATAGCCAGTATAGTCGCCGATTCTTCAACGAAAAAACTTCTGTTTTGTAATTAATGCCTAATTGATGCTAAAAATTGGTTTGATCTCTGATACGCATGGGTATGTGCATCCTGAAACAGCCAGGATTTTTTCCGATTGCCATGAAATCTGGCATGCAGGTGATTTTGGGAGTTTAGAAGTGATTGAAAGGCTTGAGGCCATCAAACCACTTCGGGGCGTTTATGGAAATATTGATGGACAGCCTATCAGGCAAAGGTTCCCTGAGACACTCCGCTTTAATTGTGAAGAAGTTGATGTACTCATGACCCACATCGGCGGGTACCCCGGCCATTATGAAGCCGGGGTCAGAGAAATAATACGTATCAAACCACCACAACTTTTCATAAGCGGCCACAGCCACATTCTTAAAGTTATGCATGACCCTGCAAACAAACTGCTCCATATCAATCCGGGAGCTGCAGGCATTTCAGGTTTCCATCTTGTAATAACCATGTTAAGGTTTACCATCGCCCAGGGAACAATCAAAGACCTTGAAGTCATAGAGTTTCCCCGCAAAAAGCAACCTTAGTCTTTCAAAACTTCGCGAATTGCCCGGTCTAGCTGGGGATCAATACCTCTTAACCTGTCATGGAATGAATTATACACATCTATATCAGGAGCCACACCAGTTAATTCGAGGTTTTCACCTTCAAGGGTATAGCAACCCCAGCTTGGCAGCCTGGTTGAAGATCCATCAACCATTGATTTACTTGATGTAAAAATGATCCATCTGTATGTTTCGGTACCAATGATGGTGCCAAGTTCAAGTTCTCTGAACCCAGCAGCCGTCATCTCTGCATCGCTAAGGCTTCTTTCATTGATCAGCATGACCATAGGATTACCTGATGGTGCAAAATTGGGCTGGGGAGATAAAGATCCGCCCCTGTATTTCCATGTCAAATATGGCCGCTGCGCGAGAAACTGCAACACATCATCATGGACATTGCCACCCCGGTTAAACCTGATGTCAAAAATCAACGCTTCTTTGTCCATGGCGTGGGTGGTCATATCAATGATAAATTGATTCAGCGAACCTGCCGACATGTCCTTCATGAAAACATAACCTACACGGCCATCGGTTTGTTCTTCAACATATCGCCTGTTTGCTGCTATCCACTCATCATACAAAAGTGTGCTGATCTGTCCGGGGGTATGGGGGCGGGTTTTCACAATAACTTTTTCCTGACCCCTAAGAAATACCAACTCCAGTTCTTCAGGCATGTGTGAAAAATAAAAGTATTTGTCACGGTTTAATGCTTGATCAATTTCCCGGCCATTGACTGAAACAATTACATCACCAGGGCGCACTGTCTCATGGCTGAGATCAAGATGGCTTTCATGAATCACTCTGTCAACCCTGAATGGATGGTCAGGATCAAATATTAGGCCTGTTTCTGCCGTCCTTGCAGAGTAAAACGACCGCTCCTCTGATCCTGAACTTGAAAACCCTGTATGCGATGAATTCAACTCTCCCAGCATATCATTGATGAGACGACGCAGGTTCTCTCTGGTGCGCACATGTGGCAGATGCTGTGAAAATCGCTCCCTTTCTGCCTGCCAGTCAACCCCATGGAAGCCCTCTTCATAAAAATTCTCATCAAGGGCAGCCCAGGTTTCCATAAAAATCTGGTTGAACTCATCCCTCAGATTTCTTGCAAAACTATGGCGTATATCAATGGCATCCAGTCTGTTTTGATTCATATTGACTTTGTGGATATTACCCCCTGCCAAAACATAAAAGTTATTGTTCACCTCAACCATATGCAAGTTCATGCCTGGTGAAGTACCATCTACCTTTATAGGTCTGGAACTGTCGAATGGTTTCTGGTCAAGTCTCCAAAGGGCCCATTGTCCCTTATCATGATTGGAGGTAAAAAACATAACCTGGTTCCCTCCGTGTTTAAACACATGGGGAGCCCACTGCCTTCCAATATTGCTCACACCCACAGATTCCCACCGGCGGTCAATATTGTGCATATCAATTTTAATCTCAATTGCATTATCACCATTGCCATTACGCTCATTATTGCCCGTAAACAAACGGTCAAACTCGTCAGACTTCATGGGGTCACTAAAACGGTACAAGGGAATCCGGTACAAACGGTCTGATGTATTTGATCTGGGGAAATTATGCATATAACGGTCGGCCGCAAAGTAGATATATTTGCCACAAGGCGACCAGTAAGGCATACGCTCTGACATTCCTGTACGCGTCAGCTGCAGGCTTTCTCCATTTTGAAGATTATGCACATAGATATTATGTTCAAAATTGGTGTAGGCGGTAAAAAGAATGTACCTGCCATCGGGTGAAAATCTCGGCCTTGAATTGTGGAAACCCCAAAGTTCGGCAACAGCAATTGTCTCGGTGGTTTTCTGTTCAATATCAACTACCTTGACATGCTTTCTCCCGCTAAGGTATACGCCCTTTTTTCTGTCAGGATCCATGGAAAGAAAACGGCTGGTGGCATCCACTGATTCCAATTCAATTTCTTCTCCCCTTCCATCTGCCCTGATCATATATAAATTGGCCCATCCATCACGCGTCTGAATATAAACCAATGTTTCATTATCTGCCGACCAGGCCACTTCAGTAACCCGTTCTGCTTGATTGGTTGGTATTTGCCGGATGAATTTTCCCTCAAGGTCAGAAACAAATAATTCACCCCTTGATACAAAGGCGAGCTTTTTATGGTCGGGCGACACATCAAACCAGGTGATATTCCCCCTCACCTCAAAACTTTGCTCAAGTGGAAGGGTGTTTTTCTGAAACAGCGATATTTCAGGTGTACTGGCCTGCCCCGTAGCGGTATCATAAATGTACAGCTGATAGTCTTTTTCAAAGGCAATCTTTGCGCCATTGGCACTTACCTGTGGCCTGCCAATTGAGGTATCGAAGCTGGTTAATGCCACTTTTTGCCCATCTCTGAGGGCATATAGGTTATACTCCATATTGGCTTCATCTGAGACAAAATAAATATGCCCCCGCTGGTCAATGGTGGGCCAAAGGTCTTTCCCCTCAAAATCTGTCAATTGCTCAAATACGTCTTCTTCAGGGTTATAATACAACAGATCGGGACGGTTCGCTCCCCGGTACCGTTTGCGCTGTGGCTGGTTCAGGCTTTCCCATGACTCAGTAAAGACATAGCCGCCTGTAAGTGGATGTTCCACCACATGGTGGGGCACATTGAAATAATGATCAAACAGCCTCTTGGGTGTGCCCCCCTCTAAAGGAATTTTATATATAGAACTCATATTCTCCCGTGAAGAATGGAAATAGATGTGCTTGCTGTCCCATGACCAGCTGTCAACCATATCAGCCGCCTGGTGAAAGGTAAGCTGGTTGATTTCTCCACCATTGGCCGGCATGATATACACATTGGTGTTACCATCCATTGTGGCTGAAAAAGCAATCCATCGGCCATCGGGCGAGAAGCGGGGTAAAAACTCCCTACCATCCATGGCTGTGAGTCTGTAGGCTGTACCACCATCAACACTAACCTTCCACAGGTCAGATTCATAACTAAAGACAATCTGTTCCCCATCGGGCGAAATGGCCGGATCGGACAAAAAGCGTGCGGGGTTTTCGTTGGCAAAGCTCCCTGAAAACACAAAGAGAATAACAAAACACGAGAGAAACATAGATTTCATAATGGTATAAGATTTGGGGACAAAAAAAAGCATCACAATCTGAAAATTGTGATGCCCAAAGATATTATTTTTTAAAAAAGACCTGCGCCTTAAAATTTCATCAGTTTCAACTTTTTACCCTATCTGCGCTTATCAGCACTGGCATCTCTTAGCTGGCGGAATTCATTTCCTTCATACCAGTTGGGCCAGACACGGCTATTGGCAAATTCTTGTCCAAGATAGTAGAACATCCACATATCCTGATGCATACCTTCCCACACCCATTTGTCGTGTACCACATCGGTGGGTGCATGGTAGCGGGCTGCCATATCTTCAGCCACCATCCTGGCATAGGCTTCATCACGACCAATATAGTCTGTGCCACCCTGGGCGTAAATCATGGGTACTCCCTGACGTGCCAGGCTGATATGGTCAGACCGGTAAAAATATCCCCTTTCGGGATGGGGCTCAGACACCAGATGACGCTGCTGGTTGGCTGCATGACGGCGTAAATAGTCTTCCATTTCTGAATTACCATAACCTACAACCGAAACATCCCAGGTTGCACCATACACATTCAAGGCATCAATATTAATGCCTCCAACGGTTGTTTCAAGGGGAAACACGGGGTTTTCACCATAAAATCTTGAGCCCAGCAAGCCAGACTCTTCAGCTGTAACAGCCATAAATACCAATGAGCGGGCAGGAGTTTCACCTGCTGCAAAACGCTCAGCAATGCTCAGGATAGCACCCACACCGGTTGCATTGTCAACAGCTCCATTATATATTTCTACACCTTGGTCTGTTTCAACCATACCGAGATGATCCCAGTGGCCCATATAGATAATGGTCTCATCGGGATACTCTGCACCTTCAATATAACCAATCACATTATAGCAGGTAGTATGCTCGAATTCATTCTCAAACTGCACACTTGCATGCACACCCATGGTAAAAGGTTTAAAATCCGGATCAAGGGCCTTGTCAAGTGCATCTTCAAGTGTCATCCCGGCCATTTCAAATACCTGTCGGGCGACATCCTTTTGCAACCATCCTTCAGCTTCAAGCCTGGGGGCGCCTGTATCAACACCAATTCCATACTGGGTACCTGACCACGAGTTTCTGACAACATCCCAGCCATAGCTGGCAGGTTCAGTCTGATGTACAATTAATGCACCTGCAGCACCCTGCCGGGCAGCCTCCTCAAATTTGTATGTCCAACGACCATAATAGGTCATGGCATTCCCGTTGAACATACTTTCGTCTTGTAGCGCAAAACCAGGATCATTGATCAGTACGACCACTGTTTTCCCGGTAACGTCAATCCCTTCATAATCATTCCATCCAAATTCAGGAGCCACAACACCATAACCCACAAACACCAGCTCACTATCCTTTAGCTCAGAGCGGTCCTGCAGTTTATATGTGCCAATGACCATATCCGAAAGGTATTCAAATGACAGTGCTGTCTGTTCATTGCGAATCACCAAAGGCGAGAAATTATACCCGGTGATTTCAACCAGAGGTACTTCCTGACGGTATGAACCGTTTACAGCTGGCTTTAGGCCAATTCGCTGCATCTCATTTTCAATGTATTCAACAGCCCGCATTCCACCAGGAGTAGATGGTGCCCTGCCTTCCATATCATCTGATGCAAGGGTTTCAACATGGGTGCGGAAATTGTCACAGAATACCGGAATATCAGCTGTCTTAGGTCCGCCGCATGATACAATAGATAGCATCATGGTCATTACCACTGCAAAAAGAGGTAATCTGTCCAGATATTGCTTTACTTGACTGATCATAGGTTTTGACTTTGGTTCTTAAATGAAACTATTTCCTTGCTTTTTTATCCTTTTGCTTCATGGTCAACAAGTCGTAGGCAACCGGTGCCGCATTGAACAATGATGAATAGGTTCCTACGGCAACGCCAATCATCAGTGCAAACGCGAAACCACGGATTACTTCACCGCCGAACAAGAATATGATAAGAAGCACGGCAATGGTGGTTCCTGATGTATTGATGGTACGCGATAATGTTGAGTTCAAGGCTGTATTGATATTGGTTTTCAGGTCTCTCTTTGGATAAAGGCCGATGTTTTCTCTGATCCTGTCAAAAATAACCACGGTATCGTTCACCGAATAACCAATAATGGTCAGAATAGCAGCAATAAAGGCCTGGTCAATCTCCATGGTCCAGGGAACTATATTGTACAGCAATGAATACAGTGAAATAACGATGATGGAGTCATGGAACAGGGTTGTCAAACTACCCACACCAAACTGCCATTTTTTAAACCTGACGGCAATGTATCCAAATATGATGAAAAGTGCGACAATAATACTGATAACCGCTCCTACCCTGATGTCACGGGCAACTGTAGGTCCGACCTTTTGCGAACTCAGTCTGCCTATGATCTTGGCCTCATCATCCGAAGTAAACTCAGCAAAGCTGACCTGCTCACCGAAGAATCCCTTAACACCTTCATATATATGCCTTTCAGCAATGGAGTCAGCCTCAGCAGAATCATCATCAATCAAAAAGCTGGTTGTGATCCTTACCTGGTTTGAAGGCCCAAACGTAATAACTTCAGCGGGTTCTTGCAATTCTTCAAGCAGAACGGCTCGCATATCACTTGTATTGATGTCGTTGTCAAAACGGATCACATACGAGCGGCCGCCTGAGAAATCAATACCGTAGCTCAATCCGCGAAGGGCAAATGAACCAAGACCTACAATAATAACAATGGAAGAAATGATGTAAAAGCGCTTTCTCATACCAAGGAAATCAATATTTACCTTGGTAAGCACATCTTTTGTAAACTTGGTATCGAACCGGATGTTTATATTCTTATCAAGCCACCAGGTAAAAATAAGCCTTGAAAGGAATATGGCTGTAAAAAGTGAACAGATAATACCAATGATCAGGGTGGTGGCAAAGCCCTGTACCGGACCTGATCCAAACACATACAACACGACACCCGTTAGCAAGGTGGTAATGTTTCCATCCACAATGGCTGAGTAAGCATTCTTATAACCGTCTGCAATGGCAAGTTTCTGGCCCTTGCCAGCTCTGAGCTCTTCTAAAATACGTTCATAGATGATCACATTGGCATCAACGGCCATACCCAGGGTAAGCACAATACCGGCAATACCGGGCAAGGTAAGTACCGCTCCCAGCGAGGCAAGCACACCAAGAATAAAGAATATGTTGGTTATAAGTGCAATGTCAGCAACCACACCGGCCCTGCTGTAATAGAAAGCCATGTAAATCAACACGATGATGAAAGCAATGATAAATGATGTGAAGCCCGCATTGATGGCTTCACGCCCCAGCGATGGCCCAACCACTGCTTCTTCAACAATTCTGGCTGGTGCAGGCAATGAACCGGCACGAAGGATGTTGGCCATATCCTGGGCTTCCTGTACGGTAAATTGTCCAGAAATTTGTGAACGTCCACCGGATATCTCATCCTGTACGGTGGGGAATGAATAAACCATGTCATCAAGTACAATGGCAATGGAACGACCGATATTGTCAGCAGTAAGCCTGCGCCATACCCTGGCTCCTTCACTGTTCATGGCCATGTTGATCTCAACCTGGCCGAGGTTGTCAAAACCCTGACGGGCATCTGTGATAACCTCACCTGTAAGGGGCGCTGTTCCGTCGCGGGTTGTTTCACGGATGGCAATCAGTTCATGCAGGTTGTCTGTACCTCTGGCTGGCTTAACATTCCAGTATAAACGCAAATTTCTGGGGAATATATTTCTTATCTGTGGCTGTGACAGCATACTGTTCACTCTGGCGGTATCCTGAACGGCGGCATAACCAACCACAGGACCTTGTCCCGGGAACATATTTCCGGTCTGATCCTGAACAAAATTGGGTGTCAGGTAGGCAAAGAGCGGGTTCTCCCTGGCAAAGTCCTGAAATTCTTCCAGGTCGTCAAAATCACCTGCCAGCAATTCTGCGATACTGAGGCTGTCCTCAGGTGATAGCTGATCCCAGTCAACATCATCCAATAGCGGATCACGTTCTCTCTCGGGTACTGGTTCTCTTTCAGCGGTTTCGCCTGTACGCATATTCCTCAATCTCTCGTTGGCATCCCATAAATATTCATAAATATCGCCAAACTCATACGTTTCCCAGAATTCAAGACGGGCAGTACCCTGCAGTAGTCTTCTGACACGCTCTGGTTCTTTGATTCCAGGAAGCTCAACCAGAATACGGCCTGTTGTGGCTAATCGCTGAATATTGGGCTGGGCCACACCAAAACGGTCAATACGGGTACGCAAGATCTGGAAAGAGCGGTCAACGGCCTGGTCAACCTCACGGCGCAAAACACGTAAAACCTCTTCATTTGATGAAGTCACGGTGATACGGTCACGCATTTCAGGGGTACTGAAGAAATAAGCCAGGCTGGCACCTGGATCAACTTCCTGAAATGCCCTTCCGAACAATACGATAAAATCATCACGGCTGGTTCGCTGCATTTCAATGGCGCGTTCCATGGCTGCCTGAAAGGTTTGATCAGTGTTGTATCCGGATAACGCCCTGATGATTTCCGGTACGGAAATTTCCAGTGTCACGTTCATCCCTCCACGCAAATCCAGCCCCAGGTTTAATTCCCTCTCTTTGGTCTCGCGAAATGTATATTTTCTGATCCCCAGGTTATATACAGGAACATTCATCATGGAGTCAAGATAGAATTGCTCCTCTGCCCCTATGATGGAATCAAGCAAATATAACTCCCTCAGTTCATCTCCACCGGCCATTGTTCTTGCAGTTTCTGCAAATTTTTCGCTGCGGGCATAGCCTTTCGCATCACTTTCAACCTTGCGGGCGAAATAGGTGAAGGAAAGCTGATACAGACATACCAAAGCAAATGCGATGGCAAAAAACCTTATCAAACCTTTATTCTGCATGTTGTTGCACTTTATGTTATACTGTAAAAAAACGACCGCAAAGTTAATTGATTTTTTTCTCAAAGGGAAAAAAACACCATTGAATTTACATCATCCGGTTGAAGTGGTAGTTTTGAGGATTTTTTTCTGATAATCAATGACCGCTGAAAGTTTTACAAGCAAGTCTCCTCCCAGTACCATGTCAATGCGCGGAAGGTCGTACAGGGCATAGGATGCATTGATTGAAGACATGTCAATTAACAGAATCTCTAGATCAGTTAAACGAATACTGCCAACAGAAAAAATTGGCAGGGTGGTTACATAGGTATCAATTTTCCCTGCGCCCATGCCGGTGAAAAACTTGTTGTATTTTCTGATTTGGTTGCTTGCAAGGTAATGACCGGCTCTTGACAAATCCATAATGGTCCGTGACGCTCCGGTATCAACAAGAACATTGGCTTTATATCCATTGATAATCGCATGCATCAGCAGGTGATACCCTTCAGGTTCAATGGGAATGACGTTCAGCGGAATATCCATATGGTAATTAGTACTAAATATGCAAAATGGACCTGGTCCAGCTTACTGGTCCAGGCCCATAGCAATTATATATTCTTGCTGCCTTTACTATTCAATGGTATGTTCCTGCTTGATAATACCCATTCCTTTGTGAATAGCATCTTCATTCAGGGGTACCAAATGATGGTATCGCTCGGGCAGGACTTTTTTAAGCCCCTTAATCACATTTTCCAGCTCAAGAATTGGACGAACCTTTAGAAATCCACCAATAACGATCATATTGAAAACTTTGGTGTTATTCATTTTCACTGATTCGTCATATGCCGCAATGGAAAAAATGTTTATATCCTTGCGCTGGGGCTTGCGGGTCATGCCGTTTTCTTCATAAATCAACAGTCCGCCAGGTTTCACAGAACTCTCAAACTTGTCTAATGAGGGCTGATTAAGCACTATGGCCGTATCATATTTTGTAAGTACAGGTGAACTGATGGCATCATCACTGATAATTGCAGTACAATTGGCTGTTCCACCTCTCATTTCAGGTCCGTATGAAGGCATCCAGCTTACTTCTTTGCCTTGCATTACTCCGCTGTAACAAAGTATTTGTCCCATTGACAAAACCCCTTGTCCGCCAAATCCGGCAATGATAATTTCTTCTGTCATGATATATCGCGGTTTATTTTTGTTATTCTGGAACTTTAATATCACCCAGGGGATAAAACGGAAACATATGCTCTTCCATCCACTTGTTTGATTGGACAGGTGTCATCTTCCAACCCGACGGGCAATTGGCAACGATCTCAACAAAACAGGTGCCCTTATTCAGTTTCTGGTATTCCATGGCTTTTTTCAGGGCTCTTTTCGTTTTACGCACATTACCAGGGGTATGCACCGATTGGCGGGTAACGAAATACGTACCGGGCAACTGGGCAATCAGTTCGGTAATTTTGAGTGGGTTACCCATGGTCTTAACATCCCTGCCCCTTGGCGAAGTTGAACTTTTCATTCCCGGCAATGTGGTTGGCGCCATCTGGCCACCTGTCATACCATATATACCGTTGTTAATGAACACGATCAAAATGTTTTCGCCCCTGTTACAGGCATGAATGGTTTCTGCTGTCCCAATGGCTGCAAGGTCACCATCACCCTGGTAAGTGAAAACATATTTCTCGGGAAAGACCCTTTTAATGCCTGTAGCCACTGCAGGTGCCCGCCCGTGGGCTGCCTCCTGCATGTCAACATTAAAATAGTAATAGGCAAGAACAGAACATCCCACCGGAGCAACCCCAATGGTATCACCCTGTATGCCCAATTCATCGATGGCCTCGGCCAACATTCGGTGGGCCGTTCCATGACCACAACCGGGGCAATAGTGCAGCACACGGTCAGTCATGACTTCGGTTTTGCTATAAACCAGATTTTCCGGGCTTATTATATTGTTTTCTGACATGCTTATCCTCCAATGATTTTTTGTTCCAGTGCATTCAAAATTTCTTCCGGACTTGGGATCATTCCACCAAACCGGCCAAAATGTTCAACCCTTGTCTTGCCATTGACCGCAAGGCGTACGTCTTCAACCATCTGCCCAGCGTTCATTTCAACGCAAAGTACACCTTTTACCTTGTCGGCCAGCTTATTGAGAGCCTCATAAGGATATGGGTAAAGAGTTTGTGGCCTGAATAATCCGACCTTGATACCTTTTTCTCTGGCCATTTCCATGGCCTTGCGTGAAATTCTTGCGCAAGAGCCGAAAGCCACCATCAGGTATTCTGCGTCATCACACTGATGCGTTTCATACATGATTTCATTTTTTTCGATCTCGCGGTATTTGGCCTGAAGCCTCAGATTTACTTTTTCCTGCTCTTCTGACTGAAGCTGCAAAGAGGTCACTATGACACTATCCCTTCCGGGTTTTTTGCCAACAGTAGCCCAATCAGGAGCTTCAGTTAACCTGGGCTGTTGTTCAAAGAGTTCTACTTTTTCCATCATTTGCCCGATGATTCCATCAGACAATATCATAACTGGTGTACGGTATTTAAAGGCCAGATCAAACCCAAGCTTAACGTAGTCAACACTTTCTTGCACGGTAGCAGGTGCCAGTACGATCATTTTGTAATCACCATGGCCACCACCTTTAACCGCTTGAAAATAGTCAGACTGCGAAGGCTGTATGGTTCCAAGGCCAGGACCCGCGCGCACAACGTTTACCACCAGACATGGCAGTTCGGCGCCGGCTAAATAAGAAATACCTTCCATTTTCAGACTGATTCCGGGGCTCGATGAAGAAGTCATGGCGCGCTTGCCACAGCCTGCAGCACCATAAACCATATTGATCGCTGCAACTTCGCTTTCAGCCTGCAGTACCTGCATGCCGGTACGATCGGCAGGATTTTCCATCATGAGGTATTCGATCACCTCCGACTGGGGTGTAATAGGATAGCCAAAATAAGCATCGGCGCCTGCCCTGATGGCCGCTTCAGCCAATGCTTCATTGCCTTTCATTAATCTTAATTCTTTCATGTGTTCATAATTTTAATATTTCGGTCACATGAACCGAGCACTTCGCGAGTTGGGTGAAGCCAAATTCGCAGGTTTGAACACCATCATGTGTGTGAACCAAGTGCACATGCTCATTTCATTTTGTTTGTCGCATTTACAACCGTGAAAAGATCGGGCTGCTTATTTCTTTTCTCTGTAAACAGTGATAACGGCATCAGGGCATACCACAGCGCAGTTTGCACATCCAATACAGTTTGCATTTACCTTTACGGTGTAATGGTACCCCTTGCTGTTCACTTCGTTACTAAGTGCCAGTACTTCTTCGGGGCAAGCTGCAAGGCAGACTTCACAACCTTTGCACTTTTCAATATCTATGACAACATCTCCTTTTCTTGCCATTTATGTAATAATTTATGGGTGAAGTATTCGATTTATATCAAAAATTAAAGCTTTTTCTATTGATAATGGACAAAACTATAATTATTTATTTAAAGTAAAAGAAAATTGCCATAATTATTTTGATTGCTGACAACAACAAAACTGTAAATCAGATTTTTATAAATAAAATTATAATCATTCTTAATAGAGTACAAATAAGGCCTCTGATCATTTAGAAGATTAAATGGCAGCATGTTGACTGTTACAGTTTCACATTACAGATTGGAGTCAACCCGCTGGCTGCTATATTTCGTTATAAAAATAATGTATTTTTACCCAATAAAGTGTCGTGAACCTTAATGGGGTAGAATTAACACATGACCACCGGGTAACGACTCCAGCCTGGCCGGGCACAGAAGCGGCTGTCGGGATAATAAATGGGTAAAAAACGCACAAATGCGACGCAGACGAACTGGGAAACGTATGTCAAAATGGTTTGGAAGGGTCATTATCTTTCTGGAAATCATCGTATTTGTTCCAATTTTTCTCCTTGTACTGTCAAACCAGATTATCCGTATTTCTGCCAATGCCCATCTGTTTGACCAGATTGAAGAAATCCCGTACAATAAGGCAGGCCTGGTACTTGGCACTTCGCACAGGGTCAGAAACGGCGGGCCCAACCCCTATTTCACCAACAGAATGCAAGCTGCAGCAAGGCTTTACCACCAGGGAAAGGTAAGCTACCTGATCGTTAGCGGCGACAATCGTACAGTATATTACAATGAACCCATGCAGATGAAGCGTGCGCTTATTGAACTGGATGTGCCTGAAAGTGCCATTTATCTTGATTACGCCGGATTACGCACCCTTGATTCTGTTGTACGATCAAGCAAAGTATTTGGACAGGATAGTATTACCATTATTTCTCAGAGGTTTCACAACCAGAGAGCGGTTTTTATTGCCAAAAGGCTAGGCATGGAGGTGGTTGCATTAAATGCACCGGATGTGGCTCCCGACAGAAGTGATAAAACAAGAATAAGAGAATGGTTTGCCAAGGCCAATGTATTTTGGGATATAATAATCGACAGACAACCAACGCATTTGGGCGACGAGGTTCACGTCGGAAACTCCATTGAATAATCACACCTAAATTGATTGAATATGGACATAAAAGAAAAAATTACTGACGCTTTTGAAAATGCCGGTAAGGCACTTCGTCCCGGTGAGGTGGCAGAACTTGCAGGGTTGGACAAAAAAGAGGTGGAAAAGGCCATCAAAAAGATGAAAGATGAGGGGAGCCTGTATTCTCCCAAAAGGTGTTTCTACGATCTGAAGAAATAGTCTGTTTTACACACATTTCTCAACCAAGCACCCTCAGGTATCTGTTCCTGATGGCACGAAGTTTTTCCATATCCAGGTTTTCGCGATAAATGCGAACAAGTTCAACAACCTGGCGATCATGATAGATCATGGCCTGTGCCGCATCAAAGAACAGGATATCCGTGTCGTATTTTGTCTCGGTGGTCAGTTCTTTGAATGACTCCCAATCAAGGTGATGCGGAAGGGTAAAATACCCCTTGTTTGTATCCCGGACATCAAAGAACAATCCATCTCCCTGGGGCCGAAGATGCAAGAATTTGCTCAAATGAATAATCCCCATCTGTTCTTTGATGGTTCTCTGTCTCTTTTTGAACTCTACGCCTTCTTGCCTGAATAGTTCCTGAATTTGTTTCACCCTGCAAAACCGGGTGATATCCCTGATCCTGATGACATAATGGGTCTGATTCAATATTGTCAGTGTTCCCACGCTTGCATCAAAGGGATGGGTGCGCTGGCCATTTACCCTGGCGGTGATCCTCAATATCTCTCCCAAAGAGAAATGCCTGTCGAGAACACAATAAAGGTAGGGGTCAGGTTTTGCAAGCTGGTCATCGTGGTAGTAACCAAAAAAAGGCTTTGCTGACTCAAGCACAAAGGTGTCTTCGGCAATCACTTCAGGCTCGACAGTACTAAGGGGTTCTTCTTTGATCAGTTCAGCATATCTCTCAATTACATGCTTATGGTTCATGGCATTTTCGATTGGTTCTGTATTAAAATTACAACAATTTAATGATTCGGGCAAAATAAATTATAGATCGCATCGGGGGTGATTTCCAAAGGCTATATGATCTAAAATCAAAAAAACCAGTAAATTTGTACCTCATTTTCGAACAAGGCATTTTTGCCTGCGATGGGATAAAACCCATAATTAACGGAATTGACAAATCATTCAAACATAAACAACCGCTTTAAAACAAATCAAAATGGACAAACAAAGTAAGAAGGTTTATTTCTTTGGTGGCAAAAAGGCTGATGGTGGCGCAAGCCTGCGTAACTTGCTTGGCGGCAAGGGAGCCAACCTGGCCGAAATGGTTAACATTGGTGTACCTGTACCCCCCGGGTTTACAATTACTACAGAAGTGTGTACAATGTACAACGAAAAGGGCCGGCAATTTGTCATAAACACCATCAAGGCTGAGGTAGAAGAAAATATGCGCCGTGTTGAGCAAGAAATGCATGCAGGTTTTGGCGACAAGGACAACCCCCTGCTTATGTCGGTACGCTCTGGTGCCCGCGCATCTATGCCTGGCATGATGGATACCGTGTTAAACCTCGGACTCAATGAAGAAACGCTGCAAGGCCTGGCTATAAAAACGGGTAATGAGCGTTTTGTTTGGGACTCTTACCGACGCTTTGTCCAGATGTATGGTGATGTGGTTATGGGAATGAAACCAGCAAGTAAAGAAGAAGAAGATCCTTTTGATGTGATCATGGAGCACCTGAAAGAAGAAAAAGGCGCTGCCAATGACCAGGATCTTACCACCGATGATCTGAAAGAGTTGGTCAAACGCTTCAAAAAGGCCGTTAAAGATGAGACCGGTAAAGATTTCCCTGAAGATCCATGGGAACAGCTCTGGGGCTCCGTTCTGGCCGTATTTGAATCATGGAATAACCCCCGTGCAACGTATTACAGAAAAATGCACAACATCCCCGCCGAGTGGGGAACAGCCATAAATGTCCAGGCCATGGTATTCGGAAACATGGGTGACACCTCAGCAACAGGGGTTGCATTTACCCGTGACGCTGCCACAGGCGAAAACATTTTCAATGGTGAATACCTTGTAAATGCCCAGGGAGAAGATGTTGTAGCAGGTATCAGAACTCCCAGAGAAATTACAAAAGAAGGCTCCCTGCGATGGGCAAAGCTTCAGGATGTGTCAGAAGAAGAGCGGAAAAGCAATTATCCTTCACTTGAAGAATTATTCCCTGACTTGTACAGGCAGCTTTATGAGCAGCAAGAAACCCTTGAAAAGCATTACAAAGATATGCAGGATCTGGAGTTTACCATTCAAGAAGGCAAACTTTGGATGCTCCAGACCCGTAATGGTAAGAGAACTGGCCCGGCTATGGTTAAAATAGCCATGGATATGCTTCGTGAAGGAATGATCAACGAAGAAGAAGCCCTCTTAAGGGTAGAACCAAACAAATTAGATGAGTTGCTGCACCCTGTATTTGATGTCAATGAGCTGGGCAAGGCTACCTTGTTGGCCAAAGGTTTGCCAGCCTCACCCGGAGCATCAACAGGACAGATCGTTTTCTTTGCAGATGATGCAGCCCTATGGGCGGCTCAGGGCAAAAAGGTGATTTTGGTAAGGGTAGAGACATCACCTGAAGACCTCAGTGGTATGGATGCGGCAAAAGGCATCCTCACCGCACGTGGTGGTATGACTTCGCACGCTGCAGTAGTGGCAAGAGGTATGGGTAAGTGTTGCGTTTCAGGTGCGGGATCATTGAAAATTAGTTATAAGACCCGAACCATGACCGTTGACGGGAAAGTGTTCAATGAAGGCGACTTTATTTCGCTTAATGGTACCACCGGTGAAGTCTTTGAGGGTAAAATCAAAACCGTTGACCCTGAAATGAGTGGTGACTTTGCATCACTGATGGAACTTGCAGAAAAGCACACACGCATGCACGTCAGAACCAATGCTGACTCACCTAAAGATTCAAGGATTGCCCGTGAATTTGGTGCCAGGGGTATCGGTCTTTGCCGTACTGAACATATGTTCTTTGAAGGAGCCCGGATCAAGGCCATGCGCGAGATGATCCTCGCCAAAGACGAGACCGGACGCAGAAAAGCACTTGATAAACTGCTTCCCATCCAGCGTGAAGATTTTGAAGGAATTTTTGAGGCCATGCATGACCTGCCTGTCACTGTAAGGTTGCTTGACCCACCCCTTCACGAATTCCTTCCGCATGAAGAAGCAAATCAAAAAGAAATGGCTGAAGAAATGGGCATTTCTCCCGACGAAGTTAAAGCCAACGTGGATGCACTGCATGAATTCAATCCCATGCTTGGACACCGGGGATGTCGTCTTGGAAATACCTATCCTGAGATTTCTGAAATGCAGACCCGTGCCATCATCGAGGCTGCACTTAATCTGAAGAAAAAAGGCATCAGGGCCATACCCGAAATCATGATTCCGCTTACAGGAACGCATCCTGAAATGCAACTTCAGGAAGAAATTGTCAGAAACACGGCTGAAACAGTATTTGAAGAAATGGGTGACCGGATTGAATACCTTGTGGGCACCATGATTGAAATACCAAGAGCCACCCTGATAGCTGACAAGATTGCCCAAAATGCTGAATTCTTTTCATTCGGCACCAATGACCTTACCCAGATGACATTCGGATATTCACGCGATGATGCCGGTCGTTTTCTGCCCGTCTATCTTGAAAAAGGCTTGTTGAAAGACGATCCGTTCCAGGTGCTTGACCAGGAAGGCGTAGGTCAGCTGATAAAAATTGCAGTTGAAAGAGGCCGTCAGGGAAGACCTGGTCTAAAGATAGGGATCTGTGGTGAGCATGGTGGTGAACCAAGCTCCGTTGAATTCTGTCACAGTGTTGGCATGGATTACGTTAGCTGTTCACCCTTCCGTGTCCCCATTGCCCGCCTTGCTGCAGCCCAGGCCGTAGTGAAAGAAAAACTGGCCAGAGATGGAGGTTCATCTTACACAACAGCCTAGTTTATTAAGGCCTTGTTTTAAAAAAAGCTGTCCGGATAGCCGGACAGCTTTTTTTTATGTCTCAGTTTTTTATAATTCAGCTATCCGGAAAAAAATCACCGGGCCGGTGTTCCTTTATAAAAGCTCTTGCTTTGTTCATTTCTTCAAACATGACCTTGTCGTTGGCAATAAAATCTACTTTTTTTCTAAACGCTCCAAACAAGCGCGACAATACGGGAGATGTCTTTTCTTTCTCTCTGAAATCCAAAGCCTGACAGGCTGTCATAAGCTCTATTGATAATACCTTTTCAAGGTTCTCCAAAATGTCCAGTGTCTTCACGGCACCATTTGCACCCATGCTTACATGGTCTTCCTGACCCTGCGATGACTCAATAGAGTCAACCGACGAAGGAGTGCAGAATTGTTTGTTCTGGCTGACAATTGAAGCTGCCGTATATTGGGGGATCATAAAGCCGGAATTTAATCCGGGGTTGGCAACAAGAAAAGACGGAAGTTTCCGGGTTCCGGAAATCAATCTGTAAATTCTGCGCTCAGAAATGTTTCCCAGTTCAGCAAGGGCGATGCCCAAAAAATCGAGTGCCAGAGCCAGGGGCTGCCCGTGAAAATTCCCTGCTGAAACAATCAGGTCGTCATCAGGAAACAAGGTTGGATTATCGGTAACAGCGTTGATCTCGTTGGTAAATATCCCGGCCGTATAGCTGATGGCGTCTTTGCTGGCTCCATGCACCTGCGGAATACATCTGAATGAATAGGGATCTTGCACATAAGTCTTGGGCTGGGCAACCAGTTTGCTTCCGGCCATGATTCTGCGGATATTTTCAGCCGCACGAATTTGCCCGCTTTGCCTTCTGACTTGATGCACCTGGTCAATAAATGGCTCCATCCGTCCCAAATAGGCCTCAAGTGACATGGCTCCCACAAGGTCAGCCCACAATGACAGATCTTCTGCCGCTGCCTGAATATATACGGCGTAAGCTCCCATGAATTGCGTGCCATTAAGTAAGGCCAGACCTTCTTTGGCGGCCAGGTTAAGGGGTTCCCATTCCTTTTCTTTTAAAATTTCGGCTGCGGGATACTTTTTGCCCTTGTATGATAGTTCACCCAGGCCTAACAGGGGCAAACCAAGGTGGGCAAGCGGTGCAAGGTCGCCTGAAGCACCCAGTGATCCCTGGGTGTAAATAACCGGATACATTTCATGGTTATAAAAATCAACCAGTCTGTTGATGGTTTCAGGACGTATCCCCGAATGACCATATGATAATGATTGGATTTTGAGAAATAGCATAAGCCTGACTATTTCTTCTTTCACTATGTCACCCGTACCACAAGCATGTGACATGACAAGATTGCGCTGCAACGTACTGAGATCACCGGTAGAAATACTATGATTACACAATGAGCCGAACCCGGTTGTCACCCCATAAATGGGTTCAGCATTGGCAGCAATCCGGCCATCAAGGTAGGCACGGCATTTAATAAGCCGGTTCATGGAGTTATCGGATATGGCCAGCCGGATTTTGTTTGCAACAATGTCCCTTATCAGGTCTATACCTATGTTTTCAGAACTTATATGATGGGTTCTCATACATTTATTTTCTTATTCAACTTTTGTTATTGCATCTGCTATCTGATCGGCTTCAAGTATTGATTGGGTGCCGGTTATCATATTCTTCAATGTGTAAACACCTTGCAGAATCTCCTCCTCACCTGCCATGAGTACAAATGGAATTTGATTTCTGTCGGCATATTGCATTTGTTTTTTGAGCTTCACCTGATCGGGGTAAAATTCGCAACTGATTCCCCTCTCTCTGAGTCGATTGAGTAAAGGGAGGCAATAATCACGCCCTTTGGGCCCGAAATTTATGGCAAGAAGCTGCGTAAATGTTCCGATTTTCGGGCCAAACAAATCAAGGGCATACATCACATCATAGATCCTGTCAGCACCAAATGAAATTCCAACACCCGAAACGTCGGGCAATCCAAATATTCCCGTAAGGTCATCATATCTACCCCCTCCACAGATACTGCCAATAGCTACATCCATGGCCTTAACCTCAATGATGGCCCCCGTATAATAATTAAGACCCCGGGCAAGGGTCAGATCCAGCTCAACTTTGCAGGCCGGTGGAGAAACCGAAACAATGTCAAAAACCTCACGCATTTCTTCCAACCCCTTCATCCCGGTGCGAGAATCGCTTAGTATGTGAGATAGTTTATCCAGTTTTTCACCATCAGAACCTTCAAGTGAAAGGACAGGTCTGAGCAGTGCAACAGCTTCATTGCTTAACCCTTTTTCAATGAGTTCTTTCTCCACATTGTCCATGCCAATCTTATCGAGCTTGTCAATGGCTGTGGTAATCGCAGTTAGCTGGTCACCATAACCAATATGCTCAGCCAATCCGGCCAATATCTTTCTGTTATTAACCTTCACGACCACGCGAATATTCAAGGCTGAGAATACTTCTCCAATAATATTGATCAGTTCAGCTTCATTTACAAGTGAGTGACTGCCAATAACATCTGCATCACATTGAAAAAACTCCCGGTATCTGCCTTTTTGGGGACGGTCAGCCCGCCAAACAGGTTGAATCTGGTATCTTTTGAATGGGAAGGTGATCTTGTGCTGATGTTGCACCACATACCTGGCAAAAGGAACAGTCAGGTCATAGCGCAACGCCTTTTCGCTTAGCTGCGCCGACAGGCTTGCGCTGTTTTTATTCTTCCAGTCATCAGAATTTGTTTTTGAGGCAAAATCACCTGAATTGAGGATGCGGAAAATCAGCCTGTCTCCCTCCTCTCCGTATTTGCCCAGGAGGGTTGACAGATTTTCCATGGCCGGAGTCTCAATGGGCATGTACCCATGGGCATTATAGACCTTTCTAATGGTACTGAATATTAGTTCCCGCCTGGCAATTTCAGTCGGATCAAAATCTCTGGTTCCTTTTGGGATTCCTGGTTTATCTTTTGCCATACTCCTTTCTTTAAAACTTACAAAATTAAGCCTTTTTATAAATAGGGAGTGAACACATAAAAATACATGGCTTTTTTAGGCCATTATGGGATTTATTCTATTTTTGTATGAATAAAATAGCCCTTAAAGGCTATTTGTAAAAAAAAACAAACAATTATTTTAACACCTGACAGCTATTTTTTTTCTTTATAATGTAAAATAATGCAATTATCCTGACAGTTTACATGCAGGGCTTTATACATAATTTTATAAACTTTTACTTCTTATTTTCCCCATGTATAATAAATCATTGAGTAAACTGACCCGAATTGGTGTTTTTTATGATGGGAACTATTTTCTTCATGTCAGTAACTACTATAACTATGTCCACTCCAAAAAACGCAGGCTCAGTATCGCAGGTCTGCATGATTTCATCAGAAAACAGGTCGCGGCCAATGAAGAAGTAGAACCCAGATTATGCCGTATCACAGACGCACACTATTTCAGGGGCAGAATAAGTGCCCAGGAAGCTGCCCAACGCGGAAACCAGCTGTATTACGAAAGGGTTTTTGACGATATCCTCATGTCAGAGGGTTTGGTGACCCACTATTTTCCCATCAAAAGTTTCTATGGCAAAAAAGAAGAAAAAAACGTAGATGTTTATCTGGCCCTTGAAGCCTATGATATGGCCATCAGCAACAAAATGGATGTATTGGTTCTCATAGCTTCTGATGGAGATTTTGTTCCCCTGATCAGAAAACTGAATGCTTTGGGAATAAGGGTTATGCTCATATGTTGGGATTTCGAGTTTACCAATGACGAAGGACAGAAAATGGTCACCAAAACATCACAGGGTCTGCTAAAGGAGGTAACCTACCCTGTTCAGATGCATGATCTGATTGATAGCCGTAGTGGAAAAAATGATCCGGTGCTTATCAATCTTTTTGTTCAGGAAGAAAGCCACAGTAATAGTAATAGTAGTAGTAATAGTAATAGCAATAACAACAATAATGGCAATGTATACACCGATCCTGAAGAGGAGGTGGGTTTCGGTGAAATTTTAAGCCTGAAGAACGGATACGGATTTATCCGTTATCCCAACAATAATTTATTCTTTCACTATACTGATGTCGAAAATGTTGACTTCAACGACCTGGTAATAGGTGATCAGGTTGAATTCACCACAGAGCTAAAGCACAATGGCCAGGAAGTAGCCAGAAATGTGAGAAAAATTGGCCCGACCTAAGCTTTCACTACAGCCATTGGGCTGAGTTCAACAAGTATATCTACCAGATCTTTTTGCAACTCCATGACCTTGATTATGTCTTTGTAGGCACTTGAGGCCTCCTCAAGGTCACGCTGAGATCTTATGGCATGAAGGATCCCTTTACTTTCGAGTTTCCTGACCTCATCGTGCAGGTTCAATGTCTTTATGGCATGCTTGCGTCCCATAGTCCGGCCTGCCCCGTGCGAACAGCTCTCAAAACTATCGCGGTTGCCTTTGCCCTTTACAATGTAACTGTTGGTCCCCTGGCTGCCGGGAATAATACCTGTGGTGTCTTTCGTAGCCTTGGTGGCACCTTTGCGATGCACAACAACATCCTGATCAAAATGCCTTTCAAATGCAGCATAATTATGTGCGATATTGATCATGGGTGCGCAATTAAATGGTTTACCCAATATAGACTCCATGGCCCCAAGCGCCCTTTCCATCATCAGTTTCCTGCTGGCATAGGCAAACTTGACGCAAAACCGCATCTCGGCAATATACTGTTTACCTTCTTCACTGTCAAGTTGAAGGTAGGCAAGTTGGTGGGCCCGGGGCACCGGGCTTTTCATCTGATCATTAAGCCTGGTGGCTATACGGTTATAATGATCGGCCACTTGTTTGCCCACATTCCTGCTGCCTGAATGAACCATCACCCAGATAAGCCCATCAGAGCCTTTCTGAATTTCGATAAAATGATTTCCTCCCCCAAGGGTTCCCAACTGCCTGGTAGCACTCTCGTATTCACGCCTAACCACCGTCATGGGTAAATCATCACTGACTTCAGGCATGAGCGATCTGTTTTGACTTTTCTTGTGGTGGTTATGGCCCAGGGGTATTCTTGATCTGATAACCTCAAGAATTTTTCGCAGATGCACAGTAGATATTTCCCTAACATCAGTTTGAACAGCACACATCCCACATCCAATATCCACACCTACCGCATTGGGAACAATCACCTCTCTGGTTGCCATAATACCTCCTATGGGCATACCAAATCCCTGATGACAATCGGGCATCAGGGCGATATGGCGAAAAGCATAAGGAAAATTAGCCAGATTGACTGCTTGTTCCATGGCTCCATCCTCAACATCATCCAGCCACATTTTAATGGGCAGCTTTCCGGTTAATACTTCTTTTACCATACTGTCATTTTTAAAACAGAACTTTAAAATACGCAATAATGTCAATATGGCCAAACCCTGAAACCTAATTCGCCCCGACATGAAATCTGCATGAAGGTTTTTTGTAACTTCGCGAGCTGAAAAAAATATACTTATGGCATTACAATGTGGTATCGTCGGCATAGCCGGATCAGGTAAAACGACCCTGTTTAATTCCCTTTCACGTGGTAAAGGCGTATCCGGACAAATGCCGGGTCGGATTAACCTGGGGCAATTCGATGTTCCTGATCCAAGACTTGAAGCCCTGGCAAAGGTGGTAAATCCCCAAAAAGTAGTTCCAACCACAGTGAACATCATCGACATCCCCGGCCTGATGAAAGGGGCAAGCAAGATAAAGGGAGGCAACCAGTTTTTGTCTGACATCAGGCAAACCGATGCCATCATACATGTATTGCGTTGTTTTGACGACGATACAGTACCCCATATGGAGGGGTCAGTAAATCCGGTAAGAGACAAGGAAATTATTGATCTTGAGCTTGTCACCAGAGACATGGAAAGCCTTGAAAAGAAAATTGACCGGCTGTCAAAACTGGCTGCTGTGGGCGATAAGGATGCAAAAAAATCTATGGAAGTATTGAAAGCACTCATGGACCATTTCGAAGATGGGCTGCCGGCAAGGACTTTCCCATTTCAAGAAGCTGACCGCACACTCATAGACGATTGTTTCCTGTTGACTATCAAGCCTGTTATTTATGTGTGCAATGTCGATGAAGCCGCTGCCAGAGAGGGAAATCACTACAGCGACGCGGTCAAAAAGTCTGTAGAGGGTGAAACCTGTGAAATGCTGATAGTCGCTGCCCTTGCCGAATCAGAAATTGCCACCCTTGAATCTGAAGATGACCGTATGGCATTTCTTCAAGACCTTGGCCTTGAAGAGCCGGCTGTGGATAAACTTATAAGGGCAGCATACAAAACATTACGACTTCAGACATTTTTTACCGAAGGCCCCAAAGAAGTGAGAGCATGGACCATCAGAGAAGGTACCCTGGCGCCCCGGGCAGCAAGCGTAATTCATTCAGACATGGAAAGAGGCTTTATCAGAGCCGAAGTTATGCGTGTTGAAGATTTTATTGCACTGGGTTCGGAGCATGCATGCAAGCAAGCGGGTAAATTCAGGATAGAAGGAAAAACGTATACGGTTCAGGACGGAGATATATTTCATGTCCGCTTCAACGTCTGATCAGTTTTCACTTCTCAAAAAAGTTTTTCAGCGAACCCAGGTAAAATTCTTTCCACCCTTCAAGCATATTTTCGTATGCTTCATCCGGAATGCCCTGATGATGAACCCTTATCTGTGTATTTGATTTATCAGGAAAAAGTTCTATAAGTACCTCTGAGCTAAAATCTTCGCCAAAGAACCACAACTGCCGAATTGATTTCGCAGGTTCAAAGGCAATATTCTGTCCAACTATATAACCATCAAGCATGGAGAATGCCGATCCGGGTTCTTCACTCATCTCTGCGGGTTCACCTGTCCATAATTCAATGGTAAATGGGTTGGTAAGCGCCCGGTATACCTCTTCGGGGGTGGCTTTGATTTTTCGGTTTAAGGTAATTGTCTTCATATTTTACGCATTTAATGTAATTGCCTGTACTGCTCATCTATCACTGATCTTCAATTGCCTTGCTTTTTGAGAACAATGCCTGACAGAGATGGTATATAAATTTGAAGGCATGACTTTCCGTTGTCATCAATTTCAATTGTGTTATATTGCATGGATTCATCGAGCCGCCCCATGCCTCCGTAAAGTTTTGCATCTGTGTTGAGCACAACAGAGTATTTTCCCCGGGCCAAATGGTTGATAGCATATCCTTCATATGACCTGAAATGACTGAAGTTGAATATAAATACCAGGTTGCCGCGGGCAAAAGCGAGCACCTGGTCAGCTACGTGCTCATGCAATAGTTTCACTTCAGTATGGCGAAAAATACCTGCCTCCGGACACAATGAGATCATGTTTTTGTCAAATTTGGCCAACAGGTGGTATTTCAGGTCGGGGTTATCAACAAGACTCCATTGGCGTCTCGCATAGTGGTACGACCAGTTATTGGCTTCTCTCGGAAAGTCGATCCATTCAGGGTGTCCGAACTCATTGCCCATAAAATTCAGGTATCCATTTCCGGCTGTAGAAAATGTAATTAACCTGATTATTTTATGGAGGGCCATTCCATTGTCAACCACAATATTACGACTATGTGTATGCATATCGAAATACATATCCTTGTCCATGAGCCAAAATATGATGGTTTTGTCTCCCACCATGGCCTGATCATGTGATTCGGCATAATGAATGGTCTTTTCTTCAGCTCTTTTTGAGGTAAGCTGATGAAACAACTCTCCCACATGCCAAAACTCCAATTTCTTTTCTTTGATGTTACGAATCCAGAAATCGGGGACGCCCATGGCCAACCTGTAGTCAAAGCCTATGCCGCCCAGCTTGACAGGTACAGCCAAACCAGGCATACCGCTCATTTCTTCAGCAATGCTAATTGCTCCAGGACTGAACTCATGAATGAGTTTATTGGCAAGATACAGATAGACAATGGCATCCTCATCCTGATTCAGGTTATAATATTGATTATACGATACAAAATCCGTACCCAGCCCATGATCAAGATACAGCATACTGGTGACACCATCAAAACGAAAACCGTCAAATCGAAATTCTTCAAGCCAGTAGCGGCAGTTTGACAAAAGAAAGTGCAGCACCTCATCTTTGCTGTAATCAAAACACCTTGAATCCCATGCAGGATGGTCTCCCCTTGGCCCGTCATGGAAAAACTGATAATAGGTTCCATCATATCTGCTGATACCCTCCACCTCATTTTTTACTGCGTGCGAATGAACGATATCCATAACCACATGCATTCCCAGTTTATGGGCATCATCGACAAGGGCTTTTAACTCTTCAGGAGTTCCAAACCTGCCTGAAGGGGCAAAGAAACTACTCACATGGTAACCAAAAGACCCGTAATATGGATGTTCCTGAACAGCCATAAGCTGGATAACATTGTATCCGGCATTTGCAATACGGGGCAACTGGTGCATTCTGAATTCTTCCCAACTGCCTACCTTGTATTCTTCAGTAGCCATGCCCACATGGGCCTCATATATACAGGGGCAATCAGGCTGAACCACCATCTGTGTGTTTTTCCAGACGTATGGATTGGGCGGGTCCCAGACCTGGGCATTGAAAATATGGGTTACAGGATCCTGAACCACCCTTTTCGCCCAGGCCGGAATACGGTCGCCTGAGCCACCATTCCAACAAATGTGCAACTTATATAAATCTCCGTGCGAAAGCAATCCTTCGGGGATATTGATCTCCCATTTACCACCCTCAAGCCTTGTCATTGAAAAATCGACTGAAGGAACCCAGGCAGAAAATTCTCCTATAACGAAAACAGCTGTTGCATTGGGTGCCCACTCTCTCATAACCCATGAATTACCATCCCGGTGTAATCCGAAATAATGGTGCCCAATGGCAAAATCTGACAGTTTTCGACTTTGCCCCAACAGATTTTTCTCCTTTACATATGCTTTTTTTAAACGACCAGTTATGGTAGGAGCGTGAGGCAACAGGTATGGATCGTTTTTAACGTAATCAGGGGTGAATGTCATGGCTTTTCAAGAAGTAAAAACTAAAAATAATACAAATTTTCGGGTATACATAAAACCAGTGATTTTTTAGCCGGCGATACCCCAAATACCCGGGCCAAAGACGAAAAAATATATACCTTTGCACTGTCTTAATTCAATCTGAATAAAAACTACATAACATATACTAGCTTATGACTTTGCTAGACCTCCGGAATGGTGAAAAGGGAATTATTACCAAGGTAAAGGGTCGCGGTGCGTTCAGAAAAAGGATCATTGAAATGGGCTTTGTTGTCGGCAAATCAGTCGAGGTCATAAAAAAGGCTCCATTACGTGACCCCATTGAGTACAGCATCATGGGATACAATGTGTCTCTCAGGCAAAGTGAATCAAGGCTCATTGAAGTTATACCCGAAAAAGATTTCAGGCCATCAAAAGACCAGGATTTTGGAGGTGTGCTCTATAGTGAAAAAACAACCACCTTCCGCAAACCTGGCAGTATTGTTAATGTTGGGCTGGTAGGCAATCCGAACAGTGGTAAAACAACATTTTTCAATTATGCTTCAGGTTCAAGGGAACGGGTAGGGAATTACAGTGGTGTTACCGTTGACTCAAAAGAAGCATATTATCTGCAGAATGGCTATCGTTTCAATATCACCGACCTTCCCGGAACCTACTCCATTTCGGCCTATACTCCTGAAGAGATCTTTGTCAGGGAGTTTATCACCGACAAATTACCTGATGTTGTAGTCAATATCGTTGATGCCTCAAACCTCGAACGCAACCTTTACCTGACCACCCAGCTCATTGATATGGACATCAAGGTTGTCATGGTACTGAACATGTACGATGAAATGCAAAATCGTGGTGATGTGCTCGATTACGAAAACCTTGGGCGCATGATCGGCATACCGGTTGTACCAACAATAAGTTCAAAGGGCAAAGGTATCAGAGAAGTATTTGACAAAGTGATAGAGGTTTTTGAAGACAGAGATGAAACCCTTCGTCACATCCATATAAATTACGGTGACTCTGTTGAACGATCACTGAAAAACATCCAGCATCATATTAAAGCTGAGGGCAATGAGCACCTTACTGACCTTGTCTCATCCAGATTCCTTTCAATCAAATTGCTGGAACATGATAAAGAGGCCATCAGGCAGATTCAACAGGCATGTCACAACAATGTCCGGATTCTTCAAACCGTCAATGATGAAATTGAAAAGCTGGAAAAAGAGTTTGGAGAGCCTCCTGAGTCGCTGATAACTGACCTGAAATACGGATTTATTTCAGGGGCACTCAAAGAAACCCTCAAGCCAGGCATCACAGACAAGCGAAAAACCACTAAAGCCGTAGACACGCTTTTGACCCACAAATTGTTGGGCATTCCGGTTTTCTTGTTTTTCATGTGGGTAATGTTTTCAGCCACCTTTTTCCTGGGAAGTTACCCAATGGACTGGCTGGAGTCGGGTGTAGAAAGCCTTTCAGCATCACTTGACACCCACATGCAACCCGGCCCATTAAAAGATCTGCTTATCAATGGGATTATAAGCGGAGTAGGTGGTGTTCTGGTATTCCTGCCCAACATCATGATATTGTTTTTCTTCATCAGCCTGATGGAAGATACTGGCTATATGTCAAGGGCAGTTTTTATCATGGACAAAGCCATGCACAAAATTGGTCTCCATGGCAAGTCTTTTATTCCACTGCTTATGGGTTTTGGCTGCAATGTTCCTGCCATCATGGCCACCCGGACTTTATCCAGCCGTAATGACAGGATGCTTACCATGCTGATCAATCCATTCATCTCTTGCAGTGCCAGATTGCCCATTTACGTCTTGTTTATTTCAGCTTTTTTTGCCGAATACCAGGGCACCATGCTGTTTATCATATATGCTGTCGGGATTCTGGTAGCCATTGCGATGGCCCTACTGCTCAAAAGAATTCTGTTCCGTACCGAAGAAGCGCCTTTTGTCATGGAGCTCCCCCCTTACCGAACACCTACTCTGCGCACCACCACCAGACATATGTGGGGCAAAGCCGTCCATTACCTGAGAAAGATCAGTGGGATCATTCTCATTGCATCTATTATTATATGGGCACTGGGGTACTTCCCAAACGGGGGCTCATATACCCTGCAGACAGAGCAGCAGGCTGCCAGTATCGAAGCGGCATTTGAAGAGCAGTTTGCACAAATTTCACCCGAGGATAGTGTGGCCAGGCATGAGGTTATGGACAGCCGTATTGCCGCCCTTCAAAACCTTGAAGCCGCAAGCCGGGTTGAAAGACAAGAAAACAGTTATATCGGATATATAGGCAAAACCCTCCACCCTCTCATGGCACCTCTGGGTTTTGACTGGAAAATGACCATCAGCATACTTTCAGGTGTTGCTGCAAAAGAAATTGTCGTCAGCACAATTGCCGTGCTTTATCAGGTAGATGAATCTGTCCAGACCCACAGCCAGGGACTGGTTGAGAAAATTCAAAATCAAACTTACACATCAGGGCCAAAAACCGGAGAGCCCATTTTTACTCCCCTTGTTGCTTTGTCGTTCATGCTGTTCGTATTGCTGTATTTTCCATGTATTGGGGTTATCGCTACCATCAGCAAAGAATCTGGCCACTGGAAATGGGGTTTGTTTACCATCGCATATACGACCCTGATAGCATGGGGGGTGTCTTTTATTGTTTACCAAACCGGAAACCTGTTGTTTTAATATGATTATTCAATGGATACTTACCATAGCCTTGCTGGCCGCGGCACTTGCTTTTGCAGTGGTACGCATTATCAGGTATTTTAAAAAGCCTGAGCCCGGACAGTCAACCTGCGAGCATTTTTCAGGTGATTGCGCTGCATGCCTCAAAAGCAGCCAGCCAGACAAAGATGATTGCCACCAGCCGTAATGCACGGCTTACATACCGAATATATGACCACCCATTTGTTTATTAGGCTTGCATAAACAAAAAATCCTTTAAATTTGGTTTATGGTGAACCAATTGATATTCTATTGAACCTTCAGGCCATTCTCACAAAATACTGGGGTTTTTCATCCTTCAGACCGCTTCAGGAAGACATCATTCGTTCTGTGCTGGCGGGCAGGGATACCCTTGCACTTTTACCCACAGGGGGTGGCAAGTCATTGTGCTATCAGATTCCCGCAATGGCCAGCGAAGGTATTTGTGTTGTTGTTTCTCCCCTCATAGCCCTGATGAAAGATCAGGTACAGGCATTGAGAGACAAGGGGATCAAAGCTGTTGGAATCTACCACGGAATGAGCCGGGTCGAAATAGACAATGCAGTTGATAACTGCGTTTATGGCGATGTGAAGTTTCTGTATTTGAGCCCCGAAAGATTAACCGCTGAGCTAATTCGCAGCCGGTTGCCGAAAATGAATGTGAGTCTCCTTGCAGTTGATGAAGCCCATTGTATATCACAATGGGGATATGACTTCAGGCCCCCTTACCTGCGTATTTCTGAAATCAGGGATATTATCCCAAAAACTCCGGTTCTCGCCCTGACTGCAACTGCCACACCCCAGGTTGTCAATGACATCATGGAAAATTTGCAATTTTCCGAACCAAACGTTTTTCAGAAAAGTTTTGAAAGAAAAAACCTGGCCTATATAGTTTTCAAAGAAGAAGACAAGCTGCAGCGATTGCTTAAGATCTGCAACAATGTGAAGGGAACAGGTATTGTTTATGTCAGAAATCGTAGAAAAACCCGGGAAATTGCTGATTGGCTTAAAATGAATAACATAGACGCTGAGTTCTTTCATGCAGGGCTCACGGGGCTTGAGCGTGATGCAAAGCAAAATGCCTGGATGAAAGAAAGAACCAGGGTAATTGTTTCTACCAATGCATTTGGCATGGGCATAGACAAACCCAATGTGCGCTTTGTAGTCCATATCGATCTCCCTGACAGTCCGGAGGCCTATTTTCAGGAAGCAGGACGTGCCGGGCGCGACGGATACAAAGCATATGCCGTATTATTGTACCAGGAATCTGATCTGGCAGAACTCGAACAATTCCATAAGCGTTCATTCCCTCCTTTAGAAACCATAAAAAAAATATACAACAGCCTCGGGAATTATTTTCAACTTGCCATGGGAAGCGGAAAAGACCAAAGCTTTTCATTTGATTTGCTGGGTTTTTCACGCCACTATGCTTTCGACCCTTTTGTAGTTTTCAATACACTTGGGTTTCTTGAACGTGAGGGGTATATTGCCACATCTGAAGCATTATCCAATCCCTCACGCCTTATGTTTACACTTGATAATGAAAGTCTCTACCGATTTCAGGTAGCCAATCCGAAATACAATGCATTTGTGAAGCTCCTGCTCAGGTCATATACTGGTTTATTCAGTGAGTTTGGAAAGATCAATGAAAAGGATATTGCAGCCAGGGCGGGTATATCTGAAGAATCGGCCATTAAATTACTGCAAGAAATGCATAATATGCAAGTGCTGCATTACCAGAGACAGAACAAAAATCCGATGATCACATTCATTGAAGAACGCATGCCGGCATCATCCATGTCGGTTTCAAAAGAGGTGTATCGGGAAAGGGAAAAGTTTGCACGAAAAAGAATGCAGGCGATGACCAATTATGTCAGAGGGCGTCATGGTTGTCGCAGCCTGTATTTGCTTTCTTATTTTGGCGAAACAAAAGGTCAGCGCTGTGGTCAATGCGATATTTGCCTTGAAAGAAATAAAGCCGGCGTGTCGGCTTATGAGTTTGATCAGATTTTCCAACTGCTAAAAACCTATATAGAAAAAAATTATTCGCTTGAACTCATTCTGGATGAAGCGGATTCAACCATTCCTGGCGAAAAGATAGCAAACGTGGTCAGATACCTTGCAGACAGTGAGCAGGTGATTATTGATGAAGACGGAAAAATTCATTGGAAGTGATCGGGAATATGGATAATTTTGCGGGATGAATACATACAGACACCTTTTTTTCGACCTGGACAGAACCCTTTATGATTTTGATGCCAATAATAGAAACGCCTTATACCACCTTTACCGTGAATACAGACTATGGTCTTTAAGCGGCCGTGACTTTGACTATTTTTTTACAACATACCGCCCCATAAACCTGCAACTGTGGGAAGAATACAAATTGAAAAAAATCACGAAGGCCGAACTAAACTACCTCAGATTTGCCAATACCTTTCACAAAATGGGTATCAATAAAGATATTACCAGGTCTTTTTCTGCAAAATACCTAAGTCTGAGCCCACAGCAAACCAGATTGGTGAAAGGAACACATGAAACTCTCAGGGTATTAAAGAATAAATATGGTCTCCACATCATCACCAACGGATTCGAAGAGATCCAGTACCAAAAAATGGATCGATGTGGCCTGAATGACTATTTTGACACCGTCATTACCTCTGAGGCGGCAGGTGTGCAAAAACCTGACAAGCGGATATTTCAATATGCGCTCGAAAAAGCAGGAGCCACAACCGCTGAAAGCCTTATGATTGGAGATGATCCGGTGTCAGACATCTTTGGGGCACAGCAATTCGGGATGGATCAGGTTTGGTTGGCTAAATTTGGAGAAACTTCTGCAACCACTCCTACGCATACCATTAGAGATTTAAGGGAGTTGTTGTTTATCCTGACCTGAGGCGGGAAAACTGGCCAGATTTGTGATTCCACCTTTCACCTTGTCACCGGGTTTTACAAGGATAGCTGCATCAACAGGTAAAAATACATCTACCCTTGAGCCAAACTTGATAAAACCAATTTCTTCACCCTGGCTCACCTCCTGCCCTATTTCCTTGCAATAGCATACAATTCTTCTGGCCACAGCCCCCGCAATTTGTCTTACCATATAGGTAAACCCTGCCGGTGTTTCAAAAACTATGCTGGTTCTTTCATTGTATATACTTGACTTCGGATGCCAGGCAACCAGAAATTTTCCAGGGTGATACCGGAAGTTAACTACTCTGGCGTCTGATGGAGACCTGTTAACATGCACATTGAGCGGAGACATAAAAATTGAGACCTGTTTCATGGTCTGCCTGAAAAATTCATTTTCTATGGTTTGCTCAACCACCACAACCGTTCCATCAGCCGGGCTCACCACGCCCAATTCACTCTGGCTGATACTGCGGTTCGGTGATCTGAAAAAATACAACACCCCAATCCAAAACAAAAAAAGCAGAAGATAAAGAATGTAATGCATCCACCCTTCACCTGCAACCCACAAATGAACACCTACCTTTAGCAAGATGAAAACTACTGTAAACAGTAAGACGATTCTATGACCCTCTTTATGTAGCTTCATGTCGTTAAATTAAACCCATAACAATAGTTTCTGATTTGCAGGCCATGTTCAATAAACCATGAGCAAATATACAAACACAAATGGGGCAGCCATAAATACCCCGTCAAATCGGTCAAGGACACCGCCATGACCGGGTAAGAGGGTGCCACTGTCTTTTGCATTTATGCTGCGTTTAAACATTGATTCGAATAAATCTCCATAGGTACCAAGTACAATGATAATCAAGGCTACTACAAGCCAATCTGCCAGCGACACCTGTTTATAAAATACAGAAATAAATAATGCACTTAAAAAGGTCAGCACCCCTCCGCCGATTACTCCCTCCCAGGTTTTTTTGGGTGAAACCCTTTCAAAAAGCTTATGCCGGCCGATGGCGGTACCAACCAGATAAGCCCCTGTTTCATTAATCCAAACCATAAAAAAGAAGCCCAACAGCAAACTTGCATGGTATACGCCTGGCAAAAAAGCAGGATTTGGAAAATAATTTAGCAATGAGAAGGGTACCGCTACATATAGCAGCCCAAAAAAAGTAAATGCAATATTGGTGAATGGATTTTGATTATTTCTGTAAAGCTCTAGCAAGAAAATGATAAAAACAAACAAAAAGTTTATGAGCAGCAGCTGAAATTCAACCAGCCTCATGGCAATTAACGAGTTGGTAACAAACAAAACGGTTCCGGCGATAACGCCAGCTATTTTATTTGGGAAAACGCCTGCCTTCTCAACAAGTGAATAAAACTCCCAGAGACCAACAACGGTAAAAACGAGAAACAGAAATGTAAAATAGTACCGCCCGGTTACTACTGCAGCTATAACCAAAACCACCAGGGCAATGCCAGTAATTGTCCTCTGAACCAGATTACTCACAACGATTCCTTATTGATGATCTGCATTGATTTCAGCACATCATCGGGGTGTACATACAGCTCAAGTTCACCGAACAGATAAGCCGAATCTTTTTTATTTACTACTACACTGTCAATACCTGCATCTTTTAACACTGCCCTGATAATTTCAACTTTATGTTCAAATTCTGAACTGTATATTTTCTGCCAGTTATTACCCATGGTGTATCAATCAGAGAGACTGCTCCCCTATTTCAAGCAAAAACAGATATATCACTTCGGGCCCGTGTGCACCAAGAACAAGGGTCTTCTCAATATCTGCAGTACGGCTTGGACCGGTTACAAAAGTAACCAAAGAAGGCATATCATCACCATATTTTGAATGAAGAGACCCAAAAGCATCTGACAGGCCGTTGACCATTTGCCGTGTTGTGGCTATTACAATCTGTACAGGTGGAACAACAATAGCCTTTCGTCCACCGCCTTGCCGGCTGCTTTGAACAATAGTCCCATGCCTGGCAATAAGCACCTCACAACCACTTACAGAAACAGCACAATCATGAAGCTCTGACAACTCAGTGGTAAATTCAGCACCAATTTCCTTTAAGAGCGCAGCCAGATAAGACTCCCCGCAAAAGACTTTACCAATAGATTTTGACTGAATTACTGCACTTAGTTTTTCGGCCAAATCTCCCACATTTGAACAATATATGAATTTTCCGCCGACATCAAGAAAAGCCCTGGCAAAAGTCTCTTCAGCTGACACTTGCAGGTTGTCGGCATACACATTGGTTTCAACGTCCAAGCCTTCAAAGGGAATGGGGGTGGCGTTAACCAGGGCGTCCCTGACCTTTTTAAGAACTTTTTCTTTTGAGGTGCTTTCTTTCATAGGATTGGTTAATTGCAATTCTGTCACGCAGGTGATCCAGAACCATGGCTGGACACAGACGATCCGGCTTCCAAATCCTGTTCGGCAATTCTTTCTTTATCAGGAAAGGGACGCTTCCCAAAGACTCTTTCCAGGTCTTCTCCGAATATGACTTCTTTCTCCAACAACAGGTCACCAAGTTGAATCAACTTTTCCTTATGCTCCTTTAATATGTTTTTAGCCCTTTCATAAGCCAATTCAACCAGTTTAGACACCTCATCGTCAATGGTTTGTGCCGTTTTCTCAGAGTACGGCTTTGTAAAGCTATACTCGCTCTGTCCGCTGGAGTCGTAATAGCTTATATTGCCTACCTTTTTGTTTAGTCCGAAATATGCCACCATGGCAAAAGCCTGCTTGGTAACTTTTTCAAGGTCGTTAAGTGCACCTGTTGAAATTTTATTAAAAATAATCTCTTCAGCTGCCCGACCTCCCAATATGCTGGTTACCTCATCGAGCATTTGTTCAAAAGTAGTGATCTGCCTCTCTTCAGGAAGATACCATGCCGCTCCAAGCGCCTTGCCCCTGGGTACAATGGTTACCTTTACCAGGGGATGCGCATGCTCAAGCAACCAACTTACGGCGGCATGACCTGATTCATGATATGCAATGACCTTTTTTTCGCTGGGTGAAATAATCTTGTTCCTTTTCTCAAGACCACCAATAATTCGATCAACAGCATCCAGAAAATCCTGCTTTTCGACTGCTTTTTTGTTACGTCTTGCGGCTATCAGTGCTGCCTCATTACAAACATTGGCTATATCAGCACCAGAAAAACCAGGTGTTTGTTTGGCGAGGAAATCAGCATCCAGCCCCTCTTCAAGTTTTAAAGGCTTCATGTGGACCCTGAAAATAGCCTTTCGCTCGGGCAAGTCGGGCATTTCAACATGTATCTGCCTGTCAAATCGTCCAGCCCGCATGAGTGCCCTGTCAAGTATATCCGCCCTGTTGGTGGCCGCCAGGATGATAACGCCCACATTGGTCCCGAATCCATCCATTTCGGTGAGCAACTGGTTCAGGGTGTTTTCACGCTCATCATTCGACCCGGTTACCGGGTTTTTTCCCCTGGCCCGTCCAATGGCATCAATTTCATCTATAAAAATAATGCATGGCGCCTTTTCTTTGGCCTGTTTGAACAGGTCTCTGACCCTGGAAGCTCCCACACCGACAAACATCTCAACAAAGTCAGATCCGCTTAGGGAGAAAAATGGTACCTGGGCCTGACCTGCAACTGCTTTGGCAAGCAATGTCTTACCTGTTCCGGGAGGGCCCACCAGCAACGCACCCTTGGGTATTTTGCCGCCCAGTTCGGTGTATTTTTTGGGATTTTTCAAAAAGTCGACAATTTCCAACAGCTCAACCTTGGCTTCCTCCAGACCTGCAACATCCTTAAAATCAATGCTAACATGGGTGTCTTTATCAAACAGGGTGGCTTTTGACTTGCCGATATTAAACATCTGCCCTCCGGGACCACCTCCCCCAGCCATTCTCCGCATAATAAATATCCAAAAGGCTATCAACAAGCCAATGGGAAGCAACCAGCTTAGTATATCTGTACCCCAGCTCTTGCGTGTCTCAGGATATACCGGAAAACGATCAGATACAGGCCAGTCTTTTTGTACCTCACGGATGAGGTTTTCAAAGTTTTCAGCTGAGGCTATCCTGAACACATAATGGGGGCCGGTGGCTTCTCCAATGCCTCTTCGGGGCTCCACATCCTCATATTTGCTTTTTGAAAGCCGGTCTTCTTTAATAAAAACCTCAACGCTTTCCTGATTTACTATCTTGACCTTTTCTATATCGCTGCCATCTTGCTCGCTCCAGGCCAGCATCTCATTTTCAAAACGCATCTGTGAGATTTCAACAGCCGAGTCGCCCCAGTTAAAAAACTGAAGTCCGATAAACATAATTGCCAGTATGGCATAAATCCAATAAAAATTAAACCCGGGCTTTTTGCCCTGGGTTTTTCCTCCCTTTCCGCCAGGTGCGGGATTCTTACCCGGAGTTTGCTGTTGTCCTTTTTTACCGGGTACTTCTTCGTTTTTCATCAATTATATATCCTTTTCTAAATTTTTACAATTCTTACATGTACGAAAAAAGTGGCTATGCATCAATGCCTTTTCATTCATCCTTGATTTTTGTTACCGGAGCATCTGCCCATAAGTCTTCTATTTGGAAAAAACGTCTTACGGGTTCCTGAAAAACATGTACCACAACGTCCATATAATCAAGCAACATCCATTCTGCATTCGAAAAACCCTCGCGACGGGCAGGTTTTTGGCCTGTGAGCTTCCTGACTTCTTCTTCAACCGAATGGGCAATAGCCTCCGCATGGGTACGCGATGTACCATGACAGACCACAAAGAAATCACATACGGACGAATTAATTTTTCCCAGATGCAGGCTGACTATTTCTTTTCCTTTCTTTTCAATGATACCTTGTATGACGGCGTTGACCAACTCAACCGATATATCTTTTTCCTTTGTTTTTTTACCCATTCGCTATGCATTATACTTTTGCTACAAAAATAACGTTTTTTACCCATATAAAGTTTAAGGGTATAAATATCCTCCAGGCTAAGCTCGCAACGATGGCCAAATAGTTGAGTGAATCAAACTTCTTTCATGCAAAAGCATATATATCTTGAAAAAACTGACTCAACCAACCTTGCTCTGGGCAGAATGCTAGATGAGTCGCCAGAGTTGGAAGAGTGGACCACCCTGGTGGCAGGCTATCAGCAAGCCGGACGAGGTCAGGCTGGCACAAGCTGGATCAGCGATAAAGACCAAAACCTTTTATGCTCCATCCTGCTAAGACCTGTTTTTCTGCCACCTTCAAATCAATTTACCCTTAACAAGGCCATCGCCATCGGTATTTGTGAAACACTTCAATTTTTTTTCAGAGAGGGTGACTTTTCCATAAAATGGCCCAATGACATCTATGCCCGATACGAAAAGATTGCAGGAACCCTTATTGAAAACCGTATTCTAGGTAATACCTTTGAAATATGTGTAGCCGGTATTGGGATCAACCTCAATCAGCTGACTTTTCCTGAAGAAATTCCCAATCCCACTTCACTGAAAAAAATAAGTGGTCTACATTATAATCCAGCCGCCTGTATACCGGTACTTACTGAAAAAATCCGCACCCTGTATGAAATGATCCGCCGGGGGCAAAACAGAGAGATTGATGCACTTTATCTGGATAAGCTTCTTGGCTTTAATGAGGTTATGAAATTCGAGGTGTCAGGCAAAGCTTTAGTGGGCAAAATAACTGGTGTTGATGAACACGGAAAACTGATCCTGAGCGATCGACAAGGGCGGATAGCATCATTCGGCATGAAGGAAATCACCTTCATGTTTTGAATCAGGGGTACCGCTCCTGAAGCTTTTCCCCAAGCATATTTACAAAATTTTGCAAGGGTTTAGACGCAATCGTTTTCAAGAAGGGGTTCAGTTTCACATCAAAAACGATGGATAGTTGGCAATCATCACCAGATGGAATAAAAAAATAATCCAGGGTAAAGTCGGCCGGATTCTTACCGTCTGATACAATATGAATGCTTCTGCACGGCGTCTTACTGTTGATACGCATAGACAGGTCGGCAAAACCCGGTATCGTGAAAGAGCATGTAAACTCGTCTGACTTCCAGTTTGCAACCTGTTCAGGCAGAAGTTCTTCAAAGTTTCTGAAATCACTCAGAAAGCCATAAAGGGTGTCACAATCGGTATGTATATGCAGATCGGATGATTCAAATTTTGCCATGCGAATAATTTCAGTGAGAAGCAGACCAGGCAGCCGGATCATCTCTCCATGTTTGTAATTCCTTTAGTTGTTCCAGTGAAATAAGCCCTTGGTCCAGTGCCATTGAAATAAGGGTTTCATAATCACTAAGCGAATCGAACCGGCAGTTTCCATCACGAAATTTCTCTACTGCAACATCAAGGTTGTAAGAAAATATGGAGACCATACCCAGTACATTGAGTCCGGCTTCTTTCAAGGCCTCAATGGCTGCCATACTACTTTTGCCGGTCGATACGAGGTCTTCGATAACAACCACTTTTTGGTTTTTTTCAAAACAACCTTCAACCTGGTTCCCCAGCCCGTGTCCTTTTGCATTGCTTCGGACATACACAAAGGGAAGGTTAAGGTTTGACGCAGTCAATACCCCATGGGCAATGGCTCCTGTTGCCACTCCGGCTATGAGTTCAGTTTCAGGATGGTGTTCACTTACAAGATTTGCGAGCCCTGATGCTATGGAATTTCTTATTTTGGGATATGATAAGGTGCGCCGGTTATCACAATAAATGGGTGAACGTAAGCCCGAAGCCCAGGTAAAAGGATATTCAACATTCAGTTTTATTGCATTAATTTGCAAAAGGAAGCCTGCGATATCCCTGGATAATTTTTGATGGTTGTTCATATTATCATTGCTCATTCTATGCAAAGTAAAATCAGGCACAAAACTAAGAAAAATATCGCGCCCCGTCTTAAAAAAACCTTAAATCAACAAATACATGAACAATGTGGTCAAAGTATTTCACAACGATCAAGTCATTAAGTTTTTACATAAAGAATCACATCATTGCTCTGGTTGTGTGTACATTCAAGGGCAGATAAAACGCGATGACATCCTCGGTTTTATAGAGTCAGGACAACCATGCCTGTGCCTGGTTGACGATAAGCCGGAGCAAAATTTCTCGCTGTTTTGTAGCTTTTTTGATCAGATGTTCGCAGCGGGCGGCATGGTCATGGATGAGGAAGGACGGGTTCTTTTGATCAACCGGCATGGGAAATGGGATCTCCCCAAAGGCATAATCGATAAAGGAGAAAGCCCGGTGGCGGCAGCCATCAGAGAAGTGGTAGAAGAATGCGGAATACCTGCTCCCACAATGCTGGGTTTCTTAAAAGACACCTACCATATGTATACATTAAAAAACGGTCAGTGGGTCATCAAGAAGACCACATGGTATGCCATGCTGGGCAGGGCAGACAGCCAGGTCAGCCCACAATTGTCTGAGGGCATAACAGAAGTTGTCTGGGCCGGCGAAAAATTCCTGCAAAACATGCTGAAAGAGAGTTATGGCAATATAGCTGAACTGATCAGAGAAACCAACCGGACAACTTGGATAAAAATGCCCTGATTAATGTAAAGTTCTATGGGTTAATAATATTTTCAAGCCTTGACATGGCGCCAGCTGAAGGAGAAATGAATGGATTGACTTCAATTTTTCCTTCTGGCCCAATAAGTGTATAATGGGGAATGTTTCTGATGCCGAGGTATTCTAACAGTCTGTAATCATAGTCAAAATGAACCACCTTATAAGCCGGCGTTTCTTGTCTCATCAGGTGGGCATACGTGGCCTCATCCTGATCAATCAATACCAGGATCACCTGCAGGTTGTCGCCAAAATGATGCTGAATCTGAGACAATGGCATTAGTTCGCGCATAGAAACAGGGCACCATCCGGCCATAAAAACCAGATAAAGGTGTTGCCCGTCAAATACTGACAATTCAAGTTGCTCACCACTAGCCTTTCTGAAGCTGGCTGATGTAAGATGTCTGTCAGTCTGCATACCGGGGTGATGTTCAAGCAGATTTCCGGCCATGGTCTTGATATAATCATGGCTGGCATTTACACTTGCCTGCTCCAGAATGCCGGCAACCTTCACGTTGTCAAACGCCCTGATGCCAATCATTTTTATCAGTGCATGCACTGCCAGCAACTCGTGTAACATCTCCTGCCTGCTCCGGGTGTCATTTTCAATCAGGCCAATCAGTGCCTCATAACTTCCAGTGTTGTTTACCGCTGCCAGCAGGTCATCCATGCTAACTGAGGGAATCTCTGTGAACACATATGTATCAAACAGGTTGCGCACAAATTCCATGTACATCGGATGGGAATACAGCACAGGTCTGTCCTGAATAAATTCTTCTATTAATCTGGAGGTACTCTTAGTATTCAATGTCCTGGCCAGATAACCCAGATAGTATAAGCGGTAGGTGTTAAAAAACGCATTGTCAACATGGCCGAAAACCAGATCAAGTTCTTTGTCAAAAGCCGCAAGGCTGGCTGCATGGTTGGCCCTTGGTCTTCCGGCAACGTATCTTTCCAGGTAAACGGCCGTCTTTTGAACCAGTGAGTCAACCAAGCGGTTCAGATCTTCATCCCATGCTGCCCATATATCCTCACTAAGCCAGGTGTCTTTCCATTGGGCGGCATCCATTGGTTCGGCCAGGTGTCCGGGAGACAGCTGTCGTAGTTTTCGGGGATAATGGTAACTGAGCGGGTGGTAGTCTCTGCCTTCAAACATGACTGACCCATCAGGTGCTTCTACCCGGAGCAGATAAGACTGACCGGGTTCAGCATAAAAAGATAGGCGCATATGCCCTACCCTTACCAGAATTTCTTCTGTTTCATCAACCGGAACAATGGCATTGAAAAAACCATTCTGATCGGTAACAACAGTTTTAAGTTCGATGGGTCTGAAACTAAGCTGATCTCCATAGACCAAAATCCTGACCTCTTGACCCGGAGTATTGACAATCATACCGCTGAGGTGGATCTCAGCAGACAGTTTGACTGGCAGAAGCAAAAAGCATGCAATCAGAAACAATAATGACTTCATCAGTTGCTATTTCGGCAAATAGCCCGAAATATCAACCTGCTCGGGGATAAAGGGTGATGCATCTCCTCCATGCCGTATGATGTCTCTTACAATGTAAGAGTTCAGGGCCGTATATTCGGGTGTGGTCAATAAAAATACAGTTTCTACCCCGGGAAGCATTTTTTTATTCATCTGACCGATACTTCGCTCAAACTCAAAATCGGCAGATGTCCGCAATCCCCTGATAATATAACCTGCACCGAGTTCTTTGCACAAATCGACAGTAAGTCCTTCATACGTCACAACCTCCACTTTTGGATAGGCAGAAAAAACCTGCTCAATCCATGCCTTTCTCTCTTCAAGAGGGAAAAAGCTTTTCTTTTGCTCATTCACTCCGATTGAAACGATGATCTTGTCAAAAAGCGGAAGTGCTCGTAGAATAATTGATTCATGCCCTTTGGTAATGGGGTCAAATGATCCGGGAAATAGTGCAATTTTTGTCATGTCGGTCAAAATTTACGGAGTAGACTTGCCATGTAAAGTTAACAAAAACACGCGACGCAATGAGTTATCGGCTGAAGAAACTAAAATGAACTTTACTGTATTGGCTGATCCTGAAAAAATATGGATGATCATCAAATCTGATAGTTGATGGATGCTCCAGGATAAGCCATCCGTCGTCTCTGATCAAATCTGCATTAAACACCATATCGGGTATGGTACGCATACGATCCAAATCATAGGGAGGATCTGCAAAGATGATATCAAAACCGTCTTTTACACTTTTCAAAAACCGAAATACATCAGCCTTAACGATCACATGTGTATCTGTTGACAACTGGGAGGCTAACTGACGCATAAACATGATGCATCTTTGATTGCTGTCAACTGAAACCACACGGCTGGCACCTCTCGACACAAATTCAGCCGAAATCGCACCTGTACCGGCAAAAAGATCAAGCACCTTCAGTCCTTCAAAATCAAAATGATTTGCAAGAATATTAAACAGGGCCTCCCTGGCCTTATCCGTTGTGGGTCGCACGGGTAAACCTGCAGGCACATGAATAATCTTCCGTTTGAACTGGCCGCCTATGATCCGCATGTCACCATGTTAAACAGGTTATAATAAAAATGATAGGGAACCTGATCCAAAACGGGGCTGTAGCGAAACATATCATTTCGCTGGGGAATGGCAACCTCTTTGAAATAAGGTGTAAGTGAAGCATAGGTTTCAGAATCCATTGCAGCATCTCCCACCAGCATCAGTTTCAGCGAAGCCGCATCGAGCTCAAACTCATTTAGTACGAAAAAAAGATAATAAAGAATATCCTCAAAGGTTTGTATACCAAATGATTGATAAAACTGGAGTTTCTTTTTCTTAAGAACAATGATATCAAAGTGTTCAGGCTTGATGCGCAATACAATATCCGATTGCCAGTTTTCAAGTCGCTGCGAAGCCAGTACATTTTCAATGAGCACAGATCCTTCGTGCCTGATCTGACAATGGCCTTTAAAGAGCTTGGCGAGATTATGGATGACAACCGGAACCATGTAGAGTGCATGGGCTTTGAGTATATTCAAACGGTCTGTGATTAACTGTTCACCAGGCTGTACCGGGGTGCAAAACCCAAATAATTTGTCTTTCTCATCTTCATGGAAAATCTCATTCGGAATGAGCACCAGCCTGGGCGAATAAACAGATATACACACCCGCTCAAATGTCATGCCCAGCAGAGGGTGTTCTTTGATCAGGGTATGTAAACTTTGAAATAATTCTTCTTGCGAAAGCTTATGCTCAAAGACGTAATGCTCCAAAGCCATGAACCTGAATTGATCGGTATCGAGTATGCAAAAAACAAATCCATCGGGCTGGAGCCCGATGGACAATATTTTTTTTGGCACAAGGTCCTTCAGTAAGTCATTGTCAACCAACCGGAGTTTGTTCCTGAATGGACCAGTCATAAAATGGCGAAATAAATTTACTCCCAGTTACCGTCCAGAACTGCTTCAACCAGCGAGCCAACTCTAAGACCCTCATCTCTGGTATAATACACCCGCCAGTTTTCCAAATCACTAAGATATACATGAGGCTGAACGGTTGCTTCAAACACCGGTAGTTTTACCAGACCCCTTTCAATAAAACTTGATTCCATTACAAAACGGTGACCGCGTCCAAATGGGACGTAGGGCAGTGAATCAATGGGATAACGTATCTGCCTGAGCAAACTGTCTTTGACTGCGATCCAGATCGTATCACGTTGTACAATACCTAAACGAACAGCTTCTGATTCTGTCAGGGTATCCGGTACTGATCCGATGGCCCTGATTACAGGAAGTGAATCTGTTCTGAAGAAATGCACGAGGGTGTCAAAATCTGAAGTAAAATGCTGGTAGCGTGACCTGTGCGAACGTTGAACCTCCCTGATGTCTTTTAGCCGGTCAATGATGCGGGCTTCTCTGTATTGAACTTCCTGGCGGAATCGCACAGGCTCCATTACACTTTCGTATATGAAGTATACCAGTACAACGATTACAATGGCCAAAGCAATTTGAATAGCTGTTTTCATAAATTCTGTCTTGAATTATTAGTTTGAATATGCAAAGGTAAAACAATTAACCATATCATTTGACTTTCAGACCATCATGTATCATTTGCAAACCTAAGCTTACCATATGGAGCGGCCTTTTGCCAATGCAAGTGCAAATATTCAATTTTTTTTTGAAAATAACCAAAAAACATTCATTAAATCCGAATCAGTTATCCACAAAGTGGCCAGTTGCCCAAATCAGTTGTTTGCTGGTGCATATAATTCATGTAATTTTGGTTAAAAAAAACGATGGCCGATCAGCAAATACTCAGAGAGCTTATTACCAACCTGCTGTCAAAATGCGGGATCAGCAATGAACATGCACACATTACTGCTGACTTATTGATTGCTGCTGAACTGAGGGATATCCCATCTCATGGTTTGCTCAGGTTGGCCGACTACGCCAGAATGATTCTGAATGGGCGGATAAACCCCAATCCGAACCCACGCATATTGCATGAAAGTCCATCGACCATACTGTATGACGGTGACAACGGATTGGGTCCCGTTGTTTCTGTTAAAGCCATGGAACTGGCCATAAAAAAGGCAGGGCAAGCCGGAACCGGGTGGGTTGCCGTTCAAAACAGCAACCATTTTGGTATTGCAGCATACTATTCAATGATGGCATTGGAGCATGATATGATCGGCATTTCAATGACCAATGCCAACCCCCTGGTAGCCCCGACCTTCTCGGCCGAAGGCCTTCTGGGCACTAACCCCATTGCCATTGCAGTACCTGCAGGTGAAGAACCTCCTCTGGTCGCTGACTTTGCCACAGCTGCCATCGCAAGGGGGAAGGTTGATTTATTGCATAAAAAAGGTATGTCAATTGCAGAAGGCTTTTTGCAGGATAAGGAAGGCCAGCCCGCAACTGATCCGGGTATCCTGACAAAAGGGGGAGCAATCCTCCCCCTGGGGAGCACCAGAGACTATGGCAGCCACAAAGGCTACTGCCTGGCTGCCTCAGTGGATATATTGTCTGCAGTATTATCCGGAGCCAACTTCGGCCCCTTTGTCCCTCCTTCAGTAGCTTATCTTCCGCTCAAGGATAATTTGCCCGGAAAGGGAACAGGACACTTTTTCGGTGCCATGCGTATTGACGCCTTCAGAACTTCTGTATCATTTAAAAAAGACATGGATACATGGATCAGGCTTTTTCGGGGGGCTACCCCGGCCAGCGGACATGCCAGGGTCATCATTCCGGGTGAACCAGAAAGAGAAGCAGAGGCGAGAAATAAAATCAATGGAATCCGGATGCAGAAAAAGGTTTTGGAACAACTGCAACCATTGTTCACAGAATTGGGCATGGAGCCGTACATGGATAATTCAGAACTTTATTGAAATGCCCTATCCATATGGTGGGTACGTCTGGTTAGCTTTAAATCTTGCAAGACACTCGATTTAACCCGGATGGTGAAGTTATAGCTTTGCCTGAATCCCATGGGAATCCAGTTAAATGTCATTTCCCAGCAATGCAGGTCACGGTATATATCAATTGAAGTATAGGTAAGCTGGCGGTTATCAAAGTCAACACCTGTTTGAAATCCGATTCTCCATTTTGGTGTCAGGTAAATATTTCCGTTTACACGTAGCGTCTGAACTATGTTTCTGTCCATCATGTCAGTTTGGAAACGATATGTGGAGCCGTAGTTGAATGAATAACTGAAGGTGAGATTCCATGGGACAGAATAATCAACACCACCTTCAGGTCTTAGCTCTCTGAATTGATCCTCTTGCTGACCATGACCATTCCCAAATACATCATTCTCACCTCCGGGCACCTGAAGAAAACTTCCATCCGGCCCCCGTTCACCGGCTCCGGCACCTTCAGCCATGCGGGGCTCTGCACTTGACCTGAATGTATAGTTCAAATTCAATGTCCAATTGGTATTGTTAAGCCGCAATAACTTATCTTCTGTATTCCAGAGAAACTGATTGATACGTCTGCCTTGCTCATTCAGGGCATAGGGTGTGAATGAACTGGAATAGGTCACATCCAGATTCCCAAGCAGCCTGGTTCTGCCGCTCAGTCGTATATCATTGAAATTTAACGAATCTCTGGCGAAATCATAGCCAGTGTTAATGGAGAAGTTATCAATCAGCACTATTTTTCTGTCTTCAGCCGAGGGATCACGCCTGCTCCTTATCTTCATTTCAAGATTATTGGTGATACCAATGGACAGGTTCCCAGATCGTCCGGCTTGCGGACCACCAAACAATCCCTGTTCGAAAATGGAGTATTGAACAGTCTCTGTGTTGACCTGATCAGGATTTTGCGGATCATGCTCCGGGCGCTCAAATTCTCTGAAGTAACCCCAGAAGGGGTCTGCAAAATCAGGACGCATAGAAAAACCAATATTGGGTGTAACCACGTGCCTGATAGCAGATACAGGTCCGGAAGCAAATTGCCTGATACCATATAGTCTGGTGCTAAGCCCTGTAGAAAAGCTGAAATCTCTGGCTGCAGCAAATCCCTGTATGGTGTCAATGGCCACATTTCCCAGCTCGTCATCCCAGCTTTTTCTGATGGTACTAAAATACCAACGCTCATTGTAATTGATATTTGTACTCAGGTTAAAGTGGTTTAAAACCCGGGTGGCATATGATATTGGAACACTATGGTTAACCCCATGACGGAAACGTCCCAGTGCAGCACTTGAAAACAACAGACTATCAGCAATACTGAGTTCATTTCGCGCACTCATATTATAGGTCATGCTAATATCCTCATACCAACGCGAGGGGCCGGTTGTCTGACCTGAGCGAAAGGGGTGAAACCGGCCAACGCTGAATGCAATATCAGGCAGTGTCAGCGTAACCATGCGGTTGTTGGTGTTTTGGCTGTGGCGAAAATTGGCAGATAAATTATATCTTCCGGCCCAGCTTCTTGAATATGAAATATTAGAAGAAAAAGTATTTGACAGATAGTCCTCATGCGATACGGGGTTAAATCTGCTTGACTGCCTGCTCCCTGCGTTTACACTGGCACGGAAAGTTCTGGAGGGGTGAGCCTGGGGAGCCTGATTGTGGCTCCAGACCACACGAAAGTCTCTGCTTCTTTCATAGCCCGGCAGATTTCGCTCTCCAAAAATATTGATGGCATAATTCAAATTAACTGTACCGGTAAATCTGTACCTTACGGCATAGTTTGAACCTGCCCTTAACGCCCAGCTTCCTCTGGAGAAAATATCCCCCCTGATAGACAAATCCATATTCTCACTGATCCCCCAGTAAAATCCCCCATTTTCAAGATAAAACCCACGTTCTCTGTTTTCACCATATGACGGGATCAGTACGCCTGATGCCTGCCCTCTTTTATTGGGGAAGAACCCAAACGGGATAAACAAAGGCGTCGGGACACCGTGTATAACAAGGTATGCCACACTTGATACAATTTTGTCATCAGGAATGATCTTAGCTCTTCTGAAAGCAATATGAAAATGAGGGTCAGGATCATCACAGGTGGTATACTTACCGTCAGCCACATGAACCTCTCTGGTGGGTTGAATTTTTACAATATCTCCATGGATGAACCCATCGGCCTCTTCGGTGATAACACCAATGGTACGCCCCCTCCTGGTCTCAAAGTTATACCTTAACTCGTCTGACTGAAAGCTCTGAAGCCCTTCCTTGAAAACAGGCTTTCCCTGTATCACGCCAAGCGAATCGGGCAAACCGGTGGCATGCAGCTCATTGGTATCAAAGTCTATGACAATATAATCAGCCACCAGGTGCGTATTGTCATAGGTTAGCTCTCCTTGTCCGTATATATAGACCCTCCGGTTCCTGAGATCATGAAAAATGGTATCCGCAGCGCTATATTCAACCCTCGATTCAAGGATCATCCCGCTTCCACGCAGACGGCCATCTTCTACCTCAGCGGTGTCGGGCTGAAGGGTAGTTTGCTGTTCATCCTGATTTGCCTGTGAGACCACCGTGACGGGCGGTTGTGCAAAAATAAATCCTACCCGGAGCAAAACAGCTGCTGCCAGCAGAAAAAACTTAGGTATGTAATTTGTGCACAAACTGATTTAATGTTATTTTTGTGGAAGACCATCCTGATGCATGTATCCAGTTAAAATGCAAGCCTCCGGAAATGGCAAAACTAATCAAAAATAGCTAATTGTTAGTGAAACGTTTCCCCATCATTTTTGTTATAAGCCTGTTGATGGCCTTTTTGCCTGAGCCACTGATGGCCGACCGCCGGGGTTTTGTAAACACCGTGGTTATCGACCCCGGGCACGGCGGCCGCGAACCAGGAGCAGTCGGAAGACGCTCTATGGAAAAGGACATTGCCCTGGCCATCGCTTTGAAGCTGGGAGGGTACATCAGTGAAAACATCCCCGATGTAAAGGTCATTTACACCCGCGACAGCGACGTCCATGTTCCCCTGAACAAAAGGGCACAGATTGCAAATGAAAACCAGGCCGACCTTTTTATCTCCATCCACTTAAACAGCGCGACAAATACGGCAGCAAGAGGTACAGAAACCTTTGTCATGGGATTGCACCGAAGCCAGGCAAACCTTGAAGTAGCCAGGCGAGAAAACAAATCAATCCTTTATGAAGAAGATTACCTGGAAACCTATGATGGATTTGACCCCAATTCACCCGAGGCAAACATCATTTTTGCCCTGTATCAAAATGCTTATCTTGATCAAAGCCTGAAAATGGCATCGCTGGTTCAGGAACAATTCAGGGAAAGGGTCGGGCGTATCGACAGGGGTGTCAAGCAAGCAGGATTTCTTGTCTTATATCATGTTACCATGCCGGGAGTACTGATTGAAGCAGGATTCATCAGCAATCCCCGTGAAGAAGAATACCTTATGTCAGAATCAGGCCAGGCCTATATTGCATCTGCCATTTTCAGGGCATTCAGAGAGTATAAGGAAGAACAGGATGCCCTGGCGGCTGCACGGTATAGCTTACCCGTTGCCGAAGCCAATGGACGTGCCGCCAACGCGAACAGGTCTGACTCCCTACGTCAGCAGGTAAACCAGACCTCCACTGCCGACAATACCCTTGTTAAAGAAGATATGAACACGGCAGACAACGACAACGGAAAGGTATTTTTCAAGGTTCAAATTGCGTCCTCGTCAGAAAAGCGAGACCCTGGTGATCCGGTATTCAGGGGGCTTAAAAATGTTTCATGGTATTACCATGAAGGCCTCTACAGGTACACTGTTGGCAATGAAAGCAGCCTGGAGGCTGCAGCTAAAATCCAACAAGAAGTGCAGACGGCCGGATTCAGAGATGCCTTTGTGGTTGCATTTCTCAACGAACAACGGATCAGCCCCGCTGAAGCCATCAGGATAATGAATCAACAGGAAAACAATAATTGAAAACAATCAGATGCCAAAAATTCGCCGGGAGATACAACTTGGAATCCTATTTGCACTTACAATTTTACTCTTTGTCTGGGGGCTGAACTACCTCAAGGGTAAAAATATATTCCAACGCCAGATCACATTTTATGCCGTTTACGATAACGTAAGCGGCTTACTTGAATCAAACCCGGTTTCCATTAATGGATTAAAGGTCGGGCAAATTGACCGGATTGCATTTCACCCTGATGGTTCGGGAAAGGTCGTAGTCACATCCATTATAGGGAGACAGATTCCCATCCCGGCCAACTCTGTTGCGTATTTGGGCAGTCCTGATCTGGTCGGTGGAAAACAGATTATGATTGAATTGGGTACGGGCCCGGCTATAATCGGTCAGGGAGATACGCTTCAAGGAGTCATCAAGCAGTCAATTGCAGACGACATTGCCACGCAATTTATGCCTGTCATGGAAAAGGCGGGTAACATGATAGTTAAAATGGACTCAGTCCTTACAGCCGCACACCAGATACTTGGCTCTGAGAACAGAGAACTCTTAAACAACAGCTTCAGACAACTTGACGCAAGCCTGACATCACTATCCAACACCACTGCGCAAACCGAAAACCTGCTAAGGGATGAGTCTGGGCGTTTGTCAGAAATTTTTTCAAGCACCCTGTCTGTAATTAAAAACATTGAAAGTCAGAATGAGGCATTGGCCGGAATCGTAGTCAATATGTCAGAAATAACTGACTCTCTGGCTGTTTCAGAGTTGAAAGCAACCATCAACCAGGCAGGTAGATCACTTCAGGAGTTTGCAGCACTTATGGAGCAGATCAATGCAGGAGAGGGTTCTGCAGGTCTGCTGCTGAAGGATGAATCTCTTTTCAGAAATCTTGAAGCAGCATCCGCCCAGCTTGAAATGCTTTTGGAAGATATAAGGGAAAATCCCGGTAAATATTTCAGGATATCCGTATTCGGAAGATAGCTGTCCTGTCAGGCAAATACAACAAAACATAAGGGCCATGTATCAAACAATTTTTCGCCTGCTGCCATTTGTGGTTTTCACACTGATGCAGTCTGGTGCTGCAGCCCAGCCTCAAGGCTCACCATTGGCCGAAGCCTTTCGGCAGTTCAGTTCAGACAGGGCAGTTACCAATGCAAACTGGTCTATAGTTGTATATGACGTGAGCTCACAAATACCTGTTCTGGTGCATAATCCGGATAAACCCCTTGTGCCTGCCTCCACCCAGAAGCTGCTCACCTCCGCAACCGCTTTACTTACACTTGGTGCAGCTTATCAATATGAAACACACCTGGAGTATGACGGATACATAGGTCGTGACGGAACCCTCAACGGAAATCTGTTTGTCAGAGGAAGTGGTGATCCAAGTTTTGGCTCTTCACTGCTTGATGACTCCCTGGCCATTGAAAGCACCATCAAATACTTTATACAAGCCATCATAGATGCAGGTATTAAAAAGATTGCGGGCCATGTTATTGCCGACGAAAGTATTTTTGACAATGAAATGGTGCCCCGCAGATGGGTTTGGGAGCATATTGGAAATTACTTTGGTGCAGGAACCAGCGGGCTGTCGGTAAATGAAAACGAATACACCGCTTACTTCAATGCAGGAAACAAAATTGGTGCCTCCGCCTCGCTCGCGGGCACCCAACCTGTAATACCAGGCATGGTGCTCATCAATGAAGTAACAACGGGCCCCTCCGGATCAGGAGATCAGGTTTATATCTTTGGATCACCTTTCCAGAATGAGCGAAGACTTACCGGAACCGTACCATTGGGAGCCAGAAATTTTCCGGTAAGGGGGTCCATGGCCGAGCCTGCACAATACTTTGCAGACGTATTCGCGGCATTTATCAACAAATCGGGCATTGAAGTGTCAGGAAACAGCATGTCACTTCGCTTTGCAAATATGTCAGGGATTATCCCTGATGGTGAAAGGACAACCATATACAGTTACCATTCACCCCACCTTTTTGACATTATTTACAGAACCAATCTGGCCAGCGTCAACTCTTACGCAGAAAGTCTCCTGAAAACCCTGGGTAAAGAAACCAATGGGTCAGGGTCAACCAATGCCGGGCTTGAAGCCATATATACTTTCTGGTCAGCATACGGCATTGACCCATCTTCCTGGTCGCTATTTGACGGTAGCGGCTTGTCACCATCAAACAGGTTAACAGCCAATCAGCTTCTGCAGGTCCTCGAAGTCACTGCAGCCCATCCTGCTTTCAGTGTTCTGATTCATAGCCTGCCGCTGGCCGGTTACAGTGGTTCACTGGGGCCGCACTTTCGTGGCACCCCTTCAGAGGGGGTATTGCGTGCCAAAAGTGGATATTTGACCAACGCAAGGGCATTTGCAGGTTATACACCCATGCAAAACGGCAATTTGGCAGCTTTTGTTTTCATTGTCAATGACTACCAGGATACTCCGGCTGGTATGAGAAATAAAATGTTCCGGCTCATGGATGCCATCACCAGACATGATGGCCAGCCCCTTCAGTGATCCCTTCGCATAAATCCCTTAAAAAACATGGGGATTCCAAATAATATTATAATTTAGCGGGGTCAGTATTTATTTAAATAATTATAAATTTTTCTGCTATGCAAAACATAGATTGGGGAAAACTTCCCTTCGGATATTTTCAAACAGACTATAATGTAAGATGTTATTATCGTGATGGAAAATGGGGAGGGGTAGAAGTATCTTCATCACCCCATATTAACATCCACATGGCAGCCACATGCCTTCACTACGGGCAGGAAGCCTTTGAAGGCATGAAGGCCTATCGTGGGAAAGATGGAAAAATCAGGATTTTCCGCTGGGAGGAGAATGCAAAAAGAATGCAGCGTTCAGCCGATGGCATCCTCATGGCCAGGGTGCCTGAAGAGTTGTTCCATACAATGGTTTCCAAAGCTGTCAGGCTCAATGAGCATTTTGTCCCTCCGCACGGACACGGCGCAGCCTTATACATCAGGCCACTGCTCATTGGTACGGGTGTACAGGTGGGTGTAAACCCCGCAAAGGAATACCTGTTCATGGTCTTTGTCGGGCCTGTCGGGCCTTACTTCAAGGAAGGCTTCAACCCGGTAAAGATGCAGATTGTCAGGGATGTTGACAGGGCAGCTCCACTGGGTACGGGTCATATCAAGGTGGGTGGCAATTATGCCGGCAGCCTTTTTGCCTCCGAACGGGCCAAGGCTGAAGGATATGCATCGGTTATATTTCTCGAGGCCAAAGAAAAAAAATACATTGATGAGGCAGGACCTGCCAACTTCTTTGGCATAAAAGACAATACATACATCACACCCAAATCTGACTCCATTCTTCCATCCATCACCAATATGAGCCTGATGCAGATCGCTGAAGATATGGGGTTGAAAGTGGAACGCCGGCCGGTTCCCGTCGAAGAACTTGAAACTTTTGAAGAGGCAGGTGCCTGCGGTACAGCAGCCATTATTTCTCCCATCGGAACCATCGTTGACAGGGATAGTGGCAAAACCTACACCTTTGGTGATCCTGCAGCTGCAGGTCCTGTATCCACCAGGCTGTTTAAAAAGCTACAGGCCATCCAATACGGAGATGAACCCGATCCACACGGCTGGGTCAGTTTTGTAGAATAAATTCATCGTTTTTGAAACTTCAAAAGGGCTTACCGGTCA